>NZ_JAZDQT010000005.1:3608-5155 GCF_036324255.1 Pedobacter albus | reverse complement strand
TTTACAATGGAGAGTTTGATCCTGGCTCAGGATGAACGCTAGCGGCAGGCCTAATACATGCAAGTCGAGGGGTAGATCGGAGCTTGCTTTGATTGAGACCGGCGCACGGGTGCGTAACGCGTATGCAACCTACCTTTTCCAGGGGGATAGCCCGGAGAAATCCGGATTAATACCGCATGAAGACACAGCTTCGCATGGAGCAATGTCCAAACATTTATGGGGAAAAGATGGGCATGCGTGCCATTAGCTAGTTGGCGGGGTAACGGCCCACCAAGGCGACGATGGCTAGGGGATCTGAGAGGATGGCCCCCCACACTGGTACTGAGACACGGACCAGACTCCTACGGGAGGCAGCAGTAAGGAATATTGGTCAATGGGCGCAAGCCTGAACCAGCCATGCCGCGTGCAGGAAGACGGCCCTCCGGGTTGTAAACTGCTTTTATACCGGAATAAACCTCCCTACGTGTAGGGAGCTGAATGTACGGTAGGAATAAGGATCGGCTAACTCCGTGCCAGCAGCCGCGGTAATACGGAGGATCCGAGCGTTATCCGGATTTATTGGGTTTAAAGGGTGCGTAGGCGGCCTGTTAAGTCAGGGGTGAAAGACGGTGGCTCAACCATCGCAGTGCCCTTGATACTGACGGGCTTGAATCAACTAGAGGCAGGCGGAATGTGACAAGTAGCGGTGAAATGCATAGATATGTCACAGAACACCGATTGCGAAGGCAGCTTGCTATGGTTGTATTGACGCTGAGGCACGAAAGCGTGGGGATCAAACAGGATTAGATACCCTGGTAGTCCACGCCCTAAACGATGAACACTCGCTGTTGGCGATACACGGTCAGCGGCTAAGCGAAAGCGTTAAGTGTTCCACCTGGGGAGTACGCCCGCAAGGGTGAAACTCAAAGGAATTGACGGGGGCCCGCACAAGCGGAGGAGCATGTGGTTTAATTCGATGATACGCGAGGAACCTTACCCGGGCTTGAAAGTTAGTGAATGTTCCAGAGATGGGACAGTGAGCAATCACACGAAACTAGGTGCTGCATGGCTGTCGTCAGCTCGTGCCGTGAGGTGTTGGGTTAAGTCCCGCAACGAGCGCAACCCCTATGTCTAGTTGCCAGCATGTAATGGTGGGGACTCTAGACAGACTGCCTGTGCAAACAGAGAGGAAGGAGGGGACGACGTCAAGTCATCATGGCCCTTACGTCCGGGGCTACACACGTGCTACAATGGTCGGTACAGAGGGCAGCTATCCAGCAATGGAATGCCAATCTCAAAAAGCCGATCACAGTTCGGATAGAGGTCTGCAACTCGACCTCTTGAAGTTGGATTCGCTAGTAATCGCGTATCAGCAATGACGCGGTGAATACGTTCCCGGGCCTTGTACACACCGCCCGTCAAGCCATGGAAGCTGGGGGTACCTAAAGTACGTAGCCGCAAGGAGCGTCCTAGGGTAAAACCGGTAACTGGGGCTAAGTCGTAACAAGGTAGCCGTACCGGAAGGTGCGGCTGGAATACCTCCTTTCTGGAGTAGATTGGACTACTCG
>NZ_JAZDQT010000005.1:0-3508 GCF_036324255.1 Pedobacter albus | reverse complement strand
AGTCCCGTAGCTCAGCCTGGTTAGAGCACTACACTGATAATGTAGGGGTCTCCAGTTCAAATCTGGACGGGACTACAGAGCCTGGGTTGTTTTTTTGGGGGATTAGCTCAGCTGGCTAGAGCGCCTGCCTTGCACGCAGGAGGTCAACGGTTCGACTCCGTTATTCTCCACCGGTACCGGGCCCTATGTGGCCGATTAGAATAGGGGCGTCTGCCCCCGGGATACAAAGTTCTTTGACATATTGGAAGAAGTTAAAACAAGAAGAGCACACAGCAGTGCGGACGGCTTCGGCCCGAAACACGCAAAAGCACGCATGCCGGCGCAAAAGGCGGCATAGCGGAAGAAAGTAAGAAAGGGTATACGGGGGATGCCTTGGCTCTCAGAGGCGATGAAGGACGTGATAAGCTGCGATAAGCCCTGGGGATCAGCAAATATGACTTGATCCGGGGATTTCCGAATGGGGGAACCCGCCATGCTGAAGGCATGGCACGATAAGAGCAAACCCGCCGAACTGAAACATCTAAGTAGGCGGAGGAGAAGAAAATAACAATGATTTCCTGAGTAGTGGCGAGCGAAAGGGAAAGAGCCCAAACCATTCCCGTTACGGCGGGCGTGGGGTTGTAGGACTGCAACGTGGTACAATAAAGTGAACTGGAACGGGATGGGAAGCCCGGCGATACAAGGTGATAGCCCTGTACAGGAAAGCGATGTTGGCCTAGCAGTATCCTGAGTACCGCGAGGTCGGAGACGCCTTGTGGGAACCAGCCGGCACCATCCGGTAAGGCTAAATACTCCTGAGAGACCGATAGTGAACCAGTACCGTGAGGGAAAGGTGAAAAGAACCCCGAACAGGGGAGTGAAATAGAACCTGAAACCGTATACCTACAAGCGGTCGGAGCAGACGAGTTCTGTGACGGCGTGCCTTTTGCATAATGAGCCTACGAGTTACTCTTCACTGGCAAGGTTAAGTGCTTATGGCACGGATCCGAAGCGAAAGCGAGTCTGAACAGGGCGCACAGTCAGTGGAGGTAGACGCGAAACCTTGTGATCTACCCATGGACAGGTTGAAGGTGCGGTAACACGTACTGGAGGACCGAACCGATAAGCGTTGAAAAGCTTCCGGATGATCTGTGGGTAGGGGTGAAAGGCTAATCAAACTGGGAAATAGCTCGTACTCCCCGAAATGTTTTTAGGAACAGCGTCGTGGCAGAGTTAGATAGAGGTAGAGCTACTGATTGGGTGCGGGGGAGTCAAATCCTACCAAATCCAGACAAACTCCGAATGCTATCTAATATACACGGCAGTGAGGCGCGGGGTGCTAAGGTCACGCGCCGAGAGGGAAAGAACCCAGACCATCAGCTAAGGTCCCCAAGTTGCAGTTAAGTTGAACTAACGAGGTGCGATTGCACAGACAGCTAGGATGTTGGCTTGGAAGCAGCCATTCATTTAAAGAGTGCGTAACAGCTCACTAGTCGAGCGATCGTGCATGGATAATAAACGGGCATCAAACTGCACACCGAAGCTATGGGATTGAAATATATCGGTAGGGGAGCATTCCAGCGGCTGCGAAGCCATACGCGTCAGCGGTGGTGGAGCTTCTGGAAAAGCAAATGTAGGCATAAGTAACGATAAGGCGGGAGAGAAACCCGCCCACCGAAAGGATAAGGTTTCCTGATCAACGCTAATCGGATCAGGGTTAGTCGGGGCCTAAGGCGTACCCGAAGGGGGAAGCCGATGGACAACGGTTTAATATTACCGTACTCTTTGTAGATGCGATGTGGGGACGGAGTAGTGACACTGCCGCGGACTGACGGAATAGTCCGTTGAAGGCTGTAGGTATAGGAATTCCAGGCAAATCCGGAACTCCTGCTGAACGCTGATAGTACGCAGAACCTTCGGGGGATGCGATAGCGCAGGTAATCAGACTTCCAAGAAAAACCGCTAAGCTCCAGTCTATAAAGACCCGTACCGCAAACCGACACAGGTATCCGGGAAGAGGATTCTAAGGTGCTCGAGTGAATCATGGCTAAGGAACTCGGCAAAATGGCCCTGTAACTTCGGGAGAAGGGGCGCTGGCAGCAATGCCAGCCGCAGTGAAAAGGCCCAGGCGACTGTTTAACAAAAACACATGGCTTTGCAAAATCGAAAGATGAGGTATAAGGCCTGACACCTGCCCGGTGCTGGAAGGTTAAGAGGGGATGTCAGTCGCAAGGCGAAGCATTGAATCGAAGCCCCAGTAAACGGCGGCCGTAACTATAACGGTCCTAAGGTAGCGAAATTCCTTGTCGGGTAAGTTCCGACCTGCACGAATGGTGTAACGATCTGGGCGCTGTCTCAGCCATGAGCTCGGTGAAATTGTGGTCCCGGTGAAGACGCCGGGTACCCGCAACGGGACGGAAAGACCCCATGCACCTTCACTACAGTTTAACATTGACATTGGGTACAGGATGTGTAGGATAGGTGGGAGGCTTTGAAGCGGGCGCGCCAGCGTTCGTGGAGCCAACGTTGAAATACCACCCTTTCTGTATTCGGTGTCTAACCCCGCACAGCGGGGGACATTGTTTGACGGGTAGTTTGACTGGGGTGGTCGCCTCCAAAAAGGTAACGGAGGCTTTCAAAGGTAAGCTCAGTACGCTTGGTAACCGTACGGGGAGTGCAATAGCATAAGCTTGCTTGACTGTGAGGCAAACAGGCCGATCAGGGTCGAAAGACGGATATAGTGATCCGGTGGTTCTGCATGGAAGGGCCATCGCTCAAAGGATAAAAGGTACGCTGGGGATAACAGGCTGATCTCCCCCAAGAGCTCATATCGACGGGGAGGTTTGGCACCTCGATGTCGGCTCGTCACATCCTGGGGCTGGAGAAGGTCCCAAGGGTTCGGCTGTTCGCCGATTAAAGTGGCACGCGAGCTGGGTTCAGAACGTCGCGAGACAGTTCGGTCCCTATCTGTTGTGGGCGTAGGAATCTTGAGTGGGGCTGACCTTAGTACGAGAGGACCGGGTTGGACCAGCCTCTAGTGAATCTGTTGTTCCGCCAGGGGCATTGCAGAGTAGCTACGCTGGGAATAGATAAGCGCTGAAAGCATCTAAGTGCGAAACTAGCCACGAGATGAGGGTTCCATACAGGACCGTAGGAGACTACTACGTTGATAGGCTACAGATGTAAAGGTGGCGACACCACAGTCGAGTAGTACTAATAGTCCGAGGCTTTCAAGAGCAGAGACGCTGGGTGCTCTTCTGAACTAACTTCTTTCAATAATATGTCATTAAGGCCGGAAGGCCGAAGGCGAAAGGGCGGAAGGCTTTCTTCCATCACCGTTTCCCTCCATCCCTCCACCTTATCAAAGATATTCAGGTGCCTATATCGGCGGTGTCCACCTCTTCCCATTCCGAACAGAGAAGTTAAGCCCGCCTGAGCCGATGGTACTGCGGTAACACGTGGGAGAGTAGGTCGGCGCCAAATTTTAAAACAGAGGCCGTCTGCATTGCAGATGGCCTTTTGTCGTTTA
>NZ_JAZDQT010000004.1:0-111922 GCF_036324255.1 Pedobacter albus | reverse complement strand
CTTCCATGTGTCTATGAAAGCGTATATCCCATCTTCGACCTCTCTGTACAGCCTGGCGTCAAAAGAGCCCTTTATGTTGCCGTCGCCCGTCAGCGACTTGGGATAGCGGACCAGGTTGATGCCCACTCGCTGGCCATAGTTGATCGTGAACTTCCCGCTCTCGAAGTCGGATTCGAAGTGGTCCAGCGGCGGGGCGCCAGATGGCCTGTAGACGTAGCTGGTAAGGTTGCTCGGGATCTTGACGTAATCCTTGCCGTTGAAGCCAACGTTGCCCTCGTAGTCGAAGGTCGTGCTGCCACCGGTGGGATAGGTGATTTTCTTGAGCGCCCCGAACTGCGCCGTAAGCGGGCTCGGGTCGCGGTTGGGCCCGCCGGGATAGATATAGTCGGGGATCATGATGTTGCCGAACGAGCCCCCTTTGTAATAGCCGTAATGGTCTACGAAGGCCTCCGTCCTGTTGGGATAGGAGCCCGTCTCCGCTATGTAGTCGAAGGTATGGACCTGTTTCTTGGTGGTGTCGAGCACTTCTCCCTCCTTCCAGCCCGGCAGTTCTTCCAGGCTCTTCAGCTTGAGGTACTTTTCCAGATAGGTACCGGTTCCGAAATAGCCATACTTAAACCTGAAGTTCTTGATGATCTCTCCCGAATTATTGTCGGTAACCGTAATGCTGCCAAGGACCGGTGGGCCGGTCAGGATGTCCTTGCGGGAAGCGCCCCCCGAAAAATCTACCGTCTGCCTCTCGGAAATGATCGTCGTCAGCCTCACTGGGTCTATATATGAGGAGAATCCGAAGTAGGGTGCATAGAGCTGCGAGGAACCTCCGCTGGACACGTCTTCTACCAGTTTGTAGGTCTGGCTGTTGGTCCCCAGTTGCGGGTAGGAAGTGTCGGTCGTATAGAGGAGCCGGATGGCCTCGGTATTGGCCGCGTTGGTAATAGAGGTGAGGTACCAGGCCGACACATGGTATGGGATATTGTAACTGCCTGGGCCGCTGTAGGTAGACTTCGGGCTTGTATGTTCCACATCGCCGAAACCATATTTGGTACCGTCTTCCGTGGTGATGGTAAAACCGGCCGCAGAACCGCTGATCTTCAGTTTCGAGTAGGGAAACAGGGTAAACACGCCGTTCACCAGCGTGAATTTGCCCGAATAGCCCCCGAAGTTGAAGCTGAAGATATCGGCCTCGCCGTCGTAGCCGCCCTCCATAACGCCTTTCAGGAAGTTCTGCATATCGGTGGATTCATAACCACCCGCAGCGACGATATTGCTCTGCACAAAGCTACTTCCGAACCGTTGGTTTTCCGTATCAACAATATCGTCCACCCTTCCCCTGATCTGGCGGGTAATAACCCCGCCGGCCTGCAGGTTCCAGCCCATTCCGGTCCAGCCGTTGGGCTGGGCGGGCTTGAAGCCGTCGTAGCTGTAGCTCAGCACGATGGGCACGCTCAGGTCGTGCCCCGTAACGGTGAATATCGGGATGGAGAGGTTCGGCGCCCCGCTCGACTGGTTGACCGAGGCATCGCCATAGCGTCCAAGGGTCGCGGCCGTGGCCGACGGGCTGACCAGGTCGGTGCGCAGGTAGTTCATTGGGTTTTCGGAAGTTTTCTGGGCCTTGAGCACTGGCAAAACGCCTAGCACAACGAGGCATAGCAAAATTGCCCTTCTTGTTGCAGAGAGGTTTTTCATAATTAAGATGAAAAGGTTAACTAAATGTTTCGGCCAAGTTAGCACCCCTTTTTCGAATAAAAAAATTTTTTGCCCAACAGTGCCTTTCGCAGGACGAACGATAGCCAGCGATGGATGAACATGCGTTTTGGAAGGATATTATGATTCTAAAAAACAGACGATTTTGTCTGTTTTTGCCTTATTCGGAAGGCGGATTCTGCGTAAAATCAAATTTTTGTTCTCGCCATTACAATTTTAGTACAATTAGGCTTCTAAAGACTATTGATTTTGTCACTCATCCCTCCTATTTGTCCATAACAATCATTATCAGCGCCATAGGCCGATTTTATTGATTACTTTTGCAGCAATTTTTAATCCGATAACCCGTTACAAAAGACTTTGAGTACACTAATCGCAGCCGAAGGCCTTGGCCATGGCTATCACCAAGAATGGCTTTTTAAAAATCTTACCCTGGGCATCAATGCGGGTCAGCGCGTAGCGTTGGTTGGCATTAACGGTGCCGGCAAAAGTACGCTCCTTAAACTGTTGGCCGAACGCTTCGAACCCCTGGAAGGAAAAATCGTAAAGAACAAATCCGTGAAGATCGGTTTCCTCGATCAAGAACCCGTTTTTCCGGAAGGCTATTCGATTAGCGACTTCATTTTCTCTATGGATAACAAGCAACAGCAGCTCATCAGAGAATATGAAGAATTAATTGAGCAAGAACATCCTAATGAAGAAAAGCTCAATCACTTATATGGTGAATTAAGCGAGCATAATGCCTGGGAATACGAACATCAAATCAAGACTATTTTAAGCAGAATGGGCATCAACCACCTGCAACAAAAAATAAATACTTTGTCTGGCGGACAGAAAAAGCGCCTGGCCTTGGCCAAATTGCTCATCGAAGATCCAGAAATCTATGTTTTAGATGAGCCAACCAACCATTTGGACATCGACACCATCGAATGGTTGGAAAAATTACTGACTACCGGAAGCAAAACCATCTTGTTGGTTACGCACGATCGTTACTTTTTGGACAATGTTTGTAATACCATTGTAGAGCTCGACAGAGGAAAAATATTCAACTACAATGGCAATTATGCTTATTTTTTAGAAAAGAAAGCGGAAAGAGAAGCTGCTGACGAAAGTACTTTTCAAAAGAATAAAAACCTATTGAAGAAAGAGCTCGAATGGATGCGTCGGATGCCAGCCGCTCGTACCACCAAATCGCGTTCAAGGATTGATGCTTTTTACGACCTGGAAGAAAAAACCAAACAGCGTTCAGACAACAAACAGGTAACTCTGAACGTAAAAATGTCGAGACAGGGAAGCAAAATTCTAGAACTGGAACATATTGCCCAATCTTTTGGCGACAAGAAAATCATCAACGATTTTTCTTACACGTTTAAAAAGGGTGATCGAATTGGTTTGGCGGGCAAGAACGGAACGGGAAAATCTACCTTGCTCAATATCATTACCAATCACCTTCAGCCCGAAAAAGGAAAAGTAGATGTTGGCGAAACCACGGTTTACGGTTATTACAAACAAGGCGGTTTGGCTTTCAATGAAAAAGAACGTGTCATTGATATTGTAAAATCGGATGCAGAATACATCAAGATGGCCGATGGACAAACCATTTCGGCATCTGCCCTACCTACCCTATTTTTATTTCCGCCCAAAAAACAACATGGCTTGGTCGAAAAATTAAGTGGTGGCGAGAAAAAGCGTTTACATTTGATGAAGGTTTTGATGCAAAATCCGAACTTTCTGATTTTGGATGAGCCGACCAACGACCTTGATATTGATACGTTGAACGTACTCGAAGAGTTCCTAGAAAACTTTCCAGGCGTATTGATTTTGGTTTCGCACGACAGGTACCTGCTCGACAAAATGAGCGAACAATTGTTTATTATGGAAGGCGATGGCGAAGTAACCATTTACAACGGAAATTATTCTGAACATCGTTTGAGCTTAGAAACCGCCAAAGACGCTGCGCCTAAAAAAGCAAAACAAGAAAGCGCTCCCGCTCCTGTTGCAGTCGCGGTTAAAAAACTAAGCTTCAAAGAGCAAAAAGAACTGGAAGATGTTGAGCAGGCCATGGCAACGAAGGAAAGCAAGATTGCTGAATTAACCAAAACACTCGACGAAATAGACAGTGCCGATTATTTAAAAATCCAGGAAGTTTCTCAAACTATAGAAAAACTAAACGAAGAACTAAACCCCTTGATGGAACGCTGGATTGAGCTTTCTGAAAAAACAAACTAAGCATGAAAACATCAGATTTAATTGCCACCATTGGCGTGAGTATTTTATTGATTGCTTTCTTTTTGCAAAGTCTGAAACTAATTAAAGCAGAAAGCTGGAGCTATGGAATATTAAATCTATTGGGTGCAGGCATTGCAGGATATGCTTCTTGGCTGATTTCCTTTATGCCTTTTGTTATTTTAGAAAGCGTTTGGAGCGCTGTCGCGCTCTATGGACTTTTTAAATTATTTGTAAAAAAGAAAAGTTCCACGTGAAACAAAGAATTTTTCTGCTTGATTTTTGATTAATTTTGTACTGTTTCACGTGAAACACAAAAATAAATAGATGTTTAAAGAATACGATGTTATTGTTGTAGGGGCTGGCCATGCCGGTTGCGAAGCCGCTGCTGCCGCTGCAAACCTAGGCTCGTCGGTGTTGCTGATTACCATGAACATGGAGACCATCGCACAGATGAGTTGCAACCCTGCTATGGGCGGTGTAGCCAAAGGACAGATTGTTAGAGAAATTGATGCCATGGGTGGCTATTCGGGTATTATTGCCGATAAAACCACCCTACAGTTCCGCATGCTCAACAAGTCGAAAGGGCCTGCCATGTGGAGCCCAAGAACCCAAAACGATAGGAAACGCTTTGCCGAAGAATGGCGTTTAGCTTTAGAAAGAACACCAAATGTAGATTTTTGGCAAGAAATGGTGGGTAGCTTATTGATTAAAAACAATACCGTTGTTGGCGTGAAAACTGCGCTCGGCGTAGAGATTTATGGCAAGGCTGTGGTACTGACCAATGGTACCTTCTTGAATGGAATTATCCATGTTGGCGAAAAGAAATTTGGAGGAGGCCGTACGGGCGAAAAAGCCGCGACCGGTTTAACCGAACAATTAACCGAATTGGGTTTTGAAGCAGGCCGCATGAAAACCGGAACTCCCCCGCGCATTGATGGAAGATCGCTCGATTATACCCGCATGGAAGAACAATGGGGCGATGAAAATCCAGGTCGTTTTTCCTATACCAACGTAACCTTGCCTAAAGACCAACGTTGCTGCTGGATTACTTATACCAACGAAAATGTACACGAAACCCTGAAAGAAGGTTTCGAAAAATCGCCGATGTTTACCGGTCGCATTAAGGGTTTAGGTCCGCGTTATTGTCCATCTATTGAAGACAAAATCAACCGTTTTGCCGAACGCGAAAGACACCAGATTTTTGTAGAGCCAGAGGGATGGAATACCTGCGAAATCTATGTCAATGGTTTCTCAACTTCCCTACCCGAAGATGTACAATACAAAGCCCTAACCCAAATTCCTGGCTTCGAAAATGCCAAGATGTTTAGGCCGGGTTATGCCATCGAATACGATTATTTTCCGCCTACCCAGCTCTCTTTAACCCTCGAAACCAAGCTGATCAGCAATTTGTTCTTTGCTGGTCAAATTAATGGAACTACAGGCTATGAAGAGGCTGCTAGTCAAGGGTTTATCGCTGGAATCAACGCCCATCAGAAAGTAAATGACGCCCACGAGCTCATTATGAAGCGTTCTGAGTCTTATATCGGTGTTTTGATCGACGATTTGGTAACCAAAGGTACGGAAGAACCTTATCGGATGTTTACTTCGAGGGCCGAACACCGCTTGTTATTGAGACAGGACAATGCCGATATCAGGCTCTCTCCTATTGCCCATAAATTGGGTCTTATCAGCGATGAACGCCTGGCCATCGTTAACCAAAAGATAGCCAACTCTGATGCCATCGTTGCCTTTACCAAAGAACAAGGTGTGCAAATGAGCGAAGCCAATAGCCTGCTCGAAAGTTTGGGTACTGCCCCACTCAATCAAAATGTAAAACTGTTTAGCGTATTGAGCAGGCCCCAGGTTGGTATCGAAGACATCAGAAAAGTAAGTTCTTCGTTTGACCAACTTTTAAATACCTTTGATCAGGAAACGGTTGAACAGGCAGAAATCAAAATCAAGTACGAAAGCTACTTTGAAAAGGAAAACGAGATTGTCAACAAAATGCAGAAGATGGAAGACAAATCCATCAATCCGGATTTCGATTACAACCAACTGGTTTCGCTATCCAAAGAGGCGCGTGAAAAATTGTTGAAAATTAAACCTCGTACTTTGGGGCAAGCTTCTCGCATTTCTGGCGTTTCTCCTTCAGATATTTCGGTTTTAATGGTACATATTTCCAAATAATCGTAAATTGATTGATAATCAACCATTTAATAATAAAATTATAGACTTCATTAAAAGCGATATAAGCGATTTTTAAATATTTTTAATGTAATCGTTCCAAAATGAGGTAAAAATCAACAGAAGCCCTATAAATGCCGAAAAACGCGAAGTACTCAAAAAATCAGATTTTATACCTAGGGGTTTTCCTGACTTCCCTTATTTTGGGCTGTGCCACCATGAGAACTCCCGAAGGCGGACCCAGAGACAAGACTCCGCCTAAGGTTTTGAAAATGGAACCAAAAAATCTGACCACCAATTTCAACGCCAAGAAAATTGTCATAGAATTTGACGAATACATCAAACTCAACAACGAGTTTAAGGAATTTTCAATTTCGCCCGAGCAGGAAAAGCCGCCGGTACTCAAAGCCAAGCTTAAGCACCTGGAAATTACGCTTCAAGACAGTTTGGAAAAAAACACAACTTATACCTTGAATTTTGGCAAGGCGATTACCGATGTAAACGAAGGAAACATCCTGAAGAATTTTACTTACGTACTCTCTACCGGCCCTACCCTCGATTCGTTGAGTATTAGCGGCAAGGTAAGAAATTCGCTTACCGGTGCGCCCGAAATAGATGCTACCGTTTTTATTTTTCCTTTAGAACGCGATAGTTTATTTGGCAAAAAGAAGCCCTCTATTTTTACCACCACCGATAGCAGCGGCAACTATAAACTAAACAACCTTAAAAAAGGATCGTATAAAATCTATGCCTTAAAGGAAAAAAGTGGCGACAGGATCTATCAGCAACTTAACGACGAAATCGGTTTTATCAAAACTCCATTGGTATTGGATAAAAGCAATTTAGATAGTGTTAACCTGCAGATATTTAAGGAACTAGCCGTTAATTTTAGGGTGTTAGATAAAAAGCTAAACAACGATGGCAGCATTAGCATGGTTTTTAATCAGCAATTGAAAAAGCCTCAGCTTACCGTAACCGAGCCTGCTAATATAGACCTCAATAAGAAGGTACAGTTTAACAAAACCAATGATTCGGTTAAAGTTTGGCTTACCGATATGGGTTTCGATTCGGTAAAGATTGCCATTAAAGACGAAGGAAAATTATTGGAAACCGAAAGATTTACTCGTGGAAAAAGAGATACCTATACTCGTAATATACAGGCTACAGACAACTTGGAATCCAATTCGCTCAATCCTTATAAGCCTTTTCAGCTTCATTTTAATCTTCCTATAGAGAATATTGATATGAGTAAGGTAACTTTATTGGAGGATTCTATTCCACGCAAAGGATTTACCCTAACCAAAGACAGCACGAATATTTTAAGCTATAATGTGGCCTATAAATGGCAGAAGAAGGAAGAATACATATTGGTACTAGCCGAAGGTGCCATTACGGGTATTTTCAATACCAAAAACAAGGAAATAAGAAAGACCTTTAAGCTTGGCAGCTCGGATGATTATGGCACCCTAACCTTAAAAGTTGAGGTTCCGGATACTGCTAAAAACTATATCTTACAGCTGGTTAACGAGAAAAAAGACCAAGTTATTTATAGCGAAAGTATCAATAAAAACAAGTCTGTGATCTTTAGTAAGTATCGACAAGGGATTTATTATGCAAGGATTGTTTATGATACCAATAAAAATGGAATTTGGGATACCGGCGATGTAGCTAAAGGATTACAGCCAGAAAAAATTTGGTATGGTCCAAAAGAACTATCTATCAGAGCCAATTTTGATAGAAACGAAGTACTTACCATTCCGAAAGAATAAAGCGGTTTACCTGAACCAGTCGGAATACATAATATAATTATCTGGTAATTTCTTTAATAAAGCCTTTTGCTCATCGGTAAGAGGCTTTATTTTTTTGGCAGGCATACCGGCATACAAAAATCCGCTCTCGCAGATGGTATTTTCCAAAACGACTGCTCCTGCTGCAATAATGCAGAATTCTTCAACCACTGCATGATCCATTACAATAGCACCCATGCCAATCAGCACGTGGTCTTTAACCTCACAGCCATGTACAATGGCATTGTGGCCCACAGAAACCCTATTGCCAATGTGTGTACTTGCTTTTAAATAGGTAGCATGGATAACAGCTCCATCCTGTATGTTGGTATCATTGCCAATGGTAATGGTATTCACATCTCCCCTAATTACCGCATTGAACCAAACCGAGCAGTTATTGCCCATGGTTACATCGCCAACTATAGTGGCATTAGGTGCAATAAAACTGTTTTCGCCCCACTTCGGGTGGATATCTTTAACGGGTAAAATAACTGGCATTTTGTTGTTGGATTTGAGATGTGATAACTAATTGCTTTATTGCTAAATTGTTAGGAAAACCAAAAGCTATGAACTGAAAATTGTTAACTGCAAACTAAATAATCGTATCAACCAATTGATCGGCATGGTGTGGATAATCGGTTGTATAATGTAAACCGCGACTTTCTTTGCGGGCTTTGGCCGATTTGATGATCATATAAGCCACCTGTATCACATTACGCAATTCGCACAGCTTAACCGATACCTTATTAGCCTTATAAAACTCCTCTGTTTCTTCGAATAAAAGATACAAACGACGCATGGCTCGGTCTAATCTAAAATCTGACCGTACAATACCTACATAATCGCTCATGATTTTTTGGGTTTCGCGCAGGTTGTGGGTTACCAAAATATCCTCGTTCGATTGTGTAACACCATGTGCATCCCAATCAGGAATATTTTCTGGAATAACATTCTTTTTATAGCTTTCAATAGCCGATACAAAAATACGATGGGCAAAAACCGTAGCTTCTAGCAAAGAATTGGAGGCCAATCTGTTAGCCCCATGCAATCCGGTAGACGACACTTCTCCACAAGCATAAAGGTTATTGATGGATGATTTTCCATATTCATCAACCATAATACCGCCACACATGTAATGCGCTGCTGGCGTAACCGGAATAAAATCTTTGGTCATGTCGATACCAATAGACAGGCATTTGGCGTAAATGTTAGGAAAATGGGTCAAAATATCTGCCTTTTTCCTCATGGTAATATCGAGGTATACAAAATCATCGCCCGATTTTTTCATTTCGGCATCTATGGCACGCGCTACGATATCACGCGATGCTAATGAACCACGTTTATCATATTCGTACATAAATTCTTCGCCATTTCTTCTTCTCAACACGCCACCAAAACCTCGAACTGCTTCAGAAATCAGAAAGGAAGGATATTCGCCAGGATTATACAAGGCAGTAGGATGGAACTGTATAAATTCCATGTTTCTGATCTTGCCTTTGGCACGATAAACCATGGCCATGCCATCGCCTGTGGCAATAACTGGGTTGGTAGTAGTCGAATACACATGGCCTGCACCTCCCGACGCCATTACGGTAACACTTGCCAATATCTTTTCCACATCGTTAAGCTCTGTATTAAAGGCATATATGCCGTAACAGTTAATATCTTCACTGCTCTTATCCACATGTACACCCAGGTGATGTTGGGTAATCAACTCTAAACAGAAGTAATGTGTTAATATCTCGATGTTCTTATTCTCATGGATCTGCTTCAATAGAACACTCTCAATTTCATAACCGGTAATGTCTTTATAGTGCAAAACACGATGTTCTGAATGGCCGCCCTCCTTGGCCAGATCGAAGAAGCCAGAAGTGTTCTTATCAAAGTTAATTCCGTAATCTATAATCTCTTGGATGCGTTGCGGACCTTCTTTGACTACAATTTCCACAATCTTTTCATCACACAATCCATCGCCCGCAATGAGGGTATCTTCTATATGTTTTTCGAACGAATCAGACTCGTCAACTACCACGGCTACACCACCTTGTGCATACTTGGTATTCGATTCGTCTTCGTTTGATTTGGTTACGATCAGTACTTTTCCATACTGCGCCGCCTTTAGGGCGAAACTCAATCCGGCTATGCCCGATCCTATCACCAAAAAATCTACTTTCTTCATTAAATTAACTTTATTCAAGCAATTGTTAACAATTTCAACATTAATGTTGGTAGCCTGTCTAAATAAAACCAACAAAATTATTTGAATGTTTAAAGCTAAGCCAAAATCGCAATTTGACACAATCTTTTGCATAATTTTTGAGCAGCTTTATACAGTTTATTAACTTTTTACACACCTGTTAAGAATACACATTTTAATATTGATAAATTTATAGGTCTAAAAATACCGCACTGAAAATCAAGCCCTAATTAAAATAAAAAAGCAGGATAAATGTTGGTAAGTATGTGATAAGTTATTTCCGATAAGATTTTAGCAGAATTTCTTCACAATACCAACATGCTAATAAATAACAAGAATCTTTTTATAAAAAGTAATTATGATTGATTGATGCGTTGAAAGCTGCGTATCTTTGAACTTAAATGATAGAAGGACGGAATGATTAAATGAAGGAATTATAAATTTTGAAGGAATGGCTTTCATTGGCAAAACCATTCGATCATTCAAAATTCAATCATTCAAAATTAAAAAACACAATGATGGATATTACAGAAGAACTGAGCATCAAGGGCTTTGTAGAAGAAGAAATAGATCCAACGCTCGATCTTTTCGACGAGATTGAGAAACTGAAAAAGGAAAAGAACGCCATTATATTGGCACATTATTACCAAGAACCTGATATACAGGATATTGCCGACTATATTGGCGATAGCTTGGGCTTGTCGCAGGAAGCCGCCAAAACCGAAGCCGATGTGATTGTATTTGCAGGGGTTCATTTTATGGCCGAAACCGCCAAGATCCTATCGCCCAACAAAAAGGTTTTATTGCCCGATTTAAAGGCAGGTTGTTCTTTGGCCGACAGCTGTCCACCGCACCTGTTTAAAAAATTCAAGGAAAAATATCCTGATCATATCGTGATTACCTACGTAAACTGTACGGCAGAATTGAAGGCGTTGAGCGATATTGTTTGTACATCGACCAATGCGGTACAGATTGTGGAAAGCCTGCCTAAAGACCAGAAGATTATTTTTGGTCCGGATAAAAACCTGGGTGCCTGGGTAGCCAAAAAAACAGGTCGCGATCTGGTATTGTGGAACGGAGCCTGTATGGTACACGAAATTTTCTCGAGGGAAAAAATTACCAAACTGAAAGAACGCCATCCTAACGCGCAATTTATTGCCCATCCTGAGTGTGAAGAAGCCGTTTTGGCCATGGCCGATTATATCGGATCGACTACTGGATTGCTTAAATATGCCATTAACAGCGATGCCAAAGAGTTTATCGTAGCTACAGAAAGCGGTATTATCCATCAAATGGAAAAAGCCTGTCCGGATAAGACTTTTATTCCGGCGCCGCCCAACAATACCTGTGCCTGCAACGACTGTGCGTACATGAAAAGAAATACGCTCGAAAAACTGTATTTGTGTATTAAAAACGGCTTGCCGGAAGTAAATGTTCCGGCTGATATTATCGTGGAGGCCCGTAAACCGATTGAAAGGATGTTGGAAATTTCAGCTAAGCTGGGATTGTAAGGGTGTAGAACCGTTAAGAAAGAAAAAATTATGTTTGAAAATAAAGAACGTACCGATATCGCTGAACTTGGCGAATTTGGACTGATTAAACACCTGACTCAAAATTTTAAGATACAACATGAAAGCAGCATTAAAGGTGTTGGCGACGATGCCGCTGTGCTCGATTTTAGCGAACAGCAGGTGTTGGTTTCTACCGATTTGTTGTTGGAAGGAATCCATTTTGACCTGGCCTATGTGCCACTCATTCATTTGGGTTACAAAGCTGTACAGGTAAACCTGAGCGATATTTATGCCATGAATGGTGTAGCAACTCAGATTACGGTTTCTATCGGTATTTCTAGCAAATTTCCGTTAGAAGCGGTAGAAGATATTTACAAAGGCATTGAACTGGCCTGCAATAAATTCAACATCGATTTGATTGGTGGCGATACTTCTTCGAGCAAGCAAGGATTGGTGATCAGCATTACCAGTATCGGGCATGCTAAAAAAGAAGACATCTGCTATAGAAACGGTGCACAGGAAGGCGATTTGCTATGTGTATCGGGCGATTTAGGCGGTGCCTATGTTGGTTTGCAGATTTTGGAGCGGGAAAAACTTATCTTTTTGGAAAATCCGCAGATACAGCCAGATTTGGAAGGCAAGGATTACATCATTGAACGCCAATTGAAACCAGAAGGCAGAAGAGATGTGGTTGATTTGTTGGCACAGCTGAAAATAAAACCGACTTCAATGATTGATGTGTCTGATGGCTTGGCCTCGGAAATTCTGCATATCTGTACCCAATCTGATAAAGGCTGTACTATTTATGAAGACAAACTGCCTATTGATCCGGTAACTTACGAAACCGCTCGCGAATTGGGCTTAGATCCAACCGTTTGTGCCTTAAATGGTGGCGAAGACTACGAGTTGTTATTCACCATTAAACAAGCTGATTACGAAAAGCTTAAAAACGATGTAGACATCAGTATCATCGGACATATTACCGATAAAAATTCGGGTTGTAGGATGATTTCAAAATCGGATGTGGTACACGAACTGAAAGCCCAAGGCTGGAATGCTTTTAAGAAATAAAATTTATGTATAAAGCACTGGCTATTTTGTTTAGCTTATTTGCTTTTGGTTCAGTGAAAGAAACGTTTAGAATAGCAACATCTTCTGCTGCTGATATTGCTAGTAATAGATCAGGTCTTTTGCCAATGGCATTAACAATGACTATTCTGTTTATTGTTTTAGCAGTTATATTTTGGAAAAAAGCATTGGTAAAAAAATTGTAATGCGAGATTAACTTGGTATAGTGCACATTTAGAACTGTCTACAAAAATTGACAGAAACTATAAAACGTGCATAGGTTTTTCAAATTGCATTTGAGAGATGATTTTCATTTTAACCGGCCTTTTATGGCTTGGATGAAAGAAAATGTAGGCAAGACTTTGTAGAAATTTAAAAATCGTGAAAAAAGAAAAAAGTAAACCTACTGTTTCAGGTCGGTTGATAATAATCAGTATTATTTTTCTGGTGCCCATAGCAATCCTGTTTTATTGGGTAATTATAAGAAATGAAGATTTTGGGTTTATGAGAGCCCAGGTATCTGGCTATATTGTTTTTATTATTTTTTTATTGATTTACATAGCCTTGATCAGGTTAATTACTTGGATTTTATCTTTGATGGGCATAAAGTGGAAATAACTATTTGAAAATTAAAAAGGTAAATCTAAATCATTGAAAAAGTTAATCATCATTAGTTGCTTACTGTTAACTGTAAGTTTTGCTTGGGCTCAACAGCCCTTTGTGTTAGGTAAAGTTGAAAAAATCAAATCTACTTTACTCAAGGAGGAAAGAACCTTGAATATTTATTTGCCTGAGGGTTACCGCGAAAAATCGACAGAAAAATATCCTGTAATCTATCTTTTAGATGGTTCGGCTAACGAAGATTTTATTCATACAGTTGGTGTAGTTCAGTTTCTAGGCATGATCGAATTTATACCTAAAGCTATTGTAGTGGGTATTGCCAATGTAGACAGAAAAAGGGATTTTACTTTTCCTACCACGGTAAGCGAAGACAAAAAAGATTTTCCTACTACAGGTAGTTCGGCTAAGTTTATCGATTTTTTAGCGAAGGAGCTGCAACCTTTTATCGAAAAAAAATACCACGTGGGTAACAAAACCATTGTTGGCCAATCGCTGGGTGGCTTATTGGCTACCGAAATTTTCTTGAAAAAACCGGATTTATTCGACAATTACCTCATTGTGAGTCCGAGTTTGTGGTGGGATAACGAATCGTTGTTAAACCAGGCATCTGGCTTATTGGCTAAACAGGTTAATCGCAAACAGGTTTATTTGGCTGTAGGCAACGAGCATAAACAAATGGTAGCCGAGGCCGAAAAGTTTGGAAAATTGCTTCAGGAATCAAAAGTGATTCAATCAAAGTTTGAATACTTTGAAAAGGAAGATCATTTAACCATTCTGCATCATGCAGTTTACAATGGTTTACAAGTTTTATTTCCAAAAAAGACCAAATAGTTTAGTCTTCTTCTATAGGATCATTGCCTAAAAATTTGGAATTGATTTGTTTGCTCGATTTGGTTTTGGCACCCAATTTTTTGATTTTTTCGGCTTTTCCAATCAGGTTTCCACTGCCATATTGCAGTTTTTTAAAAGCATCTTCATGGGCTTTCTGGGTAAGGTCTAAATGTTTGCCTATTTTTTCCATGTCGGCCAAAAAGCCCACAAATTTATCGTAAAGTGCACCGGCTTCTTCGGCAATTTCGAAAACGTTTTTGTTCTGGCGATCTACTTTCCAAATGCTGGCAATGGTACGCAAAGTAGCCAAAAGCGTAGTGGGACTCACAATAACCACCTTCCTGTCCCAGGCATAATTGAACAACTCGGTATCGGCTTGTATGGTTACGCTAAATGATGATTCGATCGGCATAAAGAGCAATACAAAATCTGGAGAATTGATTTGATAGAGATTTTGGTAGTTTTTGCCGGCCAATCCATCGATGTGGTTTTTGATGGAAAGCAAGTGTTGCTTAAGGTTGCTCAATTTTTCTTCTTCGCTTTCGGCATTCATTAAACGCTCGTAGGCAACCAACGAAATTTTAGCGTCTACAATCAAATGTTTTTCGTCGGGCAGGTCAATGACCACATCGGGTTGCAAACGCGCGCCTTCGACGCTATTTAGGCTTGCCTGGACGCGATATTCCCTATCCTTGATGAGCCCAGAACGCTCCAGAATCCTTTCGAGGATAACTTCGCCCCAGTTTCCCTGTTTTTTATTATCGCCTTTGAGAGCCTTGGTTAGGTTATTGGCATCGCTTTGGATTTGTTTGCTTTGATCCATGAGCTGAAAAATAACGCCTTTTAAATGGTTTCTTTCGGCTGCCTCGGCTTGGTAAACCTTATCTACCTTTTCTTCGAAGGATTTGATGTTGGCCTTGAGCGGATTTAAAATCGTATCGAGGTTGGTCTGGTTCTGGGCG
This sequence comes from Pedobacter albus, assembly GCF_036324255.1. Classification (NCBI taxonomy): domain Bacteria; kingdom Pseudomonadati; phylum Bacteroidota; class Sphingobacteriia; order Sphingobacteriales; family Sphingobacteriaceae; genus Pedobacter; species Pedobacter albus. The sequence goes on along the minus strand of NZ_JAZDQT010000004.1, from coordinate 96,828 downwards.
GTGAACTTGGCTGTTTTTTCGTCGAGGATTTTGTTGGCGAGGTTCGCAAATTCCGAGCTGAATTTTTGTTGCAGTTCTTCCAGGTTTTTGCCTTGTTCGGCCAGTTTGTCGCGGTAGGAATGAGCTAAGGCTTCGGCTTTGATAAAATTGGCTTTTTCTTCGCTGAGGCGTTCGCGCAGGTCGTTGCCCTCATCTTGCAGGCGCTGGTTTTCTGTTTTGAAAAAATTAAGGGTTTCATTGGCTTGTGTACTTGGTTTTCTGAACAGAATGACCAATAACACGATTAAAATCACGACCAATAAAGCTATACCTACGATTTCCATTGCTAATATTTTTATCAAAAATAAGAAATAAATTAGGGGTTTGCTAACGGTTTCCCTTTTATGTTAGCCACGGATTAATATATTGGCTTTTGTGTTTTTTACCACCTAAGGCATTTAAGAGCATGTGAGAACAACAGGACGATTAAAAATCTGTTAAGAGGTAGCTATATTAAATATAACCGAATTAAAGACTGTTCAATACCATTTCGGCAGCATCCTGTCCGGTTTGGGTGCCTATGGCAATGCCCATGCCGTTGCATCGTACAGCACAAAATACGTGGGGTTTTACTTCTTCAACAATAGGCGATAGCGCCGGACCAAAAGCCATAATGCCACTCCATTTGTATTCGATTTCTACATCGGTTTCTGGCAAAATAACAGCTCTTAACAACTGGATTAAATGATCTTGAACCAGTTTGGTTTCGCCAAAATCGGTGGTTTCTTCGGCTTTGAAATCGAGGTTGCGCCCACCACCCAGTAATACCCTGTTGTCTATGTTTCGGAAGTAGTAAAAACCCTTGTCGTAATGGAAGGTTCCCTTAAGTTTGAGGTTTGGAATGGGCTTGGTTACCACAACCTGCCCGCGACCGGGTACGAGGGCTAAATCTGGCAAAAGCGCTTTGGCAAAGGCATTGGTACAGAGCAGTACCTTTTTGCTTTTAAACAAGCCTTGATTGGTTTGCAATACTACTTGGCTGGCTTCGTGTTCGATGGCATTAACGGCACAATTATTCAGTACGGATATTCCTAAGGAGCTGGCCAGGGCCAACAAGGATTTTATCATCATGCCTGGATTAAGTTGCCCTTCGAGCTTGTTTTCGATCAGTAGGTCTACATCCTTCAAACCGAATGTGCCAATTTTACCATTGTTAAGGCCAAATACGTCACTTTCTAGGACAATATCTTTAATTAAAGCATTGAAATGGCTTATTTTTGATACACAGTTGTTGGCCAGTTCTTGTTGGCTTGGCACAAATAATTCGTAACCCCCAAAGTTGTAAAAAGAAAGGCTTTTGTCGCCCAATAATTTACGAAGTTTCGAGAGGCCTTGCCACCTTTTTGTAATGAGTTGGTGCAAGCCATCGGTACCACTTGCCTTTTCTTGCTCAATAAGCTCAGAAATGCTTCCAAAACAGGCAAAACCGGCATTTTTGGTGCTTGCTCCACTAGGCAAAAAACCACGTTCTAAAACCAGTACACTAAGTAGGGGTTGTGTAGTTTTTATGGCAATGGCAGCGTTTAAACCCACTATGCCACTACCGACTATCACCACATCGGCATGGAAAAAACTTTGCTGTTCCCAGTATGATAAGCCCTGTTGCACCCTTAAATGTAATGTAAATTTTTCATGATGCTTAAATATGGGAACGCTTTTTGTTTTAAGCAAGCCGAAAACATACATATAGCGATATGGGAACCTATTTAATTTTAATCATCCCGGTACTGTTATTGAGCATGTTTGTGCAGTGGCGATTTAGAAATAAATTTTCAAAATATGCCGAGATGCAACTCAATTCGGGTTTATCGGGAAAGGAAGTGGCTGAGAAGATGCTGGCAGATAACGGCATCTACAATGTGAAAGTGATGAGTTTGGAGGGACAGTTAACAGACCATTATAATCCTGCAAGTTATACCGTAAATTTAAGCACCGACGTTTATTACGGACGGAGCGTAGCGGCAGCTGCTGTTGCGGCCCACGAGTGCGGACATGCGGTACAACATGCCAAATCATACCACTGGCTACAGTTGCGCTCTAATATGGTGCCTGTAGTGAGTATTTCATCAAACCTTTTGCAATGGGTATTATTGATCGGTGTTTTGCTGATCGGTTTTACCGGAAATCCGATTGTACTGGGTATTGGGGTAGCCGGATTGGCTATTGTAACGCTGTTTAGCATTATTACCCTGCCTGTAGAATTTGATGCCAGCAACAGGGCATTGGTGTGGCTAAAAAACAACAGCAGCGTGATGTACACCGACGAGGAAAACGTACAGGCAAAAGATGCGCTTTGGTGGGCCGCCATGACCTACGTGGTTGCGGCGCTGGGTGCACTGGCCAATCTTTTGTATTACGCATCGATGTTGTTTGGCAGAAGTAGAGAATAGCATTCAAGCACAATGAAACTGAGGAAGGATGGTAATTTGCCGTCCTTTTTTTGTGCCGGTTTTTTTAAAATTTATGAACAAAAGATGGATCTTTAGCTAACAATTTGTCGGCAAGAAACTATCTTAGTCATCAATCTACACCAACGAAACAAAAAAGAGCATGCAGCATATCATTACCCAGGTATTTGAAATAGAAAACAAGATCAAAGAGGCCGACAAAGCGCTGTTTACCCGTAATTTTGAGCGGCTTTATCACGAGTTTGAACAAGAAGGATTTATTGTAATCAATCCCTTAGGGCAACGCTACGACGAAAGAGATGTAGCTATAGAAGCCAATATCCTGAACGAAAACGGCAATGACCTCAAAATAACCAAAGTGCTTAAACCAACGATCTATAAACAGGAAGGCGAGCATAGGGTATTGATTCAGAAAGCAATCGTAATTGTAGAATAAGGCTATGGAAAACATCAATTTTGGCATTGATCTGGGAACAACCAATTCGGGAATCGGAAAATTCGAAGCAGGCAAGGTAAATATCTATAAAAACCCGGTCGGATTTAGAGAAGTGCTACCCTCTGTAGTTGCCTATAGAAACGGGAGGATTTTGGTGGGCGACAAGGCCAGAGAGCTGACCACCATGCAGCCCGAACACGTTTTTTCGAGCTTTAAGCGGAAAATGGGCAGCGAACACAACTATTTTGTGTCGGCTACCAACGAAAATAAAACAGCCATCGATTTTTCGGTACTGGTACTGAAAGAACTGCTCAGCTTTGTAGGCACGCCAAAACCAACGGCTGCGGTTATCACCATACCCGCCTCTTTCGGAACGGTACAATCTAACGCTACCAAAACGGCAGGCTATCAGGCCGGCCTTGAAGAGGTGGTGCTGTTGCAAGAACCCATCGCGGCCTGTTTGGCCTATGCCAATACCCAAAACCTATCGTTGGATCAAGAAAAAAAATGGCTGGTGTACGATTTTGGCGGCGGTACCTTTGATGTGGCCCTGGTTAGGATAAACCATCGCGAGCTCCGGGTGCTAGATCATGAAGGGAATAACTTTTTGGGAGGCCTAGACATAGACAACCTCATGCTCGAGCATTTGTTTTGCCCGGTACTGGAGCAGCAAATGGGCATCACAAATTTATGGAAACAGATGGTTGGAGCCGATGCGCCTTATTACAAACTGTTTGTAGAACTGCTTTACAAGGCCGAAGAAGCCAAGAAGGAATTGTCGCTAAAAGAAGAGGTTTATGTAGAGCTCGACATGCCTGAGGGATTTATCGAATTTCCGATCAGTCGCCAGGCATTTAACCAACTGATCGAACAAAAGGTAGAAGAAACGATTAAGCTCACCAAAAGCCTGTTAAACAAGAACCAAATTGAAGACGGCGCCATTGAGCGCATTGTGTTGGTGGGTGGTACGACCTACATTCCCTATGTGCGGGAAACCCTGCAGCAGCAGTTCAACACCATTGTCGATTCGAGCATCGATCCCTCTACGGCCATTATGGTGGGTGCCAGTTACTATGCAGGCACTAAAAACAGGCAACCGAAGGAAATTAAGATTGAAGCGGCAACAGCTCCAGCAGCTACCCCGACCGTTCCTGCACAAGAAATAAAGCTGGTTTACGAAGTGAATTCGCAAGATGCAGAAGAACTTATTACAGGCGTACTAGCCAACAACTTTTCGGGCTACTACCGGCTAACGCGTACCGATGGTGGCTTTGATACCGGACTGATTGCCTTCCATTCGAAATTCAACGAGTTTGTGAAGCTGGTTCCCAAAGCCATCAATCAGTTTCAGTTGCGGGTTTTTGATAAATTCCAACAAATGGTGTTGGAAAAAACCGATATCAGCATCAACCATGGCCTCTATAATATTTCGGGTCAGCCTTTGCCCAATGATATCTGCCTCGAAATAGACGATACCATTGGCACGACCTACCTCGAGCGCATCTTCAAAAAGAACGACATCTTGCCTCTTTCCAAAAAAATATACAAAACCGCGTCTAAAACCATCATGAAAGGATCGGGAGAGCAATTGGTGATCAACGTGGTGGAGGGTTTGGCGGCCGCATCGCCGGCCAGTAATGTGTGTATTGGCTATATCGAGATCTCTGCTGAAGAACTGCCGGCCAACCTGCTCAAGGGTACCGACATCGAAATCAGCTTTAAGGTCAGCGAATCGAGAGATTTGATCATTGATATTTTTATCAGTTCTATTGGTCTTGAAATCAACCAGGTTTTCAATGCCACCAGCAGACAGGTTTCGGTGCGTAAAATTCAGGCCGAACTGGAAAATGCCCTGCAAAAAATAGAACGCGATGGACCAGACCTGATCGATACCGATTCGATGGCCCAAACGCTCGAAGAATTGCGCATCACCATTATCGAATTGCTGGAGGAACTGATCCACCTGGAAGACGATTTTATAACCGATAAGATCTATAACCTGGATGAGCGCAAAATCAAATTGCTGCAACAGGTAGACGGCTTGCTCAGAAACAAGGAGCTTTATGTGGAAATAGAGGAATACCAAGGATTGAAAACCTATATCAGAGAGCACTTGCTGCTGAACCCAGATTTAAAAATAGATCAGGTTTTTCAAACGACCATTAAAAACGAAGCCCAGTTTTTAAACTCCGGACAGCTTTCGCTGATCAAGGCCAAAATCAGGGATTTGCATCGCTTGGTAAGAGAAATATACTACCAAAACGACGATTCTTACATCGAGCTGTTTTATCAATATTCCTATATCGACGCAGACAGCTACCAAGACCCCGACAAGCTGAAAGTGCTTATTGAAAGAGGCCAAATAGCTTGCACCAAGAAAGATTATACCGAAGTAAAAGCCATTATTTCGCAAATGTATAACCTGTTGAAGGTTAAACCGGAAGATTCGCTTAGGGACCAGAACGGTACGCTTGGCCTTAAATAAGCTAGCGCGAGTTTCTGCTGGCCAAACGGGCAATGGCAATCACAACTGGTATGAATATGCCCACACCGCCTACACCTGCGGCCATCAAAATGATGATAAAGATGGCTGCTGCGACATAAGAAACGATGATCATGGTATGGTTATCGCTGCTACTGCTGGTGCTTTGGCCCAACGACGACCATTTGAGTGCCACGGGCTGATTATTGGCCAGGGTAGCCTGTAAATCCTCCGAGTGGGCATTATAGTAGGTCAAGGCATAAAGCACCTCGCCCAACAGCTTGAGCCTTTCTACCGTGGTTTCCTGGTTTTGGTAGATGGCATTGTTGATTTCGAGGATATCCTGGTCGAAATAGGAAGGATCTACGATGCTCAGTATGCCATAATAGCCCGCATCCCTACAAAAGCGATTAAAATCTATAAAAGAAACAAATTGATGGGTGTAAATGGCTTGAATGATCGATTTGTTTTTAAGCGTTAAAAGCTGTCGGATGTTTTCGCGGGTCGAATCCTGCACCAAAAAAGAATAGTTGATAAATAGGCTCTTCAGGCTAAACCAGGCACCTGCCCTTATGCACTCCCTAAGATAGGCCTCCACGTTGGATGCAAATATTTCGGCAAAGCTATTCAGGGTTTCATCGCTAAGCCCACGACGGTCGAAAGGCGCAAAGTTGATCGTTTCGCCCTTGGCATTCAGAATGGTACGAATGGTTTTATTTTGGAAAAAAACAGCAAATCTTCCGCCGTCCTTTCTCAAAAAGTCCAGCAGCTGTTCTACATCGTTGATGTTGATGCTGTTGTTGAGCTTGATTTCGGCCTTTAGTATTTTCTCTAGCCTAATCACATCGCTTTCTTGGTTCAGGTCCAAGTTGGGCAGCTGTTTTCGGGCAAGATCTAGGAGTTCGAACTGGATCACGTTAATGGGCAAATGGTTGGCCTAAAGGTATCAAAAAAGAGGCTAACCAAAAGGGTTAAAGGAAAATAAGGATTTAGTTGAGCTTGTAGGGAACGATAAGCTGAAACTCTGGAATATCAACGTTAAAGCTGGTATCGTCAAACAGGCGGTTCATTACATAGTGGCCGCGCATGCTTCCCATGTCGGTTTTCAGGTTGCAGCCCGATACGTAGGCATAGCTTTGGCCAGGCTCTATAACAGGCTGAACGCCCACTACGCCTTCGCCCTCTACCTCGCGCAAGGTGCCGTTCGAATCGAAGATGATCCATTGGCGACTCATCAACTGGATGCCATAGTCAGACAAGTTCTCTATCTCGATGCGGTAGGCGAACATGTAATGCTCGTTGGCCGGATTAGAGTGCTCATCTTGATAAATGGTATCTACCGAGATTTTTACGCCTTGTGTGATTGCTGTAACCATGACTAAAATTAAGAAATGCAATTCAATAATCAAGCCATTTCTACAAAAGGCATATCATTTGCATATTTTTCTGACACTTCGTCCAAAATGGCATGTATTGTGTCAATATTTTCCTCTTTGACCAGCTGCATGCGGTAAGGTTTAAAATCGGGCAGGCCTTTAAAATAATTGGCATAGTGGCGCCTCATTTCGAATACGCCTACTTTTGGTCCTTTCCATTCGATAGACTTGTTGAGGTGGGTTCGGCAGGCCAGCATCCTTTCTTCGAGGGTTGGGCCCGGCAAAAGCTGGCCGGTTTTGAAAAAGTGCTTTACTTCCCTGAAAATCCACGGATAGCCAATAGCGGCACGGCCAATCATGATGCCGTCTACCTCGTATTCTAAGCGCCAGTTGGCGGCCTTTTGCGGACTGTCTACATCGCCGTTGCCAAAAATAGGGATTTTGATGCGCGGGTTGCGCTTAATTTCCCTAATCAGGGTCCAGTCAGCTTCGCCTTTGTACAGTTGCGCACGGGTACGTCCGTGTATGGTGAGGGCCTGGATGCCCACATCCTGCAGACGTTCTGCCACTTCGTAAACATTTTTGGTATTATCGTCCCAGCCCAGGCGGGTTTTAACGGTAACGGGCAAATGGGTTGCCTTTACTACAGCGGCTGTCATTTTTACCATTTTGTCTACATCTTGCAGCAAGCTGGCACCTGCACCACGGCAGGCTACGTTTTTAACAGGGCAGCCATAGTTGATGTCCATCAGGTCGGGTTTGGCCAGCGTGGCAATTTCGGTAGCTTCGCGCATGCTTTCGATGTCGCTGCCAAAAATCTGGATGCCAATAGGCCTTTCGTATTCGAAAATATCGAGTTTCTGACGGCTTTTGGCCGCATCGCGGATGAGCCCTTCAGACGAGATGAATTCGGTGTACATTAAATCGGCACCACCCTGTTTGCACACGTAACGGAAAGGCGGATCGCTCACATCTTCCATAGGCGCCAACAACAAGGGGAACTCTCCTAAATCTATATTTCCTATCTTTACCGACATTTGTCTATCTTCAACTAATTTTTGCAAAGGTACAAACTTTGTTTTTAATGCGCTTTTAACAGCCAAATACTTGAGCATCTTTACATTAAAATGGATTTTATAAAAGAAACGGCCGGCGAAAAGCACCCATTTGTACAATTGGTATTTTTAGGGCTGCTGGTAGGACTGGGTTTTATAGCTTGCATCCTGGTGAGCGTGCTTGTTATTTATTTGAGCTACGGCACTGAGTCGATGATGGCTATATTTAGTGGCCAGTTAGATTTAAAAGGAGGTGCAGGGGCAACTAAAATATTGCTTACCGTGCAGCAGCTTTTTTTCTTTTTGGCGCCGGCACTGCTATTGGGCGTAACTGAAGGCAAAAATCCCAACCGGTTTTATGGTACCGCTGGCCCAAGGATAAATTGGTTGAGCCTTGTTTTTTTAATCATGTTGGTTGCGGTGCCTTTTATGGGCTGGACAACCGAACTGAACCAAAAGATGCACCTTCCGATAGCGCTGAAAAAGGTTGAAGAATGGATGCGTTATTTGGAAAGCCAAGGCGAAGAAACGACCAAGGCAATCTTAAAAATGTCGACAGTTGGCGGACTTTTGGTCAACATTACCGTAGTGGCCCTGATACCAGCCATTTGCGAGGAATTTATTTTTAGGGGCGCTTTACAGCGATGCTTTTTGCGCTGGATGAAAAATCCGCACGTAGCCATTTGGGTTTCGGCCGCCATTTTCAGTACCATCCATTTCCAGTTCTTCGGCTTTTTTCCGAGGATGTTTTTGGGCGCGATGTTCGGCTATATTTACTTTTGGACCAAAAATATCTGGTATACGGTTTTTGCGCATTTTTTAAACAATGCCTATGCCGTTTGCGTGGCTTTTTACATGCAGAAGCACAATTTGCCCATCGATAAAGACGATACTGCCGGACTGCCCTGGTATGTTGCTTTAATTAGTTTGGCATTAACCGTAGCTTTGTTCGGCTCTTTAAAACAGCAAACCAAACCCAAAGAATCGATAGCAGGCATTGAGCCACACCCTAACCCTTAACTTATACCGCTTTAACCTTTATGAAAACCCGGGCTATTACCGCATTTTTCTTTACCATTGTGATGTTGGGCTCCATTTTTTTGGGCGCCTACACGTTTACCTTCTTCTATTTGGCGCTGAGCGTGGTAGCCTTGCTCGAGTTTTACAAGCTGGTTAAGATAGGAGGGATCAGGCCCCACCGAAACATAGGCGTAGTGGCTGCGGTTGTTATTTTTGGCCTTACGGCGGGCTATCATTTTTTTCAGTACGAACTGAAGTATCTTTTGCTCATTGTGCCGCTCCTGTTTTCGATTTTTATTCTGGAGCTTTACAAAAAGAACAAAATCCCCTTTGCCAATATTTCCTACACCTTTATTGGCTTTGTTTATGTAACCATACCCTTCTGCTTCTTTTATTCGCTGGGGTTTATGAACGATTTTAACCGTTACAATTTTCATCTTCCCCTGGCCTTTTTGCTGATGCTTTGGGCAAGTGATACTGGCGCCTACCTGTTTGGGATGAAGTTTGGCAAGCACAGGCTGTTTGAACGCCATTCGCCCAAAAAATCGTGGGAAGGTTTTTTCGGAGGCTTGTTTACCAGTGTGCTGGTTTCCTATATCATCTCTACCCAGTTTACCGAACTGGCTACCTGGATTTGGGCAGGCATGGCGGTGCTCATCGTATGTTTTGGCACTTTAGGCGACTTAGTCGAATCGATGCTGAAAAGAAGTTTGGATGCGAAAGATTCGGGTAGTTTTTTACCGGGTCACGGAGGCTTTTTAGACCGTTTTGATGGCCTTTTGATTGCTGCGCCAGTGGTTTATGTGTATCTGTACCTTATTTTGCACTAATCGCAAATACTAGCTAAATGTGTAAGTTAATATTTAGACGAAAGAAATTTAAACCTTTAAAATGATAAGACTTACTGCTGCGCTGTTTTTAATGCTCCTGACCACAGGTAATAGCAAGAGTCCTGTGTCGAGGGCATGGGCCGACGAAAACGTATCCCATAAACGGGAGATTATGACGGGGGCCGACCAGACCGAAAAATACTTGTCTTACCTCAAAGGAAAACGAATTGGACTGGTTGCCAACCAAAGTTCGATAATTGGCCGAAAAAGCAGTGTAGACAGTCTGCTGAGCCTCGGGATTAAAATTGTAAAGGTTTTCGGGCCCGAGCATGGTTTTAGAGGCAATGCGAGCAACGGCGCGGCGGTGGGCAACGAGAAAGATGCCAAAACCGGGCTTCCGATCATTTCTCTATATGGCCGCAACGAGAAGCCAACCAAAGAACAGTTGGCCGACATTGACTTGATGGTGTTCGATATTCAGGATGTGGGCTGTCGCTACTATACCAATATCAATACATTGCAGTATGTAATGGAGGCCTGTGCAGAAAATGGTAAGGAACTGCTTATTTTGGATCGGCCCAATCCCAATGCCTATGTGGTTGATGGACCGGTAATGACCGAAGATAAATATAAATCCGCCATCGGCATACACTATATCCCCATGACCCATGGAATGACCATTGGAGAATTTGCCCAGTACCTTAACGGCGAAGGCTATTTGAAGAAGCCCTGCAAAATAAAGGTTATAAAAGTGGCCAATTACAATCACCAAATGTCTTATGTGTTGCCGATAAATCCCTCACCCAATTTGAATACGCAACAAGCCGTGATGCTTTTCCCGAGCCTGTGCATGTTCGAGGGAACGGCTATTAACGAGGGCCGTGGAACTTATATGCCATTTACTATTTTGGGGGCACCAGCACTGAAAGACAGCTATTCTTTTTCGTACAAACCGGTAAGTATTGCCGGCATGAGCGAAAGGCCAAACCATAAAGACACGGTTTGCTATGGTATCGACCTCCGTAAATATGATATCGGCAACTTAAGAAAGAGCCGTCAAATTAATTTAGCCTGGTTGATAGAGCTTTATAAGGCCTATCCCGACAAAGCCAATTTCTTTGGTAAGGAAAGAGCCAATGGCGTATCGCCTTTCGACTTGCGCATCGGTACGGATCAGCTCAGAAAACAGCTTATAGCAGGGGTATCTGAAGCTGAAATCAGAAAAAGCTGGGAACCTGGCTTGCAAAAATTCAAGGCTATTCGAGCAAAATATCTTTTGTATCCAGATTAATTGGCAATCGTTGCGCGCAACATTCTTGTAACAAATCCATAACAGAACACGTTCAAAGCCAAAGCGGGTTATATTTGATATAACTAACAAAACTAATTTTATGGCAAAATTTTACCCGCGTAGCCTGTGGCTGTTGGCCTTGCTTTTTAGCGTGCAAACCGTCTGGGCACAAACTGTTCCTACGCCGAAATCGCATTTTGGCTTTGACATTGGCGACGATTACCAGCTGGCCAATTACACCCAAACCGAAGCTTATTTTAAAAAACTGGCCGCCAGTTCCAACCGTGTAAAACTGGTTGAGATTGGCAAAACCGAAGAAGGCAGAAGCCAGTACATGCTCATCGTTACCTCGCCAGAGAACCAAAAAAACCTGGAGAAGTACAAAGAAATTTCGCAAAAACTGGCGCATGCCGAAGACCTGACCAAAGAGCAGGCAAAAGCCTTGGCAGCCGAAGGCAAAGCCGTGGTGTGGATTGATGGCGGTTTGCATGCCAACGAAGTGGTTGGCGCACATCAGCTCATCCAAATGGCCTATAACCTGGCCAGTCGCACCGATGCCGAAACCACCAAGATATTGGATAAGGTAATTATATTGATGACCCACGCCAATCCCGATGGACAAGAACTGGTGAGCGATTGGTACATGCGCGAAAAAGACCCTAAAAAACGTTCGATTAACGGTTTGCCCCGCTTGTACGAAAAATATGCCGGTCACGATAATAACCGCGATTTTTTCATGCTGAACCTGAAAGAAACGCAAAACATGGGTCGTCAGTTGTTTGTAGAGTGGATTCCGCAAATCATGTATAATCACCATCAGGCAGGTCCAGCAGGTACCGTGGTGGCGGGCCCCCCTTACCGCGATCCTTATAATTATGTGTTCGACCCGATTATTTTAACCAGTATCGATGCCGTTGGCGCGGCCATGCACAACCGCATGAACGTAGAAGCCAAACCGGGCTATACCCAACGTGGCGGTTCGGTGTTTTCTACGTGGTATAATGGCGGTTTGCGTACCACCACCTATTTCCACAACATGATTGGCTTGCTTACCGAAATTGTAGGTAGTCCAACCCCGTCAGATATTCCTTTGGTGCCTTCGCGCCTCTTGCCAAACGGCGATTCGCCAAACCCAGTGTTGCCACAAAAATGGTATTTCAAAAACTCGATTGACTATTCGATTTCTTTGAACTATGCCGTATTGAACTATGCGCAGCGCTACAGCGACGAATTGTTGTACAACATTTACCAAATGGGCCGCAACTCTATTGAGCGTGGCAGCAAAGACACCTGGTCGTTCTCGCCTAAAAAGATCGATGCCATTAACGAAGCCTATCAAAAGGATAAAAAAGCAACAACTGCTGGTCCTGGAGGCGATTTCAATCGTGGAGGCATGCCGGTTAAATATTTGGATACGATTATGAAGGCTCCCAAAAACAGGGATGCCCGCGGCTATATCCTTTCGGCCGACCAACAGGATTTCACTACAGCCATTCGTTTTTTAAATGCACTGATCAGAACCGGTATTCGCGTGCAAAAAGCCACGGCTCCTTTTACGGTGGCAGGCAAATCGTACCCGGCAGGTTCTTATGTGGTAAAAACCGATCAGGCTTTCCGTCCGCATGTTTTAGACATGTTTGAGCCACAAGACCACCCTAACGATTTTAAATACGAAGGAGGCCCTCCAATTGCGCCTTACGATGCGGCAGGCTGGACCTTGGCTTACCTCATGAATGTGAAATTTGATCGCATCTTAGAGCCTTTTGATGGCCCATTTGAAAAACTTCCTTATGGCGAGTTGATCAAAGCTACGCCTAAAGCATTGCCAAGTGGCAGCGGTTACGTGTTGAGCGCTAAGGCCAACGAAAGTTTCTTGGCCGTAAACGAGCTGTTAAAAGGCGGTGCCGAAGTGTACAGAAACACAGCTGACGGCTCTTTCTACGTACCGGCATCGGCTAAGGCGAAAAGTATTTTAGACAAAGCAGAACATGGCTTTGGCATGCGCGTAATGGCAGCCCAAAAACCCGCCAAGGCAGTAAAAATTGCCCCAGCCCGTATTGCCCTTTGGGACACTTACGGAGGTTCGATGGATTCAGGTTGGATCCGTTTCATTATGGAACAATACCATTTCGATGCAACGGTTATTTACGCACCAGACATTGATGCGGGCAACCTGAAAGACAAATATGATGTCATTGTTTTTGTAGATGGTTCTATCCCGGCCTTCAATCCAAATCCGGCTAATGCTGGCGGAAGAGGCTTTGGTGGTCCGGCGCCAGAAACCGTTCCTGAACAATACAGGGCAAGAATTGGACGCATGAGCCAAGAAAAATCAATTCCGCAACTGAAAAAATTCTTGGAAGCAGGTGGCGAGATTGTAGCCATTGGTAGCGCAACCAACTTGGCGGCCCACCTTGATCTGCCGGTTCGCAATGCGATCGTAGAATTGGTTGGTGGGGTTGAAAAACGACTGCCTGCCGAGAAATATTATGTGCCAGGAAGTGTATTGAATGTGGCTTTAGATAGCAAGCAGCCGGCCAACTGGGGCATGGACAGTACTGCCGATGTTTATTTTGACAACAGTCCGGTGTTTAAATTAAGTGCCGACGCGGTTTCGAGCGGAAAAATCAAGCCTTTGGCCTGGTTTGCCAACGCCACCCCGTTGCGCAGTGGCTGGGCTTGGGGACAAAGCTACCTGCAAGATGGCGTAACCGCTTTCGAAGCTGACTATGGCAAGGGAAAACTATTTGCCTTCGGACCAGAAATCACCTTCAGGGCCCAAACCCATGGAACATTTAAATGGATGTTTAACCAGTTGTATAAATAAATTCAACAGTAAGCAAACAAAAAAGCTCCCGATTATGTCGGGAGCTTTTTTGCTATTTGGCGTAAGGAAAGTTCCTAGAAACTTTACGCATCATATGCTCTACCAAGTCATCGGTAGAAGTGGTAATGTTGTCGTTCATGGTTTTGAAGAAGCGCCATAGCAAATCGCCGTTGCCGTCATTAAGCGTTAAGGTTAAAGTACCGGTTCCTGTTTTGCCACCAAAACCGCCAAAAAGTACGGCCGAGGCAATAGCACCAGCTTCCGATTTGGTTTGCTCGGTGATAAAATCGCCGCCAAGTACGGCATCAACGCCTAAAGCTTTCGCTACTTCGTCCTTCGTAAACTCATCCATTTTGTCGAGCATTCCAGCTTTTTTGAGCAAAATATTGGTTTTTTCTACATCCTGAAAAGTAACACTGTAATTGCTCGCTTTTCTCAACAAAAAAGTAAACAAGCTCGACTGTATAGATTTCGACATCGTTTTTTCTTGTTCGCGATTGGCTTCCTGGCTAAAATTCTTAGGCTGTTTTTTGTAGGTGATTTTGGTGTTGAAAGGAAGAATGGCAATTACCTTGTGCTTGGCAGTTTCAGCCTTTAGTTGCGGACTTTCGAAAATTTGCTTTGAACCTTCAATTTGTGCGCTTGCCACAAGGCATGACCCAGAGATGAAGAGCATTAATAAGATTTTTTTCATTTTTTTAAATAGTTTGTTTGAGTCGCAAAGATATATTTTTTGTGCAGATCTCCATTTACGGGAACCCAACTCATGTTATTCAGAACAAATTGTCATCTTGAACACAGCGAAGCAATCTTAAAGAAAGGGATTGCTTCATCACTCCGTTCTTTGCAATGACGATTTTTGTTTGGTGATTTTTACCCCCTGCTTACCATTTCAAAAAAAGCCTGCCGTACCTTTGTACCATGAAAGTAGAAATCTGGTCAGATGTAATGTGCCCGTTTTGCTATATCGGCAAGAGGCATTTTGAAGAAGCAATGCAAAGCCTGCCTTTTCAAAAAGAAATTGAAGTAGAATGGAAAAGCTTTCAGCTTAATCCCGAATATCAAAATACCAATAACGAAGACTTGTACAGTTACCTGGCTCGAAGCAAAGGTATGAGTCGCGAACAAGCGCAAGGCCTAACCGTTCAGGTAGCTCAAATGGCCAAAAATGCCGGACTGGATATAGACTTCGGGACCAATATCCCTGCAAACTCGTTTAAAGCCCACAGGTTGATCCATTTTGCGGCCAGCCAGGGTTTACAAGACCAAGCCGAAGAAGCGCTGTTTAAGGCCCATTTTATCGATGGACAGGATGTATCAAAAGACGAGGTGTTGTTGGCCATCGGTCAGGAACTGGGTTTGGACGAAACTTTGGTAAAAGGCGTTTTAACAAGCGACCAATATGCCGAAGCCGTTCGCTACGATATTTACGAAAGTCAGCAACTGGGCGTTCGGGGCGTTCCGTATTTTGTATTAGACCGCAAATACGCGCTTTCTGGTGCACAGCCTGTACCTACCTTTAAAGAAGCGCTAACCCAAAGCTTTAATGAATGGAAAGCCACCCAGCCACAAACTCAACTTACCTCCCTGAATAAAAACAATGATGCCGTTTGTGATGAGGATGGCTGTGAAATAAAATAGCAAGTATATTCTTTGAGCCGAAGCCTAAATTTTTGCGCCAACTGCTCCAAACAAGCAACACAAAAAGATAATAAAGCCTATCCAAAATAGGATTTTCATATAGTTTTTGTCTTTTTGGCTCCCCGCTTTTCCTTCGGTTTGACTACGGTAGCGATAATAGTGTCCTCTTGCTATTTCAAAAGGAATAAATTCTCTGTTATAATTCGTCCAAAAGGCCATTCTTACGATATGGTAAAGCAGGAAGCTGGCCAAGGGAAAGTAAACCAGCGAACTGTTGTTGGTAAAGGCAAATACCAGGACGAGCAACAGCCAGATTAGTGAAAACCATACATTTCTAAAACGTAGGCCGAAGGGTGTGCTGATGGTTAAAATCCCCGGTAGAAAAGATAAAAAGACCAAGGTCGTGAGGCGGTACTTAGGCAGCTCTTTGAAGAACAAAATATTCGCCAAAAGAATAAGCAAAAAGGAGGAAAGGTATAAGGTATCAGTCGCTGATAGGCTACGGAATTCTAGTTCTCCAATAGTGAACTTTCTGGCTTTCTGTTCCATGGCTTATTGTTTCTTCAACGGCTGCAATAAATACTCCAATCCGTTGGCTTTGATTTCGTACATGGTGGCCAACAGCTGGCCCAGTTTTCCGGCAGGGAAGCCTTTTTCCCGGTACCAAACCAAATAGGGCTCGGGCAAGGAGCAGATTAACCAGTCCTTGTATTTTCCGTAAGGCATTTTAACACGGACGAGGTCTAGTAAGATTTGAGAATCCATATTTGGTTGGGTTGATTACGCTTACGAAGTTTTTAAAGCTTCGTAAACGTGTGCTACAAAATCATTTCCAACATTTCAATCGCCTCATCAACATTGTTGATGTTGTCAAAAGAAATGCGCAAGGTATCTTTTACTTCTTTGAGGTTGCACAGGCGCGGATGCAGCTGCGCAAAGGCCAAAATCTTATTGAATATTTCCGAATCGAAAAACGGCGATTGTTTGTCGCTTACAAAATAGCCACGCAAAATACCTTTTTTGTAGCTCAGCTTTTCGAAGCCCAGCTTTTTGCCCACCCATTGCAGTCGCAACACTTTGGTCATGCCTTTTACAGGCGCTGGCACTGGTCCAAATCTATCGTGCAGCTCTTGTTCAAAAGCATAGAGTTGGGCATCGGTTTCGAGTTTGGAAAGCTCGGTATACAGGTTGTAGCGTTCGGTGATGTTGGTTACGTAATCATCAGGAATGTGCAGCTCCAAATCGGTATCAACTTGGGTAAAGCTGACGAAAGGACGTTGCGGTTCGTCTTTAAACAAATCCTTAAACTCGGCATCTTTCAGCTCCTGAATGGCTTCATCTAAAATCTTGTTGTACATTTCGAAACCGATTTCGGCAATAAAGCCGCTCTGTTCGCCACCCAGCAAATTGCCGCTGCCCCTGATGTCTAAATCCCTCATGGCAATGTTAAAACCGCTGCCCAAATCAGAAAACTCTTCAATGGCGCTTAGGCGTTTACGGGCCTCGTTGGTTAGCGTCGACATGGGCAGGGTCAGCAAATAACAGAAAGCCTTTTTGTTCGATCGGCCTACGCGTCCGCGCATCTGGTGCAAGTCGCTGAGGCCAAACATGTGCGCATGGTTGATGATGATGGTGTTGGCATTCGGAATGTCCAAGCCCGCCTCGATAATCGTAGTAGCCACCAACACGTCTTTTTCACCATTGATGAAATCGAGCATCACGTCTTCCAAGGCGTCGCCGTCTAGCTGTCCGTGCGCAATGCCGATACGCGCTTTAGGCACTAATTTTTGGATCAGGCCACCCAATTGCCTCAAATCGTCGACACGGTTGTGGATAAAGAAAACCTGTCCACCCCGATCCAATTCGTATTGAACGGCATCTTGAATCAGCTTATCGTTAAACACATGCAATTCGGTGTTAACGGGTTGTCTGTTGGGTGGCGGCGTGCTCATGATCGACAAATCCCTGGCGCCCATCAGCGAAAAATGCAAGGTGCGCGGAATAGGCGTTGCGGTTAGGGTAAGTGTGTCTACATTAACGCGTAGCGACTTCAGCTTTTCTTTGGCAGCTACGCCAAATTTCTGCTCTTCGTCTATCACCATTAAGCCCAAGTCTTTAAATTTCACATCCTTGCTCAGCAAGCGGTGCGTACCAATTACGATATCTACCTTGCCTTCGGCCACGCGGGCCAAAGTATCTTTAATCTGTTTGCTGGTTTTAAAACGATTGATGTAGTCGACCGTGCAAGGAAATTCCTTTAACCTCGACGAAAATGTTTTGAAATGCTGCAAGGCCAAAATGGTGGTAGGCACCAACACAGCCACCTGCTTGCCGTTGGCCACAGCCTTAAAGGCCGCACGTACCGCAATTTCGGTTTTGCCAAAGCCCACGTCGCCACAAACCAAGCGGTCCATAGGGTGCGGGGCTTCCATATCTTTTTTAACATCGCTGGTGGCTTTTACCTGATCGGGAGTGTCTTCATAAATAAACGAAGCCTCCAATTCGGTTTCCAAAAAGCCATCGGGCGCAAATGCCGTACCCGACTGGGCCTTGCGCATGGCGTAAAGCTTAATCAGGTCGCGGGCAATGTCTTTAACTTTTTTTTTTGTGGTTTTCTTGAGCTTATCCCAGGCCTCGGTTCCCAACTTGTTCATTTTGGGATGTGTCCCGTCTTTGCCACTAAACTTGGCAATACGGTTAAGCGAGTTGATGTTCACATAGAGCAGGTCGTTGTCGGCATACACCAAGCGGATCATCTCCTGTATCTTGCCGTTAACCTCTACTTTTTCCAAGCCGGCGTATTTGCCGATGCCATGGTCTATATGGGTTACAAAATCGCCAGGTTTCAGCTCGCGCAGGTCTTTGAGGGTAATGGCTTGGCTGCGCTGGTAGCCCTTGCGGAGCTGGTATTTGTAAAAACGATCAAAAATCTGATGATCGGTATAAAAAGCCATTTGCTGCCCCTGGTCTACAAAGCCTTCGCGCAATGGGATATTAACCGGCGTGAATTTGGCCGTTTTGTCGATATCGTCTAAAATGGCATACAAGCGCTCGGTTTGCTTGGTAGAATTGGTGAAGATAAAATTGTGGATATGCGCCTTCTCGTTCTCCTTCAGGTTGTGGATCAAGAGGTTAAAATCCTTGTTAAAAGAGGGCTGGGGCTTGGTATCGAACTGAAAAACAGAATCGGTTTGGTAAAAGAACTGCTTGCCAAATTCGACCAGCGAAAAATCCTGGAACAAGTCGGCCAGCATTTTCTCGTCAGAAAAAGAAAACTTGGGATCGAGCCAGTTCGGGTTTTGCTGTTTTTCGGGCATCGAAAGGGCTTTCCAAAGCTCATTGGCTTTTTTGTAGCCACTTTTCACCACGTCTAAGGTCAAATCAACGTCCTTAAACCAAAGCTGGGTGTCTTTTTCAATGTAGTCGAGCAGGCTGATGTTGCTTTCGGTTAAGAACTTGGCCTGTACATTGGGTACAATGGTGAGCGTTTTGACATCGCCTACCGAAAGCTGGCTGTCTATTTCGAAGGTGCGGATGCTTTCGATATCATCGCCAAAAAATTCGATGCGGTAAGGCAGTTCGTGTGAGAAGGAGAAAATATCTACAATGCCCCCACGGATGGAAAACTGTCCAGGTTCGTATACAAAATCGGATCTTTCAAAATCGTATTCGATCAAAAACTCGTTAATGAAATCGATGCTGAGCTTGGCGCCAAGGCTGATTTCCAGGGTGTTTTTTTCGAGAATGGAGCGGTCAATTACCTTTTCGGCCAGAGCCTCCGGATAAGTGACTACAATTTTGCCATATTCAGATTGGTGGTTCAGCTCGTTCAGCACTTCGGCCCTGGCCAATACGTTGGCCGTATCAATCTGGGTAAATTCGAAAGGCTTGCGAAAAGACGAAGGGAAAAGCAGCACATCTATGCCCAGAATGCCCTCTAAATCGGAAAGGAAATAAGCCGCTTCTTCGCGGTTGGGCATGATAAAAAGCTGGGGTTTGTGTAGCAAAAAATAGGTGGCAACGGCAATTACGGCATCGGCAGAGCCCACCAATCCCTTGAGTTGGGTTTTGCTGCCCTTACCTTTGTTGAGCGATTGCGCCACAGCTTGCACACGCTCGTCGGTTTTGTATCTGTTGATCAGGTCGCGGATGTTCACTATACAAAGATAAGCATTTGCAAGTGGCGGCCTGCTAAATTCTACCGAAATGACAATTGGTACAACTGGAGGCTTAGCGCTTTTGGGAATAAGGCCTCCAATGTTTCAGTCGAATGGGTTAAATAGCCAAAATAGCTCTGGTCCAAATCGTTTCTTAGCCTGCTTTTGCCAGTTTGTCGGGTAATTTTTAGCGTTGGTCGAAATCAAAATGGGCATAAGTAACAAACCTAGTACCTTTATATCTAATTATTAAAACAAGGAAACATGAAGTATATTCGCAGCTTTCCGGTAGAACTGGTCTTTTGGGTGTTGGCTTTAGTCCTGCTAGCAACGGCTAATCCTCACGAGCACCATTTCAGCCTTTGCCCACTGGCAAATTTAGGCATAACCTGGTGTCCGGGTTGTGGCTTAGGAAGGTCGATAACCGCATTGTTCCATGGAGATGTGAATGCAAGCTTAGCCCAACACTGGTTTGGCATACCCGCCCTGCTCTTGATCGGCTACCGCATTTATCAGCTCAGCAAACAATTATTGAAAAAGGAATTTAAATTAAAATATTAGGAGGAAAAGCTATGTTCGACGCACAATTTATGGCATTACCGGGTATCACCCCTCAAGAATACTCGTATCTGCAAACTGCAACCAACGGTCTTGACGAACAACAATTGCGCACATTTTTAATGATCTACTCTGGCAAAAGGAAAAACCCGAGCGATATGTTACTTTTCTGCGTAATCGGTCTCTTCTTGGTGCCAGGCTTGCAACGCTTCATCATCAACCAAATAGGCATGGGTATTTTGTACCTGGTAACCGGAGGTTTATGTTTTATCGGTTCAATCGTAGATATCATCAACCACAAAAGCCTGGCCTTTGAGCACAACCAGCGCATGGTATTCGAAAGCCTGCAAATGGTAAGAATGGGCGGCTTTAAACAATACTAGATACACAAAAACCGCATAAAAATCCTTGTAGGTGCAAAACCTGCAGGGATTTGCTATTTTTATACCATGAAGTTAGCCTTAATTACCAACTACCTCGAAAGCCTGGCCCCGCTTAATTATCAGGAAGATTATGATAATTCGGGCCTTATTGTAGGCCACCCCAACGACGAAATACACGCTGCGCTGGTGGCGCTCGACTGTACCGAACAGATTGTAGACGAGGCCATTGCCAAAAGCTGCAACCTGATCATTACACACCATCCCATTGTATTTAAAGGCCTTAAAAAGCTGAATGGCAAAACCTATGTAGAACGCGTGGTGCTCAAGGCCATCAGACACAACATCGCCCTGTATGCCATCCATACCAATTTAGACCACATGGCCAATGGCGTTAATGCCCGGATTTGTAGGCAGTTGGGCATCCAACAGGCAAAAATCTTGTCGCCCAAAGGAAACCTGCTTAAAAAACTGGTAACCTTTTGTCCGGAGGCACAAACTGGTCAGGTACGCGATGCTTTATTTGCTGCGGGTGCAGGCCATATTGGCAATTACAGCGAATGCAGCTTTAACGGTGCCGGAACCGGAACTTTCAAGGCCGGCGAGGGAAGCGATCCCTTTGTAGGCGAAAGAGGCACGCAGCACCACGAAGCCGAAATCAGGATCGAAACGGTTTTTAAAGGACAAGACGAACGCAAAGTGTTGCTGGCCTTGCTCGAAAGCCACCCCTACGAAGAGGTAGCCTACGATATTTATGCCCTAGCTAACAAGCTCGAAACCGTGGGCGCGGGCATGGTGGGCTGGCTGCCACAAGAAATGGATGGACATGATTTTTTAAGCTTGGTTAAAGACCGCATGCAGGCCAAAGTAATCAGGCATACCGCCCTGTTGCCTAAAAAAATAAAAAAAGTGGCCGTGTGTGGCGGATCTGGCAGTTTTTTGCTGAAAGAGGCCATAGCCGCTGGCGCTGATGCCTTTATCACCGCCGATTTTAAATACCACGAGTTTTTCGACGCCGAGCAGCACCTGGTTATTGCCGATATCGGACACTATGAAAGTGAGCAATTTACATCTAATTTGTTGATAGAGAATATTCAAGAAAAATTTCCTAACTTTGCAATCCGTTTAACGGAGCATAACACAAACCCCATAAATTATTTCATTTAATGGAACAAACAGTAGAGCAAAAGCTAAAAGCTTTATACGAATTACAAAATCTTCACACCAAGATTGATAAAATCCGTCAGATTAGAGGCGAGTTGCCTATGGAAGTAGCTGATTTAGAGGATGAAGTAGCCGGATTAGAAACACGTATACAAAAAATCAAAGCTGAATTAGACGATACTGAAGATGCAATCGTAACCCGTAAAAACATGATCAAAGAAGCGCAAAGCTTGATCAAAAAATACGAAACACAATTAAAAGACGTAAAAAACAACAGAGAATACGACGCTTTAACCAAGGAAGTAGAAATCCAAAACTTGGAGATACAGGTTTGCGAGAAGAAAATCAAGGAGCATGGCTTCGAAATTACTTCTAAAACCGAAGTTTATGAGCAAGCCTTGGCTAATATCGAAGCTAGAAAAGGCGACTTAGACGTAAAGAAAACAGAGTTGGAAACCATTACTGCCGAAACTGAAAAAGAAGAGCAGGCTTTGTTGAAAAAAGCAGAAAAAGCAGAAACCCAAATCGAAGAGCGTTTGCTAACCGCTTACCACAGGTTGAGAAACAATGCGGTTAACGGCCTGGCTGTAGTAACCATCGACAGGGATTCGTGTTCAGGTTGTTTTAACCAAATTCCGCCTCAGCGCCAATTGGACATCCGTCAGCGCAAAAAAGTAATCGTTTGCGAGCACTGTGGCCGTATCTTGGTTGATGAAGCATTGACCCACGAGCTTAGCGAAACAGAAGCATAACAAAATAGAGAAAGGCCGGACGAAAATCTGGCCTTTTTTGCAACTCAAAGTTTTGCCTGTACCTAGCCAGATTGAAGTTTGGTTTTGTTCATAAAAACATCGGCGGTTTTTTAACGTTATATAAAATCAGTAACTTAAATTCTTAAAGACCAACGGCAATCTATGCTTAAACCCTTACGTATTAAACGCTATACCAAATACCTGTTTCTTTGCTGCTGTTTGGCAGTCCCAAACCTGGCCCTGGCCAACTTCGATTTTAATGCCAACTGCCTCAAGGCCTACCAAAATATTTTCGAGCTTAAACTGGCCACTGCCCGCCAGCTGATTGCCAATGAGAAAAAGGTACACCCCAACAACTCCATTGTGCCCTTGCTCGAAAACTACGTAGATTATTTTTACCTCATCACTACCGAGAGCAAGACCGAATTTGATCGGCTCGAAGCCAATAAAAGTGCCCGTATAGACCAGATCAGCGATGACGATAAAACATCGCCTTATTACTTGTACGCCCAGGCCGAAATCAATTTGCAATGGGCGCTCATCAGGGGCCGGTACGGCGCTTATTTAACGGCCGCGCGGGAAATTAACCGGGCCAACAACATGTTGCAGGATAACAGCAAGAAGTTTCCGGGCTTTCACCTCAATGGCAAAGGATTGGGGCTAATCAATGCCGTAATTGGAGCCTTGCCCGATGGTTTTCTGAAATCGACACTTTCTACCTTTGGTTTGAGAGGCAATTTGCAACAGGGATTAAACATGCTCGATAAACTGGCTGAAAACCTGCCTAAATCCTCGTATGAGCCCTTTTACGAAGAAACCGTGTTCTACTACGCCTATGTGCTTTCTGATGTGGCTAAAAGTCCGCAGGCCTATGCCAAAACCATGAAATATACGGCACGCATTGCCGACAGCAGCCTGCTCAAATCTTACCTGCAGGCTTACGTATGTACTCGCAACGGCCATAACGACGAGGCCATCGAAATATTGACCAACAGACCTAGCGGAGCTTATTACCAGGCTTTTCCTTATCTGGATTACCTGATGGGCATTGCCAAGCTCAACAAACTCGATTATAGCGCCTCGGCTTCTTTCGATCGTTTTTTGCAGACCAATAAAGGCGTAAATTACATCAAGGATGCCAACCTGCATTTGGGTTGGATTGCGCTGTTAAAAGGCGACGATGCTGGTTACAATGCCTATGCGGCCAAAGCCAAATCAAGTGGCTATACTTATCAGGAAAGGGACAAGCAGGCCCTGAATGATGCCAATGCTCCGGTTCCGAACAAAAACCTGCTTAAGGCTCGCCTGTTGTTTGACGGCGCCTATTTGAGCAAGGCCGCCGAACTATTGAATGGCACCAATGCCGACGATTATACCTCGCCAAAAGATAAAGCAGAGTATTACTACCGCCTGGGCCGTATCAACGACGATTTGGGCAAGGATGAATTGGCGCTCGCCAATTACCAAAACGCCATTAATGTAGGTAAAAACCTAAAATATTATTATGCGGCCAAGGCGGCCATCCAAATGGGAAAGATATACGAAAAAAGCAATCCCGCTAAAGCCAAGGCCAGCTTTAATACGGCCATCGGCATGAAAAATCACGAGTACGAAAGCAGCATTGAAGCAGAAGCCAAACAAGGTTTGAAAAGATTGGGAAACTAAAAAGCACTTGCGAAGGTTTCAAAACTTCGCAAGTGTTTTCGAGAATTGAGCTTCGCAGGTATTTTAGAAACGGTACACTACCGCATTGATGTGCATTCCTGCCCCAACCGAGGCAAATACGGCGTATTCTCCAGCTCTGGCCTGATAGCCTTCTACCTTTCCGTTCACCACCAAATCGATAAGTGTTGGGATGGTGGCTACAGAACTGTTGCCTAGCCACGAAATCGTCATGGGAACGAGGTTTTCGGGCACTTCGTCTAATCCATAGAGCTTAAACAGCCTTTTCATAATGGCATTGTCCATTTTGCCGTTGGCCTGGTGAATAAATACCGTTTTAATGGCTGATAAATCTATGCCAGCCTTGTCTATCGCTATTTTAACCACTTGGGGCACGTTGATTACCGCAAATTCGTAGAGCTTGCGCCCGTTCATTTTAAGATAGGTATTGCCGTTTTTTTCATCGGGATTATTGCTGCAGCCCATGGTAAGCAGCGAAGCATAATTGGCAAAGGTTTGGCTTTTATGGGCAATAACGCCTAGCGGTTCATCAGAATCGCGGGCTTCGAAAATAACGGCGCCAGAACCATCAGAAAAAATCATGCTGTCCCTATCATGCGGATCGATGATTCTCGAAAGCATTTCCGAACCGATAACCATTACTTTTTTGGCATCGCCACTCCTGATCAGGTAATCGGCCTGTATAACGCCTTGTACCCAACCCGGACAACCAAAAATAAGATCATAGGCTACGCAATCCGGATTTTCGATCTGTAGCTCCAGTTTCACCTTGGCCGCCAAAGCCGGCAGCATGTCCATACGGTTAGAGGCCAATTTCACATCGCCAAAGTTGTGTGCAAAAATGATATGGTCTAACGATTCCTTGTCGATGCCCGCAGCCGCAATGGCGCGTTTGGCGGCCACCGTGGCAATATTGCTGTTCAACAGGTGCGGATCGGCATACCTGCGCTCAACAATCTCTGTAATTTCGCTAAACTTGTTAATGATTTCGGTATTTTCCTTGTCCAGCTTTATTCCTTTGTCGAAAAAAGAGGATTCCATGAAGTGATCACCTGAGATGATATTGTCTGGAATATAGCTACCTGTGCCGGTGATTACCGAATATGTTTTATTCATCTTGCCCGTTTTGTACTCTATACCGCTTCGGTATTCAGTATAAAAATAGTATTATTTATTGAAAATAAAAATTTTTCAGGAAAAATCGTCAATCAAAAATACAAATAGCTCTTTTGGGCCGTGCGCACCAAGTACCAATGTTTTTTCAATATCTGCCGTGCGGCTCGGTCCCGTAACGTTGCTGACCATGGAAGGAATTTGGGTGCCGTATTTGTCTTTCAGCAGTTTGAAAGCATCTTTAAGGTCTAAGACCAGCTGACCGGTTCTGGCAATTACAATATGGTGGTGTGGGAAAATGCTCAGGCGTCGTCCGGCGGCCTGTTGGTTGCTCAGCATTACCGAGCCGTTTCGGGCTACCAGGGCTTCGCAAAGGGTAATGCCTACCTCAGCCAGTTCAAAGTCTTTGTCGGTTTCGTAGAAAGGGAATTCGTAATGTTTTAACAAGGCTTGTAGTTCGGGCTCCCAGCAATAGATTTTGCGCCAGTTGAAACGTTCGGCCAGTTCGAGGATGTTCTCGATAAAATCGACCCCATTTTCGCAAAAAACAAAATTACCGGACACGGCAGTGAGCTGCTCGGCAAACAGGATTTCGAGTTCTTCGGTATTGGGTTTGTAAAGAGGATTTTCTTCTAAATTAGGGTAAGGATTATCCCGCTTTTCGAGCAGGGCCTTTCTAATTTTTTTCAGCATCAATTCCTTCGGCGTAATATTCTCTTTCATATCAGACATTCCAAATGTAATTAACTTTTCTTATAAACAAAGAAGCAACCTTAAACTATAAGGTTGCTTCTCTGCTGTATGACTGAATAATTGTTTATTCTTCTGTTTTTGAGCTGGGCTCGAGTGGCGTAACGTTGCCTTGCACCAAGCCTTCAGAAACGGGTAACGGATTGTCGGTACCGTTTACAAACTCGTCGTAAGTCGTTCTGCTATCGAACGGACGTTTGCCTAAAAGCTCTTCCAAATCGGCTTGGAAAAGGATTTCTTTTTCCAATAGTTTTTGAGCCAGTTTTTCCAAACCTTCTCTCTTTTCGAGCAAGAGGTTTTTGGTGCGCTCGTAAACTTCGTTAGAAAGGGCACGAACCTCATTGTCGATCATTTCGGCCGTTTTATCAGAGTATGGCTTATCGAAATTGTATTCGTTATGTGGATCGTAGAACGAGATATTACCCACGTTTTTGTTCATGCCATAGATTTTAACCATGCCATAGGCAATTCGGGTAATGTGTTCCAAATCGCTCAGCGCACCGGTCGAAATCTTGCCAAAAGTAATGTCTTCGGCTACACGGCCACCCATGGTCATGCACATATCGTCCATCAATTGCTCGGTGGTGTACAAGAACTGCTCTTTAGGCAGGTACTGTGCGTAGCCCAAGGCCGCGACTCCACGTGGAACAATAGAAACCTTTACCAATGGGTTGGCATGCTCTAGGAACCAGCCTGCAATGGCGTGGCCGGCTTCGTGGTAGGCCACAATTTTTTTCTCTTCTGGAGAGATGATTTTGTTTTTCTTTTCTAAACCACCAATTACACGGTCAATTGCATCCTGGAAATCCTGCATATCCACCATTTCCTTGTTTCGGCGTGCTGCAATTAAAGCGGCCTCGTTACAAACGTTGGCAATTTCTGCACCCGCAAAACCAGGCGTTTGTGCCGATAGTTTTTTGGCATCAACCTCTTGTGCGGTTTTAATTGGTTTTAAGTGTACCCTGAAAATCTGCTCGCGACCCACCAAATCTGGCTTGTCGATAGAAATTTGCCTGTCGAACCTTCCCGGACGCATTAAAGCCGAGTCTAATACATCAGGACGGTTGGTTGCGGCCAAGATGATAATTCCAGAGTCGGTACCAAAACCATCCATTTCTACCAGCAACTGGTTCAAGGTGTTTTCGCGCTCGTCGTTACCACCCATCATGCTGTTTTTGCCACGGGCACGACCAATAGCATCCACCTCATCGATAAAGATGATACATGGCGCCTTGTCTTTGGCCTGTTTAAACAAATCGCGCACACGCGAAGCGCCTACGCCCACAAACATTTCTACGAAGTCGGAACCCGAAAGCGAGAAGAAAGGAACCTGGGCTTCGCCGGCAACGGCTTTGGCCAATAAGGTTTTACCGGTACCTGGCGAGCCTACCAATAGCGCGCCTTTCGGGATTTTACCACCCAAATTGGTGTATTTTTTAGGGTTTTTCAAGAAATCTACGATTTCCATTACCTCTTGTTTCGCTTCTTCCAAACCGGCTACATCGTTAAAGGTAATGTTAACCTGGCTTTCTTTGTCGAACAGCGTGGCTTTCGATTTTCCGATGTTGAAGATCTGGCCACCGCCGCCACCTCCGCCACCGCCCATGCGGCGCATCATGAAAATCCAAAGTCCGGCAAAAAACAGCAAAGGCAAAATGATATTGAGAAAAATAGTGCCCCACGGATTTGATTTAGAAGTAGCCGTAATGGTAATCTGATCATCAGGAGGCAGGCTTTTTTGCGATTCTTTCAAAGCA
This sequence comes from Pedobacter albus, assembly GCF_036324255.1. Classification (NCBI taxonomy): domain Bacteria; kingdom Pseudomonadati; phylum Bacteroidota; class Sphingobacteriia; order Sphingobacteriales; family Sphingobacteriaceae; genus Pedobacter; species Pedobacter albus. The sequence continues at coordinate 69,109 of NZ_JAZDQT010000004.1, read as the reverse complement.
TCGGTCATTGTTTTCGAATCGGTCATCACCACTTTGGCAATCGGTCCGCCTTTAGAAAGCTGCAGCGCGTTGTTATTGAGGTATTTTTTATACTTCGGATCTTTGTCTTTGTCTTGCTTGAGGTAGATTTCGCCGGTATAGGTTTCTCCATCCGACGATTTATAGCCGACAATCTGTTTTACATCGCCCGGAATGAGCATGTTTTGTTCGAATTCTTTGTAAGGGATGGTTTTTACATCGCTAGAAGAGAACAGGAAATTAACAACAACAAGACCGATAATAATGGCGGCATAAACCCAAAAGATATTGAATTTGGAGCCTTTTTGTGGTTTCTTCGGAATATTAGGAACTCGCTTAATCTGTTTTGGATTGTCTGTATTTTGGTTTTCTTTCATCTTTACATTGGTGTTAAGTTAACGGCTATGCGCTCTTGTAAGAGGTGGTTTCTGCATCGCCCCATAAGTCTTCGATACCGTAGAAATCGCGCTTTTCTGTCCTGAAAATGTGCACTACGACATCAAAATAATCGAGGATAATCCATTCGGCATTATCCAAACCCTCTTTGCGCCAAGGGTTCAACTGCGTTTGTTTATAGATTTCATCCTCAACGCTATCGGCAATGGCTTTTACCTGGGTCGAAGAATCGGCATTGCAAACAATAAAATAATCGGAAACCGAACTGTTCAGTTCTCTAAGATCCAAGCGCACAATATCGTTCCCCTTTTTTTCCTGGATGCCATGGATAGCTATTTCTGAGAGGTATGTAGAAAGATTTGCGGTTTTCTTTTTTACCATTAAAAATTTTTACTTTTGATTAGCAACAAATATAACATCAACACTTGCAAAATAACACTTTTTCAACATTATTTGTTGGTCAAAATCTTATCAAATTATCGGCGGTTGATTCTACCAATAATTTTCTGAAAAATCTAGTGTCAAATTCCGAGCCATTAGCAGAAGGTACTGTAATTATGGCAGAGAATCAATATGCCGGACGGGGCCAGCAGCAGAATACCTGGCATGCCGAGCCTGGCAAAAACCTAACTTTCAGTGTTTTATTGCGTCCCGGATTTTTGCCATTGGATAAGCAGTTTTTGCTCAATATGGTGGTTAGCGTAGCTGTAAACAGGGTTTTGTCGGCTTATGTGCCCTCAGGCATGCGCATTAAGTGGCCCAATGATGTTTACTATTTTGACCAAAAAATGGGTGGCATACTGATCGAGAATACCATTGTGGGCAGCACGATTAAAACTGCCGTTATTGGCATAGGCCTCAATGTAAACCAACAGGTTTTTGCGCCAGAATTGAAACAGCGCGCTACTTCTTTGGGGCAAATTTTACAACAAGATGTGAATTTGGACAAATTATTGTCTGAAATTTGTACCGAACTGGAAAGACTATATTTGCAACTTAGGGCAGGCCATTATACCGAATTGAGGCAAAGCTACGTTGATAGGCTATACAGGTTTGACCAGCCGGCTAACTACCGCCAAAATGGCGAGGTTTTTGAAGGAACGATTAAAGGCATCAGCGACCTAGGTTTGCTATGTTTGGAAAAAGAAGGCCAAATGGTAGAGTATAATTTTAAGGAGATCGAATTTTTAACCCATATATAAACAAATGAAAAGAATAACTTTAGTATTAACATTATTATTTTTTAGCGTTGCCGGAGCATTTGCGCAACTAGAAAACCCTGTAAGCTGGTCGTACGTGGCCAAAAAAACCAGTAAAACCGAAGCCACAGTTTACTTGAAAGCAACCATCGACGAAGGATGGCACATTTATTCGCAAAACGTAAAAGCGGGCGGACCTACCAAAACCGTTTTCACCTTTAGCCCATCAAAAGACTATACCTTGGTTGGCAAAACCATGGAGCCAAAACCGATTAGCACTTATGAAAAAACCTTCAAAATGAACGTGTCTTATTTTGAGAACGAAGTGATTTTTCAGCAAAAGGTAAAACTGAACAAAGGCGAAACCGTGGTAAAAGGAAAACTGGAGTTTGGCGTATGTAACGACAAGCAATGTTTGCCTCCTGCCGAAGTTACCTTTAGCATACCGGTAAAATAAACCCGTAAAAAGAAATTAAAAAGCCTTGAAGTTTTTCAGGGCTTTTTTGTTTGATACAAATCCAATGAAGAAACTGATTTTAGGATTGATTTTAACTCTTGGTGCCAGCTCGAGCGTATTGGCACAACTTGAAAGACCTATAAGCTGGTCGTACCGGGCCAAAAAAACCGGCGCCAATGAGGCCACGCTTTACTTGAAAGCCAGCCTGCAGCCTAAGTGGCATGTTTATGCGCTCCATCCGAAACCGAGTCCAACCCGTACCTTTTTTACTTTTGTGCCGTCTAAAGATTATAAGTTGATTGGGGCTACCCAACAGCCCAAGCCAACGGTTAAATACGATCAATTTTTAAAGGCTAATCTTGCTTATTTTGAAAAAGAGGTTGTTTTTGAACAAAAAATCAGGCTCAATAAAAAACAAACGACTATTAAAGGCAAGGTAGAATTTATGGTGTGCAGCGACAAGTCCTGCCTGCCTAGTGATGAGCTTGTGTTTAGTATCCCAGTTAATTGATAGTATTTATTGAAAGTAAAATAAAGGCGTTTATGGTAGGAACCCAAGGTGTCAAATAAAAAAATATCATTAACTTCACGCCTTTTAAAAACAAACCAAAGCACACTAACCTTTGAGAATTTAATCGATATCACAATGAAAAAAATAAGCTTGTTGCTGTTCCTGATGGCATCTTTTTTACTCGTTAGCCCTAACCTTGGTTATGCGCTCAAACCGCAAACAGACACAACGGCCAACAGTGCGCCCGACGATTTGCAGTTTACCACGATCGGATCTAAGGAAGACAGCGTAAAGAATAACATTAAAGCAGATACCGTTAAAAAGGATACGGCAAGCACAGCAAAAGCTCCAGCCGCTTCAGTTAAAAAAGAGGCAAAGCCTAAAACACTTTGGCAAACCTTTATCGAGGGTTTGTTTGGCGGATTTCTGGCGTTTTTAATGCCCTGTATCTTTCCAATGGTGCCACTCACCGTTAGTTATTTTACGAAAAAAGCGGGAAGCAAGAAAAAAGGTGTTGGTTTGGCGATTATTTATGGCCTATCGATTATCGTTATTTATGTGGCTTTTGGCTTGTTGATTACCATTTTGTTTGGTTCGGCCAAATTGAATGAATTGAGCAGCAGCGGCCTATTCAATATCCTGTTTTTTATATTGTTGGTTGTTTTTGCCATCTCCTTTTTTGGCGCATTCGAGATTACCTTGCCTAGCTCTTTCGTTAATAAGATTGATGCAAAGGCCGATAGCAGCAAAGGTTTGGGCGGTATATTCTTTATGGCTGCTTCTTTGGCTTTGGTTTCGTTCTCTTGTACCGGGCCAATTATCGGTACGCTATTGGTGCAAGCGAGTTCAAAAGGCGAAATCTTGGCGCCTGCCATTGGTATGTTTGGCTTTGCTTTGGCTTTGGCCCTTCCGTTTACCTTATCGGCTATATTCCCGGGCTTTTTAAACAGTATGCCAAAATCTGGTGGCTGGCTGAACAGCGTAAAGGTTTGTTTGGGCTTCTTAGAACTGGCTTTGGCCTTGAAGTTCTTGTCGGCCGCTGATTTGGTTTGGCATTGGGAATGGTTCGATAGAGAAATTTTCTTGGTATTGTGGATCGTGATTTTTGCCATGATGGGTTTTTACCTCTTGGGCAAACTCAAGTTTTCGCATGATAGTGATTTACCTTATGTTAGTGTACCGAGGCTGTTGCTATCGCTAGTTTCAATTGCTTTCGCTATTTATCTGATACCGGGCCTTTGGGGTGCTCCAGTAAAGATTTTGAGTGGATTGGCGCCTCCGATGAATACCCAGGATTTTATATTGACTGCGGGAAGCTCCGGCCCTGCTAGTACGGCATCACTAGATTTCCCTAAAAAAGTAAAATACGATGAGGTATTGCATCCGCCACATGGCTTTAATGTGTTTTTTGACCTGGATGAAGGAGTTGCCTACGCTAAACAAGTAAATAAGCCAATTATGCTAGATTTTACAGGCCATACCTGTGTAAACTGTCGTAAAATGGAGGATGATGTTTGGGTTGATCCGGCAGTTGCAACATTGATTAAAGAAAAATATGTGCTCATTCAGCTTTATGTAGATGAGCGGAAAATAAAAATGCCGGCAGAAAAAATTCATTATTCAAATTATCTGAAAGGAAATACGGATGATTTGGGTAGATGGAACCAAGATCTTCAGGCAACTAAATATAATGCCAATGCGCAGCCTTTTTATGTATTGGCCGACCACGATTTAAATCCATTGGTTGAGCCACAAGGAGCTATTCTAAATGATAATGCAAAATATATTGCATTTCTCCAAAGCGGCTTAGACAATTATAAGCCGAGCAAATAAGAATTAAATGAGTACCATCAAAAATATAGGAATACTAACCTCCGGAGGAGATTCGCCCGGAATGAATGCTGCCATTAGGGCGGTTGTAAGAGCAAGCTTATACCATAATTTAAAAGTTACCGGCGTAATGCGAGGCTACGAAGGCCTTATCCAAGCCGATTTTATGCCGATGGATGGCAAGTCGGTAGCCAATATTATCCAACGTGGCGGTACCATTTTAAAGACCGCTCGTAGCGATGCCTTTAGAACCAAAGAAGGCCGAGAGTTGGCCTATAAAAATTTGGTGGCAAGCGATATCGATGCGTTGGTGGTAATCGGTGGCGACGGAACTTTTACCGGTGCCGATCTTTTTTCGAGGGAGTTCAGTTTTCCGGTAATTGGTTTACCAGGTACCATCGACAACGATTTGGCCGGAACCGATTTTACCATCGGCTACGATACAGCCATTAACACCGTGGTCAATGCGGTTGACAAGATCAGAGATACCGCCGAATCGCATGACCGTTTGTTTATTGTTGAGGTAATGGGTCGCGATTCTGGATTAATCGCCTTGCGCAGCGGCATTGGCGTAGGTGCCGAAGCCATCCTCATTCCAGAAGCTAAAATTGGGGTAGAAGACCTGATGAAAAGGCTGGAGCATGGCCGTAAAGACAAGGCTTCGAAAATTATTATTGTTGCCGAGGGCGATGAAGCCGGAGGCGCTTACAACGTTGGCGAGGCCCTGAAAACTAAATTTCCAAAATATGATATCCGCGTTTCGGTGTTGGGCCATATTCAGCGTGGTGGCAAGCCGAGCTGCATGGATCGAGTATTGGCAAGTCGCCTGGGCGTGGCTGCGGTTGAAGGCTTGCTAGAAGGCAAGACCGATGTAATGGCTGGCCAGGTTAATAAAGAAATCGTGTTTACCCCTTTTTCGCACGCCATCAAACATATCGATGCAGAAAAAATAACGCCAACTTGGTTAAAGCTGGCCGAAATCCTTTCGCTATAATTGAGTAGTAATGGCGGTAAGAGCTAAGCGTTGAGTTTTTTCGATGCGTAACGCCAGACGCTAATCGCCAAACTAGGGTGTCATATAAGCCACAGCTTAACAGATTAGATAATAACTCGGAAATCTGTTAAGCTGTGGCTATAAATCGCGTAACGCTTAACGCCAAACACTTAATCTTCGAGCACAACTGCGGTGCCGCTGGCCGTAACCATCAGCATGCTTCCCCCGCTTCCAACAGTTTCGTAATCGAGGTCTACGCCAATAATGGCATTGGCACCCATAGCTGCCGCATATTGTTGCATTTCGTTTACGGCTGTGTTTTTGCCCTCGCGAAGTACCTGCTCATAGGAACCCGAACGGCCACCAACAATATCGCGGATACCCGCAAACAAATCTTTAAAAATATTGGCGCCAATAATGGTTTCGCCACTTACAAGACCAATGTACTTTACAATTTTCTTGCCTTCAATGGTATTTGTGGTTGTGATTAACATTTTCTTTTAGGTTTTATATTTCGATGCCTAAGGCGCTGAAATGTTACAAAATAGGAGGTGTAAAGCACGGGGTTTGGTCACCATCCGAAAAAAGATTTATGCAAATTGATTTGGTTTTGCATCCATACTTAAAAATGCAAAGCCATGAAACTATTTAAACTCTTTCTTCCCCTCGCGCTGCTCACTTTGCCCATTTGGGCACTGGCTCAAATGCCAATTTTGAAAACAGGAACAACAACCGAACAGCCGGTTACGCTAAAAAAATTGGACATAAACGTACAGCTGGTGGGCAATATTGCCACAACCACCATGACGATGACCTTTTACAACAGCAGCAATCGCGTTTTAGAGGGAGAACTGACCTTTCCGATGCCCGAAGGCGTAACGATTAGTCGCTATGCGCTCGACATTAACGGCAAGATGCGCGAAGCCGTACCGGTAGAAAAGGCCAAGGCCACCGAGGTGTTCGAAAGCATTGTACGCCGGAGAGTTGACCCAGGCCTGCTCGAAAAGGTGGAAGGGAATAATTTCAGGACAAAGATCTATCCTATTCCGGCAAATGGGTCAAGAACCATCGCCTTGGCTTATGAAGAAGAGCTCAAGCTTGGCGCCAACAGCACCTTGCGCTATCACCTGCCTTTGGCTTATCCAGAAAAAATCGCCGAGTTCTCGCTAAATGCAACCATTTTCGAAAGCGTTGCCAAGCCCGAGTTTGTTGAACAGCCTGATGGTAGCCTCGACATCAAAAACATGGATAATACCTATATCGCTTCGCTAAAGAAAACCGATTTTATTTCGAAGCAAGGCTTAAGCATCAACCTGCCCAAAAAAGCAAACCTACCCGAGGTGCAAATGCAAAAAGCCAGCAGCGGCTATTATTTCTTGGTCAATGTTTTTCCGAAATCGGCCAGCAGGCCACACCAGTGGAGCAACGAAATCGGCCTGATTTGGGATTGCTCGTTAAGCGGTTTGCAACGCGATTTGAAAAAGGAAATGGAGCTTTTAGATTTGATTGTCAAACAAAGAAGAAACCTCGTTATCCGTTTGGGCCTGCTGAACAATACCTTTAATGAGGCAGGAACCTTTACCATTACCAACGGGAATTGGGACGCACTAAAAGACCGGCTGAACAAAATCGTATATGATGGTGGCACCGATTTTAGCCGCATCAATGGCAAGGTTTTGCCGGCCGGCGAGTACCTGTTTTTTACCGATGGACTTTCAACTTTCGGAAAAAATACGGTTGCGCTTCAGCAACCCGTTCATGTGGTTAACTCGAGCCTAAAAGCCGATTACAGCACGCAGAAATATATCGCCTTGAAAAGTGGCGGCAAGTTTGTTAACCTCAACGCCACCAATGCAAAAGAAGCCTTTGAGCAGCTGAACGAAGACCAGTTGCAATACTTAGGCATCAAAAACAACACAGAAGTACGCCAAACCTATCCTTCGTTGCCGGTAAGCGCTGGCGGACATTTGGCCGTAGCCGGAATATTAAGCGAATACAGCACCAAGATCATCCTGCAGTTTGGTTATGGCAATACGGTTGTAAGCGAACAAGAAGTGCGCCTCGATCCCAATACGCAGCCCTTAAGCCGTGTAGAAGTAAGCAGAATTTGGGCGCAGAAAAAGATTGCCGAAATGGATATCCAATATGAAACCAACAAAGACGAAATCAGCAGCCTAAGCAAACAATTTGGCATTGTAACCCGGAATACCAGCCTCCTGGTGTTAGAAACCTTAGACGATTACCTGAGGTATGACATTACGCCACCTGCCGAACTGCGCAAAGAATTTGATTTGGCCATCAAACAAAGAGGGCAATCGATTTTAGAACGAAGAACAGACCTGATTAACGCCGCGATAGCCATGAGCAAAACGCTTAAGGAATGGTGGAATACAGATTTTACCCCAAAAAGCAAACAAGAGCAGTTCAAATTTCCGCAACCGGTAGTGGTAGTGGCCGAAGAAAGAGTGAGAGAGGCGGCCGCCAATCCGCCAAGTCCGGCTCGAAACGAAAGGCAAAGAGCTGAGTCTGCACAATCGTCAGAGCGATTGCAAAGCGCCAACAGCCTCCAAGAAGTGGTGATAGTGGCAGGAGGCAATGCCCAAGCCAAACGATCTACTACTTACGCGGCATCTTCTGTAACGATTCCGGCAAATGCCGCCTTACAGGGCAAAGTGGCAGGCTTGGAAGTAACAAAAGATAAATCGCAAGCATTTGAGCAGCAACCCATCATTACGGTCAAAGAATTTAAAAGCGATAAAGATTACATGAAATCTTTAACAGGCAAGCCCGAAGAAGCCTATCAGAAATATTTGGTGCTTAGGGAGCAGTACCTGCACACGCCAACTTTTTATTTTGACGTGGCCAACTGGTTTTATCAACAGGCTGACAGTGTGAGGGCACTGAAGATATTGAGCAATATGGCAGAACTGGAGCTCGAAAATGCCGATTTGTACAAGGTAATGGCTTATAAACTTAAACAGACCCATAACTATGCGGCTTCGCTTTTCATTGCCGAAAAGGTGTTGCAATGGCGACCAATGGATGCGCAGAGCTACCGCGATTATGCATTGGCATTAGAAGATATGGGCCGTTATCAGGAGGCGCTCAACAACCTGTACAAAGTGCTTACCCAAAGCTACAACACACAATCGGCTAGTAGGGATAGAGGCATTGAAGAGATCATCATTGCCGAAATCAACCACCTGATTACAAAATACGGCAAGCGCTTAGACACCAAACAAATTGATAAAAAACTGATCCAGCCTTTGCCGGTAGACATTCGGGTGGTGCTGAACTGGAACAAGAACGATACGGATATCGATTTGTGGGTTACCGATCCCGATGGAGAAAAATGCTATTACAGTCACCCCAAAACCGAAATCGGAGGCAGAATGAGCAACGACTTTACGAGTGGCTACGGTCCGGAGCAGTTTATGCTCAAAAAAGCCATCAAAGGAAAATACAAAATAGAGGTAAACTACTTTGGCGACAGGCAGGTTAGCATCAGCGGACCAACCACGGTGAGCGCCGAAATCTATATCCGTTATGCCACAGGCAAGGAAGAACGAAAAATGATGGTATTGCCCCTAGAGGCCAGGAACAGAGGCGGAAACTTGGTTGGAGAATTTAGTTTTTAAGGTAAGGTGAATGGCCAGAGGGTTATTTCTGGCCATTGTATAAAAATGACTAATCAGCCAATGAACTAATGAACCAGCAACTTGTCTAACACCTGTTGCCAGTTGTCCACCCGCTCGTAGTCGGTTATTAAAAGGTTGTGTGGCGAAGTGAACAAAAGTGGCCGGCCTTTAAAATCGATAAAATTCTTGATGCGGTCGTCGATCATTACGTCTACGTTGACAATCTTGTCGCCACAAAAAATAATGTTTCTCCAGCTGATGAACGGAAAATGTTCGTTGAGCCAATCGAGTTTGTCTTCTAAGGAATTGCGAAACTCCATCGCCGCCGAAACAATGTAGACCTCGTGCTGTTCTTGCAGTTTTTTGACAGCTTCTACACTCCCCTCGATAACAGGCAAATTCCTGAAAAAGCCTTTTTCGTTAATGTAGTCGAACCATTTGTTGTTGATTTGCTCGGGTACGTGATGGTAGATTTCGTTGCCGGCATCCAGTTTCAGGTCGAGCGGAATGCCGTAGTCGCGGTTGTAGAGTTCTATAAATTTGTGGATGGGGTCGGCTAAGACTTCGTCCATGTCTATGGCTATCTTCATGCCTCAAAGATGCCTAAAACCCATTAGAGTATTGTTAGCTGAATTTAAAATTTGCATCGTGCGTATGGTGATGTGCGTACAGCGTATTGCGTTTGGCGATCATGGCGCCCGATAACAATGGACCATCAGCTATGGACTATCGACTGCACACTCAAGACTAATTGACTAAAAGCTTGCGAGTTATTGGTATTATGCTTACCTTTGCCTCCCCGCAAGCACGGTGCTTCCGGGAACTATGTTGAATACATAAACTTAAAAGAATGGCAACCAAAATCAGATTGCAAAGATTCGGTAAAAAAGGGAAACCTTTTTTCCACGTGGTAGTAGCGGATTCTCGCTCACCAAGAGATGGTAAATTTATTGATCGTTTAGGTTCTTACAACCCGAACACCAATCCAGCCACCATCGAAATCAATTTCGAAAAATCATTAGACTGGGTAAACAAAGGTGCACAACCTACTGATACTGCCCGCGCTATCCTTTCTTACAAAGGTGTTTTGTACAAAAAACATTTAGAAGGTGGTGTTAAAAAAGGCGCTTTAACCCAAGAGCAGGCAGATGCTAAATTTGCAGCTTGGTTAGAGGCTAAAGGTGGTAAAATCGAAAGCAAAAAAGAAAACTTGAGCAACAGCAAAAACGAAGCTAAAAAAGCAGCTTTAGCTGCCGAGGCTAAGAAAAATGCTGACCGTGCTGCCGCTATCGCATTGAAAAATGCACCAGTAGCAGAAGAAGTTGTTGAAGAAGAAGTAACAGAAGAAGCTCCTGTAGCTGAAACTGCAACCGAAGAAACTCCAGCAGCTGAGGCCACTCAAGAAGAAACAAAAGAAGAAGACAACGCATAAGCCTTGTTCTATTCTGATAGATAGCGAAGAACTGCAAAGTCCTTCGCTATTTTTTTAACCCCCTATACCATTCGCTATGTTAAAAGAAGAGGCGTTTTATATCGGCTACATCACCAAAACCAAAGGTTTAAAAGGCGAAGTGCAGCTTTATTTCGAGTTTGAAGATTACGAGCAGCTGGATCTTGATGTGCTGTTTGTGGAAATGAACGGCAAGCTGGTGCCCTATTTTGTGGCTACCCATAAGCTGCAGACCAACCAAACCGGAACGTTTTATTTTGACGACATAGACCATATAGACAAAGCCCAGCCTTTGGTAAAGAAAAAAGTTTACCTGCCCCTGAGCAAAAAACCAGAGCGCGAAGACGACGAGTTTTACTACACCGACCTGAAAGGCTTTATCGCTATTGACGAAACACTTGGCGAATTGGGCGAGATTATCGAGGTAAACGAATATCCGCAACAGTTTGTGGCTACCGTACACTACAAAAACCGCGATGTACTGTTTCCGCTCAACGAAGATTTCATTATAGAAATAGACGACGAGGAAAATACTTTGCATCTCGACCTGCCAGAAGGATTGCTGGATATTTATTTGGGTAATTAAAACCCTTCGGCTATCTTTAAGCATGATGAGATGTTTAATCGCATTTGCTTTGGTGGCCGTTTTTTGTTGGGGTTGCGGCGGCAACGAGAACGTGAAGCGCATTACCTTAGATTCGCTGGTTGAAGATAAGCCTGCCCCCAAGCCCGCGCCGCCCAAAGACAGCGTGGCTGTGCAGCAACAGCCGGGTTCGCCGGCAAGAGATTCGGTGATGCTGGTGGCAAGCCGGGTATTGCAAAGCCTCAAAAACAAGGATTACCGTTCGTTTGCCAGCTACTTCCATCCCAAAGATCCTGTACTCTTTTCACCCTATGGCAATATTAATGTAGCCAACAGCAAAAAACTGCTGGCGAAAGACTTTCTCGAATCCATCGAAAAAAACTGGACCCTCACCTGGGGCGTTTATGACGGCACCGGCGAATCGATGAAAATCAAGGTGGTTCCCTATATCGAAAAATTTATCTACGACGCCGATTATCTGCAAGCCAAACAGACTTCTTTTGATCAGGTTGTGCAGAAAGGCAACTCCCTGAATAACATGGCCGAGGTTTTTCCAGGCCTTCATTTTGTCGATTTCCATGTGGAGGGAAAAGACCCGCAATACAGCGGCATGGACTGGCGCAGCCTGCGTTTGGTCTTCAAAATGTACAATAACGAGTATTATTTAGTGGCTGTAATCCACGACCAGTGGACGATTTAAAGCCGTTTTGTAAAATATTTTAATCTTTTTGTAAATTAAACTTGATATTAATGTCAATTATGTTTTACATTTGTTCAAGCATGCTTGATATAATTGTTGTTTAATCGCTAAAAAATTAAAATCATGAAAAGTAAATATCTGTTTCCAACATGGGGTAGCTGGGTTGGATACGTGCTGGCCATACCCGGCTTTGTCTTAGGCTACTTTAACATCATCGAGCAATACGAAATCCCGGGTTTTGGGTTGCGATTGCGAGAAACCAATCGAATATTTACACCCGCAGTCGAAAATTTTACCAACGAGTTGGCCATTTTCCTCGTTATCGTAGGCCTGTTGCTCATCGCCTTTTCTAAGAGCAAACAAGAGGATGAGCTCAACGCCAGGCTTAGGCTCAACGCGCTGTATTGGGGAGTAATGACCTATTATCTGCTTTATTTTGTTGGGCTGGTTTTTAGCATGAGCATTGCCGAAATTCCATTTATTGGCGACCATGCTTCCGAGCTGAACCTCTTTACCCCGCTGGTTATTTTTATCGGCAGATTTTATTACCTCAAATATTTTAAAAAAGAAAGCTACCTGGTCAGCAAGCCTCGGTTTTTGCCTCATTTGCCCTTTAAGCCGCTGGGGGTGGCACTTTCGTTAATTTGTTTGGTTTTAACTTTTGTGTTTGTTTTTAGTTTGGATGATGAAAAATGGGATACGGTAAAACAGATCAACTACTTGGGCTTGGTAATCGGCTTATTGCTATGGGCCTTCTCGCAAAACAAAAAAGAAGACGAAATGCTGATGCAACAACGGCTGGAAAGTCTGCAATTGGCGGTTTATATTAACTACGGATTGTTGCTGGTGGCCAATGTGCTGCTCTATTCGTTCAGCTTTTTATATTTTATGCTATTTGCACAATTCTCGCTGTTGCTTTATTTTGTGCTCAGAATGGAGTACGTCAATTATAAAAATAACCGATCGTTAACTGCTGCTGAAGGAGGAATGAGCTATGAAAAATAACATCAGGGTACAACGTGCCATCAAAAATATTACCCAGGCCGAACTGGCCGATATGATCCAGGTTTCGAGGCAGACCATCAACACCATCGAATCGGGCAAATACGTGCCATCAACCGTGCTGGCCTTAAAAATAGCCAGGGTTTTCGAAAAGCCGGTTGAGGAAGTGTTCGAATTGGAAGAAGACGATTAGTTAGCCTGAGGTCTTTTGGTCGATAGTGCATAGTTGGCAGTTTCAGTTGGCGTTTGGCAAATGGCAACCAACTATTACCCTCTCTTGGAAGGGTGCTCAAAGAGGCTGGGTGGTACTAAATGAACCAATGAGCTAATGAACCAATGAACCAATGAGCGAGTATAGCCCTTTCGAAGTTTCGAAACTTCGAAAGGGTTAATTTCTTACCTTTGCCCCATGCGTTTTGATATCATTTCTGTACTGCCCGATTTACTGACCAGCCCCTTTGCCCACTCTATTCTGCAACGGGCGCAAAAGAAAGGCATTGCCGAAATCGTGGTACATAATTTAAGGGATTACGCCACCAACAAGCAAAAGAGCGTTGACGACTATCCTTATGGCGGCGGCAGCGGCATGGTGATGAGCATTGAGCCTTTTGCCGGTTGCATAGAAAAACTACAGGCCGAAAGAACCTACGACGAAGTGATTTTCATGAGCCCTGATGGTGTTACGCTGAACCAAACCATTGCCAACGAGCTGTCGATCAAAGGAAACATCATTATTTTATGTGGCCATTATAAAGGCATAGACCAGCGCATCCGAGATATTTATGTAACCCGCGAAATTTCTATCGGCGATTATGTGCTTTCTGGCGGCGAATTGCCGGCTGCGGTTTTGGTTGATGCGGTAACGCGTTTAATTCCGGGGGTGCTGAACGATGAAACTTCGGCTTTGTCAGACAGTTTTCAGGGCGAACTGCTGGATGCCCCTATCTACACCCGGCCGGCCGATTGGCGCGGACACAAGGTGCCCGAGGTGTTGCTGAGTGGCCATGAAGCCAAAATTAACGAGTGGCGCCACGAAGAGGCCCTGAAGCGAACCGAACAGCGCAGACCCGACCTGTTGAAATAAGCCCCTGAAAATGTGGAAAAACCACAATTTGTTAGAAAATAAATTATTTTTAAACTTCGCTTTTATTTTTAAAATAAAATGCCTAATATTGCAATCCGATTTTGAAGAACCAAAAATCGGCTTAATAGCTTAAAATCATGGATTTAGTAAAATTTGTAGAAGAGCAGGTAATCGCGAAAAAAGAACTTCCTTCTTTCAAGTCAGGAGATACAGTGAGTGTTCACTATAAAATTCGCGAAGGAAATAAAGAACGTATTCAGATTTACCAAGGTGTTGTAATCCAACGCAACAGTGCTGGCGCAAACGAAACGTTTACTGTTCGTAAAATTAGTAATGGAGTAGGTGTTGAGCGTATCTTCCCTGTAAACTCTCCAAATATTGATAAAGTGGAAGTTAACGGTTACGGCAAAGTACGTAGAGCTAAATTGTTCTATCTACGCGAACTAACTGGTAAAGCAGCCCGTATCAAATCTTTAAGAAAGTAATATTTTCTATAAAAAAATATAACCTTCACGATTAGCTTCGTGGAGGTTTTTTTGTTTATATCTTTGCCCCACCAAATTATAAATCGAAATGAACCGTCGAGAGCGTTTTTGAATGCTCCTGATTGCTTCATCACTGTTAAAAACAAGATTACACAGATGAAAGAACTGTTAAAAAAGTACGAAGAGAAACAACCAGAAATTGTTTTCGAATGGAAAGATAAAGAATCGGAAGCCGAAGGATGGGTAGTGATCAACTCTTTGCGTGGCGGTGCAGCCGGTGGCGGTACGCGTATGCGCAAGGGCTTGGATAAACGCGAAGTAGAATCGCTGGCCAAAACCATGGAGGTTAAGTTCACCGTGTCTGGTCCGCCAATTGGTGGCGCAAAATCGGGCATCAACTTCGATCCGGCCGATCCGCGTAAAAAAGAAGTTCTGGAGCGCTGGTACAAGGCAGTTATGCCCCTGCTCAAAAACTACTATGGTACCGGTGGCGATTTGAATATCGACGAAATCCACGAAGTAATTCCCATTACCGAAAGCTATGGCCTTTGGCATCCGCAAGAAGGCGTCATCAATGGCCATTACCAGGCCCGTGAAAACGAGCGAATCCACCAAATTGGCCAGTTGCGGTATGGTGTTTCCAAAGTACTCGAAGATTTAGACTATACGCCAGATATCAAAAGAAAATACAAAGTGGCCGATATGATTACCGGCTATGGTGTTTCCGAATCGATCAGGCATTTTTATGAGATTTGGGGCGGCAATGTGGCGGGCAAAAAAGCCATTATTCAGGGCTGGGGCAACGTAGCGGCGGCGGCTGGATACTACCTGGCGCAACAAGGCGTTAAAATTGTAGCGATTATTGATCGCGTTGGCGGTTTGATCAAGCCAGAAGGTTTCAGTGCCGAAGAAGTGAAAGAGTTGTTCAATAATCGTGTAAACAATACTTTGGTGGCTGATAACCTGATTCCTTTTGCCGAGGCAAACGAGCAGGTATGGAACGTTGGGGCCGAAATATTTGTGCCTGCGGCGGCTTCTAGGCTGGTGCAACAGGGGGAAGTGGATAAAATGATCAAAGGCGGCTTAGAAGTAATCGCCTGTGGCGCGAATGTGCCTTTTGCCGACAAGGAAATCTTCTTTGGCAGCATTATGGAGTATGCCGACAACAATGTGGCTGTAATCCCCGATTTTATTGCCAACTGCGGCATGGCCAGGGTGTTTGCCTATTTGATGCAGCGTAACATCGAAATGAGCGACGATGCCATCTTTTCTGATGCCTCATCGGTAATCAACAATGCCTTGAAGGCCGTTTATGCTACATCGAACAAAAGAACAAACTTATCGAGCACTGCATTTGAAATTGCATTGAAACAACTAGTATAATGAACAGCGAATTTTTTGGACAGGTTTTTTGGGGCAACACCATTCAGGCTTATTGCCTGTTTGGCGGCATACTTTTGCTCGGATTGCTATTTAAGCGAATTGTTTCGAAGTTTTTAAGCCAACTCCTCTTCAGGCTGTTCAGAAAATTTGCCGATGATGTCAAGATAGATACCTTTATTGATCTACTGCTTAAGCCAATCGAGACCTTCATTACGCTGGTTTCGCTTTACCTGGCGGTTAACCAGTTGAAGCATCCGCTCGACGTGGTGTGCTGGCATTACCATAAGGTGGTAGATAAGGTTAAGGTGGCGCAGGAATTTACCTTGGGCGAGCTGTTCGACAAGATTTTCCTCTTCCTCATCATCATGGCCTTCTTTTGGATCGTCCTGAGGCTGATCGATTTTGTGGCCCATGTGTTTATGTACAGGGCGATGAAATCGAACAATAAAGCCGACGACCAATTGGTGCCTTTCCTGAAAGAGCTGTTCAAGTTTATCGTTTGTTTTATTGGCTTCTTCGTGTTGTTGGGCTATGTGTTCGAAGTGAATGCGTTGAGCCTCATCACCGGTTTGGGTATTGGCGGTATAGCCATTGCCTTGGCGGCCAAGGAAAGCCTCGAAAACCTGATTGGATCTTTCACCATTTTTATGGATAAGCCTTTTACCGTAGGCGATTTGGTAAAGGTTGATGGCGTTGAAGGAACCATCGAGAAAGTGGGCTTTAGGAGTACGGTATTGCGCAGTACCGATAAAACAACCATTGTGATACCCAATAGGGCAATGATTGATGGCGTGCTCGAAAATATGACCCGACGCAATTACCGCAGGGTAAAATTCAACATCGGCATTACCTACGAAACCGATTCGGAGATGATTAAAAAGATTGTGGCTGATATCAACCAGTTTCTGGCCGATAACCCGGATACTTCTGATGGCGCGGCTTCATTTGATAGTTTTGGCGATTCGGCATTGTATATCCAGGTGCTTTACCTGGTGCAGAACATCGATTTTAATGCCTACCTCAAAATTAAGGAGGCGGTAAACTTCAAGCTCATCGAAATTGTACACCAATATGGATCTGATTTTGCCTACCCTACGCAACGCACGGTAAGCGATACGCCTAAAGCATAACACTTGCGAAGTTTCTAAAACTTCGCAAGTGTATCCGTTGGTATTAGGCCGTCAAGAAATTGCTTCGCGCCTTGCCATGACGAATTATGAAAAAAGCCTCCACTGTTAATCAATGGAGGCTTTTAATATTTTAGAAAGTGCTTACTTGCTTTTCTTGGCCGTTGCGGGTTTGGCAACAGGTCTTCTCAGGGCCGAAAGCGCTTTATCGTTGCAACATGATTTGCCTTTGCTTAAACAGGCCTTGGTGGCTTCCTTTTTAACAGCTGCTGTTTTTGGAGCCTTGGTTTGTGCCTGGGCAACGAAACCGGCTGTAGTCAATAATAAAGCTAGGGCTAGTTTTTTCATCAGGTTAGGTTTAGCTAAGTTCGGCCAATACGGTAATACCGCCTTTTACCACTTGGTCCAGTTGCAGGTTTACCTTGGTGCCAATAGGCAAGAAAATATCTACCCTAGAACCAAATTTGATAAAGCCGAATTGCTCGTTTTGCACCACCTGATCGCCTTCTTTCACATACCAAACAATACGGCGGGCCAAGGCACCTGCAATTTGCCTAAACAATACCGGCGTACCGTTTTTATGTTCAACCACCACGGTCGTTCTTTCGTTTTCGGTACTCGATTTGGGATTCCAGGCGGCCAAATATTTGCCCGGATGGTATTTGAAAAACTTAACAACTCCCGAAATCGGGTTGCGGTTAATGTGTACGTTTACCGGCGACATGAAGATAGAAACCTGCAGGCGTTTGTCTTTGAAATATTCGCCTTCTTCGGTTTCCTCAATTACCACTACTTTGCCATCGGCTGGGCATATCACCAGGTTTTCGCCATGGGTAAAAGTCCTTTTGGGATTTCTAAAAAACTGCAGTACGATAATGAAAAGGGCAAAAGATACGATGTAAATCAGCCAGCGAAGCCAAGTTAGATCGGCAAATTTATAGTCAACAAAGGCGTTGAGCAAAAAGATAAACAGAACAGTTAACGCAATGCTGGTATAGCCTTCTTTGTGTATGGTCATTGTTTTGGGGATTTAATTGGGTAAAATTCGGAAAAAATCTGGATAAATTACGATTTTAGATTGACGAATTATGATTGATAGCGCTTGTCCTAACCCAATCTCAAATCCTTAATCTACAATCGTCCATCTAAATAGCTCTATAAATGTCTTTCAGGTTTCGGCCAAGGCCGTCGTAATCGAGCCCATAACCTACTACAAACTCGTTGGGGATTTCGAAGCCTACATATTTCAGTTCTGCTATGGGGGCTTTTAGTGCCGCGGGTTTAAGCAAGAGGCTGCAAACGCTTACCGAAGCCGGTTTTTGCGCATGAACCTTTTCCAGAATGTATTGCAGCGTTAATCCGGTATCAACAATATCTTCTACCAGAATAACATCACGGTTTTCCAAATCGTTGGGCAGGCCAAAGGTTTCCTTGATCTTGCCACTGCTTTCGGTGCCGTGGTAAGAGGCCACGCGGATAAAATTGACCTCGCAGGCAATATCGATTTCTTTCAGCAGATCGGCCATAAATAGAAAACTGCCATTCAGCACGCCAATAAAAACCGGACAGCGGTTTTCGTAGTCGAGGTTCAGCTGTATGCCAATGAGGCGGGTCCGCTTGCCAATGGCGTCGTTTTCGAGAAAGATTTCGAAGTCTTTGTTGTTTACTTGTATTTTATTCATCTATGTTTAAGAGGCTCCGTTTTCTTTGGTCTTTTCCTGCTCGCGCTCCTTTCGGCGCTGTTCGCGACGTTCCTGGCGCAATTGTTTTTTGGTTTTAGCGGTATCGGGTCTAATGATGGCTTTATTATTGGCTGCGGTATCCTTTTTGGCCGAGCTGCCGCCAAATAAGCGGTCGAACAGGCTTTTGCTTTTGTCTTGCATGGCGGCCGGTGGCAACATGCCGTCATCGTCGGCATCAACGGCGGCGGTATCGATCACCGTCGAATCAGGCAACAGATATTGTCTTAAGCCCTCGCGCAGGCGCACGTTGTAAAAACCGTAGCCGCTGGTGTCGGCTGGCGTTAGCCCTCTTCTGGCCATGGTGCCTCCAATAAAGTTAAAATAAGGCAACAGATAGCCTTTTAAACTTCCGTCGCTCATAAACTTATACAAGGCCGCTTTTGGCTTCGGTACAATATTGGCCAGGAAAATGCCCTCGCCTATGTTGAGCTCTGCCGGAGTCTTGCCAAAATAATGCCTCGAGGCCTCGCCAATTCCGTACACGTTTTGGCCCATTTCTATAATGTTGAAATAAACCTCGAGCATGCGTTGCTTGCTCACCAGCTTGTTGTTTTCAATCAGCCAAACAATCAAGATCTCTTCAGCTTTGCGGGCCAATGTTTTTTGCCTGCTCAAGAAAACGTTTTTCACCAATTGCATAGAAATGGTGCTGCCACCACGTTTAAAGCGTTTTTCCTTAAAGTTTACGGCGATGGATTTACGGATGGATTCTTCCACAAAGCCATGGTGCCTGAAAAACGACGGATCTTCTGAAGTAAGCAGGGCATTTTTGAAATTGGGCGAAATATCGTCCAGTCGTGTAAAATTAGGATTAGACGGGCCAATGGTAATGTTGCGCATCGGCTTGCCGTATTCGTAAGGCGTGTACACAAAATCGCTGTTGATTTTCTGCAGGTCAGTCTTGCCCCATTTCACGATTTTAAAATTGGTGGGCGTAAGCGTAGAATTAAACTTTACACTGTCGGGAATAGCGGTATCGAGGTAAAAATCGAGATTGTAGCGCAATTTGCCTTGCACCTGCATGCCTTCTAGCGATTCGAACAAGCCCAAAGGAAACGAATCGAAAATAGCTTGGGCATCTTGTTCTTCGGCCTTAAGCTTCATCTCGTAAATTTTGTTGGGCGACAAGGTATATTTGAGGAAGGGATGGATGGAAGCCTTTTTCAGGTAAACCGTCGAAGTACTGTCGAGGCAAAGGAAGTTGTCGCCAATCAGCATATCGGCATCAATTTTGGCATCGGGCACGATAATGTCGGCCGAGGAAATACGTTTTTGGTTGATCAGCAGGTTTTTGATGCCCCAAGATCCGGATATTTTGTAATCGCCACCGCTAAAATCGGCTTCTTTCATCTCGGTCCTTACCGTATCGAAGCTGATTTTGGTGCTCAGTTTGCGTTCAATGTAAGGCAATTCCACTTTTTTGCCATCGGCATAAAGCATAATGTTGAGGCGTTTTCTACCGGGATTCAGCTTGCCATTGATGTGCCAAGTAGCGGCTGTGTCGTTTACGGTAATGTTCGATTTGAGCTCGCCGCCGTCTATGGTAGCCGAAGTGGTGAGGAATTTGAGCGAAGCCGTGTCGTTGTCGTTCAGCTGCATCATCAGGTTCTTCAGCTGCATATCGTCGGGAATTTTATAGAAAACCTCGTTCAGCAGGTTGCTGGCCAAATCGCTCAGGGCCACTTTGTTCGAGTTGCTGGTGCTGTCTTTCTTTTTTCTTTTCAGGATGAAATCGAGGTTGGTGAGCGAATCTTTAAGCACGACATTGAGTTTGCCTTCGTTGAGGTTGATTTCAGACAGTTTTACATTGCCAAAAATCAAAGGAAACAACTTTACGCCCACCGTAATATCATTAATGGTGGCCAAGGTATCGCGGTCTTTGGGCACGACCGAAATGTGTTGCATGCGTACGGCACTGAGGCCGCTAAAGCCTGCCGACCCGATCTTGATTTCCAGTCCGTAGTCCTTATCGGCTTTGGCAATGGCTTTGGCCATCATTTTTTTGAGCAGGGCCTCGCGCTTGCCATAGGCCACCGCACCCAGGGTAATCAGAACCAATGCAAAAACACCCAAAATCCAGGCGCCAATCTTGATATATTTTTTAGGAATTCTAATTTGAGGGAATTGCATAAACTAATGTAGAAATTATTGTTAAACAAACGCTTTGGGCAAATGTTTATTTCGTGTTAAAATTACAACAAAAAGGCCTACCACAAATTATTTATGCCTATGTTTTGTTAATTTTGGGGATGATAATTACCAATGAGCAGGTTTTAGCCGCTTTACGACATGTAGAAGACCCCGACCTGAAAAAGGACCTGGTTACGCTGCACATGATCAAAGATCTCCAAATCGAAGATCAGACCATAGGCTTTACGTTAGAGCTAACCACCCCGGCCTGTCCGATGAAAGACATGCTGAAAAACGCCTGCATCAATGCCATTAAACATTTTGTTACGCCTGATGCCGAAATCAACATCAATATTACGGCCAAAGTAACCAAACCTTTAGATACCACGCAATTGAACGCCATTAAAAATATCATTCTTGTTTCTTCGGGCAAAGGCGGTGTCGGCAAATCGACCGTAGCCAGCAATTTGGCGGTTACCTTGGCCAAAGACGGCGCCAAGGTTGGACTGATTGATGCCGATATTTACGGACCTTCGGTGCCGATTATGTTCGGACTGGTTGGAGCCAAGCCCAGTGCCCGGGAAACCGAAAACGGCAAGACCTTGATTTTGCCGATCGAAAAATATGGTATCAAATTGCTTTCTTTGGGCTTCTTTGCCGATCCAGATCAGCCAGTGCCATGGCGTGGCCCAATGGCTTCGAATGCCATTAAGCAACTGTTTAACGATGCCGATTGGGGCGAGCTGGACTACCTGATTGTTGATTTGCCACCGGGAACCGGCGATATCCACATTACCATCAGCCAAAGCTTCCCGATAGCGGGTGCGGTTATTGTAACCACGCCACAGCAGGTGGCCCTGGCCGATACTAGAAAAGGATTGGCCATGTTCAAGATGCCTGGCATCAATATTCCGGTGTTGGGCGTTATCGAGAACATGTCGTACTTTACACCGGCAGAACTGCCCGAAAATAAATACTACATTTTTGGAAAAGATGGCGGCAAAACATTGGCCGAGCAGTATGAAGTGCCGTTCTTGGGCGAGATCCCCTTGGTGCAAAGCGTAGCGGCGGCAGGCGATAACGGCGAACCGATTGCCATGGAGCTGGAAAGCCCAGTGGCATTGGCCTTTACCGAAATTGCAGGCAAAATGGCGCAGCAAATTTCTATACACAACGTACAGGCCACGAATTGCTAAAAAATTACTATTTTTATACTTTAAAAAATATAAGATGAGTTTAACGGAACAAGTAGAGGAAGCATTAGAAACCATTAGGCCTTATTTAATTGCCGATGGCGGAAATGTTGCCTTAGAAGAGATTACGCCGGAACATGTCGTAAAATTGAGGTTGTTGGGCAATTGCAGCTCCTGCAAAATGAGTTTTATGACCATGAAAGCCGGTATTGAGCAAGCGATTATGAAAGCCGTGCCAGAAATTAAAAGTGTTGTGGCTATTGATTTGGCTGAACAGGAATAGTTTTTTAACACATTTTAACTAGCCAATAAGCCTTTTACACGTATTTTTGTAAAATGAAGTACTGTCTAACCATCATATTATTGCTGTTTTCGGTTGCCGTTTTTGCGCAAGACGGAGGCAAAAGCAATAAATTGGTGCAGTTTTCGGGCATTATTACCGAGGCTGACAGCAATTCTGTTGTGCCTTATGTTACCATTACCAACCTGAGCAACAAAGAGCAGAAATATGCCGCCAATTACCAGGGCTATTTCTCTTTTATTGTTCATCCAGGCGATACTTTGTTGTTTTCGGCCGTAGGCTTTACCAGCAAAACCTTTGTGTTGCCTACCGAAATAGCCGATCATAAATACACAGCGATGATCAAGATGAAATCGGAAATCGTGTATTTAAAGACCGTACGTGTAAACCCTTGGGCTACGGTAGAGGAATTTACCAAAGACTTCCTTTCCATGAAAGTAGCCGATGATGATATGGCTATTGCCAAGAAAAACCTGTCGCGAACCAGCATTAGGGGCATGACCCTTACTTTGCCTAGAGATGCGCAGGAAATCAGCAACAGTAATTACCGCTACAACTTCGACCGCATGGTGAATGCCAACATGCGCCAAACCAATCCACTGCTTAATCCTTTTGCCTGGGGAAGGCTTATGCAGGAAATCTTTGCCGGCGACAAGGCGCGTAGCGAAGATAAATAAACCCACTAATATCTTATTTTTGAGGATTAGCTGATTTGTCATTGGCTGATTTGTGCCACAATCCTTTGGATAGCCCTTCAACAAAAGCGGAGAACGGATTACTCGGAGTAAACTGCCAACCGAAAACTTGCCAAAAAGTAACCCTCCTGCCGTAGGCCGGCCTCATTCCTGGCGCAATAACAGCTTAACTATGGACTATTGACTATCGACTATCGACCGAAGGACTATGAACTAAGCCCTATCTTTTCTTGCTTTGCTTAGGAAAACGCATTTTGTAGTCGGTGCGGATGTTTCCTTTCGAAATGTTTTCTAACTTGCTTTTCAACAACTGTTTGCGCAACAGGCTCAGCTTGTCGGTAAACAGCTTGCCTTCAATATGGTCGTATTCGTGCTGGATAACACGGGCTGGAAAACCGCCAACTTCTTCTTCGTGCAATTGCCAGTTTTCGTCGTAGTAACGGATGAGGATGTTGGGCTTGCGCATCACGTCTTCCCTAATTTCGGGAATGCTTAAACAACCTTCGTTAAAAGCCCAAGGCTCGCCGGTTTCTTCTAAAATTTCGGCATTGATGAATACCTTTTTGAAAGGCTCTTCGTCTTCGTCGGCACGGGTGTCGACAACAAACAGCCTGATGGCCAAGCCTACTTGCGGAGCGGCCAGGCCTACGCCATTGGCATTGTACATGGTGTCGAACATATTGCTGATCAGCGCTTGCAAATCAGGGTAAGTTTCGTCAATTGGCGTACAAACTTTCTTTAAAACTGGGTCTCCGTAGGCTACGATAGGTAATTTCATGATGCAAAAATACGAAAAAGATTCAATATGGTAATTTGGCGATCAGACTATAGCGCCTTGCATTGCTTAACCATTAAGGCATTGAGCGCCATTAAGCGCATTTGTTGATAAGAGGGTAAGACGTATAGCTTTAATCTATTGGAAAGAAAACGAGGGAGCTCAGGTTTTTTTCGTCCAGCATTTCGTTGGCAATGTTCTCCATATCCGTAGTGGTTACGGCATTGATCTTTTGGAAAACCGTAGTCAGGCTGTCAATGCGGCCATAGTCGATCAGGCTTTTGGCCATCGAAATAATCAATCCGATCCGGTTTTCTTCGCCCAGCGCAATTTGGCCTATAAATTTGTTTTTGGCCTTGTGCAATTGGATTTCGGTCAAAGGATTGGTTCTTATCTTTTTAAACTCCTTAAAAATGAGGCTGCGGGCCTTGTCAACCTTTTCTTTGTCGGTGCCAAAATAAAGCGCAAAAATTCCGGTATCGCTCAAAGGGCTGTAATTGGTTTCGATGGTATAGGCGATGCCATGCTTTTCGCGCAGCTGCAGGTTGAGGATAGAGCTCATGCCGGTTCCCCCCAAAATATTGTTGAGCAGCAACAAGCCAGTTTTGTAAGGATGATGCAGCGAATAGGCCTGTATGCCCATCATGCAGTGCGCCTGCATAATCTGCTTGTTGGCCACCAGGTTTTGTACCAGTGCCTGTTGCGGAGCCATCCGCTTGTTCTGGCCAGTGTTTGAGGGTACGCTTTCAAAATGCCTGGTGCCGATCTTAACCAATTTTTTGAGGTTGTAATTGCCCAAAACGGCTACTACAATCTGATCGGTACGGTAATTCTGGCGGATGAAATGGAGGATGTCTTTTTGGCTCAGCGCGCTTACGGTATCTGGTGTGCCCAGGATATTGCGCCCCAAGGCGTGTCCGGCAAAAAGCTGGTCTTCAAAATCGTCGTTAATGGCTTCTTCGGGCTGGTCGAGGTACGAAGTAATTTCGTCGAGCACTACGCCTTTTTCCTTCTCCATTTCATCTTCCGGAAAGGTAGAGTGAAAAACGATATCGTTAAAAAGCTCTAAAGTGCGATCGAGGTAAGGATGCAGAAAAGAAGCGTGGATGCAGGTATATTCTTTGGTGGTATAGGCGTTCAGGTCGGCGCCAACGCTCTCCAGGCGGGTTAAAATCTGGTTGGTGTTGCGTTTTTCGGTACGCTTAAAAATCAGGTGCTCAATAAAGTGGGCAAGGCCCATTTGCGGGTCGTCCTCATCCCTCGATCCCGTATTGACAATAATGCAGGCATGGGAAATCGGCGATGCCGAAGGAACGTGCAAAAGCCTGATGCCGTTGCTTAAAGTATGAACATTATATTCCATGGAAGGCGCAAAGCTACGGCAATTTAAATTATAAAATATCTGTGTCCTGTAAACTTAGGGTGTCGACCACCTTGCTCGCTGTTGGTCTGCTCATCACCAGAAAAATAAAGCTGAGGCCAGCAAAAATCATGAAGAAAGCATTGCCGGCCATGATAAAGGCCACGATATTGGCCAATGCGCCGGCTTCGAAAAAAGCACATTTGATCAAAAAGGCGGTTTGGTACTGAATCAGCTTCGTGCCCTTGTTTTCTGGCGAATTGATGTTGCTCAAATGCTTGTTGAATAAAATGGTTCCCAAGATAATGCCCAAAATGCTGATCAAGGGGAAAACCAAGTCTTCCAATGCTTTAGGGATTTCAAAATGGATTTCTTCCCGGGCAATAAAAAAGGAAATCAGGCCAAATGTAAATACAGCCACGCAAAAGGCAATATGGATCAGTTGGATTACTTTAAGTTGTTGTTTCATATCGATGTAAGTATAGTCAAAAAATCAGGAACTCGGTAAAACAACAAAAAGGGAATATTTTCAGATTTCCCGAAAATATTCCCTGCGGTAGCCAGGGCTAAGCCAGCTTATTTTAAAGTCAGCTCTATCACTGGGATTTCGAAATTTGGCTTTTTCTTTGGCAGCTTCAGTACGAGGTTGCTTGCGGTCGATTTATTCAGATCCGTTTGGAGTTCTGAGTTATCGTGCAAAAATTGGGCGTAGGTAACCTTGTCCCTATAGCCCTCCAACACCATATTGCCATCTTTCGGATAATCGAATAAATGTACATACAGCTTCTTGACCGCTTTGTTATAGGTGAGTTTGGTCCCTTCAGCCGCTTTAAATTCGCTTGGCGCAAAAGTACAGTTGTAAATAGATTTGGAATTGGCATGCATCCAAAAGCCCAAGCTATCTAGCGCATTAGTGGCTCTATAATCAAATTCGCCACGGGCAGTAGGCCCCACGTTCAACAGCAGATTGCCTCCATTGGCTACCGAGGTAATGAGCAAGTCTAACAATTGGCGATGGGTTTTCCAAGTGTTTTCGTCGCGGTAATAACCCCATGA
This sequence comes from Pedobacter albus, assembly GCF_036324255.1. Taxonomy (NCBI): domain Bacteria; kingdom Pseudomonadati; phylum Bacteroidota; class Sphingobacteriia; order Sphingobacteriales; family Sphingobacteriaceae; genus Pedobacter; species Pedobacter albus. Next base: position 43,000 of record NZ_JAZDQT010000004.1, on the reverse strand, counting down.
ACCCGAAAAGGTTTGGCAGGTTTCCCATACTTTGCCCCGGTATTTTTCGAGTTCTTTGGTGCTTACCTGTTCAGGGGTTTCGAAATCTTGGCCATCCTCATATTCTTTCAGGTCAAGGCGGTTATCAACAATGATACCCGGCTGCAGTTTTCTGATTTGTTTAAGCAGTGCTACCGAGCCCCAATCGTCTTTGCCCTTGCCGTACTTTCCGGGATAGGAAAAATCAAGCCACAGCACATCTATCTTGCCGTAATTGCTCAGCAGTTCGGTAACCTGGTTGTACATGTATTTGCGGTATTTGGCCATGTCTTTCCCCTTGTTTAAGGTCGCATAGGCACTATCGCTTGGCTTGGCCAGTCGTTGAGGATGATTGCGGTCGATGGTAAAATCAGGATGATGCCAATCTATCAGCGAATAATAGAAGCCAATTTTAATGCCTTCGGCCCTAAAGGCATCTACAAATTCCCTCACCAAATCTCTTTTGGCCGGCGTATTGGTGGCTTTGTAATCGGTAAACTTGCTGTCGAACAAGGTAAAGCCTTCGTGGTGCTTGGCGGTGAGTACGGCATACTTCATACCTGCTTTTTTGGCTTCTTTGGCCCAAACCTGAGGCTGGAAAAGATCGGGATTGAATTGCTGAAAGTATTTTTCGTAGTCTTGGTTCGTTAGGCGCTCGGCATTTTTTACCCACTCATGTCGGGCGGGCAGGGCATACAATCCCCAGTGGATAAACATGCCGAAACGGGCATCGGTCCACCATTCCATTCGTTTTACTTTGGCTTCAGGGGTTTCGGTTCCTAGTTTTTGTTGCGAAAAGGCAGCATTGCAAAAAGCTATCGCAAAAAACAGGCATAAAAGTATTTTTCTTTTCATGGTTTCGATGATTTGGTTAGATGTACACAAGATAAACAGAAGCCCGCATTTAAAATTAAGCGCAATTGGCAGATGATTACGCTTTTTAACCCTAACCAACAGTTGACCAAGGTATAAGCGCTTGTGGTTGGGCAAGGTTTTGAGCAACAGGATGTTGACAGTTTTTGCAACTTTCGCTGTCATTTTGACTTGTTTAGTGTTTTGGAACAGGGCTTGATGGGGCTATTGCAATAATCAAAAAATTAGAAATTAAAATATGACAACAGAAAAAGGAAATATTTCCATACACACGGAGAACATTTTCCCGATCATCAAGAAATTCCTGTATTCGGATAATGAGATCTTTTTAAGGGAATTAGTTTCTAACGCAGTTGATGCGGTACAAAAGATAAAACGATTGGCAGCCTTGGGCCAGTACAACGGCGAGCTGGGCGAACCTCTAGTAGAAGTAAAACTAGACGAAAAGGCCAAAACCATTACCATTAGCGACAATGGCTTGGGCATGACTGCCGAAGAAATCAAAAAATATATCAACCAGGTTGCCTTTTCGGGTGCCAGCGAATTTGTAGAGAAGTTTAAGGATGCCAAAGACGCCAATGAAATTATCGGCAAGTTTGGTCTGGGCTTCTACTCGGCTTTTATGGTGGCCGATTTGGTTGAAATTCAAACCCTATCTTACCAAGAAGGTGCAACCGCGGCCAAATGGACTTGCGATGGCAGCACCGAGTTCGAAATTGCCGATGGCAGCCGTACCAGCAGAGGTACCGATATTATTTTGCACATCAACAGCGAATCGGAAGAGTTTTTAAGCGAGCACAAGTTGCAGGAGATTTTGGATAAATATGCCAAATTCTTGCCAGTGCCTATTAAATTCGGCACCAAAACCACGCAGGAAGAAGACGGACAGGATGAAGAAGGCAAGACCAAATACAAATCGGTTGAGGTAGACAACATCGTCAATACCACCAACCCAATTTGGACCAAAGCACCTGCAGATTTGTCAGACGAGGATTACCTCGATTTCTACAAACAGCTTTATCCTTTCTCGGAAGAGCCATTGTTCTGGATCCACCTCAACGTAGATTATCCGTTTAACTTAACTGGGGTGCTTTATTTCCCTAAGGTAAAAGACGACTTCGATATGCAGCGCAACAAAATCAAGCTGTTTAGTCGCCAGGTGTTTATTACCGACGAAGTAAAAGACATCGTACCAGAATTCCTGATGTTGTTGCATGGCGTAATCGATTCGCCGGATATTCCGCTGAACGTTTCGAGAAGCTTCCTGCAAGCCGACAGCAACGTGAAGAAAATCAATAGCTACATCACCAAAAAAGTAGCCGATAAACTGGCCGAGCTGTTTAACAAAGACCGTAAGGCTTACGAAGAAAAATGGAGCAACATCGGCCTTTTTGTGAAGTACGGCATGATCAGCGAAGAAAAATTCTATGAGAAAGCCAAAGATTTCGCCTTGCTCACCAATACGCAAAACGAAAATTTTACCTTGGAAGAGTACAAGGAAAAAATCAAGGCCGAGCAAACCGATAAAAACGGCTCATTGGTTTACCTGTATACCACCGATCCTGATAAACAAGACGGTTTTATCCAGGCCGCCAATAAAAAAGGCTATGACGTGTTGCTGATGAATTCGGCCATTGACGGCCATTTTGTAAGCAGCTTGGAGCAAAAACTGGAGAAAACTTTGCTTAAGCGTGTTGATGCCAGCGTAACCAACCAGTTGATTGAAAAAGACGAGCTGCACGAATCGGTATTGAGCGAGGAGCAGTCGGCCCAAGTGAAATCTATTTTCGAAAAAGCCATTGTAAAACCAGGCTTCAGCGTAGAAGTGGTGGGCTTAAGTCCAGACGATTCGCCAGTAACCATTACCATGGACGAATTTATGCGTCGCATGAAAGACATGGCCAAAATGGGTGGCGGCATGAGTTTTTATGGCAATATGCCCGATAGCTACAAGGTAGCCATTAATGGTAACCACAAATTGGTAGGCAAGATTTTGGCCTCGACCAACGAAGAAGAACAAAGCAAATATGCTAAACAAGCGGTAGACTTGGCCCTGCTTTCGCAAGGCATGCTTACCGGAGCAGAATTGACAGATTTTGTAAACCGTAGCGTAGAGCTGATTTAATAACTGAATAAGAAAGGGTGTTTTGATTAAAACACCCTTTCGCTTTTAATGCCTTTTTATGAGAAGAAGACTTCAACTCGCTCCCATAGCCATATTTTTATTTGTTTTCGCTGGATTAAACGCCTACGTAACGGAAGGATTGAGGCTGGTAGTTCCGTATTACGTGTTGGCCATTTTCTGGTCGGTGGTCATCGTAGTAACTGCTGGCTTGGCGGGTTCTATTTTTTATAGCAGGGGGCGCGAACTGGGGACGGCCTTCAAAATTTCGGCACATGCCTTTTTGGTGCTTTTGGTAAGCGAGTTGTTGTTTGCCTTGGTATTGTTGCTGGGCGATGTTTACCGGCTATTGGCTGGTATAGTTCACCTCATTGGCAACCATCAGTTTTTGGCGCCGCCTAGAAATCCTTATTGGGTAGACCTTGGCCTGGTGTTTTTTGGCTTAAGCGTTTTGGTGTTTGTTTACGGAATGTTGCGAGGCAAATACGCCTATCGAGTAATCAATCATACTTTGTATTTCGACGATTTGCCCAAGGCTTTCGATGGCTTTACCATTACGCAGATTTCGGATGTACATGCGGGTAGCTTTAAAAACCCGGTGGCCGTGCAACGGGGGATCGACCTGATCAAGCAACAGGATTCGGACTTGTTTGTGTTTACCGGCGATCTGGTTAACAACAAAGCCGAGGAAATCAAACCGTGGATAGGCCATTTTTCGCAAATCAAGGCGCGCTACGGACAATTCTCGGTATTGGGCAACCACGATTACGGTGATTATGTAAAATGGCCAAGCGAAGAAGTAAAAACGGCTAATTTGGACCAATTGAAAAAATACCATGCCGAACTGGGCCTCCGCTTGCTGCTTGATGAGCATGTAACCCTGCAAAAAGAAGGCGAACATATCATTTTGGCGGGCATAGAAAACTGGGGACTTGGCTTTGGCGAGCGTGGCGACTTGCAAAAGGCACTGGCGCAAACCACCGCAACCGAATTTAAGGTGCTGCTTTCTCACGATCCTTCGCATTGGGAACAGCAGGTCAAAAACAATCCCTCCAAAATACATTTAACCTTGGCCGGCCATACGCACGGCATGCAGTTTGGCATCGAGGCTTTTGGCATCAAATGGAGTCCGGTTAAATTCCGCTACAACCATTGGGCGGGTATCAAAGAAGAAAACGGAAGATACCTGAACGTAAACAGAGGCTTTGGTTTTATCGGTTTTTCGGGGCGCGTGGGCATTTGGCCAGAGGTAACGGTGATTACCCTTAAAAAAGCCTAGCCAAAAAAATTTCATAAAAAATAAAGGACTTGTAGCGTTTAGGCTATTTGCGCCGTATAGGTTGGTAATGTGTTAATGGCCATTAACCTATTGTACAAGTACCTAAAAATTTAATTATGAAATTACTCAATTACAAAGTTATCATTGCTGCTATTGCGCTCTCTGTTGGTTTCGCTTCATGTTCAAAAATAAAGTCTACGCCCGTACAGCTTTCGGGCTTAAGCCTGATCAACGCCGTGCCTTCTGCCGAAAAACTGGATATTTTTATCGATAATGGCAAGGTAACCAATAACAATTTTGCCTTTCTTGATAAATGGGATTATGCCAATGCCTATTCGGGTAACCGAAAAGTTGACATTTCCAAACAAGGAAGCGGTCTTAACCTAAGAACCGAGGTCATTAGCCTAGAGCCCCAGCTTGGCTATTCGCTTTTTGTGATCGATAAACTCGACAATGTGAGGCTTTTGTTGCTGAAAGACGACCTGACTGCGCCTGCAAGCGGCAAAGCAAAAGTTCGTTTTGTGAATTTAAGCCCTGATTCTGATCCTTTAGACTTGGCCATCGTAGGCAAAGCCGATCCATTGGCTACCAATAAAGCTTTCAAGGAGTTCAGTACCTTCGAAGCAGTTGATGCGGCAGCTTCGGTAACCTTCAACATCAAAAACAAGGCTACTGGCGCTGTTCTGGCTACATTGACCAACATCAACGTAGAAAGCGGAAAAATCTATACCATTTATGCCAGGGGCTTAAAAGCATCAGTTGACGGCCCTACCGTATTCGGTGCTACTATTTTTACACACAAATAGTTCACCAAAAGGCTTCCCGGTAGTTCGGAAGCCTTTTTATTGGCCACAAGCTACAGGCTCTAACCGAAGAACCCGTGGCTTGTGGCCTTTAATTTTTGAGGACTAATGTTAAAATTGGTGAAAGCTATTTTTTTAGTTGAAACTAAGCATTAAGTTTGTTTTGATTATTGCCTTAAGCCTCAATGCACCTTTTCAGATTTGTCTTAATTTTATCGATTGCATTGAGTGGAGGCTTTTTCCAATTAAAGGCCCAAACCTTGCACAAGCTTGGAGGCAGTATCATCGATACGGCAGGCAAACCCATTAGCGAAGCCAACATCCAGTTGATTGCGGGTGCAGATACCCTCCGAACCACCAGCAACAAAGAGGGCCATTTTAGTTTTAAGGATATCAAGGCCACCAAAATAACCCTCAACATCAGTATCATCGGCTACGAGCGCTATGGCGCATCGCATGAGCTTAAAGAGAAAGCCACCACGCTAGAGCCTGTTATGCTCAAAAATGCAGGCGAGATGCTCAAAGAAGTCGTGATCAGGCCCAAGCCCCAACCCATCCGGATTAAGAAAGATACCATCGAATACGATGCCGCGGCCTTCAATGTAATGGAAGACGATCGCGTTACCGAACTGCTAAAGCAACTGCCGGGCATGGAGGTTGACGACGACGACAATGTAAAGACCATGGGCAAGGAAATGACCAAACTCAGGGTAAACGGTAAGGATTTCTTTACCAATAACGTCAAGGATTTTATCAGCAAGTTGCCGGCAAGCATCGTAGCCAAAATACAGGTAATAGACGATTATGGCGACCAAGCCAATTTTACCGGCATCAAGGTGGGCGAACCGGTAAAAATGCTCAATATTGTAACCAAACCCGGCATGGACAAAGGTGTTTTTGGCACCATTGGTACGATTGGAGGCACCAACAATCAGTATGGTGCAAAGCTCAACAGCAATATCTGGCGCGACGAAACGCAAATTGGTTTTAATGGTGGGTTTAACAAGGCCAACAACGGTGCGGGAAGTAGCAAAAATAGCAATGCCAATGGCAGTTATTTGGACAAAATAGGCAAGAATATCAACAGCAACCTGAATTACAATTTTGGCAATATGCAAAACGATAGCCAACGCGAATCGCTAATTGAAACAACGAATACCCTCGGTACGATTTTTAACCAGACGAGCAACACAGGCAATAACAAAACCAACAACAATAGCCTTGCCTGGGGCTTGCAGTCGTCTACCAAAAAAAGGTTTTTTATTGTGAATCTTGGCCTGGGGCAAAGCAACGGCGCCAATAGCAGCCAAAGTTTTGCCAAGCAAACCGGTATCGTAAAACAGGACCTGAACGACGAAAGCAAATCTTCAACCCGAACACCAAACGTAAATGTTGGCTTATCGTGGTCGCAACGCTTTCTCAAAACGAAAAACAACGTTTCCCTGAGCTTTAATGCAAGCCGTGGCATTGCCAATAACGACCAGCAAATCAATAGCCATACTACTTATTACGACCCTAGCAGTGGGGCCATGGTCAAGGATTCGATTTTAAATAGGTTGATCGATAGCCAGAACAAAAGTACCAATTTGGGCGGAGGCCTGAGCTTTAGCCAAACCTTGGGAAAAAAAGATACCATAGCCTCGCGAAACCTGAACATATCCTACAATTTTTCGGTAGGCAACGTCGAAAATTCGCTGCTTACCTATGTAACCGATGCGCAGGGCATCCCGCATTATGTCGATACGCTCAGCAATCGCTACCATTCTACCAATATCACGCAGAGCGCGGGCATCAGCTACAGCTACAACACCAAAAAACTGAGCTATAACCTGGGCATTAATGTGCAACCCAGCCTGATGAAAGGCAAATACGAAGACCGCGACGAGCGCATTAGCAACAGCGCGCTCAATTATTCGCCTACGCTTAACGTAAGCTACCGGATGTCGCCATCCAATTCGTTTACGGCCTATTATAACGGCAGCAGCCGGGCGCCTGGCTTTTATCAGTTGCAACCGGTAAAAAATACGCAGAACCTGCAAAACATTGTGATCGGAAATCCAGAGCTCAAGCCGTCTTTCAGCCATGCCATTAACCTAAATTATAATCTTGTGGGCTTAAAAACCGGCAAATCGTTACAGGTGGGTATTGGGGCTTCCGGCGTGCAGAACCAGATTGTAACCAACGTGATTTTGCGCCGCGATACGCTGAACAGCCTAAAACAGGAAACCCATTACGAAAACACGAACGGGGCTTACAACGTAAACGGAAACTACGCGCTTACCCTGCCCTTTGGCAACCGAAAATATAATGTTGCGATCCGAGGCAATGTTGGCTATTCGCAAAATGTGTCGTTTACCGATAATGTCAAACTCTTTAATCGTGGCGTTAATTTTAGCCAAGCCCTTAATTCTGGCTACAACAGCAAGAAGTTTTCAGTAAACGGAAGCGTAAACTACAGCCTGAGCACCAATAATTATTCGCTTCAGCAGCAAAATATTAGAAACATCGAGAACTGGTTTTTTAACCTCACTACCCGTGCCAATTTATTCAAGGGTTTTAACATTGGCCTAAACGGTTCTAAGCGGATCAATTCCGGCTATGCCTTGGGTAATAATAATCCATTGATTATCAATGCCAGCATCAGCCAGGCCTTTTTTAAAAAGAAATCGGCCACGCTCACCATACAGGGCTACGACTTGCTGAAGCAGGGCAACAACCTGTCGCGCTATGTTTCCGGCAACTCGATTGTCGACAGCAGGTCTAACCAGCTTACCCGCTATTTTACGTTTAACCTGAGCCTCAATTTGCAGCAGTTTGGTTCAAAATAAGCCAATCGAATAATCGTTATATTTGCAAGGATGGAAAAGAAAGCTGTTGCGGTAAAAAAGTATGTAATCAATGGCCTGTTTATCGGCTTGCTGGCCTTGTTGCTTTTTGTGCCTTCGGCAAAGGCGCTTGTAATTAGGGGGCTGATGGAAATCGGGCTGTACAATCCGGAAGTAGCCTCCAAACCAGTTGCTGCAAAGCCCGATTTGTCAGGCATTCGGTTTAAAGATGCAAAAGGAAAGACGCTGAGCCTGGCCGATTTGGAAGGCAAGGTCATCTTCCTTAATTTCTGGGCCACCTGGTGCCCGCCATGCCTAGCCGAAATGCCTTCGGTAAACAAACTTTACGAACAATATAAAAACGATAGCGAAGTGGTTTTTTTGCTGGTAGATGCCGATAGCGACTTTGCCAAATCGCAGGCCTATATGGATCGCAAAAAGTATGCTTTGCCGGTATACAACTTTGCCAGTAACTTGCCCGAAACCCTGTTTAAGGGAACATTGCCCACTACCGTGGTATTCGACAAAAAAGGACGTTTGAGCTATAGAGGAGAAGGCGCAGCCAATTATGCCAGTAAAAAGTTCGTCGACTTTATCGAACAGCTCAAAGCCCTAAAAAATTAAGATGATGCAACCATTTGATATAGAAATAGGAAACGACGGTTATGCAGTTTTTCCGGAGGGAAACAATACCTACACCATTTTTAAAAACGGGAAAATGTATGTACAGATCCAGAAAGACACCGAATCAATCTGGCTAAAACTCGACGAGCAAACCGAAACACCTTTGTTTGAAGAAAACGCAGAAATCAACGAAATAGGCAAACGCATAGAAGCCTACAAAGAATTGCCTGAAGAAGAGGAAGACGAGGACTACGAAGATTAGGCTTTATTCGTTATTTCGGATAATCAGGTAATAGATCACATAAAGCCAGCCGAAAATGCCTGCTAAGGCCGAAGTCAGCACCGAATTGGTCCTTGTCCAACAAATGGCAACAGCTAAGGCACTGCCGATGCCAATTCCATTGCCTATCGCGGTATTGGTGACGTTGCCATCGGCGGCAAAGAGCGGAGTAATTGAAGCGAAGAAAACAACAAGCAATAATAAAGCAGGTTTTTTTAACATGGCGAAGAATTTGGTTTTGCGTAAATATAGCCTACTGGGTTGAACAATAAAAAGCAAGCCGAAATTGCCTGCATTTTGCTCAATGCCATTTTCCGGTACGCAGGTAATAGAGCAATAAGGCCAACAGCGCAAGGCAAAACGACAGCGCCAAAAGATATAAGCCGAGTATCATTAGTTTTTTCTTTGTCATGGTGTCTTTGCACAAGTTCAAGAGCTTTTGTAATCAGACTTCAAAAGTCGGCATATAGGTCGGTTATTTAGTTTTTCAAAAAGCCTTTTGAGGCTAAGAAACCTTTGAGATTTTGCAGTTTTATATTCCTGTCGACAATTTTTCCGTTTTCGTCAAGCAATATATTCTGTGGGATATAAGCAATTAAAAGTTGTTTTTTGACCGACGATTCCTTTTGCAGATAGTTGGGCCATTCCAGTTTTTCTTCTGCTAAGGCTTGGTGCCAATTCCCGTCGTTTTCGTCGATACTGATGGAGATGAACTGCAGTTTATTGGTGTCTACGGTGTTGTAAATGGAACGAAGCGCTGGAAATTGGGCCCTACAGGGCTTGCACCAGCTTGCCCAAAAATCCAATAAATAATATTTTTTGGTGAGTAAGGTTTTAAATGGGGTTGATTTTTTGTTTTTGTCCAGCACATCAAGGTCAGGTAATATGCCCGCTTGAACCATTTTTTTAGAATTGCTGATAAAATCGAGTAGATAGTTTCCTTCGGGCGTGTTTTTTAAAGAAGGATCAAGCGCGTTATAGCATTTTTCTATCGTTGGATAGCGCAGCGTGTGCGTGAGATCTACTAATCGATAAAGCGTATAGTAAGCATTTTTATGCGTTATGGTGTTCTGATAGATTTTATCCCGATAGGCTTTCCATTTTTCAAATAGCGCAGCCGCGTTTGGTGGGATATCGGTGCCCTTGTCAAAAATAACCACTAGGCTATCAGGAAGCATAAAATTGGGTTTGGCCATAAAATCCTGATTGCTAAAAAGCTGGTTTTCGCCCCCCTCAACAGCCATTGTCCTTGCATTTTCGTAGCCTTTGATGTTGATTGGCCTTTCGTTGGCCAATGGTTTTGCGCTTAAAACAGCATCCGAATAAATAAAATCTCCAGTGAAAGCGATGATGTTTCCCTTGGCGTTATAGAGGGTTAGGTTTGCAACAAATGGGCGTTGGTGCTTTAATTGCCAATCGAATGATTGTTGGGTAATAATGGTCGAATCGAACCTGATTTTTTGCCAGCCGGAGTCTGTGAATCGAAGTTTCCACAAGATTGCCTTTAACGGAAAATAATCGGCGTTGGGAATATGCAAAACAATTTTAGGTGTACTCGGCCGACAGGCCAACAATAAAGTACAAAGCAGTAGGTTAAGCAAAAACTTCATGTCATATACATTTAAAATCTGCCTATCACTCGGATAGGCAGCTGGTTGATTTTGAGGCCTTAGATGATCCCTCGGCACATGGTATGGCCCGTATTGGTTCGATAGGTTGTTCCGTTTACGATAACCGCACAGCCGCAATCAAGCGTGCCCGATCCGTTTGAGCACTGGCCCTGGTAGTTCTTCTTCAGTTCCTCAATGTAAAGCGTACAGGTTTCTGCCGTAAAGCAAACCACCTCTCCGCCCGGAAGTGTTCCTGCCAAAATGTTTTTCATTTCGCTTCTTGTCAAAGCCTTGCCTTGCTTGGTCTTCAAACCCTCATTTTTTGTGTTTTTCATGTTTGTCATATTTGGTAAGTGCAGCCTCCTTACACCGGGCTGCTTGGGTGCTTTCAAATAAGACAATAGGGCGTTGTAAGGGATGAACGGGTTTAGTTTTGGGAGGCCTTCTTAAAAATGGATTAAAGAAAGTTTACCGTAGTTGAAACAGTGTAGCCAATAAAGGCAAGGCCAAGCCTAAGGGGGTTGTTTTTCATAGCTAGATTTTAGGTTGAAAAAGTAAATTTTTGCTCTGCTGGGATGCGAGGACAGAAGTGTCCTAAAGGTTGGAAAGAATTTTCTAAAAAGCTATCCGTTTTATGGATAGATTATCCAATAAATTGCTAATTTTAGAAAAAATACAAGATATGGTTGGTCTTAAAATACGTATGATCAGAGAGATGAGGGGCTACTCTCAAGAGTACATGGCAGATAAATTAGGCATGGCCCAAAACTCTTATTCAAGGATTGAAACTAATCAAACAAAATTATCTACGGAGCTTTTGCAGAAAATAGCAACCATTCTGGGGGTTTCGCCTATGGATATTTTGAGCCAGCAACCAGCCATTATCAACCTGCAGTCGAATCAGGGAACGCAACAGGCCATTGGACATGTTGACACGATTGTGTCGGAAAATAAGGAGCTTTATGCCAAAATGCTGGAGCAGAAAGATGCAGAAATCCAGCGTTTACAAAGGATGGTAGAAGTCCTACTCGAAAAACTAGGCGGCTAACCCGCCCAGGTTTCTCTATCCAAGCCTCTGTAATGGATGGCCTCAGCGAGGTGTTGGGTGTTGATGTGTTCGCTTTCGTCTAAATCAGTGAAGATTTAAAAACATCACGCGCAAATGTTTTGATACGGCATCATTTCGCGACAAAAGCAATCGATATTTTTCGAATTATACTAATACGATGGCATAATCCCACGTGAGGGATTATGTTTTTCATGATCTCGGTTAAAGACTTCTAGGGAGCCCTAAAAGTTTTACTATGCCTTTTCTTGTCAATTGGCTTAGAGCTATTGATGGCATCCTTATCTTTAAAATAGAGACTAAATATGGTTATATTTTAATTTCCGATTGGCATGTGGTGATTATTTAAATACTAATTTAACGTAATTTAACGATATAAAGCAATTATTTTTTTGAAATACTAAATCCAAAGCCCTGTCCTGGGACTAGAAACTCTATATTACTATAAGAAATTTTCGTGCCAGTCTTTTCTGGATTATTAAAATTTTCAGATGGAAATGTTGGATAAACGTCAAAAATATATTCTTCAGGGAAGCGGTTAATTTCAATATTCATTTTCAGGGTGTGTAAATTGGTGAAATAATTATCAACTGCACCACCGTTTCCAATTTGATATTGTGCCTCAATAATCTGATAGAAACTCATCTCTTCTCCTTTTTTGATTTGGATAACATCTTTTAATAACAGCTTATCAGGTGATGAAGTGTCTTTTACTATATCATCAGCGATTGAGAATTTTTTTATAGGATCTTTTGATTTGGATTTTTTACATCCGGCTTCAAGAAATTTGTATTTAACAAGAGGGGTATCGGTTAGGTTTACTCCCATATCATATTCATAGTGGCTACTTTTGCCAGAGACATATTCTATATCAAAATCTGTTCTTTGATGTAGATATAAAGTGTTTTTCTCTGTTTTTTGATATTCAAAAGATAGAACAAGATTTTTTCTCAGTATCTCTGTATCGAAAAACTTATTCTCTATAATTGCTTCTACAAACTTGTGGGGCATTTTGTCCTTTAAGAGAGCGGCAAATATCCCTTCCTTCATGTTTTCAATGGTCGTATTTGCGTCTTCTTTAAAACTATTGATGAGATCTTGAAATTCGACTTTAAAGTGTTCAGATTGTTTTTGGAGTAAGCCATGACTATAATTGTGATTTTTCTTTTCAACTAAAACATGAAGAAGAAACATAACAAATATCGCTTCGCCAAGTATTGTTAAAAAGTGGCTAAGTACGGACAGGTAGTTCTCATGGGTTTGTTGATAAAGAAAATAGATAACTTGACCGACTAAAATAATTATTATTCCAATTGTGGTACAAGTTTTAGCATTTCTAAGTATCCAATAAGGTGATTTTTCTTCGTCTGTTTGAGGCATCGTTAATTTGGATAAAATTATAAGATTTGAGAGTAAAAATTGTTAATGGTTAAAGCGAAAGGAAACTGTTCCATTAATCTGAATTTGAAGAAAAAAGGTGAATAAATAAAAATTGTAAAAAAATAGAGCATCTTGCCTCATCCCGCCCAGGTTTCTCTATCCAAACTTCTGTAATGAATGGCCTCAGCGAGGTGTTGGGTGTTGATGTGTTCGCTTTCGTCTAAATCGGCGATGGTTCTGGCTACCTTCAAAATACGATCGTAGGCCCTTGCCGAAAGCCCCAGTTTTTCCATCGCCATTTTAATGAGGTTTTGCCCGGTTTCGTCTATAACACAAATTTGCCTTACCATATTCGAGCTCATTTGCGCATTGGCATGTAGATTTTCTTGATTTTTAAAGCGTTCGCCCTGTATGGTTCTTGCGCCGATTACACGCTTCCTGATTACTTCGCTTTTTTCAGTTTGTCTATTGGAGGCGAGTTGTTCAAAATTAACTGGCGTTACTTCTACATGCAAATCGATGCGGTCTAATAAAGGGCCTGAAATTTTGCTCAGGTATTTCTGCACTACACCCGGAGCACACAAGCATTCTTTGTCTGGATGATTGAAAAAACCACAAGGGCATACATGCGTTGCCTTGTTTGCGTTATGAAAGCCAAACCCGAAAACCGATGCCAATATCTTATCCTGAAATCCCTGTTTCTATAGGGGATCACATAAGAAAGAAAAGAATGGATCTAAAGCTGTTTCAAAAGGACGTGGCGAAGATTTGTGGGGTTACAGAAGATTGCATTACCAATTGGGAAAAAAACAGATGTACACCCCAAATTCAATTCTTCCCAATTATTATTAAGTTTTTGGGGTATTTGCCGTTCGAGGTTGACAACACGACTTTCCCCGGGAGATTAAAGGCATATCGGCTGACGAACGGGCTTAGCCAAAGGCAGCTGGGAAAAGTTCTTTGCGTGGAGGGGAGTGTGATATGTAGCTGGGAATCAGGAGCGCTTCAGCCATGCAACGAGAACTTGAAAAAAGTGAATGATATCTTAAACCAAGATGGACTATTAAATGAATTAAAGATCAAAAATGGCTTAATCGGAAATCGATAAAAAGCCATAGAAATGAGCACATCATTTTTGATTTATTAAATCGGGTTATAGTGTGCGGGTAATTATCGAATTTTGTTCAAGCTGCAGCTTTTTGAGGAACATTTTGTTTCTCAATGTAGCATCATTCATCAACTTCTTGAAGCTGATTAGTTCGATATACATTTTGTACCCGTTGTGTTAACCAAAATACCCTTCCTGGTCAGGGCTTTGGATAAGTTGATGCTTTGTCGCAAATTCATGAACCTTATCTGTAAGGTCGCAGACAACAGACTCATAAACTGGGGTATTTTCTTCGACCTTAATTTCTCCAATAATTCTATTTGCATGAGCTAATATCTTTCCGGTATTTCTCTAGCTGAAGTATAGGATCGTCTTCGTTTAATAGCTGTTGGTTTTATTTCATCTCAGGGTAAGATCGAAACGGCCCAGCGTAACGGCGATGTTTTCTGTGCCATGTGTTACGTTAAACTCAAAGGTGCCGGACACGATCTTTCCTTCGTATTTTGTAATTTTCAGGGTGCCGCTCCGGGATTTTTCCTGGTTAGGCGCCGGAACATTCAGGTAACAATCTACATAAACGCCATCGGCAATGACAATAGGATATGTTCCTATACCCTTAAAATCAAATATATTAATATAGATATTTTTAATGAATGGATCTGAAGGATTACTTGCACTAATTATCAAGGTTTTATACCCATTAGAAGTCTCAATCTGACCATATAATGGAGTTGGGCCGAACAGCTCCTGTTTAGGCATAAAAATTTGACCGTTAATTTTGCAGGAAAAGGTATTGGCCCCACTCTGAGTTGGGGGGGTAAGTCCTTTCTCGGGGTCTTTTTTACAAGCGCCTGTTATAACTGCTACAATTACCAGCAGGCCTAAAAGTTTTGTTTTCATATTTGCATAATCTGATAGCGGTTCAAATGCTGAGCATCTTATCTCATATTAGCATTTCAGTCAATCTTTCTTAAAGTTGCAAACTATAAGTACAAGAAAAAAATATCAAACGGTAACGATTAAGGCGGTGACTTAAAATGCAGCCCATTTATCAATCTAAAAGATTAATTTAATGATGGCGCTTAATTTTAAAAATCTTAAAACATTAAAATCAATTGGAGATTATCGTAAAAGGCGAAAAATAATAACTGTAAAATGTCCCTACAGAAACATGCCGATTCTCATTGTAAACGAATTTGACGGAAAATACATTCATACCCTCCAGTTTCTGCCTCAGCAACTCCATATCGTTACTTAGCGTGCTATGCAGTATCCTTGCATAATGTTGCGTCGTTCTGATATTTTTACGCCCAAGCATTTTGGACACGCTTTCGATAGGTACGCCGTTACTTAAGGTCACAGTAGTTGTAAAGTGGTATTACCCGCGGAAAAGACTTTGAAACAAGACTCAATTGTTGCACATTTGGAAACACAGACCAAAACGGGAAGGGCAATTCAATGCGAACGATGGTTATGGGCGATATTCACGGGGCATATAAAGCACTGTTACAATGCCTTCAACGCTCCGGATTTGATTATGAAAACGACCGGCTGATCCAGCTTGGCGATGTTGCCGATGGCTATCCACAGGTCTATGAATGCGTCGAAGAACTGCTGAAGATCAAGCGACTGATCGCCCTCAAAGGCAACCATGATGACTGGCTTCATGAATTCTTCGAAACGGACTTTCATCCTCAGTTCTGGACCTATGGTGGGAAAGCAACGCTCGTTTCCTATCTGGAACATGCCGGTAAAGAGGGAAACTACTTTGCCACAGGTACTGGCTTCAAAACGTCGTTGGTAGCCGGCGACATACCTATGCATCATCGCGCATTCTTCGCCGGTCAGGTGCTTTACCATGTTGATGAAAAGAACCGTTGCTTCGTACATGGCGGTTTTAAAAGAGAAATACCGTTCTATAAACAACGCCCTGTTGACTATTATTGGGACCGGACATTGTGGGAGGATGCCCTGCAGCTTAAAAACAGCAGAGCTAATCTGAAGACCATTTCCAGGTTCCCTGAAATTTATATCGGCCACACCCCCACAACCGACCGGGGAAAGGATACGCCACAGCAGGCGCTGAATGTAACCAACATGGATACAGGCGCCGGCCATTCCGGCCGTCTGAGTATTATGGATGTCGACACCAGGGAATACTGGCAGTCAGATCCTTTGCCGGAACTTTACGCACCAAATACCACTATCTGAACAAAAGGCATTATCCCCCCACGATTGTACGGTATAACAGTGGGCAGAAATTGAACCAGATTTCGGCCTTTAGTGAAGTCCTGCACTTACATTACAGATAATTACATTCAGATAATTGTATATTTGTCGTATGGACATTTTACAATTGGAGGAGTATTTTAACAGCATCGAACTACCGGAAGGGCCATTTAAACTTAACGATTCTGCTGTTATTGAAAACGTACCTTCATTTCTGAATTCTCATTTTGGCCCGTTAAGAAAAGATCCGACAAGCCGCGTAAATCAGCCACTCATCTGGAGGCTCCTGGAACTAAAGGCCGGCATTGAAAGTATGCAATAAAACACCGGTTATTATTTTTCTACCAGGGAAAAGATCCGATTCACCTCGTCTATATCATCCGAAATTGCCGAATAGGACCTGAAGTTCTCAATGCACCGATCTCTGTACCAAAGCAGGTTAAAATAATTCTTATAGCCTTTGTACCGTTCATAGCTTTCTTCCAGAAAAGAAATCACAAGCTTAAGGTCTTTTTCAGATTTGGAAGCGAAACAATTCACCCACTCTACGAGAATAGATCTTGCACTTTCGTTAAATGGTCCAATTTCCGGCTCAGCCAGAAAGTGGGCAACATCCCTCATCAGCTCCAAAGCGTTACCAGTGTCCAGCCGGGCGAACGGGAAGTTGCCTTGTATTGTAATGGGCGATGTCTTTGTGACCTTAATCTGTTCGATCAGGAAAATAAACCCGTCCAGATCACCCAAATAAGATAACCGGACGGCCGCCGACACTTTTTGCTCCTCTTTTCCTGTTACCAGGCACTCTTTCAACATTGGAATAATCTCTTCGGCGCAGTGCGGAATTAATACGTCCGCCAGGGCGATAAATGCGTATTCGTGGTCCATTACTTCCTCAAGGACCGGCAGCAGCTTTTCCGCTTCTCCTCCCAGGCCGATATAAATGGCGCCCAGGTCATTAAGGCTAAACAGATCTATCTTCCTTTCTTTGATCCGCTGGAAAATGATACCGGTAGCCTCCTCTATTCTGAAATAGCTGCAAAGCGCACAATGGGTGGCAAACACGGAATTGTTCTCAATTCCAAGCCGCATGTTTCTCAAAACGAGCAAACTGAAACCGTAAATCTCATCTGTTCCAATGGAGGAGATTATCAAAGCAGGCAATGATTTTTCTTCCTGTCCGTAATCCTGTTTGCGCAGAACTCGGGCACCACTTTGATCCGACCAGATCATAGGCATCAAATAGTCCGGTGGCGTGGCAAAAAGAAATTCCCTGAAAATATCCCGGAGTAGTACTTCTTTGATTTTAAAGCGCGGTTTGCCTTCGCGTAAAAAGAAAGTATTTGTAAAATCAGCCGTTGTTATTTCTTTGTCATAATATTCTTTTATGACGTTAAGGTATTCGACGGACTTGTGACGTCTATAGAGGCTTATTGCCTCTGTAATTCTAAAATGCGCGAACCACACAACATTTTCCATTGCATTCAAACAAGCCAATAAAGAAGTGGTCTTCTCTGATTTTCTGCACCGGATCATAAATCTAAGCATGACATCCGACGCAAGATCGACTTTGATGTCAAGGGCTGCCGTACGTATAAAGCGATCATCGGCATTTGCTCCGCCAGTCCCGAATTTTTCGAAAACCTTTATTAGATTTTCTTTAAACGCAGTTTTAGACGAGATATACAAAAGGTCATTTTCTGCCTTCCTTGCCTCCAGGGCAGCCCAATCCCTAAGCACTGTCGAATTACTTTCATCTGCAGCTGCATATTTGTTAAATGTCGGCATCATCAGGTCAGCGACCTCATTTCTTGCAGCTTCTCTTAAGCCATAAATGCACCCCCATAATATGCCGCTACCGAAATTACCCTCTTCGAACCTGGATAACACATAATCAACCTGCTCTTTCTCGATCAATGAACTGAACTGATAGCCTTTAGTGCTGAGAATCTCTTCTATAAAGCTTTCTACGGCAATACGAGAGGTACCCGTACACCTGAAAAAATAGGCGGCCTTACGAATTTCCCTATAATCACGCCTGGCTATTGACCGTGTATAATTGATAACATCAAAAATGACAGCCGGATATTGTTTATAGGCCTCAATGCATAGCTCGATAATCGAATCGCTAAAACCCTCCACTTCTGATTCCCGGAAATCGTCCCAATCATTTGCCGTGTAGGATGTTAACAGGCATTTTATGTTTGTATATTTCTTTGCATGCAAAAGGAAGTCTAAAAGCGGTCGCTCCGAACCATGGTGCATTACGCTTGCGTTGTATTCTTTCAGGACTGCAAATCCAGATAAACCGTATTGATAATAATTGTCGACTTCTCCTGCGTTTATTAAATACCGGTACACTTCCTTCCGATATCTGTGTGCCTTGTTTAACGTCGTTTTCCCTACAAGTATCGTTGCTATTTCAGTATTATAGCATTCATACTTATCTAAAACTTCGACGCATGCCTTGCCCAGATTGACATCGTCAGTAATATCCAAAGTTAGCAGGCAGGCATTCTTCAGTTTTTTGATCTGGTCTTCATTTGGCCTGGTGAACGTGGCTACTCTGAAACATAGCCGTTTTACGGTATCAGGCTGCTGCGGATCGCTGATTGCTTTGATCAGCAAATCAATGGTTGGTTCATCGTTACCGATAAACACTCCGATTTTGCTGTCATGGACAAGCTGGGGCAACAGTTCCTTTTTTACAGTACTTGCGATCAGCATTCCGATAATACGCAACCTGAATTTCTCCGAATATTTGGAGCGGTCGGTATCGAAAAAAAGCTCGATGTTATCGTTTTCCATTACGGCGATATACTTATCCCGGCGCCGGTCTTCCGGTGGCAGAAGTGCAATGAGGGTACTAAAAGTCTGTAGCCATTTTTCACGGATTTTGACGATTTCGGTTCCCACTGTGGTGGCCTGCAATACGGTATGCTCATCAAGGCCCATCAGTACGGTTGCCGCAAGGTACTCCTGGAATACGGCGGAAATGAAAGACCATTTGTCTTTTGTAATCGTCACCAGCGCACCGTGTTTCAGAACTTCCAGCTCTGCCTCTGAAAACAACTCCTGCATTTTCTCAAACGGCAACGCATTTAATCCAAGCTTCTGCAGTGCAAATGCCAGTTTATTGATACTTCTGCTATAAGTTGAAATATTGTGCTTTAAGTCCTCGCCATTAGAAAGTTTCCTTCTGAACGACTCTTCGACCGACCTGCGGATAAACGTTTCGATCAGGACCGCTTTTGAGGCAGGTATTTTGAACGGAGGAGTTTTAAAGGCAAGTACCAGTTCTTTCAGATAGAAAGGTTCGTAGAGCTGGCTCAGCAGATCTGCCTGTTGCACTTCTGCCAGAAACCGATGCCGGTTTTCTTTGAGGCTCTTAACAAGATAGCCCTCGATATCGCTGTACCTTGGTTCGGTCAATTCAAAACAGGAAAACTCCTTTAGCTTTTGCGCTACATCATAATGGGCGAAAAAGATCCTTCTGCAGGAAAACACTACGGGGACTACCGGGAATTTATTGATAAAAGACCGGATGTGCTGTATGGCCTCGTTGAATTGATTGGTTGGGACCTCGTCCAGCCCGTCGATGAAAATAATCAGTTCATTGAGCGGGTGTGAAAGCCAATCGCCGGTTTCCTGGTCCAGCAGCTGTTCAATGGTTTGCAGGTTATAGCTTTTCAGCTCCAGCAAAACGGGCAGGAGCTCTTTCGAACGGAACAGCTCGTAGGCAGTTTGTTTTAAAAGCGACGATTTACCCTGGTAAGGATCGCCAACAACACAAATCTTCGGCTTGTTTCCTTTTTCTCTTAAGATGTATTCGGTCAGGTTAAAAGTTTCCGCTGAAAGGTGATGGAACCTGCCGGCTCCATCCTGATCGTCGATTTTTGTCAGCTGTTGTGGGATATAATCGTCTCCCAGTGATTTCAGCTTTTCGGAAGACGTTTTGAACAAGGGCAGGCAAAAGTCCCTTGCAATGCTTTGGCTAAAATAATAGCTGACCAGGTCATAATGCCTTTTTAACTGGGTCTCAAAAAAATTGGCATCCCAATATTCGAAGTCGATGCCATCTTCCTTAAGTGATCGCTTTATATCCTCCAGCTTATCCTGCTTCTTTTCTTTCTGCAGGTCAGCCGAAGTCGACAGGATAAACCGGGATGTCGTCTTAAAAAACCTCCCCTCCTTAAAGGCGGCAACCAGCAGTTCAAGTTTTCGCGGGGTAAGATCTTCATGCTTGCATTGGATACGGATGTTCTTTCCGTCTTTATCTAACACGGTTGAAACAAGGTCAATACCATGCTGGGCGTTCCCTTTTTTCAGGTACTCCTCAAAACTTAATCCCGGAAACTTGATTTGGGCAAAATCTATGGTCAGCTGCTGAAATTGCTCCCATCCTAAAATCTGCCAGTTTAATAGCTTTCCTTTCATCTGATCAATACTAATAAGTCCAATAACAAAAAGAGCCGCCTATGGCGACTCTTAAATGCGGTGAGCCTTGGCATCGAACCAAGCCCCTGTCATGTTTCCCTTCTCCCCGCCGCACTACTTAACAGCTTAGTTGGCAACTCACCTCCGACGCCAACGCTTCCGCCAAATGACGACGCAAGGCCGCCTAAAACAGTCAGGATTGCTCCTACAAACAGGTGTACAATAACAGTTTTCGCTATCTCCATAAACTTAAGATTTAGAGGGTGAATTACTACATGGCTTATTACGACAACCAAGACCTCTTTTAGGTGCATCGGTAAGAAGAACGCTGACAGGATTCCAAGATCTTTGAGATATCCCCGTGTTTCAAATATAGCAAAATCAATAGAGGTTTTATGGTCTACTTTTAGATTACCAGTCCAATTATGATTTTACCAATGGTTAATGCCCGAAACTACTTCTTCTGATTTTGGGGCGTGATGGTCTTTTTTGTAAGCTCATTTTGTATCGACCGTCCGGTAAGCATAACACCAATACCGATCAGGATCAGCGCAATGGCCACCAATTTTCCCAACCTTTCGCCCCAGGTGGTAAACACCGCCTTGCTGTAGCTGTCGAAATGTTGCAGCCCGCCAGGGCCCCTGCGATAAAATCTTCTTCTGTTAATAGATACATTGATAGCCAGCCCTCCAAGGATCAGTATGGCTCCGGTTACATAATAGATCATGGTTTAAGTTTTTGGTCAGCAAAGAACCCTCAAAATTCATTCCAGCATTGCAACCAGTTGCAATGCATATCTCCCTCTGTCAAAGCCATCCACAAAAAATTTCTATTAGCTAATACCATAGTAGCAAAAACAGAATGTGGCCCTGACCAATTTTGAGCCCGTTAACGAAAGGAAGGTAATTCCGCTCGTGTAACTAAAAAAGGGGCGCAGATGTGCCCCGCCTGAAAGGAGGGATCGGTTATGGGGAGAAAGGTTCAGGCGCTGAGGCATGGCAGCCTTTTCAGCGGCATCGGCGGGTTTGACCTGGCCGCAGAATGGATGAAATGGCGCAATGTGTTCCATTGCGAGATCGACCCGTTCTGCAGGCGCATCCTGCAGTATTATTTCAGCAAGGCGCACAGCTATGAGAATATCAAAGAAGCGGACTTCAGTCCCTATAGGGGAAAGATCGACGTGCTCACCGGGGGATTTCCCTGCCAGCCCTACAGCCTTGCCGGAAAACGGCTCGGCAAAGAAGATGAGCGCCACCTGTGGCCCTGGATGCTTAACGCCATCCGGCAGATCAGGCCCGGCTGGATCGTGGGCGAGAACGTTTACGGCATTATTAGCTGGAACAACGGACTGGTCTTCGAAGAGGTGCAGGCTGACCTGGAAGCAGAAGGCTACTTCGTACAACCGTACGTACTTCCGGCTGCAGGCGTCGGCGCTCCCCACCGAAGGGATCGTGTCTGGTTTGTTGCCCACGCCAACGGCCAGCGAGGGCATAAGGGGGAAGGAACGGAAACTGACGATCGTAAACGGACGGATCAGGAACCTATCCCCCAAAGGGGTCAGCTACGGGATCAATATCCGCCAGCTGGCCGAACAGGGCTTTCTGCCGACACCGCTGGCTTCGGATGCGACGGTGGGTTCGGTGATCGGCAAGGGGGACACGTTCCGGATCACCTCGACGGGCATGCCCCGGAAGCACAACCGCAACGGAAAATCGGGAAGCGTAGGACTGGCAAGGCTGGTACGGCTGAGCAGTGGGGATGGGATGGAACTTCCGACTACTGGGCAGACTGGCCAACTCAGTCCCCTGTTTGTACTGGAAATGATGGGCTTTCCTCCGGACTGGACGGCATCACCTTTTCGAAATGGCGCAAAGAAAGCATAAAAGCCGGTGGCAATGCCATTGTGCCGCAGGTTGCCTACCGGATATTCCAGACCATTCAGGCAATACACGACCGTCACTAAAAACCGAGCACATGGAAAAACGTATAAAAAAGTCCCCACAGTACGGGAACGATAGCGGAGCACCGGAAGGCCAAATGGAATGCCTGGCTGTTTTTCGGCCATCCGGTACCGGGAGCAGATGGGCGAAAGCATTTGCCCGGCTGCTGATCGTTCAGGGTGGCTGGCGCTCCCATCGCTGCCGGATGATCTGGCGGCTGAAACAAGCCATGGGGCGGATGTTCATCCACCTGGTGGTATTCCGTACCCGGCAGGAGCATGCTACAGATGCCGGTGCGGCTCCTCTGTTATTGCCAACGCCTACGACCGGTGCTAATCGAAACAGTCGCAAAGCGGTACAAAAACAGGGAGCCGCGCATGAGCACCATGGCGTAGCCATCGGCCTGGCGCAAGCAACGGAAATCATGGCCGGTAGCCTCCCGAAGGAGTTTGACGGCTGGTCACAGGTACCGCTTTTTTACAGAAGGCTATTGCCTACGCCTACTGCCCGGGAGCATATCGGCGGAAGAAATCCCGAAACGCTCAGGCTGAAGGGCAGAACCCCTTCAAACTCCCTGGGCGATACAGTTAATGCGATTACCGGCAGGGCTTCCCGGCTGAATGTCTTTTTTATCCTGGAGATGATGGGTTTCCCGGTTAACTGGACGCTGGAACCTTTCGCCTGTAAGAAATAATTAAAGTCGAAGATGATGAAGATCGAACTCAAAAAGATTGAACACAGCCCTTCGCTCAGCGAAGAAACAGAGGCCTTTACCGCGCATTTGTATATCGACGGAAAGCATGCGGCCTACCTCAAAAACCAGGGAACCGGAGGAATGACGGATATACATCCGACCGATCAGGCGGGTGCGAAGATGGTTTGGGAAGCTGTTGCCTATTGTAAAACGCTTCCTCCCCAAACCTATACAGGTTTCGATGGCAAAGAGCATTCCCTGGCAGTCGACCTGCAAAGCTATATCGATCAGTTGCTCTATGAGCATCTGGAAGCAAAATTCCAGGCACGTATGGAACGTGCCATGGCCGATCATATCGTGATCGGCCATCCGGATGACAATGCGTACCGAACCCTGAAGCTCAAATTCGAAATCAATCTGCTCCTGGTCCACCCCAGAGGCCCTGAGATCCTGACGGACATACTCCGCACCAGGGTATTGCCGCAGCTGACTGAGGGACAGATGGTCATGAACACCAATCTGCCGGAGGAACTGCTCCAAAAGGCCGGGCTGAAAGAAGGCCAGTACCAACAACCAAAGGCACGCAACGAAGAAAAGCAGGTTAAAAAAACGGGGCGACGTAATCACAAAGGCCCGAAACCATAAGGCTATGGATCTGATATTTTAAGAAAATGGACAACACCAAAACAGAAGCGCTGATCACCTACCTGGCGACCGCAGGTTTTACGGGCGCAAAGCTGGAAGCGGATCTGCATAACCAGATCGAATTGATGGCGCCCACCTTCCGCATAACGCACCGGTTGCCATTCGACGGGGAGCTGATGAGTTATGAGCTGGGTTTTACAATGGATCATCAGTTCCAGGCCTATCGCCTGGAAAGTTATAAGGCAACCCATAGAAATGTAATCGATATCGATTATACGACCCTGGCAGGAATAGATACAGCTGCATTGGAAGAACGAATGAAGCTATATGACTGGGACGCCTATTTTGATGCAAAAATTACTGACCCGGATTTCCGGGATGCCATACAGGAAATCATTACCGACCTGGATAAAATAGCCAGGGACGCTTATCTGGACGGGAGCAATATCCGTGACCTGCTTGTTTTCAAATACTGGCCGGAGAAAATGCTTCATCCGAATGTGCATAACGAATTGTCGGTGGCCTTTGAGCGCAGCCTGGAATTCCGGCCGTCAAAAACTGGGATTACCAGCGCGGGCGAAGCCTTTGTGCTGACTTCCGGCAGGCTCGAAACGCTGTTCGAAAAACTGAACCGCCTGAACCTGGAAGACAGATTCCCCGAAGTGGACCTTTATCCGCAGCTGTTAAAATCTATGGCAAAGGGTACATCGTTCGGGCTGGCCTTCCGCTCCGGTAACCCGGAAGGTTATATCGAGCTTTCTGTGCCCGTATCCAAAACGGGCAACGACTTTAATGCAGCACATTACCTGGTTGCTTATACCTCCTATCCGGCCATCGAACATGGAACCTTTAACGGAATCGATACTGCACTGCTGGAAGAAAAGATGGGTAGGGTTGATTGGGATAGTGAGTTTCAACGGGTAACCATGGAGGGTGAAGGGGATGTGGTTATTCCACCGGCCACCGAAGAAATCATGCTGGCACTGGACCAGCTGAAAAGCGATCCCGCCGGCATAAAGATCATGGACCAGCTACAGCTGAAATACTGGTCTGAAGCAGATTATTTCGACCTCTTCGTCCGGCAGGAAGCCTGGGATTACCTGGAGACGCTTCCGAAAAAAGAACAGCGGTTCCCAGTGGAACTGGAAGCAACGATGGGGATAAACCTGCTAACAGGCAAAGCCGTTGCGAAAGATTATATCATCAAGGGACTGGGATTAAAGGAAAGCGGGGATTGGCTTCGCCTTGATTTAACAGCCGCAACAAAAAACGACGATCCATCCTATATCAGTGCCGGAAAATTCGCCCGGCAGGAAATAGAGGAACAGCTATACATGCTGCCCCTCTCTATGCGCGTTGGGCAGGTACAGCAGCTGATGAAGGGCAACCGGATTACCGAACGCCTGATGGGCGGCAGAATGATCCGGATAGATACCCTGCCGGAACAAAGGACGCTTCAGCTGTATACCGAAGGGAACAGGCCGATTGCTTTTAATTTCAGTCTGGACCCTGACTGGACACCAGTACTTCACGATCAGCAGTACAGTCTGACCGATCAAACACTACGCCCCAAAACATTACCCGCAAACAAACAGAACAGGCACAGAGGAAAAAAAAGAGGCAGAGGCATCTGATCAGTTCGCTAACCATAAAATCGCAAAAAAAATGGGAAAAGACCAATGGAAATACGAATTGCACATCGGCTTTAGCGATGAACCGCTCTACCGGGAAGGCGTCCGGATGTACTTTGATAACCTCCGCGACGCACTGAGAAAATTATCGCTCATTCCCGATTATGTTTACAAAACGGCTTTATCGGCCGGGCCGTATCTGGCCAGAAAGATAGACCGGGTGCAGCTTGTTTCCATCGGGGAACAAAGGCTGATGCTGGAAGCGAAACTGGTCATCCCCGACAGCGACCAGCCTGCCATTCTGCCGGGCATCTACTACCATTTCCCGGAGGGAACAAGCGATATCGGGAAGGAATCGGGCATTGACTTTTCAACTTTCAGGGGCTATGATGCCGAAAACAGGAGCCTGCTGACCTCCTACCTGGTCACCGAAAATACGGAAACCTTTAAGGCTATCCTGGCCATCAGAGACCTCAGAGAGGAAGCCAGCGAACGTTTCAGCCAGGAAAAATGTTGCTGCCGCTCAACAGTCCTGCAACTATTCGGCAATGGAGAAAACCGGTCAAGAGACATACTACAGCACCCCTACATCGAAGAGTTTTATTATCGGGATTGCAACGATGCAGTGCGTGACCTGCTGGCCCTGAACTATGATTATCTGAACGAATACCTGGCCTGGGAACAGGATCTTCCCGATTTTTATTCCAGGGCAGGCATCAGACTGAACGGATCAGATATTATCGAACTGCTGGCGGTACGGGAAGGAAAAAAGAGAATGGCTTTTGACGAACCACTTCCTCCGGGCGCCTACCTTAACGTAAGGGGAAACCCGGAAAACTACGGGCTCACCCTTCCGTTTTCTCTTTTGGAAAGCATGACGAAAATGACAACAGTCTACCGGACCGGCACCTATAACAGGGAGCAGTTCACAATGGAAAAAGTACCGGAGCTGGACAATATCATTGCCGTCCAACCGATACCAGCAAAGGCGCCGGTCAAGCGCAATGTCCCAAAGATCAAAAGAAGCAAAGGAAAAGGTCTATAGGCCCTGAATGCCTTTAGAAAAGACAGAAAACACGTTTATCGGCGTGTTTAGCCAGATGTAGGTTTGTCGACAAACCAATCCGGCCTGCGTCTTACGGCGCAGGGGGAAAACCCTCCGGAGTCGGGTTTTCTTCTGGCCATCATAGCCAATTGATAAAATCAAAAACAGTGAAAATGGAACGTGCGGACAAAAAAAATCAATCATTGCCCTGCAGGATACATACGCGGCTTACACAGGAAAAATACGACGAACTCTCCCGGGTTCTGAAACAAACCCGGACGATACGCTCATTGAGCGAACTGCTGCGCTACATACTGGACAATAAGGTCATCACGGTCAAAGTCTACGATGCTTCTATGGATAAGATCATGGAGGAACTGGCCGGGCTACAGAAAGAACTGCAGGCCATCGGCATCAATATCAACCAGGTTGCGCATGCACTGCACCGCTTAAATCTGCCGGGCGACAAATTATCCCAGGCTAATGAGATCATCACCTGCTGCGAAGCGACACAGCACAAAATAAGTGAACTATTCCTGTTAATGACCAGACTTTTTGACAAATGGTTGCCAGAATAATTACCGGGAAAAGCATTCGTGGTGTACTGAGCTACAATGAAAACAAGGTGGCTGATTCAGCCGCAGCATTGCTGCTCATCTCCGGATTTCCCTGCGTAGCCGGGCGGCTCTCTTTCAAAAGAAAGCTCGAAAGATTTCAGAAGCTGACTCGCCAGAACGAAATGACCAAAACCAATGCAGTCCATATCTCGCTGAATTTCTCGAAGGACGATATCCTGGAAGCCGGCGATCTGAAGCGTATAGCAATAGACTATATGCGACGTATTGGATTTGGCGATCAGCCCTTCCTGGTCTATCAGCATTTCGATGCCCCGCATCCGCATATACATATTGCCACGGTCAACATAGCAGATGGCGGGAAACGGATCGAGACGCACAACATTGGCAGGAACCAATCGGAGAAAGCGAGAAAAGAAATAGAAATTGAGTATGGGCTGATCATCGCAGAAAACCAGAGGAAAGACGTTGCGGATATGCTCAGCCAGGTGAACCTGGAAAAAGCGATTTATGGAAAAGCGGCAACCAAAGCTGCTATCTCCGGCATCGTGCAGGAAGTAACCGGCAGTTACAAATTCACATCGCTGCCTGAGCTGAACGCCGTGCTCAGGCAGTTCAATGTGCTGGCAGACAGAGGATCGGAAAGTAGCGCCATGTATAAGAACAAAGGGCTGGTCTACAGTCTGCTTGATGAAAAGGGAAACAAAGTGGGCGTGCCTATAAAGGCCAGCACCCTCTATGGAAGTCCGACCATTAAAAACCTGGAAAAGAAATTCATTCCCAACGACATAGGCCGGAAACCATATGGATTGCGCTTAAAACACCTGCTGGATAAAGCATTGTCTACGGCCCGCAGTGCTGAGGAATTGAAAGCTCAATTACAGGCGCAGGGCATCCGCATTCTGTTGCGTGAAAATGCACAGGGACAGATATATGGCGTCACCTTTATCGATAATGCAACGCGGGTAGTTTTCAACGGCAGCGATCTGGGTAAAACGTATAGTGCAAAAGCTTTTTTAGAACGCCTGCCTGCAGGTACCTTAGAAGATAGGATCGTGCCAGAAGGACAATCAGGTCCTGCAAAACCTGTCTTACCGGATACAGGCATACCTGATAAAGAAAAAAAATATCCTGCCTGCGACCAACCTGTTGTGGAAAAACTGATTGACATGCTACTGTCTGCCGCCAGCGAACCTACCCAAGCCGATCCTTTCCGCCGTAAAAAGAAAAGAAGGTTACTCAGTTGAAAGTATAAACCTCAAACTGATCAAAAATGAATACCGGAGAGAACGCAGAAGCACTTAGAAAAATCATAGACCTTACCCGCAAATGCAGCATTATCCTGCTCTGCCTGCATTTTTATGTTTATTGTTATGCCGCATTCGAAGCGTGGGGATTGACCCACGATATCGGCAGGCAGCTTTTGATCAATATCGGACATACGGGTCTGTTCAGCCGGTTCTGGATTTCCAAAGCCGCAGCATTAACCCTGCTGGTTATTTCGCTCATCGGCGCCAAAGGAAAAAAGGACGAAAAGCTCCGGCTGCCAACAGCGCTCCGGTACCTTTTCGCAGGCTTGGCTGTTTATGCGGCAAGCCATTTATTGCTGCACCTGGAGGCTTCAGCCCGGACGCTTGCAGGTATTTATATGGCCGTTACTGCCGGCGGCACCCTGCTGACCCGCCTGCTGAAGCAGCGGCTGGACGGCGACATCTTCAACGCCCTGCAGGAAACTTTTCCGCAGGAGGAGCGCCTGCTGGAAAACGAGTATTCGATCAACCTGCCGGCCCGCTACAGCCTGAAGGGGAAGATCCGCAGGTCCTGGATCAATATCATCAACCCGTTCCGGTCCCTGCTCGTGGTCGGCACGCCCGGTGCCGGTAAAAGCTATTTCGTGATCCGCCATGTGATCACCCAGCACATCAAAAAATGCTTCACCATGTTCATCTACGATTTTAAGTACGACGACCTTTCGGTGATTGCCTACAACACCTACCTCAAATACCGGCACCTGCACAAGGTCGTTCCGAAATTCTACGTGATCAATTTTGAAGACCTGTCCCTGAGCCATCGCTGCAACCCGCTCTACCCGGACAGCATGACCGACATCACCGATGCCACAGAATCCAGCCGGACCATTATGCTGGGGCTCAACCGGGAATGGATCAGGAAGACCGGGGACTTTTTCGTGGAGTCGCCCATTAACTTCCTTACCGGCATCATCTGGTTCCTGCGGAAATACAAGGACGGCAAATACTGTACCCTGCCTCATTGCATCGAGCTGATGCAGATGAACTACGATCAGCTCTTTCCAGTTCTGCGCACCGAACCGGAGATCGAAGTACTGATCAACCCGTTTGTGACTGCTTATGTCAACGGCGCGATGGAGCAGCTCGAAGGACAGATCGCCAGCGCCAAGATCACCATGGCCCGCCTGGCGTCGCCCATGCTCTACTACGTAATGAGCGGCAACGACTTTACCCTGGATATCAATAATCCCAAAGAACCGAAGATTGTCTGCGTGGGGAACAATCCCCAGAAGACCCAGGTTTACGGAGCCGTGCTTTCGCTATACGTGTCCCGGATGATCAAGCTGGTCAACCGCAAGAACCAGCTGAAGTCTTCGCTGGTATTCGATGAGTTCCCGACCATTTACATCGGCGGCGCTTCCGGCATAGAGGGGACCATCGCCACGGCCAGGGGCAACCGGGTAAGTACGGTACTGGCCATCCAGGATGTGAGCCAGATGCGCAAGGACTACGGCAAGGAAAGCGCCGATGTGATCTTTAATATCGTGGGCAATATCATTAGCGGACAGGTGCTGGGCGATACAGCCAAAACGCTCTCCGAGCGGTTCGGCAAGATCATACAGCAACGGGAGAGCCTGTCGATCAACAGCAGCGATACATCGGTCAGCAGATCAACCCAGCTGGAATCGGCCATTCCCCCTTCCCGCATATCCTCCCTGTCATCCGGCGAATTTGTGGGCGCAGTAGCCGACGATCCCACCAACAAGATCGAGCTGAAGACCTTTCATTGCGAAATCATCAACGATCATGAAGCCCTGAAAAAAGAAGAGGAAGGCTATGTGCCGATTCCCAAAGTAAGGGACATCACTCCGAAGGAGATCGAGGAAAATTATAATCGTATCAGGGAAGAGGTCGCCATGATCATTGAAACGGAGATGGAGCGGATTTATGATACGCCCGAACTGGCGCACCTGCTGGTGGCTAGGGATGAATAAAGGATCAGGTTTCAGCTTCAGGTTTGCCGTGGCGAAGCAATAATCCCAAATACCGCCGGTGCAAAGGACTGACCGGTTCGGGTGCGACTTTTCCTTTATAAAGAAGCGGGTTTTCGTACAAGTCAGCCAGCGCCGGGTAATTTGACAGGATGTAGGAATTTTGCCAGTACCTGTAAAAGCAGAGGATTGACTGGCAATAGGATGAAAAGACCTTCTCAAAACTGAAGCCCGTAGGAAGGGTATCGATAAAAACCAGCAAATCGTTTATTTGAGCAACCATTTTTACGGATATTGATTTGGCCTTCTTTCTCTCGTTTAGATAATCCACAAAAGGCTTTAGGTCCATGCTCTGAAAAACCTCCAAACTTCGCTGTCCCGCTTGGGTGCTGCCGACCCGCCTGGAAACCAGCGAAAAAGAATGGTGATGGACCAGCATGTTCCTCAGTTCCCGAAAAAAATACAGCAGATCACTATCCCCAGGAGATTGGCTGAAGCTGGGGTTTTCTTTTCTGAGGTGTTCTTTAAGATTTTGTGCAGAAGATATTGCGTTGTACAGCTGACGGACAATGGTTCTTTGCCTTTTGTTCAGTTTTGCCGGTGTGTAAAAGAAATCTTCGTGCTCACTTGCAAACCTGCGAAATGTCCGTTTCAGTTCAATACTGTTGTCCAGGAAGGTCAGATAAGAAAAGCGAAGCTTTAATAGTTTTCGGAAGTGCCTATAGCCATCGCTGTTTTCGATCTGTTTCTTTTGGTCCAAAAAGAGGATTAATTCCGGGTCTATCATCATTTGTCAGACAGCAATTCTGTCCTTTCAATTATAGCAATAAAAATCTATTAGCTAATAACAAAGCAGCAGATAAATAATAGCTCAGTTGCCAGATTTGGCTGTCCGGCATGGTGCCGGGCGATAAAGCCAATAAGATGAAAAAACTGTTATTTATGCTGCTTGTCCTTTCCATGGCAGGCGCCGCCTGCAAAAAAAGCGGAAGGCAAAACCAGACATTGCCAAACCCGTCCCCGTTTGATGTTGCCGCGGAACTGAAAGCTGACAATCCGCTCAATCCCTTTGACGATACCGGGAAGCTGCACAACCAGGTGCTGGAAAAAGTCTGGCAGTATGTGCAGCTGACAGGGGATACTTCGTCCCCGGGCAAAGTAAAACTGATCGCCGGCCACTTTAGCCGTACCGAGGGCAGGGATGTGGCACCGGCTATTGAACGATGCCGGAAAAAAATCGCTTTGCTGGGAAAGGGGCCGATGCAGCCCGCTATCAGCAATGCACCACTCTCCCAGCGCAGCCGTGAATTGCTTACCGACCTTTATAAAAGCCTTCGGGAAGCGGACCGTGAAAACTTGTATCCGCTGTTCAGAAAATCGGTCCTGACTGTAGAAGCCAGGATAGCCACAGAGAAGATTCCGGAATTCGAACGCACAGCCCTTTTTAAATGGGCTTCCATACTCAGGTATTCAGGCGCCTATTGGCTGGAGAAACTGGACCGTTATCCGCTTCCGGACGGAACGGCCCCTGGCGGCGCTGCCGGTAAGGGACGTTTTCTGCATTGGTTTACCTTTGTCACCGCTGACCTTTTGGGCGGCGTTGTCGGGACTTTTGAAGGGGACACGCAGGCGGGAGCCGATTACATGAGCAGTACCTGTACCTGGTATATGGATAATCTGCCTTAGCTCTCCCTCTGAAGAAGAATATTTCAGAAAAAAACGGAAAAAAGAAAGTGGCCGAACAGGTACGGCTGTGTAGGTACGGCGTACTATAAATGTCGGATGCTGGGTTTGCGAGGAACGAGCAAATCCAATATGCGCGCGTAAGCACCGGCAGCCCCTCCTTTTGCTGCCTTTTTTCCGTTTCGCATTGAAAAAAGCGAAACAGGATGGATGGTCAGTAATTTTTAATGTAATCAGGCTTTCAGCAGGGAAATGACCTGATCGAAACAATCAAAAGATTCTGAATAGAGCAATGAAAATCTTATTATTGTAGTAGTCGTTTGGATTACTTAAACCCAGTTGTTCCTGCCCGGATTTCAGGAAATATGAACTGTAGAATCAGATGACGCTTAAATTAACCTCGTCTAGTTATGAAGCGATGTCTTCAATTTTTATTGTTTAAAATAGGTTTGTTCGGTCCCCATCGATTGGTTGGAATGACCTGGATTTCTTTGTTAAAGTCCCGGCCAAAATTGCGACAGTTAAAAAAAGCACAGAGGCGTTTTAAGCAATCATTGTTGCTGAATAATTTTACCGCTGCTTTTTTGATTGTAATTTTTGTTGTTGTCGCCTTGATTTTGTGTTGTTTTATTCCTGAGCATTTCTCTACTACACGACTGGCGTTCATTTCCTGGATAAAGTTTCCGAAGGTAGAAAATGCCTATTCGTTACTTAGTGAAACATTAGGTGCAGCCGCTACCATTATCGGCTTGAGTTTTGTTGTTATCGGTTTTATTTTTGAAACGGTTAAAAACAGGACACTGAGAACGTACAGGGATATTTTCAGGGTGACGAACCTTTACTATGTGTTTTCGATTTCCATAGTATCCATTTTTGCGCTGACCCTAATCAATACATTCAAGTATTCGACAAACAATTGGACGGCGGGGAATCTGGCCATATTGGGTACTGTTCTGCTACTTGCCACTACTTTGTCTATTGCGCACTTATTTTATAAAGTACTGGTTTTTTTCAACCCCCAATATGTAGCAAGGTTGTCGAAAAATGCACTTTTAAGAGCAGCTCAGTTAAGGCTATTGCAAACGTGGTTTAACAGGGAAAGTGAACAGGTATTTGACCGGACTATGAAAAGTTATGGTTTTGAGAACGACGCTTTTTTTCCTGGATTTTTGGGTG
Organism: Pedobacter albus; assembly: GCF_036324255.1. NCBI lineage: Bacteria > Pseudomonadati > Bacteroidota > Sphingobacteriia > Sphingobacteriales > Sphingobacteriaceae > Pedobacter > Pedobacter albus. The sequence goes on along the minus strand of NZ_JAZDQT010000004.1, from coordinate 9,719 downwards.
AACCAGCAGATGAACTTTTACTCGATAATGAAAAAGAGATGCAGCTGGAAGATGTGTTTTTTCCACTTTTGAGATTGACGGGAAGGAAAATTCGCAGAAGATGTAGCGCAATGAATTTTTATAGTTTGAGATATCAGGGAAGGGTAGAACGTAGAAAGCCTATGTTCTGGTTTGATGCCGGAACTTTGGTGAAGAGCTTTGAGCGTAAATACCTGTCTTATTCCGTATTACTTAAACCCATCCGTGAAGATGATTTTTCTGAGGAAAAGAAAATTCTTGATAAGAGACTCGGTAAGTCGGCTGAGACAGGTAACAAAGAGCTCTTGAATGAGGCGCTTGAAGACATGGGACAGCTATTTGAAATTTATTATAAGTATGGCCGATGATTAGATTCAGAGCTGCCAATAGTTATGGCACGAACGGAATTATTGACGACCTCAGCGGGAAGTTATATGACGCATTTAATACTGCGGTTGAAAGGGGTCATCCAGAAATTTACAAGGAGGTTTACGCGTTTATCCAAAAACAACTGGCTAAAGCCTTTCAGGAGCGGGCACGTGAAGTGATTAGTCAGTTCATCTATGTGCCCTCTTTTCTTTACGCCCGGCATGTTGCCAATACAGCAGTCAGCAATTATCTGCTCAGCAACAGTATTGTGTTCTTTTCAACGCTTAGTTCTTTTGCAGGAAGCGGGGGGAGAGGTTTAAAAGACGTAGGCCCTGAATATCAATTTGATTTTTTTAATGGGGTGATTTCCCTGTTGCATTATGCGCTTCAGCATCCTGATGATACGGTACTTAAAAATGGCCTACAGGAATTTCAGCACATAAGAGGCACTGGGTTTCCTGACCATTTTAACACGCGGCTTCGGATCATCCGTGCAAATACAGCAGAGGAGAAGTTGGCTATTCACAACAATTCGGAGGATATTCATAAAGTAGAAATTCTTCATCGCAGGACTACACTAGCACTCTATTCATGGGCCGTATTGTTATTTGCGAACAATGTGATCAGTTTGGAGCGCTTTAAATTGCTGGTAAGTTCGCTCAACCCGCAATATCAGTATTTTGAAGACTTGCTTTCTGATGTGATTTTTATCCGTAAGAATGAAGTTGGTGGTTATCTGGGGCTGTCAGGATGGGATTATATGGAAAGACCATCAGGGGTCGTATATAACCCGCCCAGCGCGTACTACTGGGTCTTGGAGGGGATGGTTTTTTATTTGTTGAGCGGTAGTAATCCGCACTTTGATACTCGCGCTGTATCGGACGACAGGGATTTTAGTTTTTTACATAACGGTGTAAAGGAAGTTTTAACCTGGTTGGAGCAATCTATTTCAAAATGGGGTCCTGCATTGGGGTTGATACAGGGAGATATTTACAGTCAAAAAAAACGTACTGAGGAAATTTTTCAAGAACGTTCAAGGGAGATTTTGAATGTATTTCAGCAATTGAAGTTGCTTCATGACCGTAATGAAAACAAAAGCCTGGCTGATGAACCACTCAGCAAGGACAGGATTGAGGAATTTAGGCAGTTACTTTTTAAGTCTTGGGATAAGCAAAATTTCTCGATTTCTTTGTTTGAGCAGTTTTCTAAAGTCAAACCTGTTGTTGAGGAGGAAGGGCTGGATTTTATGGGCATCCGTTTTTTTGTGCCCCAGTTTCGGAAAATGTTGGTAGAGAATAATTATCAGCAAATTTATGGTGCAGGAGACATAGGCAGTCAGGCCGGCAGAATTATTGATGCAAATTTTATCAGGCTGATTTCCAGGGAATACAGCGAGGAAGCAGAAACCGTGGCTGATATAGAAACGGGTCTGAAACAAGCGTTCTCAAAGTTTGAGAATAAGGACTTTAAACCAGACCTTATTATTATTCCTCCGGAAGCAATTTATAAAACTAATCTTACGGAGCTAAAAGATTATCGGCGAAGCAATGAACCCAATGATATTGGCTCTATGGGGTTTTATAAGGAAGTGCCGATAATTACTTTTTATGCAAAAAATCTGACCAATCAGGTAATTGTGGCCAATTTTGAGAATGCTTTTAAATTCACCATGTATGAAAGTGAAAAACTAATAAGCAAACGGCTTTCGGTAACAATTCGCCCGATTTCCAAAGAGGAGATTGAAAACGAATTGTTGGCCCCTTCTTCCAGAAAAGATCAAGACGGTTTTGAACTTACCGAGGAGGAAGCCAGGGGCAGGCTGGCAACTACAATGTATATCGAATTGGGTATCTGGGGTAAATTTGAAATAGTAGAGAGAGAAGCTGCCTTCTTTTTCCTGTTAACCCTTAGTTCTGATTAATTATTTTAAGCCGAGGTACGAAAAGCAGTTTCCGGATTTTTAAACTGATACATAATTATGCTGACGATCCGATCGATAAACTTATTTACTGACTGGATAGGTATTGTAAAAGCTGAACTTGAAAACAGAGGCTATTCTTTTACGGAAAATGACAGCTACGAGGTAATTTCAATCCGGTATTATAATTACTTGAAAAGAGTTATACCTGTAAAGCCGCGCCAAATAATAAAGTCAGATATTTTTAATTGTCCTGTTGCTCTTGCGCCTGGCCTGGCTGCTTTGGAGAGTAAAATCCAAACCGGACAAGACACTTTCCCGCACTTAAGCCGTAAGCTTAAAAAGTTGGATGAAAGAGACGACTTGTTGTATGATTGGGGCATATATCACTTGCACTTGGGAACAGCATTAGAGAATGACGGATATATGCGAAGATCAGGCCCGGTGCTGTTTTGCTTATATGATGAAACTCATTTTTATTTTCTGGACGTGATGCCGCATGGTTCATGGACAAAGCAGGAGCTATTGAGAAGCATCCACAGAAACTGGCCACATTTGATAGATGATTTCAGGATTAAAAGCAATGGCTTAATTCGCCCGGAATACAATGTAACTGACGATGAATTAGGGGGGCTGAGGGGGGTAAACGTAAATACAATAATTGAAGTAGAACCTGGGCTTATATACGCAAGCCCCGGCGGTGGTTTTACGGCCTCTGGACACAGTGTTGAAGTGATGCAGCGTCATTGGAATAACAAAGAAAATCTGGAGGAGTTCGAGGGAAAAATCAAAGCTGATCCAGAAAAATTATTGAAGTCAGTATATGGTAGTGATTTGTCGTTCATATCAAACCCGGCATTAAGCTTTAAGCTAGTTAAAGTAGGGGGCAAGTATCAGCTCAAGGAACTAAATAATGATTTTTCAATGTTGCTTAATTTTTAATAGCTATTGAAAGCACTCCTTTATTTAAAATTCCTTCCCTCCGGAAACATCTTTAATTGTGCAGCCACACGCGGATCTTTGGTTTTGTAATCTTCGCGCCTTACCGGGTAGCGGTTGAAGATGTGCTGGAGGTGTGGAAATGGAAAAAAGGCCTCATTGATACGGCACCTGCCGGTAATATCGGCATGGACGTGATCGCCGGTAGCCTGAAGCGGATTGAAAATAGGTGTCGCAGAATTACTGACGAAATCCTAGGATATAGAAAACAACGCCCGTAAGATGAAAATGAGGTTCTGTTGGGTTTGCAACAGTTCCCCGGAAACTGTAAATTAAGGGAAGAAAAATGTCATGAAAGAAACGGTCATAAGCCTGATTGAAAACGAGAGCGAAAACACGAAGCTGGATTTTAAAGAGGAGCAGTATCCGATAGAAAGAGGCCATATTAAGAAGGGAGAATTTTTAAAGGATATGTGCGCCTTCGCCAATCTCCCGGGCAAAGAAGATAAGTTTATTATCATAGGGGTTAAAGAAGAAAACGGTATTGCAGCAGGCTTTAAGCCCATTGATAAATTGCACGACCAGGCATCCTATCAGCAATTTTTAAACCAGTATATAGAACCTGAAATAAAATTTGAGTACAAAGAGCTCATGCACCAGGGACACCGTCTGGCTTATTTCAGGCTGTTTGGCAATGATAAGGCGCCTTATTTGTTTAAGCAGGAATACAACGATACACAGCAAAGGGGAAATCAGTACCGGCCTGGTACCGGCTTTGTCCGCATAGGCACGTCCACAAGATTTTTAAAACGGGACGATTTCGAAAAAATATATGCCGAACGAACACGCATTAAGGACCGTAGCGAAGACATCGATTTTGATTTTAAAATTTGCTGGTTTACATCGCCCGAATTGAGGCATGCGGGGCATATAAAGCACCTGCAGATTGACATAAGCAATGCTTCCAATGCATCCATTGACCTGGATGTGGAGGCCAGGATTTACAACAATAGATATCTTAAAGCCCGCTGCGCACAGGATCTCGAATACAAAAATTATGAAGAAAGCCGCAGTAAAAGCATGTGGGCCTTTACCGCCGATTTAGACAAAATGCTGCCGCCCTTTATATACAGGGATATGAACGTCGAATTTAATAATCGGGATGCCTATTCCTCGTATGAGATTACATCTCCCCAAAAAACAGAGGCGGCTCTCCGCGTAAAACAGAAGGGAACGGTGGCCGATATCTTTAATGGCCAGATCGCCCTGGTTTTTTCGAGGCCGGCAGAATTGAAAATTGAGCTCATTGTTAGCAGCAATGACTTCCCGGATGGTCCAAAAACTTTTGAATACAGTTTTCCGGAAGAGGAAATCCAGGAATTCCTGGACCCTATGGATTTATAATGATGAACCTGCCGAATGAAAGCTACTGGCATCCGGGAAAGGCAGCGTAACACTTTTGAACGATCCGTAAATAAAAGGAGTTCTGCATTGGTTGCATAACTCCTTTTTAATTTGAGTAGCATAATCTTAAACCTGATAACAAACGAAATAAGTGTGGCCCAAAATGTGATTAAGACACAATTGCAGTTTTAATTCCTGTTATTTCATCTTGTAAAAGTTTAATTATAATAGGGGATAAATTCTATCTTGTCTTTTGCAGTATGTTCCATTAATTTGAATTATCAATATCTATGATTGGCAGACCCTGATTTAGGTTCCGTATTAACTCATCGCTTATATCGCTGTCTTTAAGCCCTCCAAGCTTATCCATTGTTGAGGACTGTCTGTTCATTTCTCGCAACATTAGAGGATCATTTGAAACTTTGTCATCCATTCCTTTTACATTCATATCGAGGTTGTCTCTATTAACAATAAACATATAAACAGTATCCCGGGCATAAGTTGCGACATCTATAACATGTTTTATATCCCGATCAATCATAAAATTTAGAGAACTATAAACAGCTGTACACGCATCTAGGGCTGATGAAACCCAACTGTCTGAAAAGTCTTCTGTATCCGGTGTTGCCAAATCAACCGCCTCGATGTAATTGAGTATTTCCGGGTGGCTAAACAGATTACTTTTGAACAATGATTGGTACATTGCTGCCATTGCCTCGAGTAGTGCATTTGAATTTCCCCAATTACATCGTTTCTGAAAATATAGATAATTGGGATAAAGTTTTTCACAGGTCAACAAAGCAAACAGCATTTTTTTTTCGTAAGTCAACGATGTTAGCTTTTCTTTTATTTCATTTTCAAAGACATCCATAATATTTATTCAAATTTACAAATCAGTTTATTTACTTTGAAGGCTTAACAGGTTTGTATGGAGTAACCGCCACGACACCATTTGCCTGAATTTGCAATGCGCAGTTGAAGCATATTGGCCTGCTAGCTCCGATATTAGTAACCGTCATATTATTTGCCTTTGCATAATTCATAACGGTTACCTCAGCATGACCTATACCTGAGGCAGCAACTTCTCCAGGTTTTAATGCCTTCAGCTGTTGGGCTCTTAGGTTTACTTCACTAGAACCAACAATAGTCACAGGATTTCCAGCAGCATCTGTAGCACTGCCTACTGCAATGGTTGTTCTCCTTTGTGTTGCTGGAGAAACTTCTGCATGTATTTCTGCCGCCCTAATTCCAAGATTAGGCTCGTGTACACTACTAGCCTTTCCTCCTCTTCCTCCGCCTATTGGAGGGTCTAATGCCGATAAGATGGCAAATCCGAGATTAACCTTATCTCCTGCCGTCAATTTCTCTTTTGAGAAGATTGCATTATCAATAGTATTAAACCCAAGTCCATCTAACAACTTATATGTAAAGTCTACTATGGCTGCTTTTCCTGGAGAATAAAGACGTTGGTCTGCCCTTGATTGTCGAATAATTCCTATCTGATCTCCATCCGGATCCTCTTTTGGCAAAGAAGAAAGTTTTGGGTCCTTTTCTGGTGGATCTGGCAACTTCCCATCTGGATCAGTTAAAAGAATAGGGTTATTAAATACATAAATATATGGAGAGGTGCTCTCTTGTCCTACTTCAACCAACGGATCCACCACGTTCCACCTGCCGATCATCGGGTCGTAGAACCTTGCCCCGTAGTCGTACTGTTCAAGTTCTTCCTGCAACTCCTTGCCGTTATAAAGGTATTTATTATTTCCGGCACTCGCAACCCTGCGCAGGCCGAACGGATAGTAGTTGTCCTCCTGCAGTTTGCGCACCGCGCCGCTATAGATGTCGAAGGTGTAGCGTACGTTGCCCAGGTTGTCCGTCAGGTTGTAATGGTAGGTATAGGTGCCCCCGTTGTTCTGGGCGGTGCCCGCCTCGGTCTGGATGAAGTCGATCGTGCCGTTTGTGTACTGGATGCCGTCCACATAGTCGGTTACCGTGCCGCTCGCCGTGTTCGACTTCCGCAGCTTGGCGCCGGTGGCGTCGTACAGGTAGGCCAGGCCGATGCCCCCGCCCGATACCGTCGCCGGAAGGTTCAGGTAGTTGTACGAAAGGCTTACCGAAGTCCTCGAAAGCCCGACCGTGGCCGTTGTCGCATTGCCGTTGCCGTCGTAGGCGTAGGTGCCCGTGGCCATCGTCCCGCCCGATACCTGGTTAAGCCGGTTGCCGGTATAGCCGTAGCTGCCCGTGCTGCCGTCCCTGGTCAGCGTGGAGATGTTGCCCATTACATCGTACGTGAGGCTCTCGCCCATGCCGATGCTCGAATTGCTCCCGCTTGTCAGCCTGTTCAGTTTGTCGTAGCCGTAGGCAAAAGTATTGGGGAAAGAGCCGGCAGAGCCCCACAGCTGGTTCGAGATGTTGCCGTTGTACTGCGGCGTGGTGCCGTCCTCGTATTTCAATTGCATGCTAAACTGCGGAGAGGTGCTGCCCTTCAGCCAGCCCCGCTCGTTGTAGGCATAGCTGGTGGCCTGCAGGCCGCCTGCCAGCTTCTTTTCCCTCAGCTGCCCGATCTCGTTGTAGAGCATCTCGCTGAGCAATGTATTCGCAACTGCGGGCAGGCCCTGGGTATTGGTGTTCTGCCAGGTCTTGGTCTTCCTGCCCATATGGTCATATTCGTAGCTGTTGGCGATGATCGTCACTACGCCGTTGGCCGTATTGGTGCGGGTGCTGGCGGTCAGTTCGCCGGCAAAGTTGTAGGTGTTGTCCGTTACGTCTGTTCCGCCCAGGTAATGCTGCGACTTGGCCTGCACGAGGCGTCCTTCGAGATCGTAGTAATTGACCGTAAGAAGCTGGGTGCCGGTTCCAAGCACCGTCGCCCTGGTTGCGGTCAGCAAGCCCCTGGTCCGTTCTCCGCTAGCCTGGTTGCCTTGGGGATAGTTGAAGGCGTTGTTGAAGAAATAATAGTCGTCATAATAGTTTTCTATGGTGTAGCCATAAATGTTCGAATACGGAAAGGCCACATTCGTATAGCCGGTCATCGGGCCCGTTCCGTTGCTGTTGTCATTGTCCCTCTGTTCCCAAAGTGGCGTGCCAGAATCCACCAGCGACTGCAGATAGGGTCTCGTGTTCCCATTGCCGTATATTCCAGAAACTACGCTTCTCCCCATGGCGTCATATTTTGTAAACGACCATTGGCCGCTGTTCCTTTGCACGCTGTCCTGGGTCAGCACCACCTGGTCCAGTTTGTTGTACACGATGTGCTCCCAGCCTTTGCCGGGGATCTTTTTCTCGACCAGCCTCTTGCGCCCGTCGTAGTGGTAGCCGTAGACGAAGTTTTTGAACGTTGCATCGGCCTCGGTGAAGCTCGTGGCGGCTACTGCAGGCGGCACCACGTAGGCCAGGCTGCCGTAGGCGTCGTAGACGTAGTAGGTGTCCAGCGCAACGCTTTCGGTTTCCCACATGCGCTTCAGCACCACCCGGCCTTCGGTATCCTTGTACTCTTCGCCGGTTCCGGCCTTTCCGCCGCTCCAGTTCTCGTCTTTGGCGATGCTCTTGTAGAGCGTACCCGCTGGGTAGTTCGCCGATGCGGAAGCCCCGGAGGCGTTGACCCGCCAAAGCTTTACGGCGTCGGACGCCGCATTGATGGCATAGCCGGGCCTTGCGGTATGGCCCGAGCCCGCTATGCCCGCGCTGTAGGGCTGCCAGGCCGCGCCCGGGGCGCCCTGTTCCAGCACCCTGCCCAGGGGCGAGGGCTCCATTACCGAAATGCTGTATGGATAGGCTGTCCTGGCCACGTTGGCGTCCCAGCCCGTCGAAACACCGTAGAAGCCGGCCTGGTTTGTGGAGGCGCCTGTTTTAAAGGCGGCATCGCTTGCCGTCTGCTCGGCGTAGGGCAGGTACTTCTTGGTTTCCCGGCCCAGCGCATCGTACTCGGTCACCTGCACCAGGTCCCTCTGCAGGGGGCTGGCCTTCCACTGCACGGTCTGGATGGGCCTCCCCAGCCCGTCAACGTACTGTATGGTCCGGTTCGCCTGTCCCACGGGCAGGCCTATGAGCATGGAGGCGTCGGTCTTGCCGGCCACCTTGACGATGGTTTCCATCGTATAGTTTTTGTCGCCGCTGGGGTTTTGGGCAAGGCCCTTGAGCGAGCCCAGCAGGAGTATGTTGAGGAATAGATATCTTGTTTTCATGGATGCGTTTCGTTTAGAGGTAGGCGATGTTGTCGAGGTTGATGGTGGCTGTAGCCCCGTTGAGCGTTACGCCGGTGAGCGTATAGGTGGACGTGGTATTGTCGAACCCGGCAGAGTAGGCGCCGGATACCACATAGCAGCTGGCCCAGCCCAGGTCGGTCCACGGGTCCCAGGCCATGCCCGATACCGTGACCACAAAGCTGTAGGTGCCCTGTGGAACGGTAATGCCCGCCTGCAGCTGCGCCGTGTTGTAGGTATAAAGCGTGGTGCCGCTGCCGTCCTTGATCACCAGCGAAGAGATGTAGGCCGAAGGCGTGCCCCCAGGCGTATATGGCGTGGTCCAGTTCAGGTAGCTGATGGCCGTTGTGGCCACGCCCGAACAGGTGCCGTTGGCATTGGCATAGGCCTGCCCCCCGTTGGCCAGGGCCGCATTGGCCAGGGCATTGGCGGCCGCCTTTGAAGAGGCTGAGTAGGTATTGGCCGGTATGGTATAGGTTACCGAGGTACCCGTGCCGGAAGAACAGTTGTTTTTGGTAAAGCTGCCGCTCACGGCATCGTTATAGAAGGTTTCGTGCGCCAGGTTGTATTCGTAGTTCTTGACAATGTTGCCGTCCTGGTCCTTCACGTTCTTCAGCCTGTTGAACTCGTCGAACTCGCTGTACGTGGTCAGCCCTTTAGCATCGGTAGAGGCCGAAATGCCTACCCCGCTCTTGTACACATAGGTGCCCAGCTGGGCATCTTTGGGATGGATCCGCACATCGTCTATGGCATCGCCCAGGGCAAGCGTAACAGCTCCGGTGTAGGCCTGCTCATGGTATTTCCAGATGCCCCCGTCCCGGTACCAGTAGCCCAGCACGTAGGCGCGCACGTTCGGGATGCTCCACGAA
>NZ_JAZDQT010000003.1:0-884181 GCF_036324255.1 Pedobacter albus | reverse complement strand
TACGCGTTACGCACCCGTGCGCCGGTCTCAATCAAAGCAAGCTCCGATCTACCCCTCGACTTGCATGTATTAGGCCTGCCGCTAGCGTTCATCCTGAGCCAGGATCAAACTCTCCATTGTAAAGTTTGTTTTCCTGACTAAGTTAACTAATGTTAACACTAGTCTTTGTTAATAAAATTTGTCTGTTGGATTTAGACTTAAAATTCAAGCTACTTGTATCATGTACTTTGATTAGTACTTTCATACCTCGCTTGCGCTACATTTGATATCTCTTTTAAGAACTTCTCGACTTAACCTCTCGGCAGTCATTTTATATCTTTAAGCTTGCTTCCTATCGGTCTTCATGTTCCTCAATTCTTCTTGCTTATTTCAATCTTGTTTTGTGCTTTCGTTACATCCGTAATTAAGCTCCCTTTTGTTTGGGACTGCAAAGGTAGAAACTTCTTTTTAATTTCCAAGAAAAAATTTTATTTTTTTTTCTCTTTCCCTTCCGCCTTTCAAACATCCCCTTCGGGATCTCCCGTTCCTTCCGAAGCGGGTTGCAAAGGTAGAAAACTTTTTCGTTTCCCAAAAATAAATCTGAAAATTTATTTTCCCTTTCTGCTATTCAATAGATTAACTCTCTTTTATTCAAAAACAGCCTGCCTAAGCTCGCTATCCGTGTTTTCAAATCCTTTCAATCTTTAATCCCCTTCCTTCCGAAGCGGAGTGCAAAGGTAGAAATTGTTTTTTAATCTAAAAATAACAGCGCAATAAATTTTCATTATTTTTAGTAAGTGTATGATTTACAACAAGAAAAAATGGGATGCAATTTCTCGCACCCCATCCTAATCGTTAAAAGCAATCTTAAAGCTAGTACTGACCGATGCTCAACAAGACCAAGGTACAAGCTTCTACTGGCTGTATTCCGTGCTCCTTAAGCGCGTGTTCTAATGCGGGATTCTCAGTTCCCGGATTAAAAATTACACGTTTGGGCTTGGTTTGCAGGATATAATCATAATAACTATTCTGCAAAGCCGGACCTATATATAAGGTAATGGTATCTATATCGGTATAAATCTGCCCGGGTTTTTCTATTTCTACACCCGCAACCTTGCCATGTTTAATTCCTATGTTCACAATCGGATGCCCTTTTACGGTGAGCTGCTGCGCGGCGCGGTAGGCATACCTATCTTCATTTGGGGTAGCGCCTATAATCAATGTCTTCTTCATGTCTTTAATGATTGCTTGGTTTAAATGATATCAATAAGTTATTAAAACTTCAACAATAAGGCTACCTGACCGGTATGGTAGGCATGATGTTGCACCAGGCCATTGATCAGTTCGGCATTGTTTACGCCGGTGCCCAAGGCCGGATTACGCTCGTCTTTTACCTCAGCATCCCACTGATGGTTGCCAAGTTGGCCACAAAGGGCAATCAGTTCTTCATTCGCGGTCTTAAATCTATTCAATATACGTTGCCATTCCTCGGCAGAGTTTTCGCTTGGAACGGGCCAATCGCCAAGGGCTGGTTCTTTAGCGGCACTACCATTTATTCTTGCTATTGTTTCTTCGGTCCAAGCCGTTAAATGCAAAACCAGCTCGGCAATAGAATGCGCATTAGGAATGGGATGGGTAAAAACTTTTTCGGCATTGGCTGCCAAAAGCAAATCGAGCGTATTGCTCCCATGCCAGGGATCGCCATTGTAGGCCTTGTTCAGTTCGTCTGCTAAATTGATCATAAACTATTAACGTTTATGAAGATGAATTGTTTACAATAGCATTGGCACAATTGATTCCATCTATCGCGGCCGAAACAATGCCACCGGCATAACCGGCACCTTCGGCACAAGGATACAGGCCTTTGACCTGCGGATGCTGGTAGTTTTCTTTATCGCGCGGAATACGGACCGGCGAAGAGGTCCGGCTTTCTATGCCTACCAGAATAGCCTCGTTGGTATAATAGCCTCTCATTTTCTTGCCGAACAAGGGCAATGCCGCTTTTAGGCTCGAAGCTACAAAGTCGGGCAGGATATTATCCAGCATGACGCTTTTGGTTCCCGGTAGGTAAGAATTCTTAGGAAGCGATATCGAAAGCCGGTTTTCTACAAAATCTACCATCCGTTGGGCTGGCGCTACCAAATTGCCTCCACCGGCTTCAAACGCCAACCGTTCTATTTCCGACTGGAAGTTCAACATCCGCAAGGGATCGTAGCCCTGCACATCATCGAGCGTAACCTGCACCACCGTACCTGAATTGGCAAAGGGGTTGTTTCTTTTAGAAGGCGACCAGCCATTTACCACAATCTCATCCAAACCCGTAGCACATGGCGCGATGATACCTCCAGGGCACATGCAGAACGAGAATACGCCCCTGGCCTTTACCTGCTCTACCATACTATAATAGGCTGGTGGCAAAAATTCGCTCCTTACCTCGCAATGATATTGGGCACTGTCTATAATCTGTTGGGGGTGTTCGATCCTTACGCCTAGTGCAAAAGGCTTTGCCTCAATCAGGATGTTTTTGTGGTTTAGCAACTCGTAAATATCCCTGGCCGAATGGCCGGTTGCCAGGATGACCGAATCGGCCAGCAGTTCCTGATCTCGATTAACCACAATGCCTTTAACCCGGCCATTGGCTAAAATCAGGTCTGTAAGCTTGGCATCGAACAGCACTTCTCCTCCGGCCTGGAGGATGGTTTCCCTGATTGCCGTAATGATTTGGGGCAGTTTATTGGTTCCGATATGGGGCCGGGCATCAATCAGGATATCTTCTTCCGCTCCATGTGCCACAAATATTTGCAATACCTTATTAATATCGCCACGTTTGTTGGAACGGGTGTAAAGCTTGCCGTCTGAATAGGTGCCTGCCCCACCTTCGCCATAGCAATAATTGGATTCGGTATTGACTAGGCCTTGTTTATTAATCGCGGCCAAATCGCGCCGACGCTGCTTCACGTCTTTGCCACGTTCTACCACAATGGGCTTCAATCCGTTTTCGATGCACTGCAAAGCGGCAAAAAGTCCTGCCGGACCAGCGCCTACAATAATTACACGTTTGGTATCTTTTACTTTTGGGTAGCTTGCCGGTTTTTCTTGTGCCGGCGCATCTTCATTAATATAGGCGCGAACCTGCAAACGGTAAACCACGCCCCTCCTCGATCGGGCATCAATAGAGCGCTTCAGCACCTGGTGATGCTTAATCGTATTGGCTTTAACGTTTAAGGCTTTGGCCAACTGAACCAGAATGGCTTCTGGATTGCCCACTTGTTCTGGGGCTATGGTAATTTCGATTTCTTTTTGCATAAGGCTAGCCGGGTTTTTATCCCGAATGGTACAAAATTAGTAAAAAATGATGGAATGAGCGGATGATGGAATGACTGGATGAGTGAATGAGTGAATGTGATTGGACAAATAGAACCTTTTAGCTTTCACCTTTGGTCTTTTACCCGCCAACCTTCTTTTGGGCTTTCACCTTTGGTGCTTTTTTATTACCTTAGTTAAGCTTAGCACCATATAAGAATATGGCAACTTGTCAGCAATTTGTCTTCTTTAGTAACAAGGTATGGATATTGCTATCTAATTTGAAATAGAAACCTAAAAACAAAATAACAAAATGAAAAACGTAGTAATAGGAATAGTCGTAGTTGTGGCTTTGTTAGCTTTAATTGGCGGATGTGGCTATAATGGCCTCGTAAAATTAGACGAAGATGTAAAAACCAAATGGAACCAGGTTGAAACCCAGTATCAACGCAGGGCCGATTTGATCCCTAACTTGGTGAGTACCGTTAAAGGCGCTGCCAAATTTGAGCAAGGCACCTTAACTGCCGTAATCGAAGCTCGTTCAAAAGCCAGCCAAATTACGGTCGACCCTAACAAACTTACCGAAGAGAACATCGAAAAATACCAGGCTGCGCAAGGCCAGATCAGCCAAGCATTGGGCCGTTTGATGGTATTGACCGAAAATTATCCGGAACTAAAGGCTACCGACCAGTTCAGGGACTTGTCTGCCCAATTAGAAGGCACTGAGAACCGCATTACCGTTGCCCGCAAGGATTTTAACGAATCGGTTCAGGTTTACAATACCAAAGTAAGATCGTTTCCTAACAATTTAACGGCAGGAATGTTCGGTTTTAGCCCTAAAGCTGGCTTCAAAGCCGATGCTGGCGCTCAAAACGCTCCTAAAGTAGAATTTTAGTTACCGACCCAACATTTTAGGGTAATGCCTGTTTTAAACTCAAAACATGCATTACCCTTTCTTATAAAAATACACACATGCCTCTTTTCAGTACACAAGAACAAGAACAGATAGCCAACGCCATAGCCGAAGCAGAAAAAGCAACTTCGGGCGAAATAAGGATAGCCGTTGAAAAACATTGCCATGGCAGTGCCATAGAACGGGCCACCCAATATTTTGCAGAACTGGGCATGGATAAAACCTCGCACCATAACGGCGTATTGATTTATTTGGCTCACGAAGACCATAAATTTGCCATCATCGGCGATCGCGGCATCGATAAACTGGTGCCTGATGATTTTTGGGAAACCGCACAGGTGGCCATGAAAGCGCATTTTATGAGTGGCAATTTGGCAGATGGCCTGATTGCGGGAATTTCTTTGGCAGGCGAAAAACTGGCGTTGTATTTTCCTTATCAAAACGGCGATGTCAATGAGCTGCCTAACGATATTGTATTTATAGACCAGGCAGAAAAAACCAACAAATGAAGAAACTGATCATCTTTCTTGTCTTAGCATTAAGCTATCACCTTGGTTTTACGCAGGATTTTCCGGCTAAGCCCACGACCCTGGTTAACGATTATACCCAAACCCTAACCACCGAACAAATTGCCAATTTAGAACGCAAGCTTGTTGCTTTCGACGATTCTACATCCAACCAGATTGCGGTTGTGATTGTAAAATCGGTAGGCGACTACGACATTAACGAGTATACATTACAACTGGGCAGGAAATGGGGCGTTGGCGGCGACAAAACCAAAAACAATGGCGTTGTACTTTTAATTGCCCTGGGCGACCGGAAGCTTTCCATCCAAACAGGCTACGGCCTTGAGGGCGCTTTGCCAGACGTATATACTAAACGAATTATTGAAAATGACATCAAGCCCTATTTTAAGGAAGGCGATTACTATCGCGGCATTGATGTTGGAACCAATTCGATCATCTCGCTCATCAAAGGCGAATACAAAAATACCAACCCCAAAGCTAAAGCGCCAGGGGGCAAAGGCACGGCAGGAATTGTGGTGCTGATTATTATTGTGGTTATCTTTCTCATCATTCGCAAAGGCGGAGGTGGCAACGGCAGCCAGGTAATTGGTGGCAGAGGTATTGCCGATGCATTTTTCTGGAGCATGCTATTAGGCGGGGGCCGTGGAGGTTCTGGCGGAGGCGGTTTTGGTGGAGGTTTTGGCGGTGGCTCTGGAGGCGGAGGCGGTTTTGGAGGCTTCGGCGGAGGCAGTTTTGGCGGTGGTGGCAGCAGCGGCAGCTGGTAGCGGTCTTTAGTCTTTAGTCTTTAGTCTTTAGTCTTTAGTCTTTAGTTTGGACCAAGCCAACGCCTTAACGTTACAACCTTAAAACATTACAACTTTACCGTACTTATTATGTACAGAAGAGATCTCATCACTGCAGAAATAGAAAAGCTTGCCCAGGTTTTGGCCCGTATCATCGGTCTTAAGCAGGACGGCGATTTTGTGGCCTCCGATGAACTCCTGCAACAAACACTGGCTTCAAGCTTTGGCCTAAAGCCTGAAACCCTGTACGCTCCAGAGCCCGAAGCTTTCGGCCTTTGGCTCGAACAAAGCGATTTGCCGGCAGAGAAACTGGATATGCTGGGTCAGTTTTTATTCAATGAAATCGATCCGAATGGAGAACCTTCGGTCAATAAACTTTTGGCCACCAGGCTCGTCCTCGTTTATCAAACATTGGCAAGCAAGCATCATATGGTGCATCTGGCCAATTTAAAGCGACAAGACATCATACAACAATACCTATAAACAAACATGGAAATCTTAAAGTGGCAGAAACTCGCCTCAAAATATTTGGTTAGAGAAAAATGGGCAACTTTGCGCGTAGACACCTGCAAGCTGCCCAACGGAACGGTTAAAGACGATTACTATGTACTCGAATACCCAGATTGGGTAAACGCGATTGCCCTGACAGAGTCGGGCAAAATCATTATGGTACGCCAGTACCGCTTTGCAGCAGAAATTGTATCGCTCGAAATCCCAGGTGGCGTCATAGACGATGGTGAGGATCCAGAAACTGCCATTAAACGCGAACTGCTGGAAGAAACAGGCTATAGCTTCAAAACCTGCGAACTGATTGCAACACTCTACCCCAATCCGGCGACCTCTACCAACAGAACTTTTACCTACTTGTTAACCGGAGGCGTGAAAACCCACGAACAGCATTTAGACGAACACGAGATCTTAAACGTAGAAGAATACACCGTTGAAGAAGTCAAACAATTGCTGGCCGACAACAAAATAGACCAGGCACTTCACGCCGCCGCGCTTTTCTATGGTTTGATGAAGCTATAGCGTATTGAGTAAAGCGTAGTGCAAGCATTAAACATTTATTAGCTACAGATTAACAGACGCCTACTAAATGTTGGTCGGGAAATGCTTTCCGGGCCACAAGAAGATTTGCAACCCACATTCTCAAAAATCTGTCAAGCTGTAGCTAACTTATTTGCTATTTGCCAACCGGCGGATGCTTCTCTTTGAGCATTTGCAACATGGCTGGAAATAAAACCTCGAACTTGGTGTACTTTTTGCCTTCGCCATAATTATCAATAATAAACGGCACCAGGTCTTCTACATAAATAAAATCGCTGGCCGTTTCTCTGGCAACCTGTCTTTTAAACTCTCTCTCGGTACGGTATTTTTTGTACATGCTCCCTACAATTGCCCTGACCATATTTTCGTTGAGGCAATACTCCCACGAACCGATGCCGTTGCGCTTCATGCCCTCATCGTCTTTGTTGTAGAGATAAGCCATTTCGTCAATCTCTTTTTTGTACTTTTTAAAAGATGGCTCCAAAAATATATGGCTTCCTTCGTGCCACACCAAGTACTCGAAACCTTTATATTCAAAAAAAGGCTTGTCGGCCACAGTCGATTTGGTGTTGAAATAACCCGTATTGTATACAATCATATTACTGAACTGCGGATTGATGTTTTTAGTGGTAATGGCATGCGAGCCCCAGCTGTTTAGCGGATCGATACAGATGTACCAGGTTACATCGGCGTTAAAGCCATAGAACTGTTGCAGCTGCTGCATGGTACCGCTATCGCTTACATTTTGTTTGATTCCCTGTCCCCATTCTTCGTATTGTTTGGCATGTGCCTGATAAAAATCCCAAAACTTGGTATCTCTAAAAAAATCCTTGCACAACCTGATATACTCCAATACATTTTCCTTGCCATAGTTTTTATACCAGTTCAGCTCTTCGGTGGGCTCGTAAATCTTGATGTTCGGAAAATCGCTCATGGTCCAGCCCAGCTCCGTTAAATCGGTATAAACCTTATTAAAGCTTTTGACCTTAAGCACCGCCGGATGCTCCTTGTATTTGCCAAAATAATCCATCACCTCTTTGCTATAGGCCGACGGATTGGGGGCAGGAAATTTGTCGGCCAGGATTTGGACAATGGTAAACAGCTCTACGCCGGGATGAACCTTAACAATCAGTTTTTGTTGGGCTCGTGCACTGCTCATCACTAAAAAGGCAAGTGCCAGTAATTTGATCTTTTTCATTCGATTGGTTTTTTGAGCAAAGATGTAGGCGCCACACCAAAACAGCCTGCTTAAATTGACCAACCAACCAAATGTATTGACCAACGCCTTAATCGGGCAACAAGCCATGCCTATACCGGTTTGTACCTAAAAAAACGGCGTTGGTGTATTTTGCTCGTCCAATTGGCTAATTGATGATATATTTGGCCGATGCAGAAAAAATACAAAATCGGCTTGCATGTGCTGGTATGGATGGTCTTTTTTTTAAACGACCTCCTGCCCAAATATTTTAGCAGGGCTTACCGGTCTTATAGCGGCGATGTCAATTCGTTTGCGCTTTTTGTCAAATACCTTGGGGTAAATTTGGGCTATTTGTTTTCGGGCATCGTTGTTTTTTATGGTGTAGCTTATTGGATTGCGCCCTTGGCTTTCAGGCATAAAAAATGGATCCAAAGCATTTTGGCCACTCTTGGCCTGTGCATTTTTATTGTCGGCTACCGTTATGTAATCGAATTTTTGGTGCTTAAGCCCTATTTGGGTTTCGACAATTACTTTGGCAGCATCCCCGAAACTTCGTGGTACATCAAAAATGCTTTGCTCTATTCTTTATATAGTTATTTCAGTTATGGCTTTATTTTCTTCTTCATCAACGAATGGTACATCAGCAACCGCAAAAAGAAGGAGCTGGAACAGGAAAAGATAACTACAGAGCTGGCCTTTTTAAAATCGCAGATCAATCCGCACTTTTTGTTCAACACCTTAAACGATATTTACGCCCTAACCTACCGCCGTTCTGACGATGCGCCCGCGGCCGTACTCAAATTATCGGCCTTGTTGCGCTACATGCTCAAGGAAAGCGACGAACAATTGGTGCCGTTGGACAGGGAAATCGGCTACCTGCACAACGTGATCGAACTACATAAAATTGGACAAAAGGGAAATGCCTATATCGATTTTAAAGTAGAAGGCCATACCGAAGGTCTAAAAATTGCACCGCTCATCTTGATCAACTTTGTTGAAAACGCCTTTAAGCATGGCGTATTTGATGACCATGAACATCCTATACAAATCCAGATGGCTATTGCCGACCAGCAAATGGTTTTTAAAGTTTTTAACCTCAAAAACCACGACCAAAAAGACAAGACCGGTGGCATAGGCCTCAGCAATGTGCAAAGAAGGCTCAGCCTCATCTACCCGCAACGGCATACGCTGGCCATTGGCGACGAAAACACTACCTTTACCATTACGCTTCAAATCAACTTGCAATGATCAGGTGCCTTATTATAGACGACAAGCCGTTGGCCATCGACATCCTTACCGATTATGTAAGCCAAATTCCCTTTTTAACCTTGGTACACAGCACCACGCATCCTTTAGAAGCCCTGCAGCTGATCATGGACGAAAAGGTAGACCTTGTTTTTTTGGATATCCAGATGCCACAACTTACAGGCATCCAGCTGATGAAGATTGCACAAGGCAAATGCAAAGTTATCTTAACTACCGCTTACGCCGAGTATGCCTTAGACGGATTTGAGAACGACGCCATCGATTACCTACTCAAACCCATTGCTTTCGACCGTTTTTACAAGGCAGTACAAAAAGCACGGGAGATATTGGAACGTAAAGCGCCATCAAGTACCGAGCACCCGCCCTTGCCCAATGCCAAACCCGCCGACTATATTTTTGTGCGAAGCGAGTACAAATTGGTGAAGATAGACCTCAACACCATTCTATATGCCGAAGGCCTGCAAAATTACGTAGCCATTTATACCGAAACCGAAAAAATCGTTTCCTTGCAGAACATTAAAAAACTGGAAGAGCAATTGCCATCGGCCCAGTTTGCCCGGGTGCATAAATCGTACATTGTGGGCATAGGCAAGATCAAAAGCATTGAGCGCAACCGCATTTTTATAGGCGAAGAAATCATTCCGCTGGGCGATGCCTACCGCGAAAGCTTTTACCGGCAGATTGAACCCAATAGCCAATAAACAAAAAACCCCGTCAGATTTTACATCATGACGGGGTTTTTGTTGAATTATAATTTCCCAATATAAATTAACTCATCTTCAGTTTTTTCTGGATGTCGTTAACGTAAGCTTTAAACTTCTTATCCGTTTCGATCAAATCTTCTACGGTTTGGCAAGCATAGATTACGGTAGAGTGATCGCGGCCGCCAAAGAAAGCGCCAATGGTTTTAAGCGACGACTTGGTGTGGCTTTTCGACAAATACATAGAGATTTGACGGGCCTGTACAATTTCGCGCTTGCGTGTTTGCGATTTCACCATGTCAACCGGCACTTCGAAATATTCGCATACCAGTTTTTGGATATACTCCATCGAAATTTCTTTCGAAGTATTTTTGATGAAGTTTTTAAGCATCTGCTTGGCCAGTGCCAAATCGATGTCTTTTTTGTTCAAGGTAGATTGCGCCAATAGCGAAACCATGGCACCTTCAAGCTCACGCACGTTGTTGTCGATGTTGTGCGCTACATATTCGATTACTTCTCCCGGCAGTTCGATGCCATCGGCATACATCTTTTTCTTCAGGATGGCAATGCGGGTTTCCAAATCAGGGATTTGCAAGTCGGCCGAAAGCCCCCATTTGAAACGGCTCAATAAACGCTCTTCCAAACCTGCCAAATCTTTAGGTGCCTTATCTGAAGTCAGGATGACCTGTTTGCCCGATTGGTGCAAGTGGTTAAAGATGTGGAAGAAGATATCCTGGGTTTTTTCTTTGCCCGCGAAATTGTGCACATCGTCCATGATGATGACATCCATGGCTTGGTAGAAGTTCACAAAATCGTTGATTGTGTTATTCTTTAACGAGTCTACAAACTGTTGGCAGAACTTTTCGCACGAAACATAAATCACCAGCTTATCTGGCATGTTGCGTTTGATCTCGTTGCCAATGGCCTGCGCCAAGTGGGTTTTGCCCAAACCTACGCCGCCATAAACCATCAGCGGATTGAACGAGGTACCTCCCGGCTTCGCGGCTACGGCATAGCCGGCAGAGCGCGCCAAGCGGTTGCAATCGCCCTCGATGTAATTATCGAAAGTATAGTTTGGATTTAACTGCGGATCTACGTTCAGCTTTTTAAGGCCCGGTATAATAAAAGGGTTCTTAATGTCTTTATTAATCGCTACCGGAATTGGCATCGATTGGATCTTTGCTTCAGCGCCATTTCCGTTAGAAGGCATGTTTGTGGTATAGGGAGAACCCGAGTTAGACGACTTGTCTACTACGATATTATATTCCAGTCGGCCCTCATCTCCCAATTGCTTCTTTACCGTTTTGCGAAGCAAGCCAACATAGTGTTCTTCCAACCACTCGTAAAAGAATAAACTAGGCACTTGTATGGTTAAAACTTTGCCTTCCAATTTAAGTGCTGATATCGGTTCGAACCAAGTTTTGAAACTTTGGTTCGGAATGTTATCCTTAATAATTTGAAGACAGTTCTTCCATACTTCTGTACAAGTTTTTTCCATCGTAATTCTGTAATTTGTTGGTTTTCAGTTCTAAGAAGGGCATTACGGATGTGCCCTTTCGAGACATCGAATATTCAAAAAATTATCAACAAAAAAAACAAAATTTTGAATTAATTTGTAAGTACTTCATCAGCAGTAGCATAAACTAGTTAACCTCAATTTTTTATGTGGATAACTATTTTTTAACCCAGATTTAATACTCCCCGAACACACTTCTCAGGCTATCGGCAATTTCGCCCAAAGTGGCGTATTCCTCTACCGCAGCCAAGATATAAGGCATCAAATTCCGTTCCGTTTTTGCCGCATCCCGCAAATTTTCCAAACTAATTTTCACCGCATCGTTATTACGCTCGGCCTTGAGCTTGTTCAGCTTCTCGGTTTGTATGGTCCTGATCGATTCGTCGATGTTGAGCACCTCGGTTAAGGCCTCGGTTTCTTGGGTAAATTTATTCACCCCTACAATGATCCGCTCCGCACTTTCAATCTCCTTTTGATACTGATAAGCCGAGTTGGCAATCTCTTGTTGGATGTAGCCATTTTCGATGGCGTTGACCGAACCGCCCATGGCATCGATCTTGTCGATATAGGCCAAAGCCGCCGCTTCGATTTCGTCGGTCAGGGTTTCTACAAAATAAGAACCTGCCAAAGGATCAACCGTGTCGGTAATGCCACTCTCAAAAGCAATCACCTGCTGGGTACGCAAGGCAATTTTGGCCGCTGCTTCGGTAGGCAGCGAAAGCGCTTCATCATAACCGTTGGTATGCAGCGACTGCGTACCGCCCAACACAGCCGCCATCGCTTGGTTGGCTACCCGCACCACATTGTTTAAGGGTTGTTGCGCGGTTAAGGTAGAACCTCCGGTTTGCGTATGGAAACGCAGCATCATAGCCTTCTCGTCGGTTGCGCCCAGGGCCTTGGTTATGCGCGCCCACATGCGACGTGCCGCACGGAACTTGGCAATTTCTTCGAAGAAGTTGTTATGGCAGTTGAAGAAGAACGACAATCGCTTGGCAAATACATTAATATCCAGGCCTTTTTCTAAAGCGGCATTTAAATAGGCTTTGCCATTGGCCAAGGTAAAAGCCAATTCCTGCACTGCCGTAGAACCTGCTTCGCGGATGTGATAACCCGAAATAGAAATGGTATTCCACTTGGGCACTTCCTTGCTGCAATATTCGAAAATATCGGTAATGATGCGCATCGAGGGTTTAGGCGGATAGATATAAGTTCCCCTGGCTGCATATTCCTTTAAAATGTCGTTTTGGATGGTTCCCGAAATTTCTTTCAGGTTTGCGCCTTGTTTTTTGGCCAAGGCAATGTACATAGCCAACAGAATCGAAGCCGTAGCATTGATGGTCATGGAAGTGGTAATCTTCTGCAGCTCGATTCCATCAAAAAGGATTTCCATATCCTTCAGCGAATCGATGGCTACGCCTACCTTGCCCACTTCGCCTTCGGCCATTTCATGATCCGAATCGTAACCGATCTGCGTAGGTAAATCGAATGCTACCGACAAGCCCATTGTGCCTTGCGCCAACAGGTAGTGGTATCTTTTGTTCGATTCTTCAGCGGTTGAAAAACCCGCATATTGCCTCATCGTCCACAAACGCCCCCGGTACATGTCTTTTTGGATGCCCCTGGTAAAAGGGAACTTTCCAGGCATTTCGTCCGAAGGCTTGGCAACAGTATATATATCTTTGATTTCAATACCAGAAGTGGTGGTGAACTTTTTCTCCGTCATAATTAATCTATTTGGTTATACTATTATATATATAGGTGGCCTGAGGCCGCGCTCCTAAAACAGGATATGGATATCTTGTTTGAGCAAATCTATGGTCAGTTGGTAGGGATTTTCTTCGATGCTGCTCATGTGCTTCAGTATTTTGCGGCTCAAATCTATACCGCTCGCCTCTGGTGGCAATCCTGCTACGGTATTGTTGATCATGGCAATGGTATCGTCCTTTAGTTTGCGTACCACGTTCCAACTTGCTGCATTGATATACAATTGCTGCGTAATGTTGTGCTGATATTCGGCATTTACCTCGTTAATGATCAAAGCCTGCAAGGCCGAAAGTTCTATGCCCGATTGGTGCAAACGAACCAGCAGGTTGGTGGGATTGATACGCTCGATAAAAATAATGACCCGCTCATAGGCCTGCAAACGCAATGGCAATAGCGTAGCCCGCTCTTCTTTTTGGTCCTCCAGCGATTTGAACCTGAAGTAATGCTGGATATCGCCCTTGACCAAAAAATACGCCACTGTTACGGCAATAATGCCTCCTAGGCCCATGATGGCAGCTTGGGTTAAAAAATGCGCAATGTTCATTTTATTTGTTTAAATACCGTAATATTAATAAGTGCGACGGACAAAAATGTGCATTTATATTTATATTTGTTGAGTAATTTATTTTTTTCAATGGTTGGAACAGTTGCTAACCTCATTGCCATCCAAAACAATTAGGTCCAACTGAGCTGCTAATTTTAAATTTTATGAGTAACGTAGAAACTGCTTTTGCGCCTGTATCTTTTACCGAAACCGCAACCAAGGAAATCAAAAAGCTGAAAGACCAACAAGAGATTACCGAAGATTTCGGTTTGCGCGTTGGTGTTGAGGGAGGTGGTTGCTCTGGAATGAGCTATGTTTTGGGCTTTGACCAAAAGAAAGAAGGCGATCAGGAATTTGAGATCGACGGCATTAAAATATTCATGCACAAGGCGCACCAAATGTACCTTTTGGGCATGCAAATAGACTGGCAAGACGGATTAAATGCGAGGGGCTTTACCTTTAACAACCCGAATGCCACCAGCTCATGCGGTTGCGGCACGAGTTTCTCGGTTTAACACGCAATTGTTTGTAACATTTTAACAGGTCTCGTTGTCTTAACAGCGGGACTTTTTATTTTTATCCTCAACCGAATTTTATTTCCATCAGATGACGTATACTGAAAACGTAAGGCTTGCACTACAATCCATTAAAAGCAATAGGCTGCGCACCCTGCTTACCGCATTGATTATTGCTATTGGCTTGTCGGCCCTGGTTGGTATCTTAACCACTATCGATGCCATCAAAAAAAGCATGACCGAAGCATTTTCGAGTATGGGCGCCAATTCTTTTAACATCAGGAACCGGGGCACCGGCATCCGTATTGGCGGTTCGGGAAAACGTCCAAAACCATTCAAATCTATCCGTTACGAAGATGCCATTGCATTTAAGGAGCGACTGAATACCCCCGCCAAAGTGGCCATTAGCGTATATGCTACTTTCGGTTCAACGGTAAAATACGAACAGGAAAAAACCAACCCCAACACCAACATCCAAGGTATTGACGAAAACGGATTGGGCTCTTTGGGCCTGGAACTTTCGCAAGGCCGGAATTTTAATGCGGCCGAAGCACTGAGCAACAACAACATTTGTATTATCGGCAACGAAATCGCCAAGATTTTATTCAAGGGCCAACCAGCCATCGACAAGATCGTTATGGCGGGCAACAACCGGCTAAGGGTAATTGGCGTATTGGCGCCAAAGGGTTCGAGCATGGGACCGAGCAGCGACAGGGCGGTGTACATCCCCTTGTTCAAGTCCAAGCTCATCAATGCCAACAGCAATCCTTCTTATACCATAACCGTAATGGTGCCCAACAACGATTTGATGGACAACATTATTGGCGAGGCTACCGCAGAATTCAGGAATATCAGAAAGGTAAAAATAAGCGAACCCAACAATTTTGAAATCACCAAAAGTGATGCTGTTGCCCAAACCTTGTTCGAAAACCTCAAGTATGTGGTTATGGGCGGTGTGGCTATTGGTGCCATTACTTTGTTAGGCGCTTCTATCGCTTTGATGAATATCATGTTGGTTTCGGTTACTGAGCGTACTCGCGAAATCGGGGTGAGAAAAGCCATCGGTGCCAACCCTGCCGTCATTCGCAAGCAGTTTTTGATTGAAGCAGTGGTCATCTGCCTAATCGGCGGTGCATTTGGTATTTTGCTGGGCATCGGCATCGGCAATATCATTTCGAGCATGATGGGCGGATCGTTTATCGTACCGTGGTCGTCTATTGGCGGTGGCTTTGTTATCTGCGTATTTGTGGGCATCGTTTCAGGCTACTACCCTGCCAAAAAAGCATCGAAACTGGATCCGGTTGAGGCCTTGAGGTACGAGTAGGCTTGCGAAAAGTCTGAAGTCGATGGTCGATAGTCTATGGTTTATGGACCACAGCACGCCCCAAATGAACCAATGACACTAATGAACCAATGAACTTCTTTTAAAGCAGAAGGTTGTTAAGTTGTGGCTGCGAGAGGATGTTTTGCAGACGTTCTACATATAAACTTTCTTTCAGAGCATCTGCGTGGCGCAAATGGTGCATATCGCTGCCCAAAAAATCGATACAATGATTATCCACCAGCTCATCGGCGGCCTGTTTACAGCTTTTGCCATAATAGCCTGTAAGCGAAATGGTATTCAATTGCAACATACAGCCCGTATCCCTAATCTGCTCGTAGCTTTCTAAAGAGTTTTGATAGTAAGGATAGCGCTCTGGGTGTGCCAAAACCGGCTGATAGCCCGCATCCTGCATTTTGGCAATGGCTTCGAACAAATTATGTGGCGGATTAATAAACGAGAGTTCGAAAAGCAGGAAATTTTGGCCAAAGGTCAATACGTTCTTCTTGGCAATCTTATTTTCGAACGTTTCGTCTAAATAATATTCGGCGGCCGCATCAACTTCTAAATCAATTCCATTTTTTTGCAGGCCTTCTCTCAGGATATCCAATCCTTTTTGAATGGTTTCGGGGGTATTACGGTAATAATCGGCCATTACGTGAGGCGTGGTTACCAGTTTTTTAAAACCCAGTGCCTTGAAACGTTTGGCCAGTGCCAAAGAATCGTTGATGTTTTTTGCCCCATCGTCAATACCCGGAATAATATGCGAATGCATATCCGTTCCGATGGTGGAAAAGTTAAACTCTGGCTCCTTTTTCTTTTTAAACAACCCGAACAAGCTTACCTCCCTTTATATTGGTTATCATAATAGGCCTGATAATGGCCCGAAGTTACATTGTTGAGCCATTCTTCGTTATCCAGGTACCAGTCAACGGTTTTTTCCAATCCTTCTTCAAACTGCAGGCTTGGCACCCAGCCGAGTTCTTTTTGCAATTTAGTCGAATCGATGGCGTAGCGCAGGTCGTGCCCTGCCCTATCGGTTACAAAGGTAATGAGCTTGGCTGATTCGCCTGCCTCACGTCCCAATTTGCTGTCCATGATCCGGCAAAGCAAGTGGATCAGATCTATGTTTTTCCATTCGTTATGTCCGCCGATATTGTAGGTTTCTCCGCTTTTGGCCTGGTGAAAAATGACATCGATGGCACGGGCATGGTCTTCTACCCAAAGCCAATCGCGCACATTCTCGCCTTTGCCGTAAACAGGAACGGATCTATTGTTTTTAATGTTATTGATGGCCAATGGGATTAATTTCTCCGGAAAATGGTGCGACCCGTAATTGTTAGAGCAGTTAGAAATCACCACATCAAGGCCATAAGTATCGTGATAGGCCCTTACAAAATGGTCTGAACTTGCCTTAGAAGCCGAATATGGGCTGTGCGGATCGTAAGCCGTACTTTCGGTAAACATTCCTGTTTCGCCCAATGCACCATAAACCTCATCAGTACTTACATGGTAAAAGCGCTTGTTTGCATAATCGCCTTTCCAATATTCTCTTGCCGCATTCAACAGGTTCACGGTGCCGATCACATTGGTCATCACAAAAGCCAAGGGATTGGCAATAGAACGGTCAACATGCGATTCGGCTGCCAAATGGATTACCGCATCAAAGTCTTCGGTTTTGAACAACTGGTTGATCTCAGCTGCGTTGGTGATATCCATCTTTACAAAGCGGTAATTGCTTTTGTCTTCCACATCGGCCAAATTGGCCAGGTTACCGGCATAAGTCAATGCATCGAGGTTTACAATTTCGCACTGCGGATAGTTGCTGACGAACCTGCGCACCACATGCGAGCCAATAAAACCCGCACCACCTGTAATTAATATCTTCTTCATAACTTATACTTGTTCGGGCAGTTCCAGTTGCTTGGCAACCGTTGCCATGTTTCCTTGGTATATCTTGGTTAATATTTTATCCATTTCATCCCTCAAGTCGTACTGGAGGTCTTCGTGCAAGGCCTTAAACTTGCGGATCGTCATCAGCACATACTTTACAAAGTAATTGGCCAATACCTGCTCATGGTTCTTGTACGACGAAAAAAGTCCGGTTTTAAAACCCAGTTCCGTATGGTTGAGCAAAAACAGCCGAAGCTCTACTTCTTCGTAGTTGGCCTTGGTTACCTTATAATGATGGTTCAACTGCTTGGCCAATTTACGCAATTGGGCCAGTACCTCTTTCGCATTTAGGTTTTTTAACGTTTTAAGGCCCTGCATTACCGTAACGATGTTTTCCTTTAAGGTCGATACGCGTTGCTTGAGGTCTTCTTCGCTTTCTAAAAGCACAAAATGAAGGCGCTCGGTAAGCACTTTGTCTTTTCCCACTAAGCGAAGCAAAAGCTTATCTTTTTCTTTTGACGGCAAGGCCAAAATTTCTTGTTTAAGTTCCTTATGCTCGCTTAGCTTCATTTAAAAGGGATTTGCTTTCAAATATTCTTCCCAGGCCCAGGCTGAGCTCATCATTTCTTCTACGCCAAGTTCGGCTTTCCAGCCCAGCACCTTATTAGACAAACTCACATCGCCAAAGGTTTTTTCGATATCGCCTTCCCGACGCGCACCAATCACATAATTCAATTTGACGCCGGTCGATTTTTCGAAGGCATTGATGATTTCCAATACCGACGAGCCTTTGCCTGTGCCTACGTTAAAAACCTCGTAGTTGGCTCCGTCGCCTTCTTCCAGTCTTTTGATAGCGGCTACGTGGGCTTTGGCCAAATCAACCACATGGATATAATCCCTAATGGCCGAGCCGTCTGGCGTATCATAATCGTTGCCAAAAACGGTAATCGGGCCGCGTTTGCCAATGGCCGATTGCGTAATAAACGGCACCAGGTTTTGTGGCACACCAATAGGCAATTCGCCAATCAACGCCGAAGCATGTGCACCTACCGGATTGAAGTAGCGCAGGGCGATTACTTTCAACGATGGGGTTACTGCACAGGTTTCGGCCAAAATCTCTTCGGCAATCTGCTTGGTATTGCCATAAGGCGATTCAGCTTTCTTTACCGGTGCACTTTCGGTTACCGGCAATACATCTGGCTGTCCGTAAACGGTACACGACGACGAAAACACCAATTTAATCTTGTTGTTGTAAGCCGTTAGGATATTGATGAGCGAATAAAAATTGTTTCTGTAGTATTTTAAGGGCTCTTGCACCGATTCGCCTACTGCCTTGAAAGCCGCAAAATGGATAACGCCACTAATGTCTTGATGCGCCTGCGCAAAAGCATTCACACCTTGCTCGTCGGTGAGGTCTAATTTGACAAACTCCGGCTTTTTGCCCGAAATCTTTTCGATCTGGTCTAAAATCTTCGGGTTCGAATTAGAGAGGTCGTCTACAATTACAACATCGTAGCCTGCATTAAAAAGTTCAACTACGGTATGCGAGCCAATGTAGCCTGCTCCTCCTGTTACTAAAATCTTTTTCATTGTTTTTCGGTAGGGTATATGATTTATTGTTTATTATAGGTATTAAAGTTCTTATGTTCTTTGTTAACCAAAGCTTCTTTAGGCAACGACTTGAAGTACTCGTAGGTAATCTTCAGGCCTTCGGCTCTT
Organism: Pedobacter albus; assembly: GCF_036324255.1. Taxonomy (NCBI): domain Bacteria; kingdom Pseudomonadati; phylum Bacteroidota; class Sphingobacteriia; order Sphingobacteriales; family Sphingobacteriaceae; genus Pedobacter; species Pedobacter albus. The sequence goes on along the minus strand of NZ_JAZDQT010000003.1, from coordinate 865,193 downwards.
GATACCTTCGGCTCCCAGCCCAACAGCTCCTTGGCTTTTGTAATATCCGGACGGCGTTGCTTAGGATCGTCAACCGGAAGGTCTTTGCAGACTATCTTCTGGTCGGTTCCCGTAAGCTTGATAATTTCCTCGGCAAAATCCATCATGGTAATCTCGTCGGGGTTGCCAATATTTACTGGCTGTGCATAATCGCTGAACAGCAGGCGGTAGATGCCTTCGATCAGGTCGTCTACATAGCAGAACGAACGCGTTTGGCTGCCATCGCCAAATACGGTCAGGTCTTCGCCCCGCAGTGCCTGACCAATGAAAGCAGGCAATACACGGCCGTCGTTCAGGCGCATGCGCGGCCCATAGGTATTGAAGATGCGCACAATGCGGGTTTCGAGCCCGTGAAAGGTATGATAGGCCATGGTCATGGCTTCCTGAAAGCGCTTGGCCTCATCGTAAACGCCACGCGGGCCTACCGGATTTACGTTGCCCCAGTATTCTTCGGGTTGTGGATTTACCGTTGGGTCGCCGTACACCTCAGATGTAGAGGCAATGAGCAGTCTGGCCTGTTTTGACTTGGCCAAACCCAACAGGTTATGTATGCCCAGCGAACCCACTTTGAGAGTCTGGATCGGAATTTTAAGGTAGTCTATCGGACTGGCCGGCGAGGCAAAGTGTAGGATATAGTCGAGGTTGCCCGGCACGTGCACAAACTTAGACACGTCGTGGTGGTAGAATTCGAAATTCTCCAGCTTAAACAGGTGCTCGATGTTGCGCAGGTCGCCGGTAATGAGGTTGTCCATGGCAATGACATGGAAATCTTCCCTGATGAAGCGATCGCACAGATGCGAGCCCAGAAATCCGGCAGCGCCGGTAATCAATACCCTTTTCCTTTCCATTATCCGATCAGTTTGCGTCCAACACTGTTGTAATAATAACCGAGGTCTATCATTTTCTGCAAATCGAAAAGGTTCCTGCCGTCGAAAATGGTTTTATTGGCCAATAGGCCCTCCATCTTTTCGAAATCCGGGTTGCGGAACACCGACCATTCGGTGGCAATCAGTAGCGCATCTGCACCCTGCAAAGCCTCATATTGGTTGTTGGCATAGTCGATTTTGTCGCCCAACAAGGCTTTTACATTATCCATCGCTTCCGGATCGAATGCCGTAACCTTGGCGCCACGGATCAACAGCTCGTCGATGATGTACAAGGCTGGTGCCTCTCTGATATCGTCGGTTTCGGGCTTGAAGGCCAATCCCCACAAAGCGAAGCGTTTGCCTTTGATATCGCCGTTATAGTATTTGAGCAGCTTGTCTACCAATATCGTTTTTTGTTTCTCGTTCACCTGCATTACGGCTTTCAGCAACTGGAAATTATAGCTGTTGCTTTCGGCGGCTATCGCCAGGGCCTGTACATCTTTCGGGAAGCAGCTGCCTCCGTAGCCGATGCCGGGAAAAAGGAAACGCTTGCCAATGCGGTCGTCGGAACCGATGCCCCTGCGCACCGCGTCAACATCGGCGCCTACGATTTCGCAAAGGTTGGCGATTTCGTTCATGAAAGTAATCTTGGTAGCCAGGAACGAGTTGGCGGCATATTTGGTCAGTTCAGAAGAACGCTCGTCCATAAAGAAAATCGGGTTGCCCTGGCGCACATAAGGCGCATAGAGCTCGGCCATCAGTTTCTGCGCCTTTTCGCTGCGCGTGCCAATCACTACGCGGTCGGGCTTCATGAAATCGTCTACCGCAACGCCTTCGCGCAGGAATTCCGGGTTAGAAACCACGTCGATTTCCACCTGGGTATTTTCGTTAAAAACGGCCTGAACCTTATCAGCCGTACCCACCGGAACGGTAGATTTGTTGATGATAACCTTGTACTCGGTTACCAGCTTCGAAATATCCTTGGCCGCGCCCAGGATGTAAGAAAGGTCGGCCGCGCCATCTCCGCCCGGAGGCGTTGGCAGGGCCATGAAGATCAGCTGCGATTCCTTAACCGCCAACGCAAGATCGGTCGTAAACGACAGGCGCCCCTGCTCGATGTTGCGGTGGAACAGCACGTCGAGGCCCGGTTCGTAGATCGGCACTTCGCCGTTCTTCATCTTCTCTACCTTAGCCTTGTCGATGTCTACACAGATGACATTGTTGCCCGTTTCTGCCAGGCAGGTTCCGGTAACCAAGCCTACGTATCCTGTTCCAATTACTGCTATCTTCATATATTAATTGAAGGTTTTAAATTTAATCGTTTATCTTCGGACGAAGATAAGAATTTAAGATGCAAAATGCTTTGGATTTATAATATTGGGATTGTCATTTATGGGCTTTTTGTGAGATTGGCATCGCTGTTCAATGCGAAGGCCAAACTGTTTGTGGCGGGACGAAAAAACGGCTTTGAAAAAATCGCACAAAAAATAAACCCAACCGACAGGCCGATATGGTATCATTTTGCTTCGTTGGGCGAATTTGAGCAGGGCCGACCGGTACTCGAAAAATTGAAATCGGCATATCCGGATGTAAAAGTCGTAGTTACCTTTTTTTCACCTTCAGGCTACGAAATCAGAAAAAATTATCCTTTGGCCGATGGCATTTTCTATTTGCCTCTAGATACGGCGGGCAATGCCAAAAAGTTTGTAGCACTGGTTAATCCGCGATTGGCCATTTTTACCAAGTACGAGTTTTGGTATCATTATTTCAAAACCCTGCATCGACAACAAATTCCAATCTATCTTATTTCGGGGATTTTTAGGCCAAACCAGCTTTTTTTCAAGAGCTATGGTGGATTTTATCGAAAAATGCTGGGCTTCGTGAAACATTTCTTTGTGCAAAACGAAGAAAGCGTTCAACTTTTGAAAGGCATTGGCCTTGACAAGGTAAGCCTGAGTGGCGATACCCGTTTTGACCGGGTTTACGAAAATGCGCTGCAACCAAAACAGCTGCCAGAAATCGAGGCTTTTTGTGGCCAGGCCCCTATTTTGATGGCAGGCAGTACTTGGCCGGCCGACGAGAAGTTATTGGTTGAACTGGCTAATCAAAATCCTGACTGGAAATTCATCATTGCACCACACGAAATCGGCGCTTCGCACATTTCCGAAATTGAGTTGCTCTTTCCAAACGCGGTTAAATTTTCGGTTCTCGGCTCTCAGTTGGCTCAAACCTCAAATCTCAAATCTCAAATCCTGATTATTGACAACATCGGCATGCTTTCTTCACTTTACCAATATGGCCAACTGGCCTACATTGGCGGTGGTTTTGGCGCAGGAATCCACAACACTTTAGAAGCTGTAGCTTTTGGCCTGCCTGTTATTTTCGGCCCTAAATACGATAAGTTTCAGGAGGCTAAAGATTTGATAGCCATCGGTATTGCCCAAAGCATCAGCAATGAAAACGAGTTGCTAAATGCTTTTAACGAATTAAAAAGCAATGCGGAACTTCCGCTCAAAGCCAAGGCCTATATCGAAAACAAAAAGGGTGCTACCGATATGATTGTCGGCCACGTAAAAGAGGAAATAAAGCTGTAGTCTTAGCCTTTGGCCATCGCCACCAGCGCTTCCACAAATTTCGGATGGTCGTTCAGGCTTTCTACCAACTGTACGTGCTCGCCACCCAATTCCCTAAATTCTTCATGGTATTCAACCGTGATTTCGTAAAGGGTTTCCAAGCAGTCGGCCACAAAAGCTGGGCTGAATACCAACAAACGCTTTTTGCCTTCCCGAGCCAATCTTTTCAATACATCGGTCGTGTAAGGCTGCACCCAAGGCTCTTTGCCCAAACGTGATTGGAAGCAAACGGTGTAGTCTTTTCTGTCGATGTTTAGTTCTTTGGCAATGAGCTTGGCCGTATGGTAAGACTGGGCCAAATAGCAGAATTTATTGCCATCGTTGTAGTCTTCGCGTTGGCTGACATCCCTAAAATTATAGCTTTTGGCTACATAATCGCTTTTATCGATCTGCCTTTCGGGCAAGCCGTGGAAACTGAACAACACATGGTCGAAGCTTTCGGGATTGTGCTTTCTGGCATTTTCGGCAAACACCTCGATCATCAGCTGGTTATCGTGAAACGAATTGACAAAGCTGATATTGGGAATGGTATGCCACTTGCCCACCAATTCCATAATCAATTGGATAACCGAACCCGTGCTGGCCGAAGCATATTGCGGAAACAAAGGAATAACCCTGATGCTTTCTACCAAACCCGTCTTTAAATTAGCCAATGCCGATTCGATGGAAGGATTTTGATAGCGCATGGCCAGCTCTACCTGATACTCATCGCCCAACTGCTCCTGCAACATAGCCGTTTGCACCTTGCTGTAGTACAACAAAGGCGACCCTTTTTCGTTCCAGATTTCTTTGTACAGCTTGGAGGTTTTAGGGCTGCGGAAAGGAACAATCAGCCCCCTCACTAACAAATTACGGTTAAATCGGGGAATATCGATTACCCTGCCATCCATTAAAAACTGGTCTAGATATTTCTTTACGTCTTTAACTTCCGGACTATCTGGCGTACCTAGATTGACTAATAAAATTCCCTTTTTTCCCATAATTTAGTGCAGGCTACCAAAGCCACATGTTCATTTTGATCGGCAAATATACGTTAAGCCAAGGCGTGTTAAAAACAGTGCGGAGGCTGTATTTCAATAATTACTTTTTGATGATGTGCAGGCTAGTAAGCCTCAAGTGCGGCTTTTACGTTTTCCATGAGCCACATCGGTGTGGAGGTGGCACCACAGATGCCCACTTTATCGTTTGGAGAGAACCAGTTTTTGTCCAATTCTTCTACATTTGATATAAAGTACGAGTTATCATTGTGCTTTTTGCATACATCGTAAAGCACTTTGCCATTCGACGATTTTTTGCCCGATACAAAAACGATCTTATCATAATCGGCTACAAAATCTTCCAGTTCTTCATAACGATTGGAAACCTGGCGACAAATGGTATCGTTGGCTTTTACCTCATAGCCCCTATTGAGCAGTTCTTCCTTAATTTGGTAAAACTTATCGGTACTCTTGGTGGTTTGGCTGTATAAGGTAAACTTATGGGGCAATTGCAGCGAATCGAGTTCGGCCAGGTCCTGAAAAACAATGGCATTGCCATCAGTCTGTCCTTGCAGGCCAATCACTTCGGCATGGCCATGCTTGCCAAAAATAAGAATCTGCTCTTTATCGTCGTGCGAGTTTTTGATGCGGTTCTGCAACTTCAGCACCACCGGACAAGAGGCATCAATCAGCGTGAGATTGTTATTGAGGGCCAATTCGTAAGTAGAAGGTGCTTCGCCGTGCGCCCTGATCAGCACTTTTTCGTTAGCAAGCTGATGCAGCTGCTCATGGTCGATAATACGTAACCCTTTGGCCTTTAAACGCTCTACTTCTTCATCGTTGTGCACAATATCGCCCAGGCAATACAAGTAATCCTCATGGTCGAGGATATCTTCGGCCATATCAATGGCGTATACTACCCCAAAGCAGAAACCCGACGACTTATCAATCGTAACGTTTAAATTGTACTCCATCCTACGCTCCGTTATTTTTCACAAAAATACATAAAAAAGATGAGGTTGAGTGTAGCTTCCTTGCCCTTGGCGTCATCCCAAACTCAACTTTATTCAAAGGCTTAAGTCGGTAACAAGCCACCTTAGCTGAGGTAAACACGGTCTTCTTCGCCCGCTACATCCATTACCACGTCAACATGTTCCTTTAAAATGGTAGAAAGTTCCAGTCCAACAAAATCGGTGGCAATCGGGAATATTTTATGGCTCCTGTCAACCAATACCACCGTGCGGATTTTCTTGTGCGGCGTATTCAAAAACACACCCAAGCCATAAGCCAAAGTCTTGCCGCTGTTCAACACATCATCAACCAAGATCACGACTTTGTTTTTCCACTCGCTTGGTGGCAAATCGGTTTTGGCTACCAGTTTACTGCTTTGCTTTTCGAGGTCTACGCGCAGCAAAATCAGGTTGAAGCTTGAGATTTCCTGCAGCACTTTTTGCAGGCGCAGGGCCAACTTGTAGCCACGATCCCAAATCCCTGCCAATACTACTTCTTTCTCTCCCAAATTGTCTTCCAAAATCTGATAGGCAATGCGGTTGATCTTTTGTGCAATCTGTTGTTTATCTAGAATAAGTACCTGGCTTTCGGGCATAATGAAATGATTTGATCGTGCATACAAAAGAACAAATTAAACCTCAAAATCAAATACAAAAAATTATTTTTACCAATACTGCAACGTTTTGGCAGGCATTGGCGTCTAATCATTACAAACCCTAAAGCAAAAAGAATTATGAAATTGACCAGTATCAAAAAAATCAGCCTCCTCCTTATAGCAACTTTTGGCTTTGGCCTTAGCTTGGCATACGCCCAAAGCAGCAGAAGCGTAAACGTAAAAAGCTTTGATCAGCTTACCGTAAGCAGTGGCATCGACATGTACCTGACCCAAGGCGGCACCGAAAGCCTCACCATCAAAGGCAACAACGATGTAATTAAAGATGTGGTGGTAGAACAAAACGGCAGCAGCGTGTTGATCAAATACAAAGACGGCATCAACTGGGGCAGGTTATTCAAAAACCAATCGATAAAGGTATACGTGAACTACAAAAACATCAAGAGCCTAACCTCGAGCGGCGGTTCTGATGTATACACCGAAAACACCATGAAGGCCGACCAACTGAACGTAAGGGCCAGTGGCGGTTCTGATGTAAAACTTACCTTAAACTGCAAAGACCTTACCTTAAGTGTAAGCGGCGGCAGCGATGCCAATTTAAAAGGTACTGCCGAAAACATGCAGTTGAGCGCTTCTGGCGGTTCTGACATTGATGCTTTTGGCTTTGTGGTTAACAACGCCAAGGTAAACGTAAGCGGCGGTTCTGATGCCAACATCTATGTAAACAAAGCTTTAGAAGCTGGTGCAAGCGGTGGCAGCGATATCCACTACAAAGGCAATGCCTCGCTCAAAAAAACCACTTCGTCAAAAAGTGGCGACATAACCCACGTGAACTAGTTTAGTTTTTTAGTTTAAATAGCAAAGCCCATATCACGCATGCGATATGGGCTTTCTTTTTTGTACGCCAAAAGGCTAGTTTGTTGCTTTCGGATAAGGATAGTACACAAAATTGGCACCTTCAGGCACGATAACGAAAATACACATGTAGTTTTCCGGCTTTTTATAGCTTTTGAGGAAATGCTCTTTTTTATCGGGGTGGATAATTCCTTTTTGGATAAATTCCTCTAAAGTAGAGGCCTGGATAGTCCATGCGGTATTGAGTTCCTCGCGGTTCAAAATCAGCTCGCCAATGCTTACTTCATGCTGGTGGGCAATAAAAATGGGATGGGCAGAAATACCCTCTACCATAATTTCGACGGCAACCTCCTTGATCGAATCGGCATAAAAAGCCAAATCTTTTTCCAGGCTTACCAAAGGACTTTTGCGTTCTGGCGCCTGTTCTTTATTTCCGTTTTGGCCTAAACTGCCTAATAATTCTTCTGATTCCATTTCTTAAAACTTGATTTCTTTTTTCAGGACGATAAATTTATCGTCGGTTAGGCTATCGGTTAAAAGCGCATAGCCCTGATCGGTTTTGATTACTCTCTTTGCTAAGGGATACTGGTCTGAACAAAAATACATGCTGCCTGTTTTGACCAGTTTCCAACTGTTATGCTTCAGTGAAAACAGGTTGACGGTTGACCAGCAGCTGCTGAACCATTCTGGCCTGAGCAGCAACTCGGGCTGTCCGTCGCCATCTAAATCGCCTGGATAGGTAATATCCGCCCCAATAGCCTTGTCGAAAGACAGCATCGGCCAGTTTTTAGGCGCAAAAAACACATTGATGAGGTAGCTTTTTTGCTTGTCGCCCATATCATCGTCAACCAATTTGTTTTTAACCACAAAAGCCGTATCGGTTGGCGTTAGCAAAATGGTGTCAACGCTTTGCTTCTTCCAATCGACTTTTGGCTTGGCAGGCGCTTCAGCCAGGCTTGGCTTTGTTGCAGGGCCATCGGTCTTGACCTTGCCCCTACAGGCAACCAAAACCATCAAAGCCAACAAACAAATCCAAGTGTTTTTCATCTGTTTACAATTGCGACGGCCTTAACCAGCCGTGATGTTTTTTATTTCAGTTTGAGCAAAACCACGTTTTCTACGTGTTGCGTATGTGGAAACATATCAACGGGTTTTATCCGTACCACCTCATATTTTTCTTTAAGCAGTGCCAAATCACGTGCCTGCGTAGCGGCATTGCAACTTACGTACACAATCTTTTCGGCTTCCATTTCTAACAGGCGCTCTACTACATCGGCATGCATACCGGCGCGTGGCGGATCGGTAATCACCACATCGGGCTTGCCATGGGCGGCAATAAAGTCGGCCGTTAGGATATCCTTCATATCGCCGGCATAAAAAAGCGTATTTCCGATTCCGTTCAGTTCGGCGTTAAATTTGGCATCTTCAATGGCCGTTGGCACGTACTCTATGCCGACAACCTGTTTTACGCTGCCTGCCACAAAATTAGCAATGGTTCCGGCTCCGGTGTATAAATCGTATACCAATTCATCGCCTTTAAAACCGGCAAATTCTTTGGTGATTTTATACAATTCGTAAGCTTGTTCTGAATTGGTTTGGTAAAAAGACTTGGCGCCGATCTTGAATTTCACCTGATTGGTTTCCGACCCATCGAGCGACATCGCTTCGAAAATATGGTCCCTGCCCGAATAAACAATCACTTCCTGATCAAAAATGGTATCGTTTCTTTTTTGGTTAACGATATATAGGAGCGAGGTAATTTCGGGGAAAGTCGTCTTTACATGCTCCATCAACCCGTCGATTTGCTCTTGGCTTGCATAGGCAAAAACCACAACCACCATCAGCTCGCCTGTTGACGAAGTACGGATAATCAGGTTGCGGAGCGCGCCCTCGTGGTTGCGCAGGTCGTAAAAGCTCAGGTCGTTTTGCAGGGCATATTCGCGAATACGCAAGCGCAGACTGTTACTCGGCTCTTTTTGCAGGTAGCAATGCTCGATATCCAAAATTTTATCGAAGCGCAAAGGTACGTGGAAGCCCAGGGCATTCATTTCCTTATCATCGCGTTCCATGTGCATATCGCCGGCATTGAGCCAGCGTTTATTAGAAAAAGTATATTCGAGTTTGTTGCGGTAGTACCTGTTTACGGCCGAACCCAAAATAGGTTCCATGGCGCTGGTATCAACCTTGGCCAAACGTTGCAAAGCGGCTTCTACGTTTTTGTGTTTGAAACGCAGCTGGGCTTCGTAGTCCATATGTTGCCATTTGCAGCCTCCACAAGTGCCAAAGTGGCTACAGAAAGGATCGGTACGCAGGTCGGAAGGTTTTTGTAGCTTTTCGATTACCGCTTCGGCAAAGTTTTTCTTTTTCTTCACCAAACGAACATCTACCACATCTCCGGGAACGGCTTTGTCTACAAATATCACCAAATCATCGGCTTTGCCCACCCCCTTGCCTTCTTCGGCAATATCAATAATCTGCAACTCAGGAATTACAATCGGAGCGCTATTTCTTCTGTTTCTACTCATTGATGCAAATATACGAAAAGCCGCGTTGATAGTTTTGTAGCTCAAAGTCTAAAGACTAAAGCAGAAAGACCAAAGAAGATGGAAGGTAGAAGGCGGGAGGTTAAATAAGATCGTATCCAGTTCGGGTTTTCAATCCCTAACGAGCCTGAGGAAGCTCTTCTTTTCTTTGCAGTTAAAAGGTAAAAATACAAAGCATACCATTCCATCCGGATTAAGAAATCCGCTCCCAGAATAATTCAGTTGCGCTTGTTACTGTCCAAAAACTTTAAGGATTAATCCAAAAAAGCCTTCAACCAGGTTAAAGTTCATGTCGAATTGTTCATCAACCATTACAGAAATTTCCAAAACTTCTTTACTCATCGCCTATTTTAATGCTATTTCGACAAAAATAACATTTTTTGAACCAAAAACCAAAACGGTATATGTTAAATTTATGTAAAGGATTTTGATATCCCAAGGCTGTTCTTATATTTGTCGAAACACTTGACCTATGAATCTCAAAACGCTCTGGACCATTATCCTTAAAACATTAGGTGTCTATTTCCTGCTTCATTTGATTGCGGCGGCTGGCCAGCTTTTGGCGGGTTTGATATCTATTGCCACCATACCTATGGGCGCATCGTTTCTTGCCTATGTCTTGATGCCATTAGTAATGTTCACTATTTACCTCTTCATTCCGCTGGTTCTGATTTTCAAAAGCGACTGGCTGATCGAAAAGCTAAAGCTGGCGCAAGGATTTGAACAAGAAAGAGTAGATGCCAATATCAACACAGGCGCGGCCATCAATATCGCGCTGATTATTTTAGGAGGTTATGTTTTTATCGATTCGGCTCCGGTATTTTTCCAACAGACCTTTACTTACCTACAAAATGGAACCGATTTACCAAACAACACGGGTTCCGGCAGCCTCCTCATACAACTGGCCAAAACAATTATCGGTGCGTTCCTGGTTTTGAAGCACCAAGCCGTGAGCCAATTTATCATTAAACAAGGCCAAGCCAACAATTAAGGTCTATTTTTTGAAGAAACCTGTTCGGGATTACAACGCCGCCTTAACTAAATAAGGCAGGATTTCTTTTTGAAAGGTGACGAAGTTTTTGCGCACGTCGGCATCGCTAACCGAAGTAAAGGCAAACGAGAACACGATGCTTTTACTGGCTTTGAGCAAAAAGGCCAAGCCTCCCCTGCGCGCCGGGTTTTTCTTGAAACTGTCTAGCTCGAGGTAAGCAGAAAGCAACAAGGCCTCCAATTGGTCTGACAGGTGCTTCAAAAATTCTTGCGAGTTGGCGTTTTCGCGTACAAAATCCCAACCGATAAACTCGTTGCAAACCGTAAAAGACAAGCGGCAGGTTTTCATCACCAAGGCTTTCAGGTGCTCTTCTTCGCTGGCAAACTGCACCTTATTGCTTAGAATTTCGTGCAGGTTTACATCCAGGTAATCCATCAAAATGGCATCTAAAACCTGTTCTTTGCTATCAAAATACTTATAGATGGTAGCTTTGGCTATACGTGCTTTTTTGGCAATCTCGTTTACGCTGGTTTTATGGTAACCATATTTTCTAAACAGCTCTTTGGCTGCTTTGACAATGCTTTCTTTTATTTTTTCTGGTTCCATTAATTAGTCACCTGTAAGTTATTGCCTGCAATGGCAACATTATATCGTTTTAAAGATGTTTTAGCTGGCGCCTTTACCGGGCTTCCATCGTACAAAGAGTACTTTGCTCCCGATGCGGGATCGGTTACCGTAATCACTGGATCGTCTAAAACCACGGCATTTTTCTTCTCTGGATTTACCGTGCTGCAACGATCGTAGGCCACATAGGCATTATCTGGTCGGCGGTAAATGACAATTCCGGCAACGCCATAGCCATTGATGGTTACCGCGCCACCAGGACTGCTGAGCCTGCTGAGCCTTGGATCGGTTAACGGTGCGCTAAAATTTACCGGATAATCGGGTATAAAATTGTTTTCTTTGGCACAAGACGTCACCAAAAGCACAATGAACAATATCCCGATCAGTCTTTTCATCTTAGATTAATGCGCTTTTATATTGTTTAAGGAAACGAACATCGTTCTCTGAGAACAGGCGCAGGTCCTTGATTTCGAACTTCAGATTGGCAATACGCTCAATGCCCATTCCGAAGGCAAAGCCGCTGTATTTTTTGCTGTCGATGCCACAGTTTTCCAAAACGTTAGGATCAACCATGCCACAACCCAAAATTTCTACCCAGCCACTGTATTTGCACATCTGGCATCCTTCGCCCTTGCAAATGGTACAAGAAATATCCATTTCTGCCGATGGCTCTGTAAAAGGAAAATAAGACGGCCTGAAACGTACTTTGGTGCCTTCGCCATAAAGCTCTTGCACAAAATAGAACAGGGTTTGCTTCAAGTCGGCAAACGACACCTTCTCGTCTACGTACAAACCTTCTACCTGATGAAAAAAGCAATGTGCCCTTGCCGAAATGGCTTCGTTGCGGTACACGCGACCGGGCATCAAGGCGCGGAAAGGTGGCTGTCCGGCTTCCATCATCCTTACCTGTACAGACGAGGTGTGGGTACGCAAAGCGATATCGCCTTTTTCGCCGCCTTTTTTAATGAAGAAAGTATCCTGCATATCTCTTGCCGGGTGTTCTTCAGGGAAGTTCAAGGCCGAAAAGTTATGCCAATCGTCTTCTATTTCCGGACCTTCGGCAACGCTAAAGCCCAGTTTATTGAAAATTTCGATGATTTCTCTCCTCACCAAGGCCAAGGGATGACGGGCACCCACTTCGAAGCCTTCGCCGGGAAGCGTTAAGTCTAACTGCAAATTACTGGCTGTACCTTGTTCGCTTTCGATGGCTTCGTTTAGCGCTTGGTATTTGGCTTCTGTTAATTGCTTAAACTCGTTCAGTACTTTGCCCAAAACCCGCTTTTCTTCTGGAGAAACGGCTTTGAACTGGTCGAAGATATCTTTGATTATACCTTTGGTTCCCAAGAATTTAATGCGGAACTGCTCGAGTTCGTCGGCATTGTGGGTATCAAATGCATTGACCTCTGCGGTGTACTGTGTAATTTGGTCTTGTAACATCTGCCAAATATACGGCATTTAATAGAAATATTTTGTGTTGCCCGGTTCAAAAATCATCTTGAATGCATTTATTACAAGAAAATGAACTAAGCCATACCAAAATTGAACTTCAAAAAATGTTAGTTCATGTTTTTATTGAGGAAGCTACAGGTTTTGTCTAGCACCAGCACCCATTTTCCGGCTTGGCTAAAGGTATGGTTGGCTCCGGCAACAAACATCAGCTCGTTGGGCACCTTGAGCAAATTGAGCTGCGCGCCAAATGCACTGTAGGTGTTAAAATCCTGCTTGGGCAGGCCATCTATGTCATTGTTTTCGGGAAAAACATTCAGCGTAGGAATTTTTCTACTGGCATTGGCGGTGTAAAGCGGACTGATCGCTTTGTAATAGGCTTCGTTATCCACGTTCACCTCGTAACCCGTGTAGCGATAGCCTGCTTCCAACACATAAGGAGGCAATTGTTCCCAGTTTGGAAGATTGGTAAACAAAATATCTAATGCACCGGCCAAATTGGCTATAGCTTTTACCTTGCCTGTATTTTTGGCATCGTAGCCATAGAGTAGCCCAAGCGTGGCTCCGGCGCTATGCCCAACCAAGGCAAGTCTATTGCGGCTTACTACCCATTCTTTGGCATGTGCCAACGCATAATCGACCACTGTGCCTACATCGGCCACTTGGTCTTTTATTTTAACGGCACTTTCGCGGTGTACGGGTAAAGGCTGACTGAACAAGCCGTTGCCATCTACCAAACGGTAATTGACATTGAGCACGGCGAAACCCCTGCTGGCCAGGTATTGGGCCTGAACAGTAAATTCGTTTTTATCGCCACCTATAAAACTGCCCCCATGCAGCAAAATAATAATGCCGGTATTGGTAGTGCGGTTGGGTGGCAGGTAAATATCCATCGTTTGCCAGGCATCGCTGCCATAGCTTACATTGAGCATTGTTTTGGCTTCGGCGGCTACCTGAAAAGAAGGCGGATCGCTCTTTTCGCATTGGGTAAAAAGCATGAGGCCAATTAGCCCCATGCCTATCATCATTAAACTTCTTTTCATCGCGCTATGGCAAAGCCTATTTAATTACGCCTAATTCTTTGCCCACTTTCGTAAAGGCGGCAATAGCCTTGTCTAAATGGTGTTGTTCGTGACCGGCAGAAAGCTGCACCCTGATCCTGGCTTTGCCTTGTGGCACTACCGGATAGAAAAATCCGATCACATAAATGCCTTCTTCGAGCATTTTGCTGGCAAACTGTTGTGCAATCTTTGCATCGTACAGCATTACCGGAACAATCGGGTGGAAACCAGGTTTGATATCGAAACCAGCTTCGGTCATTTTTTCGCGGAAATATTTGGTGTTGTTTTCTAATTTATCGCGCAGCTCGGTGGTTTCGCTCAACATATCCAATACCGTAATCGAAGCACCGGCAATAGAAGGCGCCAAGGTGTTAGAGAACAGGTAAGGACGCGAACGTTGGCGCAGCATATCGATAATTTCTTTTTTGCCCGAGGTAAAACCGCCTGAGGCACCGCCAAGGGCCTTACCCAAAGTACCGGTAATGATATCGATCCTGTCCATGACGTTAAAATGTTCGTGCGTACCGCGACCAGTTTTGCCAATAAAGCCCGAGCAATGCGATTCGTCTATCATCACCAAAGCTTCATATTTATCGGCCAAATCGCAGATTTTATCCAAAGGAGCTACCGAACCGTCCATCGAAAAGGCACCATCGGTTACGATAATACGGTGGCGACAGTTTTTGGCAGCGATCAATTGTTGCTCTAAATCAGCCATATCGATGTTTTTGTAGCGAAAGCGCTGCGCCTTGCAAAGCCTTACGCCATCAATAATCGAGGCATGGTTCAGCTCATCTGAGATAATGGCATCTTCCGGACCGAACAAAGGCTCGAAAACCCCACCATTGGCATCGAAAGCAGCCGCGTATAAAATGGTGTCTTCGGTACCCAAAAACTGAGAAATCTTGGCTTCCAGCTCTTTGTGGATATCTTGCGTACCGCAGATAAAACGCACAGAAGACATTCCATAGCCATGCTCGTCAATCGCTTTTTTGGCGGCTTCGATCACTTTAGGATGCGAAGACAGTCCCAAATAGTTGTTGGCACAGAAGTTAAGCACTTCTGCTCCAGTGCTTACCTTAATGGCAGCGCCTTGAGGCGTGGTAATGATGCGCTCGCGTTTGTATAAACCGGCGTTTTCTATTTCTTCTAGTTCTTGCTGCAGAACGGGCTGTAAAGTTTTATACATATTTATTTTTCATTTAAGATGCAACCATTTTGCTGGTAGATCGCTCTACAAATATAAGACACGTTAACAAACTTTAACAGTTTAAATGTGTTAAGTTCCAGAACTTAATCGATATTTATAATTTAAATACACTTTATGAAGAAAATTTTCCTCTCCCTGTTTTTTGTTATCACATCCCTGAATTTTCTATTTGCGCAACAATACCAAGTGAGCGGAAAAATAACCGACAACAAAGGCGAAATCATTCCCTTTGCTTCGGTATACATCAAAAACACTACGCATGGCGTATCGGCAAACGTAGATGGCCTTTACAAACTTACACTCGACAAAGGAAACTATACCTTGATTTACAAGGCCATTGGCTTCAAGGCTACGGAAAAAGCGATTTCGGTAAGCGACAACATGACGCTAAACGAAACTTTGGCCGAAGAAAGCTACACTTTAAATAATGTAGTGATCAGGCCCAACGCCGAAGACCCCGCCTATGCCATCATCAGGCAGGCTATTGCCAACCGGAAAAAGCACTTGAACGAGGTAGACGAATACAGTAGCGACGTATACATCAAAGGGCTACAGAAACTGGTGGGCGCCCCGAAAAAATTCCTGGGCCGCGACATCCAGAAGACCTTAGATCTTGACACCAACCGCAAAGGCATCCTTTATTTGTCTGAATCGCAATCGAAGTTCAGCTTTAAGCGCCCGGGCAAGGTTAAAGAAGAAATGGTATCGTCTAAGGTATCGGGACGAAGTAATTCCTTCAGTTTCAATAAAGCTTCAGACCTGATCATCAACTTCTACGACAATCTTTTGCTGGAAGGTTCGGGATTAAGTTCGAGGAGTTTTGTTTCGCCCATTGCCGACAATGCGCTTTTTTATTACAAATACAAATTGCTGGGCACTTCTGTAGAGAACGGTGTAACCATCAACAAAATAGAAGTCATGCCTCGCCGTACCAACGACCCGGTTTTTAGGGGCATTATTTACATCGCCGACGATAGCTGGAGATTGATGGGCACCAATTTATACCTTACCCAAGATGCAGGCATCAACCTCATTGATACCCTGAACATTAGTCAGCAGTTTATCAAGGTAGAAAATGTTTACATGCCATCGAGCATCAAGTTCCAGTTTAACGGCAGTGTGCTTAAATTCAAGTTCGAAGGCTATTTTGTAGGGGTTTACAGCAACTTTAACATCCACCCCAATTTTCCTAAAAACTATTTTACGGCCGAAATCCTGAAAGTAACCAAGGCCGTGAACAAAAAAGATTCGCTGTATTGGGCCAACAACAGGCCTATTCCGCTTACCGACGAAGAAAGGTACGATTACAAGCGAAAAGACAGCATCGCCCTGCGCAAGGAATCGAAGCAATACCTTGATTCTCTGGAACGCGAAAACAACAAATTCGGCCTTGTCAAGCTGGCGCTTACCGGCTACAGCATCAACGACAGGTACAACAAGCGTTATTTCTATTTCGATCCGCTGATGCGCTCTGTTTTATACAACACGGTTGAAGGCGTTGCGCTAAAATATGGCGTTACCTACAGAAAGCAGCTCGAAGACCGCAAGTTTTACAGCATCAGGCCAGAGGTACGCTACGGATTTTCGAATCGTATATTTACGGCTAACCTGAGCGGAAACTACTATTACGACCCCTTGAAAAGAGCCAGTGTGAGCGTCTCTTTTGGCAGCGAAATTGCCGACCTGAACCGCTATGGCTCGATGAGCTTGTTAACCAACTCGATCAACACCCTGCTTTTTGAACGAAACCTATCTAAATTCTACAAGAAGGAATTTGCCAACGTGGCCACCACCCGGGAGCTGGCCGATGGCTTGCAGGCTTCGGTAGCCGTAGAATATACCAGAAACCACACTTTGGAAAACACCAATAGTTTTAAAATCAGGGATGTGAAGAACCGCGAGTTTACTTCGAACAATCCGTTTACGCCAGATTCGGAAACCCCGCTTTTTCCTACCTACAATTCGTTTAATGTAAGTGCAGTGCTGAATTATACCATCGGCCAAAAATACATCACCCGTCCCGATGGCAAATTTTATGAAGATTCTAAATACCCTCGCTTTCAGTTGGGCTACAGAAAAGGCATCAAGAATGTGTTGAGCAGCGATGTAGATTACGACCTGGTGAGCCTTGAAGTTTACCAGGAACGCATCAGCGCTGGTTTGCTGGGCTTTTCTTCGTTTGTTGTGGGTGCCGGTAAATTCCTGAACAACAAAGCTGTTTTTTATCCAGACAGCAAACACTTCAGAGGCAACAACTCGACCATTTTCCCACCTAACCTACGCAAGTTCAGGTACCTTGATTTTTACATTTACAGCACCGATAAACAATATTTCGAGGCGCACTTTGAACACAATTTTGCAGGTTTCATGACCAACAAAATTCCTTTGTTGCGCAAATTGAAGCTCGAAGAACTGGTAGGCATCAATTATCTGACCCAGCCGCAAAAAAGAAACTATACCGAGTACTATTTCGGCTTGCAGCGTTTGGGCTTTGGGGTAAGTTACGGCTATGCCTACGATGGCAACAAAAAAGTAGAAGAAGGCTTCAGGATTTCGTACGGATTTTAAAGAACAACAGAAAGGTAAAAGGCGATGGGTTGCAGGAATAATTAAAGCCTAAACCCTCCTCCCTTTACCTTTTTACCTTCCGTCTTTTTTGCTATCTTTGCAGCGCATTAAACGCCGTTTGCAGCGGTATCAATGAATTATGAATTATCAGACTTTACTTTACTACTGCTATTCTCCAATAGCCGATGCAGAACAATTTGCAGCCAACCACCTTGTTTTTTGTAAATCTTTGGGCCTTGTAGGCCGTATCATTGTAGCCGACGAAGGCTTGAACGGAACCGTTTCTGGAACAGTTGAAGCTTGCGCAGCCTACATGGCGCATATACATGCCGACGAGCGCTTTGCCAAAACCGAATTCAAGATAGACGATGTAGCCGAGCCTTCTTTCATCAAGATGCACTGCCGCTACAAAGCCGAAATCGTGCATTCTGGCTTGAGGGATACGAGCATTATCGATCCGAATAAACAAACCGGAAAACACCTCGAGCCTTTGGAATTCAGCAAGATGATGGAAGAAGAAGATGTGATTGTGCTCGATGTGCGTTCCAATTACGAACACAACTTGGGCAAATTCAAGAATGCCATTACATTAGACATCGATAACTTCCGCGATTTTCCAGACCAAATCAATGCCTTGGCGCAATATAAAGACAAAAAGGTAATGACCTATTGTACAGGTGGCATCAAATGCGAAAAAGCATCTGCCCTGCTTCTGCACCATGGCTTTAATGATGTTTACCAGTTGCATGGTGGCATCATCAAATATGGCAAAGAAGCTGGCGGAAAGGATTTTGAAGGCAAATGCTATGTTTTCGACAACCGTATTGCCGTCGACGTCAATTCGGTAAATCCTACCGTAGTTTCAACATGCTTCAACTGTGGCAAAACCACTTCAAAAATGATCAATTGTGCCAATCCTGAGTGCAATGAGCATTTTACGCAATGCGACGAATGTGGCGAAGAACTGCAAGGCTGCTGCTCGGCTACCTGTGCTGCCCACCCGCGCAAGCGCCCTTACGACGGAACTGGCTATTATGTAAAAGTACCGCAACCGGTAGCTAAAGCCTAGTTAGCTATTAACCAATAAGATAGATGGTTAGATGCCAATAGATGATTATATTTATAGCAACAAAACCATCTACCCATGGAACTACAAACAATAAAAAACAAGATTTATGAGATTCGAAACCAAAAGGTAATCTTGGATTTTGACCTCTCGGCTTTGTACGAAACCGAAACGAGGGCTTTGAAACAAGCCGTAAACAGGAACATGGACCGCTTTCCCGAAGACTTTATGTTTCAGCTTACCAAAACAGAATGGTCGGAGCTTATCACAAAAAGTGATAACCTATCTCCAACAGCCAAATTTAGCCCATCGCGACCTTATGCCTTTACAGAACAGGGCGTGGCTATGATTTCGAGTGTACTGAAAAGCAAAAAGGCGATTGAAGTCAATATCAGCATTATGCGGGCCTTTGTACTGATTCGGCAATACGCTTTGTCGCACCGCGAACTAACCGATAAACTACAGGAAATGGAAGCAAGGTTCGACCAGCAGTTTAGCGATGTTTATGAAGCCCTGACTTTTCTGATGGATAAAAACGATCAAGAAACCAACCAAAAACAACGCGAGAAAATCGGCTATAAAATCACTTCTTAAACCTAATCCAACTATTGCATGCGAGCTTTACTTACTGTTTTCTTCTTATTCGTTTCGAACACCTTCATGACTTTAGCCTGGTATGGGCATTTAAAGTTCAAAGAAATGGAATGGAGCAAAAGCCTGGGGTTGATTACCATCATCCTGATTAGTTGGGGCATCGCCCTGTTCGAGTACATTTTTCAGGTACCGGCCAACAAATACGGCTTTAAGGAAAATGGCGGACCGTTTAACCTCATGCAGCTCAAAGTAACCCAAGAAGCCGTTTCCATTACCGTGTTTCTTATTTTCTCGATTTTGTTTTTCAAGACCGAGAAAATTGCCTGGAACCATATCGTAGCTTTTGTGTTAATTATTTTGGCGGTCTTTTTCGCCTTTATCAAGAAATAAGTATCGTGTAGTTTTAAATACCTATATTTATTTTTGTTCAAATTATTGTCTCGCAATCTCTATTAGAACATCTTTAACTGTATGTTGATCAAAAATAAGCCGTTCCTATACCTATTTGTCAGTTGCTGCCTTTGTCTTTTTTCGGCCTCTCTTTGGGCCAACGGCATTCAGAGTATCGGGGTGCCTTATGTACAGAACTATCCCAAATCTGCTTATTTGTCTGGCAACCAGAACTGGTCTATTGCCAAAGACAAGACGGGTTTGGTTTATTTTGGCAATGCCGAAGGCTTGTTGGTTTACGACGGCAAATATTGGCAGCAGTACAAAATGCCCAACCGGCAAATTGTGCGGTCGGTAGCCACCAGCAGCGACGGACGCATTTATAGCGGCAGCTTTGGCGAGTTCGGCTATTGGTCTTACCAAAACAGAAAGTTGGCCTACACCTCGCTAACCAAGCTTATTCCAAAGCCCAATCAGCTCACAGACGAGATCTGGAAAATTTATATAGATGGCAAAAGAGTAATCTTCCAGTCTTTTTCTACCATATACATTTACGAAAATCAAAAAATAAGCATCATCAAAGCACCCAATGCCATGCTGTTTTTGCATCAAGTAAGCAAACGGCTGTTTGTAGAGGTACTGGGCAAAGGGCTTTTTGAACTACGTGGAAAAACCTTAATGCCCTTGGCCGGAAGCGAAATATTGGGGCATACGGGCATCCTGTCTATTTTGCCCTACAAAGAAAACAGCTTTATTATTGGCACTAGCAAAAACGGATTGTTCATTTACGATGGCCAAACCTTCAGGCCATTTGCCAATGCCGCCGATTCCTTTCTCAAAACCTACCAGCTCAATAATGGCGTAAGGATTTTAGATAGGTACTATGCCTATGGAACCATCCTTAACGGGCTGATCATTATAGATGAAGATGGCAATATTGTACAACGCATCAACAAATCGAGTGGCTTGCAGAACAATACCATCCTGTGCCTGTATGCCGACAACGAGCAGAACCTATGGGCCGGATTGGATAACGGGATCGATCGTATCGAACTCAACTCGCCACTTTATTTTTATTTCGATAAGGCTGGGCAATTTGGTACCGTGTACTCCAGCGTGATTTGGGGCAACCGGATATATCTAGGTACCAATCAAGGTTTATTTTCAAGCCCTTGGCTACCTGAAAGCAGCAATTTGTTCAATTCTTTTGATTTCAAGCTTGTACCCAATACCCAAGGTCAGGTTTGGGACCTCAGGGTAATAGGCGATCAGATCCTTTGCGGGCACAATGACGGTACTTTCGTGGTAAATGGCAATCAAATTCAGAAAATATCAACGATTAGCGGGGGCTGGACCATCAAAAGACTACTCTCTAAACCCGATTTTCTTATTCAAGGCACTTATACCGGGCTGGTTATCTTTGCCAAAGATGCCAGTGGAAAATGGAAATTTAGCCATAAGGTAAGCGGCTTTAGCCAGCCTTCGCGTTATGTGAAGCAAGACGGCAAGGGCGATATTTGGGTAAGCCATGCCTACAAAGGGCTTTACAAGCTCACGCTCAGCGCCGACCTGAAAACGGCCACCAACATTAAGTACTACGACGAGAAGAATGGCCTTCCTAGCAGTTATAACATCAATATATTTAACATAGAGAATAGAATTCTCTTCTCTACCGATGAAGGCTTCTTTATTTACGATGAAATCAGCAATCGCTTTAGCAAGTACGAGGCTTTGAACAAGAAACTGGGCAGTTTTGAGGCTTCCAACAAGATTATCGATGCTGGCCAAAAAAAATACTGGTTCATCTGCCATGGAAAAATGAGCCTGGTCGACCTTTCAGAGCCCGGCAAAATCTCCGTCGATTCAACGCAGTTCAGCATCTTGGACGGAAGAATGGTTCAATATTATGAGAACATCAGCCAGATTGGCGATAAAATTTACCTGATCAGCGTAGACGATGGCTTTGTGATCTACAATACCACCGATACCGAAAACCAGGCCAAAATCAAATTACCTTTGGTACTGATCAGAAAAATAGAAGATATTACCGACAAATACATTACGCTGGCCGAAAACGGCGACAATGATGAAACGATAGAAGTTCCGTTCAGCAGAAACAACATCAGGCTTTCTTTTTCTATCCCCTATTATCGTCAATCGAAAATCAAGTTCCAATATTACCTGGAAGGCTACTCTAAGCAATGGTCTGATTGGAGTACGGCTACCCAAAAAGACTTTACCAATTTGGGCAGAGGCACCTACAAATTTAAGGTGCGTGCAAAGATAAACGACGAATTCATTAGCGAAATAACCGAATATGAGTTTACCATACTGCCACCTTGGTACGGCAGCAACTGGGCTATTGCTTTTTATGCACTAGCGGGCATAGCTACCCTAATTGCGGGCAAACGCATCTACGAAGCCAAGCTCAACAAAGACCACCAGCTGATTACCCAAAAGCTGCAGGCCGAAAAAGAAGAGTTTTTGAAGAAAGAAGCCGAGGCAACCGAGAAGCAGATCATTAAGCTGCGCACCGAAAAGCTACAGGCCGAACTGGCTGGCAAAAACAGGGAATTGGCCAACTCGGCCATGAGTTTGGTTTACAAGAACGAACTGTTACAAAAGCTAAGTCAGGAGATTACCAAACTGAAAGACGAAAACGGCAAAAAATTGTCGGAAGACCAGTTGCGCAAAATCCAAAAAGTAATAGACGATGGCATGAACGACGAGCGCGATTGGAACCTCTTCGAAAGCAGCTTTAACGAGGCCCACGAAAGCTTCTTCAAAAAGCTAAAAGCCAACCATCCCGACCTTGTTCCGAACGACCTGAAGCTATGCGCCTACTTGCACATGAACATGAGCAGCAAAGAGATGGCATCGCTTCTCAACATCTCGCTCAGGGGCGTAGAAATACGACGCTATCGTTTGCGTAAAAAACTCGATGTACCCCACGATAAAAACCTCGTTGAGTTTCTAATGGAGCTCTAGCACTACATCATTACCTCTCATCGCGCATTTTTGGGCCCGCAAATCGGCGCCTAAAAATTTGGCTTTGTAGTACTTGTAATTTTCCTGTTATCATTTCAAAAACGCCGTTTTTGAACCAAAAATCAATTTTGTTAGGTCTATTGAGAAAGTACATCGTGCCTACTTGATGTATTAATGTATAGGCACAAACGTTTGCATCAACCAAACAAAAACAGAAAATTAGATTAATCAATTAACACAAACATGTATAACAGTATGAAAAAAATCTTTACAAAATTTTCTGTTTTAACTTTTCTCTGTTTGCTTTTTTTATTAGACGTAGCTTATGCCCAAAACATTACAGTTAAGGGTGAAGTTAAAGACGACCAAGGTTTACCTATACCGTCGGCAAGCGTCGTAGTTAAAGGAACAACAAACGGGGTTCAAACAGATGCTAATGGAGCCTATTTTATTAGTGCGCCAAGCAATGCTACTTTGGTATTTTCCTACATCGGCTTTAATACCCAAGAAGTAGCCATCGGCAACAGAACGAGGATTAACGTTACCCTCTCTACGGCTACCAACGATTTGCAACAGGTAGTAGTGGTAGGTTACGGCACACAAAGAAAAATAGATGTTACTGGTTCGGTAGGTACGGTAAAAGGCACCGACATTTCGAAGCAGGCATCGCCAAATGCGGTAAGTTCATTGCAAGGTAAAGTTGCAGGCGTGAACATCACCAACTCGGGTACTCCAGGGGCTTCGCCTCAGATTTCGATCCGTGGTACTGGAACCATTTATGGTAATCTTGGCGTTCTTTACGTGGTTGATGGTGTTTGGTTCGACGATATCAGCTTTTTGAACCCAGCGGATATTGAAAGCATGAGTATCTTGAAAGATGCTTCTTCTCAGTCAATTTATGGTATCCGTGCAGCCAACGGTGTAGTTTTGGTAACCACCAATAAGGGTAAAAATGGCAGTCCAACCATTTCCTATAATGGATCTGTAGGCTATAGGGCAGTAACCAACCAGGTTGAAATGGCCAATGCCACAGAATATGCTACCATAATTAACGAACTGTCTGCATCAAACGGAGCTACACCTCTTTTTGCCAATCCAGCCAGCTTCGGCACTGGAACCAATTGGTACAATCAGGTTTTTAGAAATGCCTTTCAAACCAATCACCAGATTTCGGTAAACGGTGGTTCTGAAAAATCAAGCTATAACTTCTCTTTGGGCTATACCAACGAAGATGGTATTGTTAAAACCCAAGGTTACAAACGTTATACTGCGCGTTTGGCTAATGATTTCCAAATTGCGAAATTCTTAAAAATAGGATACAACGTATCTGGAACGGCTATCAACACCAATGATATCAATGGAGGTATTTTCCGTCAGCTTTATGCTGCTGGTCCTGTTGTTCCGGTGTATTATGCAGACGGAACTTATGGCGATGCCAACGATTTCAGTTTGGGTGGTGGCAATAATTTCAATCCGCAGGTTACCTTGGATTTCTTTAACCAGAAATCTAAGAACTACCGAATCAACGGAAATGTATTTGCCGAGTTGACCTTTGCTAAAAACTTTACGTTCAAAACCAGCTTGGGTGGCGATTTTGGCCAAAACGAGATGAGAGGCTACACCTCGGTTTACAAAGCCACTCAAGGCCAGCAAAACAATGTAAGCAAGCTTGCTGTTAACCGCAGCGAAGACAGAAACTGGATCATTGAAAATACATTGACCTATAAAAACACTTTCGGCGACCACAATTTAACCGTGCTTGCAGGTCAAACCGCACAAAGAAGAAAAAATTACTTCATTAATTCAACAGCGCTTAATGTTCCTTATTCTAGCGATGGCGATTTGTACCTTTCTTTAGGCAGCGCAGCCGATCGCTCGGTAATCGATGGAGGTAACCTCACTACTTATGTATCTTATTTTGGCAGGGTTAACTATGCATTTAAAGACCGCTACCTATTAAATGCCACTTTACGTGCCGATGCGGCTTCCCAGTTCTTTAATGGTGGCGACCTTTGGGGATATTTCCCTTCTGTAGGCGCAGGCTGGGTAGTAAGCAACGAAGACTTCATGAAAAACCAAAATGTATTTAACAATTTAAAGATTAAGGCCTCTTGGGGTAAAGTAGGTAATGCCGGCGTACCAGTTAACCCAACAACCTTAACGGTTGACCAACGTGGCGGCTACGTAGTGGTATTTGGCGGCGTGGTTTACACAGGCGCCAACGTGAACTCGCTAGTTCCTTCGTTCTTGAACTGGGAGCGTACTGCAGGAACCGATATTGGTTTTGAGGCTTCCTTCTTGAACAACCGCTTGAGCGTTGAAGCCGGCTACTACAATAAAAAAACAGAACAAGCCATCTTCAACATTCCGATCTTAAGCTCTGTGGGTACAGTTGGCAGTGAAATGCTAGGCAACCAAGCCGATTTCCGTAACCGTGGTTTCGAGTTCTTGGCTACTTGGAGCGATAAGAGTGAAAATGGCTTCAAGTACTCGGTAAGTGGCAATATTGGCATCAACAACAACAAAGTACTTTCTGTAATCACTGGTTCGAACCCTATCTATAGTGGCGGACAAGGTATTGCCAACGGTGCTTTGGCTACCAGAACCGTACAAGGTGGAGCTATTGGCCAGTTTTTCGGCTACAAAGTTGCTGGTATATTCCAAGATGCAACAGAAATTGCAGCTTCGGCACAGAAAAATGCCAAGCCAGGCGATTTTAGGTATGTTGACCAAGATGGAAATGGCATCATCGATGGCAAAGACCGTGTTGTATTGGGTAATCCAAATCCTAAATACAGCTTTGGCTTAAACACCACTTTCGAATATAAGAACTTCGACTTGGCACTCGACATCCAAGGTGTAGCTGGCGTAGACGTTTACAATGCCAA
The DNA here is from genome assembly GCF_036324255.1 of Pedobacter albus. Classification (NCBI taxonomy): domain Bacteria; kingdom Pseudomonadati; phylum Bacteroidota; class Sphingobacteriia; order Sphingobacteriales; family Sphingobacteriaceae; genus Pedobacter; species Pedobacter albus. Next base: position 839,830 of record NZ_JAZDQT010000003.1, on the reverse strand, counting down.
CATCGCTTATCGTTTTGGTAACGAGAACTTCAGCAAAGACTTTTACGATAACAGATGGCATGGCCAGGGTACCTCAACTACCTATCCTTCAGCCAACGTAGGTTCTACAGCCAATTCGGCGCCAAATTCTTTCTATGTTGAAGATGGCTCTTACATACGTTTAAGAACTGTACAATTGGGCTATACCCTGCCATCTGCCCTAACCAGCAAATGGATGACCAAAAAAGTAAGGTTCTTCCTCGATGCCCAAAACGCCATCAACATCTTTGGCTATAAAGGCTTTACACCAGAAATTGGCTACGTAGGCTCTCCTACTTCTAGAGGCATCGATGCAAGTGTATATCCTTTATCAGCAGCTTACAGGTTAGGTCTTCAAGTTACTTTCTAATATCAACAGCAATGAAAACAAATTATAAAAAATCATACATACAAAAGATCGGTTTGCTTGCCTTGGGCTCAAGCCTTTTGATAACTGCTTGTCAAAAAAGTTTCTTGGATGTACCGCCACAAGCCAAACAGCCTGCCGTTACTTTCTGGAAAACACAAGATGACGCAACTAAAGCTGTAAATTCCATCTATGGCAACATCAGAAACTGGGCTAATACTGCTTTTCCCGCATTGGCGGTAGAGAGTATTGGTGGCGATGATGCCGAAAAAGGCAGTTCTCCTAACGATGCCAGCTATTTGAATGCATTCGACAATTACACCGTAACTTCAACCGAAGGACAGCTACAGGGTTTCTGGGAAGGCCAGTACCAAAACATCAACCTTTGCAACCAGGTATTGGACAACGTGCCGGGCATCAGCATGGACGCCAACTTAAAAGCCAGATACTTGGCAGAGGCCAAATTTATCAGGGCTTATTCTTATTTCAGATTGGTTCGTGCCTTTGGCGATGTGCCTTTACGCTTAAACGTACCTAAAGATCCTTCTGAATTTAACATTCCAAGAACGCCAAAAGCGCAGGTTTGGGCCGCTATTGAGAAAGACTTGGATGATGCAGCTGCTGTATTGCCACAAACCTACACCGCAGCCGATCGTGGGAGGGCAACCAAAGGCGCCGCCATGGCCTTGCATGCTAAAGTAGCCATGTATTTAGGCAAATGGGATGTGGTGCTTTCGCTAACCAATACCGTAATGACCTTTGGCTACGATCTTTTCCCTAGTTATGAAGCCGGCTTCCGTTTGGCCAACGAAAACAGCGTAGAGTCGGTTTTCGAAATCCAATGCGACCTGATCTTGAACAATAAAGATGCTTCAAACTCTCAATATAGCCAAGTACAAGGCGTAAGGGGTACAGTTGCAGGCTGGGGCTTTAACGTACCTACAGCTACTTTGGCTGCTGCTTACGAGGCTGGCGACGTGCGAAGAGATGCGACCATCATTTTCAGGGGCGAAACTACGCCACAAGGCGATGCGATCCCTGCAACCGGCGATAACCCGATGTACAACCAAAAATCGTATGTTCCATTTAGCTTAATCGTAACTGGTTATACCGAAGGCAGCCAACAAAACGTAAGGGTATTGCGTTTCGCCGATGTATTGCTCATGAATGCCGAAGCAGCCAACGAGTTGAACAACCCTACCTTGGCTAAAACTTCGCTAAATAGAGTAAGAGCTCGTGCCAGAGGTGGTGTGGCTGGTGTACTGCCTGATGTAACTACAAGCGACAAAGATGCTTTGCGTCAAGCCATCTGGAAAGAAAGGCAAGTAGAATTGGCCATGGAATCAGACCGTTATTTCGACGTGATCCGTCAAGGCCGTGGTACTGCAGTTTTTGGTCCAAAGGGATGGAAAGCCGGTAAAAACGAAGTTTGGCCGATTCCATCAGTTGAGATCGACAAAAGTGCGGGTACTTTAACCCAAAACCCAGGTTATTAATCGCTTAAATTTAAATAAGAATGAAAACAAGATATTTTTTATTGATGGCAGCAGCAACCTTAGGGTTATCTTCTTGCCAAAAAGACTTTGATCCGGCCAGCTATGCCCCACCTTTGAATATTGGAGGATATACCAGCGCCAAACAGATTGCCCCAAGCAATCTGGTAGCTTATTGGGCCTTTGATGGCAGCTTAATAGATAGTGTTTCGAACATCGGTGGTGTAAATACTGGAACTTCTTTCACCGTAGGCGTGAAAAAACAATCTTTACAAGGTGCATTAGATAGTTACGTTATCTCGAACACACCACCTGCAGTTCAAAATCTAAAAAGCTTTACGCTAACTTGCTGGGAAAAAATGCCACTGAACGATAAAGGTATGGTAGGCTTAATTGATGTTGCTAACTCGGCAAAGGACTGGGGAAACCTCTTGTTGTTCTTTGAAAACGGTGGCGCTTCCGATAAGGGAGTTTTGAAATTCCATGTCAATAACAACGGCGCAGACAATTGGGGCGATAACACAACAGTCACCAATCCGTGGGGACAATGGAATCAAATTGCCTTGAGCTATGATGAAGTAACATCAACTTATACGCTCTACTTTAATGGTTCAAAGATTGGTTCAAAAGTAATTGCGGGAAACGGTCCACTAATGTTTCAAAATGCACAAAAAATGGTATTTGGAGCGGCTCAATTTCAGACCACGCCAAGTTTGTCAAATACAATGGGCAAACAAAGCTGGGCAAGCTATCTGGTTGGACAATTAGATGAAGTAAGAATCTATAATAAAGCTTTATCTATTGCTGAAATCAGTTCACTTGCCAAACTTGAAGGAAGAGGAAAATAAAATTAATAGCGAATATCATTACTGTTAAGGGGTGTCTCGGCACCCCTTAACATATTTAAGTCTCTACTAATTATACCTTAATAATTTGCAAATACCATGAAAGGAAAAAAAACGCTAAAGCTATTTTTACTAATAACGCTTACTCTATTTACATTAGCTTCTTGCAAAAAATCTCAAGAACCTCTTAATCAGGAATCAAAAAGCAATAAAGTTCTCGAATATATTACCAGTTTAGGTTTTCCTTTATCCTCAATAAAGGATTCTGGTAATGAGTATATTGTTGATGGGGATATTTCTTTCTCAAAAGATATGGAAATCCCGACAACTAAAAGCACTAAAGTAGAAAAAAGACTTGATTTATCTCTAAATACAACCATGTCGCTTTCGACTAACAGCAGAAAGATCGGACAATACTATACTGGCACCACGATTAGTCCAACAAATCGTATCAATATTAGAATTTTCGTTGACCCATCCATGACAAGCATGAATAATGAAATTAATAGTGCTATCGACCAATGGAATAACGTAAATGCCGATATTATTTTCACTATTGTTGCAAACGGAGCTTACGACATCTTAATAAAAGACGAAAATCTAGGTACTGGTTCTTGCGGTCAAGCTCGTTTCCCACTAAATGGAAAACCAGGTAATCTTATTAGAATCAACAAAAATTATATTTCAGGTAATAGCTTTGACCAAAGGCAGAGAACAATCGCTCATGAATTAGGGCATTGTATTGGTTTTAGACATACCAATTGGGCTTCAAATAATGAATCAAAAAATGGGTCTGATGATGCAGGGACGCAAGCGGATGCGCTTGATGTACCAGGAGTGGGCGGTACAGATGCCAGTTCGTTAATGAATGGAAAAGAATGCGGTATCGGATCAACTGTTTTATCTCAAAAAGATAAATTAGCATTACTTGCCTTATATCCAAAAACCTACTACAGTATAGCGATAAATGGAAATTTCACGCAAGCAAATTGTACGATTGGTACTCCGGATGTTATTTCCTATACGCTTCCTGCGGGAGTTAAGACATCTACAATATCTCAAGCAGATGCTGATCAACAGGCCGCAAATATCTTTCCCATCTTAGGTCAGAATTTCGCCGATAACAATGGTAGCTGTGGAGGTACGATGCCGACTTTTTCTTTAACCAATATTCCGACTCTACGAATCGATGTAACTCCAAATTTTCCTGATATGTGGTATTACAAGATGGAGTTGAGAAATTACCAAACAGGGCAAGTTTCTACCAGTACGGGTACTCCTGGAACCTATTCGCTTTCTGTTCCTTCCACTGGTGACTATGGCGTAAGAGTAATTGCATACTCGAGTGCATTTCCTTCTGGAAGCCAAGCATCGGTATGGAAAGACATTCACGTTAGTTTTTAAGAAAAAATCTTAGGAATCATTTTTATTCCTAAGATTTTAAGAAAATATGAAATGAAAAAAAAGCAAATCCTTATTCTTGTATTAATCCTATTATCTTTTTCCTGCAAAAAAGGAAGCACCCCGGCTCCAGTAGATCCGCCTGTCGCCCCCCCTACCTATTCATTTTCCGACCTAAAGGTAAACGGCACCTTTAATGGCTTTACCTATTACGGCCTTAACAACGCCCCAGTTGTTAAAATCACCTTTTCAAGCCCTATTAGTGCCAGCTCTGTAGCAGGCAATATTACCCTTACAGATGGCTCTGGCAATAGTGCCACATTTGTATCTTCTTTAGAAAACAACGACAATACGGTTGTGGTTACGCCTTCGACGCTACAGCCTATTACAAAATATACCCTAACGGTTAACACCGGCTTGCTGTCTAAAACCGGCAACAAACTGCAAAGCAGCATCAGTGTAACACTGGTTACGGCGGTGGATGATACCGATAAATTTGCCCGCATCAGCGATGAGGAATTGCTCACCCTGGTGCAAAAACAAACCTTCAAGTATTTTTGGGACTTTGGCCACCCTACCAGCGGCTTGGCGCGCGAAAGAAACAGTTCTGGAAACACAGTAACTTCCGGAGGCTCGGGTTTCGGCATTATGGCTATGGTAGCCGGCGTAAGCAGAAACTTTGTGAGCCGTGCAGAGGGTTTGGCCCGGATGCAAAAGATCGTGGCTTTTCTTAAAACCGCCGACCGTTTCCATGGTGCCTACCCACATTGGCTGGATGGCAATACCGGCAAAGTTATCCCTTTCAGCACCAAAGACAATGGCGGAGACCTCGTAGAAACCTCTTTCTTAATGGCTGGCCTCATAACCGCCCGTCAGTATTTTAATGGTGCCGATGCTGCCGAAACCGCGCTGAGGGCCGACATCAATAGCATTTACAACAGTGTTGAATGGAGCTGGTACAGAAAAGACAACGGCAACGTACTTTATTGGCACTGGAGTCCAAACTACAACTGGGACATGAATCTGCCGATTAAGGGCTGGAACGAATCGCTCATCACTTATGTCATGGCCGCTTCTTCGCCTACCTTTAGCATTCCCAAATCGGTTTATGATCAAGGTTGGGCACAAAATGGAGCTATGAAAAATGGCAATAGCTATTACGGCGTGCAGTTGCCATTAGGTTCGGCCAATGGCGGACCGCTTTTCTTTGAACACTACTCCTTTCTGGGCATCAACCCCATGGGCCTGAGCGATGCCTATGCCAACTACGAAACCCAAACCAAGGCACATACCTTAATCAACTACAATTACTGCAAGGCTAACCCGCTGAGCTATTATGGCTACAGCGAAAACTGCTGGGGTCTTACGGCCAGCGACATTCCAAATGGTTATACCGCGAGCTCGCCAAGCAACGATGTAGGCGTAATTGCGCCAACCGCAGCACTGGCCTCCTTCCCTTACACCCCAACCGAATCGATGCAGGCGCTCAAGTATTTCTACTATAAATTGGGCAACAAACTATGGGGCGATTATGGTTTTTACGATTCTTTTTCGCTGCACCAGCAATGGTTCGCCAGCTCTACCCTCGCTATTGATCAAGGGCCTATTATCGTAATGATCGAAAATTACAGGACCAAGCTGATTTGGAACCTTTTTATGAGCGCTCCCGAAGTTAAAACCGGAATGAAAAACCTGAGCTTTGCAGGTCCTAATCTATAAACACACACATGAAATTAAGATATCTAATCATACCTATTACGTTTGTTGCACTTTGCATCAACCATACAACGGCCCAAACGTTCGAAAAAATCAAGAATGCACCAAAAATCCAAAAAAGCCTTTCCGACGACAAATTATTAGATGCTGTTCAGAAACAGACCTTCGAATATTTTTGGGATGGTGCCGAACCTACCTCTGGCGCTGCCAGGGAACGCTACCACACCGATAATGTTTATCCCGAAAACGACAAAAGCACCGTCGCCACGGGAGCCACCGGATTTGGCCTCATGGCCATTTTAAGTGGTATCGACAGAAAATATGTGACCCGTGACGAAGGTTTAAAAAGACTGAACCAAATCCTCGATTTTTTGGGCAAGTCAGACCGTTTTCATGGTGCCTGGCCACACTGGTTCTATGGCGAAACCGGCAAGGTACGTCCCTTTGGCAGGAAAGACAATGGTGGCGACTTGGTAGAGAGTTCGTTCGTAGCGCAAGCCCTGATCTGTATCAAAGAATACTACAAAAACGGCACACCGGCAGAAAAAGAGGTTTCGAAAAAGGCTGATGAACTTTGGAAAGGCATCGATTTCGATTGGTACCGCAATGGCCAAAACGTGTTGTACTGGCACTGGTCGCCCGAGTACAAATGGGAAATGAATTTTCCGGTTAAGGGTTACAACGAATGCCTGATCATGTATGTACTGGCAGCCTCATCGCCAACCCATGGCGTACCTGCAGCTGTTTACCACGAGGGTTGGGCCAGAAATGGTGCATTGAAAACCAGTTTCGAGGTCTATGGGCATCCTTTCACGCTATCGTACCAAACGCCTAAAAATACGGTTGGCCCCTTGTTTTGGGCACATTACTCTTATTTGGGTCTAAATCCGAAAGGCTTAAAAGACCGTTATGCCGATTACTGGCAAAACAATGTGAACCAAACTTTGGCTATCCACGATTATTGTGTGGCTAACCCTAAGGGCTTTAAGGGTTACGGCCCCAACAACTGGGGCTTAACCGCCAGCTATTCGGTTAAAGGCTATGCCGCGCACAGCATTCAGGAAGATTTTGGTGTGATTTCGCCTACCGCGGCTATCTCGTCCTTGCCCTATACGCCAAAAGAATCGATGCAGGTCATCAGACACTTATACGAAAACCTGGGCGACAAGGTTTGGGGCAAATATGGCTTTTACGATGCCTTTTCTGAAACCGACAACTGGTATCCGAAAAGATATTTGGGCATAGACCAAGGGCCAATGGTAGTGATGATCGAAAACCACCGTTCGGGTCTGCTTTGGAAACTGTTCATGCAAAACGAAGACGTGCAAAAAGGACTAATCAAACTAGGCTTTGAAAGCCCTGCAATCAAAAAATAGAATGAAGAAAATCTTATGCCTATGGCTTGTTGTTTTCAGCGTATCGGCGGGCTTTGCACAGCAGCAGACCTACTGTAATCCTATCAACCTCGATTATGGCTATACGCCTTTCCCGAGTTTTGTAGAATGGGGCAAACATCGCGCTACCGCCGACCCTGTTATTGTAAACTACAAGGGCGACTACTACCTGTTCAGCACCAACCAATGGGGCTACTGGCACAGCAGCGATATGCTCAACTGGAAGTTTAACGAAAGAAAATTCCTACGTCCCTGGAACAAGACCCTCGATGAGCTTTGTGCACCAGGCGTGGGTGTTGTAGGCGACACCATGGTGGTTTTTGGCAGTACCTATACCAAAAATTTTACGCTTTGGGGAAGCACCGACCCCAAAAACAACAAATGGTTCCCCTTGGTCGATTCGCTGGAAATTGGGGGCTGGGATCCGGCCTTTTTTACCGACGACGATGGCCGTTTTTACATGTACAACGGCAGCAGCAATACTTTTCCGGTATATGGCGTAGAGCTTGATCGCAAAACCTTCAAACCCATAGGCACACGTACGCCCATGTACCTGTTGCAAGACTGGCGCTATGGCTGGCAACGTTTTGGCGAACACATGGACAATACTTTCCTCGATCCTTTTATTGAGGGTGCCTGGATGACCAAACACAACGGCAAATACTATTTCCAATACGGCGCGCCGGGAACCGAGTTTAGCGGTTATGCCGATGGCGTGGTAGTGGGTAATAAGCCACTTTTTGACGGTGCGCAAACCATACCACAATCAGACCCTTTGAGCTTTAAGCCAGGTGGCTTTTCGAGAGGTGCTGGCCACGGCGCCACTTTTCAGGATAACCAGCAAAACTATTGGCATGTTTCCACTTCTATCATCTGTGTAAAAAACACTTGGGAAAGACGCATTGGTATTTGGCCAAGCGGGTTCGATAAAGACGATGTGATGTGGTGCAATACTGCTTTTGGCGATTATCCACTTTACCTGCCGGCTGCCAGAAAACCAGATGGCCCTGCCGGTCCGGGTTGGATGCTCATCAACTACAAAAAACCTGTAACTGTTTCCTCTACCTTGGCTGGTTTTAATGCCAACAATGCAGTAGACGAAAACATCAAAACCTATTGGAGCGCCAAAACCGCCAACAACGGCGAATGGATCCAAACGGATTTGGGCAGCGTTTCAACTGTCAATGCCATCCAAATCAATTACGCCGACCAAGATGCCGAGTTTATGGGTAAGCAGACCAACATTTACCATCAGTATAAATTGCTGTATTCGCTCGATGGCAAAAAATGGAGTACCTTGGCCGACAAGAGCCAGAACAAAACAGATGTACCGCACGATTACATCGAACTAACCAAACCCGTACAGGCCCGTTTCATCAAAATGATAAACATCCACATGCCAACCGGCAAATTTGCCATCAGCGGATTGAGGGTGTTTGGCAACGGCAATGGCGAAAAACCCGAAGCCGTTAAAAACCTGATCGTTTTGCGCACCGAAAAAGACAAGCGCAACGCCTACATCAAATGGCAACCCGTAGATAATGCATTTGCTTACAACCTGTACTTTGGCACCGCGCCCGACAAGCTGTACAACTGCATCATGATCCACGATTTTAACGAATATTGGTTCAAGGCCATGGACAGCCAAAAAACCTACTATTTTACCATAGAAGCCATTAACGAAAACGGTGTTTCAGCCAAAACACCTATCAAAAAAGTTGAATAACATGAATACACACATAATGAAAAAAGCACATTTCCTATTTACTTTACTGGCCCTCTTTGCATTGGGCAGCTCGGCACAGGTTAAAAAAGCAACCAATCCGCAGCAAGCAAAAATGGATTCCTTCATCAAAAACCTGATGGCCAAAATGACGATCGACGAAAAGATTGGTCAGCTGAACCTGGTTACCGGTGGCGAAGCAACCACAGGCTCGGCCGTAAGCACCGATGTAGAATCGAAAATTGCCAAGGGCAACGTAGGCGGAATTTTTAGCTTAACTACCCCTCAAAAAATCAGAAAAGCCCAAGAAATAGCGATGAAAAGTCGCCTGAAAATCCCTTTGATTTTCGGACAGGACGTTATTCACGGCTATAAAACTACCTTCCCTATTCCGCTGGCCCTGGCTGCCAGCTGGGATATGCCATTGATCCAAAAAACAGCCCGTGTAGCTGCTACCGAAGCGAGTGCCGATGGTTTGAACTGGACTTTCTCGCCCATGGTTGATATCGCTCGCGATGCACGTTGGGGCAGAATTGCTGAAGGCAGTGGCGAAGATACCTTTTTGGGTTCCGAAATTGCCAAGGTAATGGTTAAGGGTTACCAAGGCGACGACCTGACTAAGGTAAACACCATCATGGCCTGCGTTAAACACTTTGCCTTGTACGGCGCCGCAGAGGGCGGTAGAGATTACAATACCACCGACATGAGCCTAGACCGCATGTACAACGACTATCTGCCACCCTACAAAGCCGCTTTAGATGCGGGCGCGGGCAGCATCATGGTTTCGTTCAACGATATTAACGGCGTACCGGCCACTGCCAACAAATGGTTGCTCACCGATCTTTTGCGCAAGCAATGGGACTTTAAAGGCTTTGTGGTATCAGACTATACCGGCGTAAGCGAACTAATTGAGCATGGGTTGGGCGATTTGAAAACCGTTTCGGCATTATCCTTAAAAGCAGGCAACGATATGGACATGGTGAGCGAAGGCTTTTTAACCACGCTTAAAAAATCGCTGCAGGATGGAAAAGTAACACAAGCCGAAATTGACAGGGCTTGTCGCTTGATTTTAGAAGCCAAATACAAACTGGGCCTGTTCGACGATCCGTTTAAATACTGCAACGATGAAAGAGCTAAAAACGAAATCCTAACCCCGGCCAACATCCAGTTTGCCAGAGAAACCGCTACCAAAACCTTTGTATTGCTCAAAAACCAGAACCAGGTATTGCCACTTAAAAAATCGGGCACCATTGCCTTGGTGGGTCCTTTGGCCAACAGCAAAGCCAACATGCCTGGAACATGGAGCGTAAACGCAGATATGGAGATTGTTCCTTCCCTACTGGAAGGCATTAAAAACGTAGCCGGCAACAACGTAAAGATTTTGCATAGCCTAGGAGCCAACCTCACCGCCGATGCTACTTTGCAGGCACATTCGACCATGTTTGGCAGGGAAATTCCTAGGGACAACCGTAGCGAAGAAGAACTGATTAAGGAGGCTGTAGAAAATGCCAAAAAAGCCGACGTAGTGGTAGCCGCTTTGGGCGAATCTTCAGAAATGAGTGGCGAAAGTTCTAGTCGTACCGATTTGGGCATTCCAGCTGTACAGCAAAGGTTGCTGCAAGCCCTCGTTAAAACCGGAAAGCCAGTTGTTTTGGTATTATTTGCCGGCAGGCCAATGACTTTGGTCTGGGAAAACGAGAACGTGCCAGCCATCTTAAACGTTTGGTTTGGAGGTATTCAGGCTGGAAACGGCATTGCCGATGTCTTGTTTGGCCATGTAAATCCATCGGGCAAGCTACCGGTAACCTTTCCGCAAAACGTAGGTCAGTTGCCCTTGTACTATGCCCATAAAAACACTGGTCGCCCGCTCGAAGACGGCAAATGGTTCCAAAAATTCCGTTCTAACTACTTAGACGTCAGTAACGATCCGCTTTATCCTTTCGGCTTTGGCTTAAGCTACACCACTTTTACCTATGGCGATTTAAAACTGAACAGCAACACCCTCAAACCTGGCCAAAAAATAACCGCGAGCATCACGGTGAGCAATACCGGCAAATATGCAGGCGAAGAAGTGGTACAGCTGTACATCCGCGATATGGTAGGCAGCAGCACCAGACCGGTAAAACTGTTAAAAGGTTTTCAAAAAATAAGCCTGCAACCTGGCGAAAGCAAAACCGTGAGCTTTAATATTGACGAAGAAATCCTGAAATTTTACAACAGCGAGCTTAAATTTGTTGCCGAAGCCGGCGATTTTAAGGCCTTTGTTGGACCCAATGTAAGAGATGTGAAAACCGCTGATTTCAAATTGGTCAAATAAACTTCGATGAAAAAACTAATCGCCTTGTTGTTTTTCGGTATTGCCCTTGTTCAGGCGCAGGCACAGGATTTTTCCCAATTCAAAAAAGAAATCCTGGTTCAGGGTGCAGATACCTTAAAGTACAGGATTTTATATCCCGAGCATTTTGACCCGGCAAAGCAATATCCCATTGTATTCTTTTTGCACGGGCGTGGCGAAAGCGGCAACGATAATGAAAAGCAGCTGACCCATGGCGCCAAGATGTTTTTGGCCGATGATTTCAGGAAAAAATTCGAAGCCGTGGTTATTTTTCCGCAATGCGCCGAAGAAAGCTATTGGGCCAACGTAGAGATTGAAGCCGTTAACACCAAACGCTTTTTTACTTTCGTTAAAGGCGGACAGCCTACCCAATCAATGTCGCTTTTGTTGCAGCTTACCGATAAAATGGTTAAACAACCTTTTGCCGACAAAAACAAAATCTATGTAGGTGGCCTATCGATGGGAGGCATGGGTACTTTCGAAATTTTGAGGCGCAGACCTACCACCTTTGCCGCAGCCTTTGCCATTTGTGGTGGCGATAACGTGGCCAATGTTAAACTGTACAAAAACGTACCGCTCTGGATTTTTCATGGTGGCTTGGACGATGTGGTTTCGCCACAGTTCTCTTACAGCGTTTACCGCGAACTCAAAAAACTGAACCACGAACCCAAGTTTACCGTTTACCTCAAGGCCAACCACAACAGCTGGGATAGCGCCTTTGCCGAACCCGAATTATTACCCTGGCTTTTTAGTCAGCATAAATAGCAGTTCCTTATCCGTTCAGAGCCAGCAATAAGGTACAGTTAAAAACAGAAGCCCCGATCTTTTACAGTCGGGGCTTTTTATGTTATGGTGTGGTGTTAACAACTACTCGGCCATGTTGTGGTAAACCGCCTGCACGTCGTCGTCTTCCTCCAATTTATCAATCAGCTTCATCACATCAACCGCCTGTTCTTCAGAAACTGGATGATGCGAAAGCGCAATACGCTCCAGTTTAGAGCTTTTCAATTCGATGCCTTTTTCTTCCAGCGCTTTTTGCAAAGAACCGAAGCTTTCAAAAGCACCTTGGGCAACTACGATGTCGTTCCCTTCCTCATCGGCCTCTACATAAAGCTCTTCCAAACCAGCATCGATCAATTCGAATTCCAGTTCTTCAATATCCAGGCTATCGGTAGGCACAAACCTGAAAATCGATTTGCGGCTAAACACAAAATCCAAAGATCCAGTTTTGCCCAAAGAGCCATCGGTTTTATTGAAATAACTGCGTACGTTGGCCACGGTTCTGTTCGTGTTATCGGTAGCGGTTTCTATCAGTACGGCAACGCCATGTGGTGCATAACCTTCGTAAACAATCTCCTCATAGTTGGCCATCGATTTATCAGAAGCACGCTTAATAGCCGCATCTACCCTATCTTTGGGCATGTTTACTGCCTTGGCATTTTGAATGGCCGTGCGCAAACGCGAGTTGGTTTCAGGATGTGGACCGCCATCTTTTACCGCAATTACGATATCTTTACCAATACGCGTAAACTGAACGGCCATTTTGGCCCAACGCTTAAATTTTCTTTCTTTTCTAAATTCGAATGCTCTTCCCATTTTTTTAGTATTGAGTACGGAGATAGGAGATGTGAGAAAGGAAACCTTGAGCCTTTAACCCCTCAACCCTATACCTTGTTTATTTTTTTAAATTGATTAACATTTCGCTGGTCATTTTGGCCAGGTCAAATTCCGGCTTCCATAACCATTCTTTTTGTGCATAACTGTCGTCTATTGATCTTGGCCAGCTGTCGGCAATGGCTTGGCGCGGATCGTTTTCAGTGTAAGACAGCTTAAAATCAGGGATATGCTTACGGATTTCCGCAGCCAGTACCTCTGGGGTAAAACTGATGCCTGCCAAATTGTAGCTCGACCTGATGCCGATATTTTCGGCTGGTGCATCCATCAATTCGATGGTGCCGCGAATGGCATCGTCCATGTACATCATCGGCAATTCGGTAGTGGCCGATAAAAACGACGAATAGCTTCCTTTTTTCAACGCCTCGTGGAAAATATGAACCGCATAATCGGTCGTACCACCACCAGGTGCGGCTTTCCAGCTGATCAATCCAGGATAACGAATACTTCTTACGTCCAGGTTATATTTTTGATAATAATACTCGCACCAGCGCTCGCCCGCCAATTTGCTGATTCCATAAACCGTGTTCGGATCCATGGTGCAATATTGAGGAGTTTGGTCTTTTGGCGAATTCGGTCCGAAAACAGCAATAGAGCTTGGCCAATAAACCTTGGCGGTTTTATACACCAAAGCCAAGTCCAGCACATTGAGTAAGCCGTTCATGTTCAGGTCCCAGGCCAATTTTGGGTTTTGCTCGCCTGTAGCCGACAACAAGGCCGCCAACAAATAAACCTGTTTCGGTCTATATTTTTCGAAAATCTCTTTCAGGATTTCCTTGTCCAAAACGTTTACAAATTCAAACGGCCCGGCATTTTTCAATTCATAATCCGGCCTTCTGATATCGCAGGCTACCACATTGTCGTTTCCATACGCCTTGCGCAAGGCGGTAACCAATTCGGTTCCGATTTGTCCGTTAGAACCTAGTACTAATATTTTTTCGTTCATTTTTAAAATAGGTATGGGTAGCAAAGGTAAAAAATTGCCGCAAACCTTGGCAACTGTTTAAAGTTATGTGTGGCAAAAATGTTGACGAGCCTTTGGAGCAAAGCAAAACCTCTTTTGGCAACATGGGCAATGTCCTCATTTTTTAAGGTGATTGGTCTGCTTGTAAATTAATTTTTACAATGCCGATAGGGGTTCTAGAACAGGGCCTAAGTGTATTTAATACAATATATAATCTATAATCATTCTAAATAAAGTCAGCTATTCGTTGAGTTAACATATAATCAGTAATTTAAGTGCACAGAAACCTTTAACCAAATACTTATGGACAGAAGAGAAGCCGTAAAAAGTGTTGCCTTCTTAATTGGTGGAGCCTTGTCGGCAACTACCTTGGCAACCTTGTTCGACAGCTGCAATGAGCCGGGTAAAGACAGTGCGCACTTGTTCACTGCCGACCAAGAAAAACTTGTGACAGAGCTGGCCGACATCATTATTCCAACCACCCCAAAATCGCCGGGCGCCAAAGCCGCCAATGTAGGACCTTTCATTGTGATGATGGTGAAAGAATGCTATCCTGACGAAGCGCAAAAAACTTTTGTAAAAGGCCTCGAAGATTTAGAAGCCCGTTCGAAAAAAGAGTTTGGCAAATCTTTCTTGGCCATATCGGTCAAAGAACGTGAACAATTGGTAACCAAAGTTCGCGACGAAACAGTAGCTGAGCAGAAGGAAGACGGCGAAAAACAGAAAAAACTGGACGAACAAGCCAAAGCAACAGAAAAACCAGGCAATCCGATGCTTGTTAAAGAAAAGCCTCCGGGTAAATCTTACTTCTTTGCCATTGCCAGAGACCTCACCATGCTGGGCTTCTTTACTTCAGAAATTGGAGCAACCAAAGCCTACGAATATGTACAAATCCCAGGCCGTTATGATGGCTGCGTAGACCTTAAACCAGGTCAAAGGGTTTGGGCATAAACTTAATCTACCCAAAGTTCTGAACCAATTCGGCATTGCCCATACAAAATGGCCAAGCTGAAAGAACTGAAAACTACTGAAAACAAAACAACAAACAGATGAACTTAAATACAAAAGCTACTGCACAAAATACTTACGATGCCATTGTTGTAGGCTCGGGTATTAGCGGAGGTTGGGCGGCCAAAGAGCTAACCGAAAAAGGTTTAAAAGTATTGATGCTCGAAAGGGGCAGAAACATTGAACATATTAAGGATTACACCACGGCCATGAAAAAGCCATGGGAATTTGAACACCGCGGCCGACTAACCGAGGAGCAGAAAAAGACGCATCCGGTTCAAAAACGCGACTATCCTTATCAAGAATATAACGAAAGCTTTTGGGTAAACGATTTGGAGTGCCCTTACACCGAGGTAAAACGCTTCGACTGGTACCGTGGTTTCCATGTAGGTGGCAAATCACTGATGTGGGGACGCCAAAGCTACCGTTTAAGCGACCTGAACTTTGAAGACAATGCCAAAGACGGACACGGCGTTGATTGGCCGATCCGTTACAAAGATATTGCCCCTTGGTACGATTATGTAGAGAAATTTGCAGGTATCAGTGGCCAGGCCGAAAACTACCCGCATTTTCCTGATGGGCACTTTCTTCCTCCGATGCAGATGAACTGTGTAGAAAAATCGGTAAAAGAACGCATCGAGAAAAAATACAACAAGAGCCGTATCATGACTATCGGTCGTACGGCAAACCTTACCGTTGAACATGGCGGCCGTGGCAGTTGCCAATACCGCAACCTGTGTAGCCGTGGCTGTCCGTTTGGAGCTTATTTCAGTACCCAGTCCTCTACCCTGCCTGCCGCGGTGGCAACCGGCAATTTAACCCTTCGCCCTTTCTCTTTGGTGAATGAGATCATTTACGACAAAGAAACCCAAAAAGCGAAAGGCGTACGCGTAATCGATTCGGAAACCATGGAACATCATGAGTATTTCGCCAAAATCGTTTTCGTAAATGGTTCTACCTTGGGTACTACTTTCTTGTTGCTCAACTCTACTTCAGCTGAACATCCAAATGGTTTGGGCAATGCCAGCGGCGAATTGGGACACAACTTGATGGATCACCATTTCCGTTGTGGCGCCTCAGGTACTGCCGAAGGTTTCGACGATAAATACACTTATGGCAAACGAGCAAACGGCATCTATATCCCTCGCTACAGAAACATAGGCAACGATAAACGCGATTACGTCCGTGGCTTTGGCTACCAAGGCGGTGCAGGCCGTTCGGGCTGGCACAAGGAAATTGCCGAACTGGCTTTTGGTGGCGATTTCAAAGACTTGATTTCTACACCAGGCATTTGGAGCATGGGCTTGGGCGGTTTCGGCGAATCATTGCCGCGCCACGAAAACCGTGTGTATATCGACAAAACCAAGAAAGACAAATGGGGCCAGCACGTATTGGCCATCGATTGCGAGTTTGGCGACAACGAATACAAAATGCGTCAAGACATGATGAACGATGCGGCAGAAATGCTGGAAGATGCAGGCATTAAAGATGTAAAAACCTACGATAATGGTTCTGTACCGGGCATGGCCATCCACGAAATGGGAACGGCGCGCATGGGCAAAGACCCTAAAACTTCGGTACTGAACAAATGGAACCAAATGCACGAAGTAAAAAATGTATTTGTAACCGATGGTTCATGTATGCCTTCCATTGCCTGTCAAAATCCGTCGTTAACCTTTATGGCGTTAACCGCAAGAGCGGCTGACTATGCAGTAAGCGAATTAAAGAAAGGAAACATTTAATAAAAGGTAGCAGGTAAAAAGGTTGAAGGTGTAAGGTTAAGTCCCTACGCCTTTAGCCTTAAACCCCACACCCCAAAATACTATGCAAAGCAAGATACGAATGGGCATGATTGGTGGCGGACGCAAGGCCTTTATTGGCGCAGTTCACCGCATGTCGGCCCAATTAGATGGATTGATAGAATTAAGCTGTGCGGCATTAAGCTCCGATCCCAAGGTAGCCTTAGAATCGGGCAGGGATTTGATGTTGCCTGCCAACAGGGTTTACGAAAGCTACGAGCAAATGATTGCCCAAGAAAAGCAGCTGCCCGAAAACGAGCGCATGCATTTCGTCAGCATCGTTACCCCCAACAACGTCCATTTTGAACCCGCCATGCTGGCACTCGAAAATGGATTTCACGTTGTGATCGACAAACCCATTACCTTAACCTTGGCCGAAGCCAAAGCCCTGAAGCAGAAAGCCGACGAAACCGGACTTTTTGTTTGCCTAACCCATACCTACTCAGGATATCCGATGGTAAAACAAGCCAAAGAGATGATTAAAAACGGCGATTTGGGTACCATCAGAAAAGTATGTGTAGAATATCCGCAAGGCTGGTTAAGCCAACCCGCCAACAGCGATAACAAACAAGCCGCCTGGCGTGCCGATCCAGCTAAAAGTGGCATCAGCGGTTGCATGGCCGATGTAGGTACACACGCGGCGCACCTGGCTGAGTATATTTCAGGCCTGCAAATTACCCAGATTTGTGCCGACCTCCATATTGTAGTAAGCGGTCGCGCCCTCGACGATGATGGCAACGTGCTGCTGAGGTTTAACAATGGTGCAAACGGTACTTTAATGGCTTCGCAAATCGCCGCTGGCGAAGAAAATGCGCTAAAGATTAAAATCTATGGCGAAAAGGGCGGCATGGAATGGCACCAGATGGAGCCAAACAACCTGATTGTGAAATGGCTGGATCAGCCGATGCAGGTTTACCGTACCGGCAATGCCTATGTAAGCGATGTGGCCAAGTTCAACACCAGAACCCCATCGGGCCACCCCGAAGGTTACCTCGAGGCTTTTGCCAACATCTATAAGAATTTTGCACTGGCTTTGGCCGCTAGGCTTGACGGTGAAACCCCAAGTCCTTTCATGCTCGATTTCCCGGATGCCAACGACGGCGTAAGAGGAATGGCCTTTATCGAAAATGTAGTGGCCTCGAGCAAATCAGACCAAAAATGGTACGATTTTAAAATTTAACCTATGACAACGATACAAGGACCAGCCATATTTTTAGCCCAATTTATTGGCGACGAAGCACCTTTCAACTCGCTCGACGGCATTTGCAAATGGGCCGCCGGCTTGGGCTTTAAAGGCATCCAAATTCCTACACTCGATGCACGCTTCATCGATTTAAAACTGGCTGCCGAAAGTAAAACCTATGCCGACGAACTGAAGGCTAAAGTGGCTTCATACGGTTTAGCCATTACCGAACTCTCTACGCATTTGCAAGGCCAACTGGTGGCCGTAAATCCGGCCTACGATCAGCTATTTGATGCCTTTGCCGCGCCAGAAGTAAGGAACAACCCGAAAGCCAGAACCGAATGGGCTGTGCAGCAAATGAAATATGCCGCCAAGGCTTCGCAAAACCTGGGCCTAAATGCGCATGCTACCTTTAGTGGTTCGCTGCTTTGGCACACTTTCCATCCTTGGCCGCAACGTCCCGAAGGTTTGGTAGACGACGGTTTTAAGGAATTGGCCAAACGCTGGCTACCTATCCTCAACGAATTTGACAATTGCGGCGTAGACGTTTGCTACGAAATACATCCGGGCGAAGATCTTTTTGATGGCGAAACCTACGAAATGTTTTTAGACAAGGTAAACCAGCACTCAAGGGCCTGTTTGTTGTACGATCCCTCGCATTTTGTATTACAGCAGTTAGACTATATCCAGTACATCGACTTTTACCACGAACGCATCAAGGCATTCCACGTTAAAGATGCCGAGTTTAATCCTACGGGTAAACAAGGCACTTTTGGAGGCTATCAAAGCTGGGCCAACCGTGCAGGCCGCTACCGTTCGCCAGGTGATGGCCAGGTCGATTTCAGACGCATTTTTAGCAAATTGGCCCAATACGACTTTAAAGGCTGGGCCGTGATGGAGTGGGAATGTTGCATCAAGGATTCTGAAACCGGTGCCCGCGAAGGAGCCGAATTCATCAAAAAACATATCATTCCGGTAACGACCAAGGCCTTCGACGATTTTGCGGCTTCGGGTGGCGATACTGGTTTTAACCAAAAAATACTAGGCATTTAAACAACAACATCATTCTATTACACATTACACCGATGAAAAAAACACTTCTATTTTTAAGCGGACTGGCCCTGTTTCTAGGAGCTTGTGGCGGTTCAGGTTCAGACGAATCATCAACAGCCAGCACCGAAACTCCAGCGCCTGCAGCAGCCAAACCAGCCATGGATCCAGGCGAATTATTGATCGTTAAATCAGATTGTATCGGTTGCCATCATAAGGAAGACAAGCTGATCGGACCAGCCTATCAGGAAATCGCAGCCAAATACCCAAATACGCCAGAAACAGTAACGGCATTGGCTGGAAAAATCATCAAGGGAAGCAAAGGCACTTGGGGTGCAGTACCCATGACGCCGCACGCTAAAATCAGCAACGACGATGCACAGCTGATGGTAAAATACATCTTATCGCTCAAGAAATAATCAAACCTTAAAAAACTAAACTAATGGAAAAGGGAAAACAAGAAGCGGAATCACAGAGTAGACGTAATTTTATTAAGGCTGGAGCAATTGCTACGGCCGCTTTTATGATTGTGCCACGCCACGTTTTGGGTGGCAAAGGCTTTTTGGCCCCTAGCGACAGACTTTTGGTTGCTGGTGTGGGCGTAGGCGGCAAGGGCCAAAGCGACATCGCGGCCTTCGCAGCCAGCGGCAAGGCCGATATTGCCTTTCTGTGCGACGTTGACGATCGACGGGCAGCAAAAAGCGTCAAAGACTTTCCAAAAGCAAAGTACTACCGCGATTGGCGCGAAATGTACGAGAAAGAGCACAAAAACTTCGATGCGGTTTCGGTATCAACCCCCGACCATAACCACGCCATCCAAACCTTGGCGGCCATGCAGTTGGGCAAGCACGTGTATGTGCAAAAACCCCTTACCCACGATATTTATGAAGCCCGCGCTCTAACCGAGGCCGCTAAAAAATATAAAGTAGTAACCCAAATGGGCAACCAAGGCGCTTCAAACGATGGACCACGCCAAATGAAAGAATGGTATGATGCCGGCCTCATTGGCGATGTACATACCGTTTACGCCTGGACCGACAGACCGGTTTGGCCACAAGGCATTGCCTGGTCTACCAACAAAGCCGAAGTGCCGAAAGAGCTGGATTGGGATTTATGGCTAGGCACGGCACCTTACAAAGATTATGTAAACAAACTGGTGCCTTTTAACTGGCGTGGCTGGTGGGATTACGGTACCGGCGCCCTTGGCGATATGGGCTGTCACCTTTTAGAAGCGCCATTCAGTGTATTGAACCTTAAATACGCCACCGAAGTACAGGCCAGCGTAGGTTCTGTTTATGTAGACGAATTTCAACGCGGTTATTTCCCAGAAAGCTGCCCGCCGTCGAGCCATGTTACCCTGAAATTCCCAAAAACCAACAAAACCAAAGGCGATGTAACTGTACATTGGATGGATGGTGGCATTCAGCCAGAAAGACCAGAAGAACTACAGGCCAACGAAACCTTCGGCGATGGTGGCAATGGAACCTTATTTATCGGCACCAAAGGCAAAATGATGGCCAGCACCTACAGCGCCAATCCTCGCTTGTTGCCTTTATCAAAAAATGCCAATATCAAAGTAGCCCAAAAATTTGCACGTGTACCTAATCAGGCCAACGGCCACTATGCCCAGTGGGTAGAAGCCGCTATTGCGGGATACGGCAAAAACGAGCTGAGTTCACCGTTCGAAATTGCGGGTCCGCTAACGGAAGCTTTGTTAATGGCCAATTTGGCTATCCGCGGTGCCGATATCCAAAAGAAAAATGCCGACGGAAAAACCATCTACCCAGGCAGGTACACCAAATTGCTGTGGGATAACAACCAAATGAAGGTGACCAATTTTGACGATGTAAACCAATTTGTAAAAAGAGAATATCGCAAAGGCTGGACTTTGGGCGCATAATTAATTTTTAAAACGTTAACACCAAAAATATCCTAACAGATGAACAAATACCTATTATCAGCTGCATTGTTGTTAGCCATGGGCTACGGCGCAGCTGCACAAACCGCCAAATTGCCCAAAGGCTTTAAATGGTTATTCGATGGCAAAACCACCACGGGTTGGCATACCTATGGCAAAACTACGGTTGGCCAAGGCTGGAAACCCGAAGACGGCGCGCTACACTTCGATCCAAAAGCCAAGAACAATGATGGCGGCGATATCGTAACCGATAAGGAATATTCAAATTTCCATTTGAGCCTCGAGTGGAAAGTAGCCCCGAAATCGAACAGCGGCATTATTTTTTATGTACATGAAGAATTGCCGAAATATGGCCAAACTTACAGCACAGGCCCAGAAATGCAGGTATTGGATAATGACGGACATCCAGATGGAAAAATCACCAAGCACCGTGCCGGCGATTTATACGACTTGGTTAAAAGCTCATCAGAGCCTGTAAAACCGGTTGGCGAATGGAACAAAGCCGAAATCATCAGCAACAAGGGCAAACTAACCTTCAAGCTGAATGGCGTTACCGTAGTGAACACTACGCTTTGGGACGACAACTGGAAATCGCTGATTGCCGGTAGCAAGTTTGCCAAATGGGAAGGCTTCGGCACTTTCAAAACAGGCAAAATCGCTTTGCAAGACCATGGCGACGAAGTGCGGTACAGAAATATCATGATTAAAGAACTCTAGAAAGACTTACAGTGGAAGGTTTAAGGATAAATAAAACCTTCCACCTCCTACCTTCCTACCCTAAACTAACCAAACTAAACCAAATGAATACGACAACGAGATTTAAACTATCTTTCATGATGTTCCTGGAATTTTTTATCTGGGGCGCATGGTTTGTAACGATGGGCACTTACCTCAGTAAAAACCTAATGTCTAACGATGTGCAGATCGGCTCTGCCTATAGCACACAATCGCTCGGCGCCATTATAGCTCCATTTATTATCGGTCTGATTGCCGACAAGTTTTTTGCCGCGCAAAAGGTACTGGGGGTGTTGCATTTGGCAGGTGGCGTATTGTTATGGCTGGCCGCAACTTCCTTAAATTTCGATAGTTTCTTTCCATTCATTTTGGGCTATATGATTGCCTATATGCCAACTTTGGCCTTGGTTAATTCCATTTCCTTTAAGCAAATGAACGATCCTGGAAAAGAATTTCCTGCAATCCGCGTTTTCGGAACCATTGGCTGGATCATTGCCGGCTTGGTTATCGGCTGGCTTAATTGGGAACAAAAAGGCAACTTGATCCTCACTTTCAAAATGGCTTCGGTAGCATCGATTATCTTGGGCTTGTTCAGTTTCATACTGCCCAATACCCCTCCGGCCAAAAAGAACGAAAAAACTACCTTTGGCGAAATCATCGGATTGGACGCTATCGGCCTATTAGCCAACAGATCGTACCTGCTGTTTTTCTTGGCATCGGTAGCCATCTGTATTCCCCTTGCCTTTTATTACAACTTTACCAATCCTTTCTTAAACGAAGTGGGCATGAAATCGGCCGCAGGCGTACAATCGCTGGGGCAGGTATCGGAAACCGTATTTATGATTTTGATGCCTTTGTTCTTTGTAAGGTTGGGCGTTAAAAAAATGTTGGCCATCGGCATGATTGCCTGGGTAGCCCGTTACCTGTTTTTCGCCTTTGGCAATGCCGATGCGAATTACTGGATGCTTATTGCAGGTATTGTATTGCATGGCATCTGCTACGACTTCTTTTTCGTTACCGGACAGATTTATACCGACAAGTTAGCTGGCGAAAAATTCAAAAGCGCCGCCCAGGGGTTTATTACCTTGGCCACCTATGGCGTAGGCATGCTAGCCGGCTCGTTTATTTCGGGCATTATCGTAAACAAATACGTAATTGCCACTGGAGGCCACCATTGGTATGATATTTGGATTATCCCGGCAGGTATTGCTTTTGTTGTATTTCTGTTGTTTGTTCTGCTATTTAGAGATAAAAACAAAGATGTAACCGAAGCTCAAAGTTAAACTTGATCCATCCCGTATATATGAATTCTAGAAGATCCTTTATTAAACAAACTGGCCTGTTCATAGCAGGCGCTGCCTTATTACCTTCATTGCCTGCTTTGGCTTTTGCCAAGCCTAAAAAAGTGGCCGGACTGCAGCTTTACTCGCTCAGAGATTTATTGCCAAAAGATGTTAAAGGCGTTATCAAGGCTGTGGCCGAAGCAGGCTATGGCGAAGTAGAAACCTATGGCTACTCGAAAAGAGATAAATTTTGGGGGCTCGACGCCAAGGCTTTTGGCGATTTGCTAAAACAACATGGCCTGAAGGCTCCAAGTGGCCATTACGACATGGATGGCTATATCGGCACCGGAAACAGCGATGTGCTCAAAACCTACATAGAAGCCGCCAACATATTGGGCTCGGAATATATAACTATTCCTTACCTTGGCGACCACCTGCGAAAAGATTTAGACGGATTTAAAAGAGTAGCCGCTCGATTGAACGAGGCTGGCACTTTGTGCAAAGCCTCTGGATTGAAACTGGCTTACCACAACCACGATTTCGAATTCAAGAAATTTGGCGATACCACCGGTTATGAAGTGATGCTGAAAGAAACCGACAAAAAACTAGTCGATTTTGAAATGGACCTATATTGGGTAGTCAGATCAGGCAATGATCCCTTAAAGCTGTTTGCAGCACACCCTAAACGCTTTGCCATGTGGCATGTAAAAGACATGGATAAAGCCAACCATGGCTTAAATACCGAAGTGGGCAAAGGTGCCATCGATTTTAAGGCTATTTTTGCTCAAGCCAAACAAGCAGGTGCTAAACATTTCTTTGTAGAGCACGAAACCAATTATCAGCCCAACGAACTGGCTTCTATAAAAACCAGCTGCGAATACCTGAAAGCTAATCTATTGTAGCCACATAGAGCTTATTAAACATACAAAAGCCCGGCCTACTTAATTATTTTAAGCATAAGCCGGGCTTTTGATTTTTAGGTAAAGCCTAAGAGTGTTCTTCGTTTTGCTGTGCCTCTGTAACCAAGTCCTTAATGGCCGACCTGCGTTTTTTCAAACTCGGCTCACCTACCAAATGAGGCACCGCCGTTTCTGCGGCCAGTTCCTCATGTTCCTCGCCAACAATACGGCGCTTAAGGTTATCGTAACCGTCGCGCACGCCGTTGCCCAGGTTTTTGGCTCCATCGGCAATCCGCTTACGCGCTTCTTCGCCACTGGCTGGGGCAAACAAGATACCAAGTACTGCGCCCGCAGCCAAACCCGCAATTAAGGCAACCGCCACTTGGGCATTATGATTTGATTTTTCGGCAAAAAGCCTTGAAATTAATTTTCCGTATTTCATAACAACTGTTTTAAAAAACAACAACAGATCAGCGCTATTGTTTAAAATAACGTCAATTTGACCAATGTATTACGGTTTTTGCCCCAAAAAGCTACCCAATTAATTGAGCTTGGTGGCCAAAACACAGGCCCGCCTAAAGCTTTCGCGCTTACCGTTTAGTGCAAAGGTATCAAATTGCACCACATAAATGCCTACCTTGCTGCGCTGCCCATTGTCGTTTGTGCCATCCCAAATAAAGTTCCCCGAAGTGGCAATACTGGTGTTTCTTTGCAGCTTACGAACCAAAATACCTTTGTCTGAATAAATATTTACGTTAGCCAATTGTCCGTTGTTTACAAAGCGATAATCGATTTGTAACTGATCTTCAAAACCATCGCCATCGGGCGAAAATGTTTTGCTGCCTAGGCTTACACTATTGGCAAGTATTTGCTTGTCATCCTCCTGCGAATTGCGATAGGTTGGCGTGGCAAAACCAACGCTAGCTGCTGCCGATTTAAAATTGCCTGCTTCGTCGGTAGGCTTGGCAAACGAAACCCGCTCCAGCGAAACCCCATCTGCGTTGCGCAATAAGGCCAGGTGCATATCTTCATGGTATACCAGCTTATCAATCATCTTTAACGAACTTAACAGTATCACCGTACCTTTATCATTATTAAACGCAGGCAAACTTGCCATTTTTACAAATTGAGCAGGAAAGTTGGCTTGGTATTGTGCCTTAACAACATCAGGATTAGTAGTTAGCACCCAATATGTTTTGGCAGGCATCAGCAAGGAAACATTGCTTACATTTCTAACATTTGCCGGATTACCGTTTGCATCGGCATTGGCTAGTTGCAGATTTTTTAAATCCAGCAGTTGGTTGGTTGCATTGTAGATTTCGATAAAATCGACCCCATCTTTTTTCGGGTTGACCAAAATTTCGCTAATCAGGATATCGCCCTTTTGAAATTCGTAAGGCTGTACATAAATAAAGCTGGCTTGGTTAGCTCTTGCAATTGTATTGCCTTTTAAATCTTTTACGCCGTTTACCGTCAAGGTATAGTTGCCTGTTGGCAAAGCCGAAGCATAAACCAGCTGGTAAACATTGGGCAAAGCCGTAGCTTTAACCAAGGCCGGACTACCCAAATTAGTAATGGCATAATTGCCGGTAGCCAAGGCCGAACCGATCATTAAGCGCTCCGAAAAAACCGCTTCAATGGTTTTATCATCTAAAGCTTTGGCACTGAGCAAGGTTGGCGGGCTCACATCGGGCACCAGTTCGTCCACCTTAAAATCATCAAAAATAAAACCCTCCGACCGCGTAGCTGTGTATCGGCATGAAACGCCAAACCAATCGCCATACAGGAAAACTTTATCGGTAGCACTGCCTTCCAAATTATAGTTTGTTCCTCCGCTAATATCGGTATACAGCTCCCACAGCCCCTCATCGGTACGAGTTACTTTTACCCTGGCCAAAAGCTTGTTTACATCGGCCCGCGATTTGGCTGGCCCATCAATGATTTTGGTTACCGTTGTACCCGCCTGCCGATACAAATCATAACTATCGGCACTACCGTTTTCGCCAATTTGTATAAAATAGCCATTTAATGGGCCATTTAAGTCCTGCTGGTCGGCCACCAAATAAATTCTGGCCTGATTGGCCGTAGAAGGATCAAAATTCAACTGCACAAAGAATTCCCACTTGGCATTGGTAGCCAGCGCACTGGGGACAGCCAACATAACCGTTTGTGCAACAGCGCTTAGCGACGTCTGCAACTGATTTGAACTATTTACCCTAAAGGCATTGGTTTGACCAGTCCATGCTGGATTTGAGGTGAAGTTTCCGTCGGAGAAGTCATCGAAAACCTGGCCGAATGCAAGTTTAGCACTCAGCATCATAAAAAAGAGCAAAGTTTTTCTCATATTTGGTAGATATTAGAAATCAATTAAATATAATTAAAAAAAAGATGAAATCATCATGGTTTTATCGGCTCCTGCAGGGATCGATTAACCCAATCATGATTGCTTCATCGCCATTAAAAACAAATTAAAAAAATGAAAGTTGCAGTAGTAGGTGCCACAGGATTAGTGGGCACTGTAATGTTAAAAGTATTGGAGGAAAGAAACTTCCCGTTAACCGAATTAATTCCAGTAGCTTCTGAAAAGAGCGTTGGTAAGTTAATTACGTTTAAGGGTAAGCAGTATCCAATCGTTAGCATGGATACTGCAATTGGCATGCGCCCAGATATCGCTTTGTTCTCGGCTGGCGGAAGCACTTCGCTAGAGCACGCGCCACGTTTTAAGGAAGCCGGCACCACGGTAATCGACAATTCGTCGGCATGGCGTATGGATCCGGCTATCAGACTGGTGGTTCCGGAGGTAAATGCAAACGTACTTTCTATCGACGATAAAATCATTGCCAACCCTAACTGTTCTACCATCCAAATGGTGGTGGCCCTAAAACCATTGCACGACAAGTACAAAATCAAAAGAGTGGTGGTATCAACCTACCAATCGGTTACAGGTACGGGCGTAAAGGCGGTTGACCAGATGATGAACGAGCGAAAAGGCATTCACGATGGCCCAATGGCTTATGCCTACCCGATCGACTTGAACGTTATTCCGCAAATCGACGTATTCACCGAAAACGGCTATACCAAAGAGGAAATGAAGATGATTAACGAAACCCGTAAAATTATGGGCGACGATAGCATCCGCTTAACCGCTACTACCGTGCGCATTCCGGTAATGGGCGGACACTCTGAATCGGTAAACATCGAATTCGAAAACGAATTTGACCTAGCCGAGGTGGTGGCCTTGCTAGAAAAAACCGAAGGCATTGTAGTGGTTGACGATATTGCCAACCTCAAATACCCGATGCCTAAAGATGCACATGAAAAAGACGAGGTATTTGTAGGCCGTATCCGCAGAGACGAATCGATGCCAAATACCTTAAACATGTGGATCGTTGCCGATAACCTGCGCAAAGGCGCCGCCACCAATGCGGTACAAATTGCCGAGTATCTGGTGAAAAAAGAACTGATCTAATTTTTTAAGTTTCCATAGAGAAAGTGATGTTTAGGCATCACTTTTTTTGTTTGCCACCAAATCCTAATCTAAAAATTACATATAATTTAGTGGTTATAATCTAAATTTTATATATAATTTTTAGATTACAATCTAAATTTTATATATTTATGTGATGGTTAGCAGAATTTTAGAGCCGATTATAGAATCCAAGTTTTTCAAGGGAAAGGCCATTATCCTTACTGGAGCAAGGCAAGTGGGCAAGACTACCCTGTTGAAACGTTTGGCAAAGAACACGGGCTTGCCATTTACGTTTTTAAACTGCGATGAAGCGAGTGTTCGCAACAACTTGCAGGATATCAGCACCGAGCGCCTCAAATCTATTATCGGGAAAAACAAAATCATACTGATTGATGAAGCACAAAGGGTACGAAATATTGGGCTGACATTAAAACTCATTGTCGACAATTTTAGCGACATACAGCTCTTGGTTACGGGTTCATCGACATTAGATCTGGCCTCGGGAATAAAAGAACCGTTAACAGGGCGAAAATTTGAATACCATCTGTTTCCATTTTCCGTTGAAGAACTGGCTAATCAAACCAATATTTTAACCGAAGAACAGGCTTTAGAAAAAAGATTGATTTATGGCAGCTATCCCGATGCCATCAATTATCCGGGAGAAGAAAAAGAACTGCTCTTTAATTTGACCAATAGCTACCTATTTAAAGATATTCTTTCATTGGCTAACATCAGGAAACCCTTGCAGCTTGAAAAACTGATCCAGGCCTTGGCCTTGCAAATCGGCAATGAGGTTTCTTATCACGAGCTCGGACAGCTTATTGAGGCCGACAAACAAACCGTGGAAAGGTATATCGATTTGCTAGAACAGTGTTTTGTGGTGTTTAAACTAAATTCCTACAATGGCAACCTGAGGAATGAAATAAAAAAAAGCAAAAAAATCTATTTCTATGATTTAGGTGTTCGAAATGCCATTATACAGAATTTTAGTCCGTTGGGCTTAAGACAAGACAGCGGCCAGCTTTTCGAAAACTATATCATTGCCGAATACATCAAAGCCAGCAACAACCATCGGAAGTTTGCCAAATATTATTTCTGGAGGAGTTTTCAGCAACAGGAAATAGACCTGATCGAAGAAATAGATGGAGAAACAAATGCCATCGAAATTAAATGGAATGACAACAAAAAAGTTAAATTTCCGACCACTTTTACCGCAAACTATAACGTTAACCAAACCATTGTGATTAACAGAAAAAGCTACACTTACTTTTTAATTTAACCCCATGAAAATATACAAAGCCGCTTTATTATTTTTACTTTTCTCCTTAAACGCTTTCGCTCAAAATACCGCTACCAAACTGGAACAGGCTTATGCCAATTTGGTTAACGACGACCAAGCCAAATATGCCATCACTTCGCTTTGCGTGCTGGATGCCCAAACGGGCAAGGTCATTTTTGCCAAGAACGAAAACATCGGGCTGGCCACGGCTTCTACGCTAAAAACCATTACTTCGGCAACGGCCTTTAGCGTTTTGGGCAAAGATTTCAGGTACCAAACCACCTTGGCTTACACGGGTAAGATTACTGCCGATGGCACGTTGCAAGGCGATTTGGTGATTATAGGCAACGGCGATCCTACATTAGGCTCTGGGCGCTATGAACAGAGCAAGGAAAATGTGGTTTTAACCCAATGGGTGAAGGCCATACGGAATGCGGGCATTAAAAAAATAGAAGGTTCGGTAATTGGAGATGACAGCTTATTTGGCACCCAATCGATGCCTGAAGGCTGGATTTGGCAAGATATGGGCAATTATTACGGGGCGGGCACTTCGGCACTGGCTTGGCGCGAAAACCAGTTCGATGTGCATTTAAAGCCTGGCACAGCTGTAGGCAGCGATGTAAAGGTGCTCGAAACCGTACCTGCCATGCCTTACATCAACATCGTAAACGAATTAAAAACAGGTGCAAATGGTTCTGGCGATAATGCCTATGCCTTTTTGCCTCCCTACAGCTACACCGCTTATTTAAGAGGCACTTGGGGTATGGGGATTAGCAAGGCCGGCATTGCTTTGGCCCTGCCCGACCCTGCTTTTGAGGCCGCCTATCGCTTGCAGGACACTTTGCTAAGGCTTAATATCCAAAGTACCAAAGAGGCCACCACGGCACGCAGACTAGGGCTAGCAAATAAAAGTATCGCACCTATTGCTCAAAAGCTTGCCACCACTAGCTCGCCCGATCTGAGCGAAATCGTATACTGGTTCAATAAAAAGAGTATTAATCTGTACGGCGAGCAACTCCTAAAAACCATTGCCTGGAAGCTGGGAAAAACACCAAGCACCAAAAATGGCGCAACTTCGGTTATTAATTTCTGGGCGGCCAAAGGCATCGATAAGAATGCCTTGAATATTTTAGACGGCAGCGGCCTCTCGCCGGGCACCAGGGTAACTACCGCAGCCATGGCCAGCATCTTGTTTCAGACACAAAAGGAAGATTGGTTTCCAGCCTACTACAATTCGCTGCCCGAATACAACGGCATGAAGATCAAAAGTGGCACCATTAACGATGTATCGGCCTATGCGGGCTACTACACCGATAAAAATGGCAACAAATACATTGCGGTAATCAACATTAACAATTATAATGGCTCGGGTATCAGCAAAAAACTGTTTAAGGTGCTCGATGCGCTGAAGTAGTCAACAGTTTATAGTCGATAGTCCATAGTCTTTAGTCGATAGTCTAGTCTATAGTTTGTTGGCTTCAACAGTTTCATGGCACTAGCTCAAGTCAAATAGTCCAGATTGGAAGCAGTTGGCTGTTCGCAATTTGCCTTGAACTAATGACAAATGAACCATTGAACTAATGAACAATTTGCTATCTTCCATTTTCAAAACAACGTCTTGATATGCAGTTCGAACTTCGACCATTTCAACTGAGCGACTTGCGCAGTTTGGTTAAACATGCCAACAACTACAATATTGCCAAAAACCTGAGCAATAAATTTCCTTTCCCTTATACCCAAGACGATGGCATTGCTTTTATCAACCTGGCTTTGTCGGCTACGCCACAAGAAATTTTTGCCATTTTGGTAAACGGAGAGGCGGCAGGTTCTATCGGCGTACATCCACAACAGGATTTCTATTGCAAAAATGCCGAAATGGGCTATTGGCTTGCCGAAGCGTATTGGGGCCAGGGCATTGTTCCAGAAGCCGTGAAACTGATGCTGAACTATGGCTTCAGGACTTTTGAGGTGAACCGCATATTTGCACGTACCTTCGACACCAACATCAAATCGCAACGCGTGCTGGAAAAAGCAGGCTTCAAGTTGGAAGCAGAGCTGGCGGGCACCTTTTACAAAAACGGAACGGTTTACGACGAATTGATCTATGCCGTACGCAAGCCCGCGCAACTGTAAGCCTGTAACTATTGGGTCGATATGCCGTCTTAAACAGAAATCCCCTTGCCATGCGTAATTTCCTTCAACATAGTGCCACAGTGCTCTTTGCCCTATTGACTGTCTTTCAGGCAGCTGCCCAAAAAACCAAGTCGGCGCAAATTGAAGCTTACCTGAACAAGGCGCACCAAGATGGGCTTTTTAACGGCAACGTACTTGTTGCAGACCACCACAAAATGGTTTTGAAAAAGGCAATTGGCAATGCGGATGCCTCAAAACAGCAGCAATTGACTACCGCCTATCGTTTTCATATCGGCTCCATAGCCAAGGAATTTGATGCCGTAGGCCTCATGATGCTTCAAGAACAGGGCAAATTAAACCTGAACGATAAAATCTCGAAGTTCTTTCCGTCGCTCCCCCAGTGGGCACAAAAAATAAGCGTCAAAAACCTCTTGCAGTATACCAGCGGCCTGCCTGATATTAAGTGGAGTACGGTGCATAGCGATGCCGACAACTGGAAAGGCCTGCAAGCCTTGCAACAACTCGATTTTGAACCGGGCAGCACTTATGCCTATAACAACAACAATACTTTTATGCGCAGGCGCATCATTGAGAAAGTATCGGGCTTGAACTTCGATGATTTTGTGATGCAAAAAATATTAAAAAAAGCGGGCATTAAAAACGGCATTGTCGACCCAAGCGACAAGGCTCCTCTTATGGCCCGTTCATTCAACAAAAGCTTTAAGCAAGATGGCTTGGAGGTACCTATTTCTGGCTGGACCTGTTTAAATCTCGACGATTTTTATAGCTGGATGCAGGCCATCAACAATTTTACCCTCATTAATCCCGCTTCAACACGCGAAATTATTACGCCATTTGGAGAAGATAAACAAGCGGGCTTGGGTAGTGGCACCATGAAAGGCAATCGTGTAATTACCCATATCCATGATGGAACCGGTATGAACTACCAGGCTCTAGCAATAACAGACACTGAAAAAGGCCGGACAATCATCCTATTGACCAACCAAAAGCAAGGCAATCTTTACGACATCGCCGAAGCCATAAGCGCTATTTTAGACCATAAACCTTACCAAGCGCTACAAGCAAGCAACGAATAGGCTACATCTTTTCATTGTGAATGTTTTTAGGTAGATTTAGGTGATTGCCATTGCTGCTTAAACCCGAAGAACAACCGCTATGAACAAAAACCTATCGCTCATTTTCAAGGCTGGCCTTTTGGTAGGCACCTTGGATATTTTGGCCGCATTTATCAATTTTTATGCTAAGACCGGAAAAAATGTAAGCATCGTGCTCAAGTACATCGCCAGCGCGGTATTTGGCAAAGAGGCCATGAGCGGTGGCACTTTGATGGCAGCAGCAGGACTTTTGTTTCATTACCTCATTGCATTCTCATTTACAGCTTTGTTTGCCCTACTCTACCCCAAACTATGGCAATGGTTTAAAAGCGTATGGCTGATTACCATTTTGTACGGGGTTTTTATTTGGTTGCTGATGAACCTGATTATCGTGCCCAGCACGAGGGCGCCACAAATTCCTTTCTCGTGGTCGGCCGGATTGGTCAACTGTTTGATCTTAGCACTTTGCATCGGTTTGCCCTTGGCTTATCTTTTTCGCAAAAACGACACTGCTAATTCCCCTAAAAATTAATAAATTGCGGTTTCATTCTATCCAATTTTAATCAGTTCAATGAAACGAAGCTTATCTTTTATTCTGTTCCTGCTCTTTAATCTTCATGTTTTTGCACAAACCGCCGAAAGTAGCGGTCCGACATTAGCCGGTACCGACACAGAGGCACTTGGCGAAAGCGAAAGCATTGCCAATAGCGAAATCGCCATTATTCCGGAGCCGGTAAGCATCATTAAACAAGCTGGACATTTTGTGTTACCTGCAAATATTGTAATCCAGGCCCATAAATCGCCAGAGCTGAAACAGACCCTCGCTTTTTTGCAGGAACGTTTGTCGACGCCAACCGGCTATTATGTAAGCACAATCAGCACGCCATCGGCCGCAGCCACCATTAAACTGATCATCAACGAAACCAACGATGCCACCATAGGCATTGAAGGCTACCGCTTAACCGTGG
The DNA here is from genome assembly GCF_036324255.1 of Pedobacter albus. NCBI lineage: Bacteria > Pseudomonadati > Bacteroidota > Sphingobacteriia > Sphingobacteriales > Sphingobacteriaceae > Pedobacter > Pedobacter albus. Next base: position 807,061 of record NZ_JAZDQT010000003.1, on the reverse strand, counting down.
GCCAAAAACAGGTAACCATTAGGGCCAACAAACCTGCAGGCCTGTTTTATGGCGTACAGACTTTGCTACAGCTGTTGCCAAAGGAAATTGAAAGCAAAGAAGAAGTAAAAGGCGTAAAATGGACCATGCCTTGCGCCGAAATTACCGATTACCCGCGTTTGGGCTGGAGAGGGCTGATGTTCGACGTTGCCCGCCATTTCTTTACCAAACAAGAAGTAAAGCAATACATCGATGCCATGGTGCGCTATAAATACAACATTTTGCACCTGCACCTTACCGATGACGAAGGCTGGAGGATCGAAATCAAAGGCTTGCCGAAATTGACCGAGGTGGGTGCCTGGAACGTAAAACGCGTTGGTAGTTTTGGCGATTTTATTCCGCCAACACCCGATGAGCCCCGCAACTATGGTGGTTTTTACACCCAAGACGACATTAGAGAGCTCGTAGCTTATGCCAAAGACCGCTTTGTAAATATCTTACCCGAAATTGATGTGCCGGGACACAGCTTGGCGGCTATCGCCTCTTACCCCGATCTTTCGTGCACGCCAGATGCCGTTAACTACAAGGTACGCAGCGGCGAGAAAATTATGGATTGGAGCCGTGGCGCCCCACCTATTGCCTTGGTCGACAACACGCTTTGTCCGGCCAACGAAAAGGTTTATGTTTTCTTAGATACCGTAATTTCGCAGATTGCACAGCTTTTTCCTTTTGATTATATCCACATGGGTGGCGATGAAGCTTCTCATAATTTCTGGGAAAAGAACGACCAAGTTAAAGAGCTGATGAAGCGGGAAGGTTTGAAAACAATTCCAGAAGTACAGGGCTACTTTGAGCGCAGGGTAGAAAAAATCGTACAATCGAAAGGCAAAAAATTCATGGCTTGGGACGAAGTTTTAGAAGGTGGCGTATCGCAAAGCGCAGCGGTAATGAGCTGGCGCAACATGAAATACGGAACCGACGCGGCCAAAGCTGGCCATGAAGTGGTGATGAGCCCTACGCAATATGCCTATATCGATTATATGCAGGCCGATGCCATTACTGAACCTCGTGTGTATGCTTCGTTGCGCTTGAGCAAATCGTATGAGTTTGATCCTGTACCCGATGGCGTAAATCCGGCATTTATCAAAGGCGGACAAGCCAATCTGTGGACCGAGCAGGTATATAACATCCGTCAGGCCGAATACATGACCTGGCCTCGTGGCTTTGCCATTGCCGAATCGGTATGGTCGCCAAAAGAGAAAAAGAACTGGGCCAATTTCTTTGCCCGCACCGAACAGCATTTTAAACGTTTGGATGTAGCCGAAACCAAATATGCGCCTAGCGTTTACGATCCGATATTTGCCGTAAGGAGAACCGCCGACCGCAATTTGCTGATTACCTTGAGTACCGAGGTTGACGGGCTTGACATGTACTACAGTTTCGACAATTCGTTTCCAGACCGTTTCTATCCAAAATATAACGGACCTTTGGTACCACCGGTTGATGCCAAGGTGCTGAAAGTAATTACCTACAGAGGCAAAACGCCGGTTGGCCGGATGATGAACATGCCGATTGAAGAGCTCGAAAAAAGAGCAGGCAAACGATAAAAAAAGCCGTAGACTGATTTGGTCTGCGGCTTTTTTATTAAACAGCTAATCGTTTATTTTTCAACATTTTAAATCAAATACCACTAGGCATTTGTTTAACTCAATATTTTTCGTAACTTAATATAAGCTTTAAAAGGAGGTTTATTATGAACGTTATCCAAAAAGTTGAGCACTGGGGCGATTCGCATCGCGCCAAATGGCTAGATGTAGTCCGCATTGTATTAGGCCTCATCATCTTTAGCAAAGGCATCGCGCTAATCAGCGACACGGGCCATCAGCAGGAACTTTTATTTAAGAACAGCGTATTCGGATTTTCCGAAATGATGTCGAGCATTGCCATACACGTGGTGGCTTTTGCGCATTTGGTGGGTGGGATTTTGATTACCATTGGCTTGGTTACGCGTTTTGCCGTGGTTATTCAGATTCCAATTCTCATTTGTGCGGTATTGTTCGTCAACATTTCGAACGGTTTCTCGGCCCTCAATTCAGAACTTTGGCTATCGCTTATCGTGCTTTGCTTATTGGTACTATTTTGGGTAGTGGGCTCTGGCCCTTTTTCGGTCGACTATCAAATCAAGTACAAGCGGGTTTAGTCCTTAATTCTTCATCTACAAAAATCTATGTCCGGCATGGAAAGTTATTGCTTTGCCCATGGTTGTTTATCATCTATATTTTACGTTGGCCATAGCGTAGGTTAGCGATAAACTTGCTACCTTTCCGTTTTAAGAAACAACCATGAAGAAATTCCTACTCCTTGCCTTGCTGTTCAAAATTTCGACCGGCTTTGCACAAACCCAAACCGACGATTACTTCAAGCTCACGCGTTCTGGTTTTAACGAAAAAAACGCCTATGCCACTACCGCATTTGTAGAGCAATATTTTCGCGTACCGGGCAATACGGGCTTCAATGCCAGCATACATTATGTAGAAGATATCCTGAAAAAAGCAGGCTTTATAGAACAGAAAGCCGACGAATTTGAAGCACCCCTTACCTATCGCATAGAAAAACGCCCCATGAAACGCAATACCTGGGAGCCGGTTGATGCCAGTGTAACCATCGTTGGCGAAACGCAAGCCCTCATTGCCTTTAAAACCAACCGCAACATGATACCGATCAACTGTCCGTCCACTCCGGCAGATGGCGTTACGGCTGAAGTTGTTTTTGTAGGCAAAGGCACCGCACAGGATTTGGAAGGCAAAGACCTGAAAGGCAAAATCGTATTTGCCGATGCCTCAGCTGGCCGATTGCTGGCTGTAGCTACCAAAGCTGGCGCCATTGGCGTAATGGGCTATTCGATGCCTAAATACACTCAACCAGAAAAACACCAAACTTCTATTCAGTTTGGCAACATGCCGGCCAACTCTAGCGTTTGGTCGTTATTGTTGTCGTATAGCGTAAAAGAAAAACTGAAAGCAGCCTGCCTTAAAGGAAAAGTAGAACTGAAAGTAAATATCCAAACCAAGATTTACCAAGCCGAAGAACTGACTTTGGTAGCCAATGTAAAAGGCAACGTAAATCCTAACGAACGCTTTGTGTACAGCGCGCACGTGCAAGAACCGGGCGCCAACGACAATGCCAGTGGCGTGGGTACCTTAGCCGAAATGGCCCGTCTAACGGCTACTTTGGTTAAATCGGGCAAAATGAAACCGCAACGTACGCTTACCTTTTTATGGGGAGATGAAATTGTATCGACCGGCAGGTACATTACCGACGATAAAGAGCGTGCCAAGGGCATTATGTGGGGCATGAGCTTAGACATGGTGGGCGAAGACACCCAAAAAACCGGAGGCTCTTTCCTGATCGAAAAAATGCCTGATCCATCGGCTATCTGGACTCGTGGCAACGACAAACATACCGAATGGGGCGCTGGCGATGTGAAAGAAAAGGATCTTTTCCCGCATTACTACAACGATTTTATCTTCGACATTTGCAAAGCCCAAGGCAAATTTGCCAAATGGACGGTTAATTACAATCCTTTTGAAGGTGGCAGCGACCATACGCCATTTTTGCAAAACAAAATCCCTGGCTTGTTGATGTGGCATTTTACCGATGTATTTTACCATACCGACAACGACAGGATTGATAAAGTTTCGGCTACGACCATGAAAAACGTAGGTGTAAGTGCGCTAACTGCCGGCTTTACTTTGGTTACCGCCAATGAAAATACAGCTACGCAAACCGTAGCCCAAGTTAAAGCCGATGCCTTGGTTCGTCTTCAAACCGAGTTTGAGCTGAGCAAAAAAGCCATTGCCGAGGGCAAGGCCGCTGCCGATGAGCAACATATCCTACAAGTTTGGGGCAAATGGTATACCGATGCCCTTGCCACCATTGGCAACATGGCCGTTAAGCCACAAACTACCAAAGTAGGTTCGGCTATCAAGGTAGCGACGCTGGAAGTAGAAAAGCAAACGCAAGCCTATATCAGCGAACTTAAATAGTTCTGCAACAAAATAAGAAAGGGAGTTTAACAAGCTCCCTTTTTCTTTACATCCCACTGAAACTGGCCTGCGCCAATTTTGTTATCTTCGTGAAAAGCCGATAGTTTATGAATTTTCACACGCGCAAATGGGTAAAGCCCGAAGACCTTAATCCGAATGGATCGCTATTTGGTGGCAGCCTGCTCAGGTGGATTGATGAAGAAGCCGCCATTTATGCCATCGTTCAATTGGAGAACCCCAAAGTGGTGACCAAATACATGTCTGAAATCAATTTTGTAAGTTCGGCCAAACAAGGCGATATCATCGAATTGGGCATTACGGCTACTGCTTTTGGCACCACCTCAATTACCATGTGCTGTGAGGTGCGGAACAAAATCACCCGTAAAAGCATCCTGACCATAGACAAGATCGTTTTCGTGAATATTAACGATTACGGCGATCCCACGCCGCATGGCAAAACAAAAATCAAGTATATAGACGAACAGTTTGAGGATTTAGGCAACTAATGGGTGCCTCTGCGCATGAGCGCAACACAGCAATTTAACAATAAAGCAATTTTTAATAGTACAGCAATTTAACAATTTAGCCATACAATAATCCTTCTCCGAAATGCTAAAGATTCTGCAAACGGATTGCTTCCTCTAATCTTTCTGCATCCAAATCGAAAGAATTGACGATTACTTTGGCTTGGTTATAAAAGGGATTTCTTTCGTCCAGTTTCTTGATGATAAATTCGAGCAGTTGTTCATCGTCCATGCCTTTAAGCAAGGGCCTTTTCTCACGGTTATGCAAACGTGAAACCAGCTGTGGCGGGGTCATTTGCAGGTAAACGGTAATGCCATGCGCATTCATCCAATCTATGTTGTCGAAAAAACAAGGTAGGCCGCCACCCGTAGCTACAATGCAGGTTTCGGGATAGGCATAGGTTTTTAGCGTTTGGCTCTCGAGCTCGCGAAAAGCGGCTTCGCCATGCGTTGCAAAATAATCGGCAATGCTTTGTCCCTCGCGCTCTACCATAACGGCATCCAAATCTATTACCGGACAATCGAGCCGATGTGCCAATTGCTTGGCCTTGGTACTTTTGCCGCAGCCCATAAAGCCTACCAAAAAAATTATCATAATTGGTTTGTTCTTTTTAAGATTACAAAATCGGTTGCTGGCGGTGTTTGTCCAGCTTTTTTGAGCATCGTTGCAATTTGCGCCCGATGATAGGTAGAATGGTTCACCACATGAAACAGGATATCCTGCAGGTTGTTCTCAAATTCTCCATGGGCATTTGCATAGTGGATTAGCTCGTCTAATTGCCTTGTCGACAAAATCGTATCAAACAGTTTGGCATTTTCGGCGCTTAGCGCTTCAAAAGCAGTTTTGGGTTGCTCTTCCCACACCCCTTTCTCGGGTTGTTGGCCCAAAATCCGTTTGGCCCAAATATGCTGCGCAGTGAGCACATGACTAAACAGCCTATCGGCTTCGGGCAAATCTGTCTTGTGCAACGCCGCGATAACGATGGCATCGGCTTTAGTGGTATAATTTAAAAGTTCTGCAAACATATTAGGCAAGTTTAACCCTTGGATCTATCCAGGCATACAACAAATCGACCAAAATATTAACCACCACAAATACAAAGGCGATAAACAGAATGGAGCCCATTACCACTGGAAAATCAGACATTTCTAAAGCAGTAACCGTGGTACGGCCCAAGCCGTTATAGCCAAAGATGTACTCTACAAAGAAAGACCCGGCCAACAACGAGGCAAACCAGCCAGAAACGGCGGTAATTACCGGATTTAAGGCATTTTTCAGGGCATGTTTGTAGATAATGGCATAGCGACCCAAACCTTTGGCCTTGGCCGTTCTGATGTAGTCTTGCGCCAGCACGTCGAGCATGGCACTACGGGTAAGCTGTACAATAATGGCCAAGGGGCGCAGGCCAAGCGTAATCATGGGCAACCAGAGGTTTCGCCAAGTAATGACCTGGCCTTTAAAAGGATCGTAGCTGTACAAACTACCACTCATGTTCAAACCGGTATAATCGGCCAGTACAAAACCAAACAGCCAGGCAATGATAATACCGGCGAAGAAAGAAGGTGCCGAAATGCCCAAAATGGCAAAAGAATTGGCTAATTTATCTATCCAAGTACCCTGATGGACCGCCGAAACCACCCCCAACAGCACCCCAATGAGTGTAGCGAATATCATAGCGGTTAAAGCCAGCACAAAAGTATTGGGTACGGTTTCCGAAAGAATGGTGGTTACATCTCTCTTGGTTTGATAAGAACGACGTAAATAAGGCACTTTGAGCACCACCACATCGGCGCCGGTTTTAAACAGTTTTTGGTAATGGTATTTTTCCTGATTTTCGGCCGTGTTAGGATGAATGCTGATTGGCAATAAATCGTTCAGGTAGAGCAGGAATTGAACCGGCTTGGAGCGATCGAGCCCAAATTCCTTACGCACAGCCTCCAGCGACTGCACATCAGAGCGTTGCCCCATGGTCATTCGCGCGGGATCGCCCGGCAGGATATTGAACAGCACAAACACCACCGAAATAACGCCAGCCATCACAGCCAGGCCATATAAAAATTTTCTGATGGCGTAACGTCCCATGGCTATTTACTGAGGTATTGGGCCGACAACTTTTCGAATGAAGGTACGGTATGGTAATGCCATTTGTTGACAATGGTGCCATTTTTCAGGAGCATGACCCCTGGGTTTGCCCTCACCATGCTTTTCAATGGCACGGCATCGGCATAAAACACCTCCATAAAAAGTTTCATCCGTTTGCTAAAGGCCTGCGCCTCTTGCGCCGAATTGGAAGTAAGCAAAACCGTGCGCACATTGAACTGTTCGGTGGCATTAAGCGCCAGGGCATTGATTTCGGCAATGGCTTTTTCGTCGGTATGCTTCAAATCGTAAGCCACCACCACTAAATTGTAATAGGGATTTTCGATCAGCTCCTTGGTGTAATCGGTTCCCGAAGCATCAGTAATCACCAAATCCTTTATTTTGACGTCGTAGCCTTTTTTAATCAGTTTCTTCTCAGGCGTACCTACCACTTCCCAATTGTCGTCTTTCCACACCTCCTGTTTCATGTAGTCCTTATCGCTCATGGTTTTGGCTTGGCCGGTTGCCTTATTTTTGAGCTGGTACATGATCAGGAATTCGTCTTGTGGTGCTCCGGGAGGGATTTTCATCGATTCTGGAATATTAGATCCCACTTTATAAGGCAAAAAATCGATGATGGGCAGGTAATTATAAGTGAACATGCCAAATGCCACCGCAGCCACCAAAACAGCTGTAGACAAACCGCTTTGCCAACCCGAATGCTGGGTAAGCGGTTGTATTTTTTCGCGCTTGATGAAAAGATAAACGATTAAAACCAATAAAATCAAGTCTTTGCTGAACGATTGCCAAGGCGTAAGCGGAATGGCGTCGCCAAAGCAGCCACAAGAGGTCACCACCTTAAAGGCCGCCGACACAAAAGTGAGGAAGGTAAAAAAGATAATCAGCCCCAATAAGCCCTTGGTCACCTGGTTTCGCCAAAAGCCAAAGAGCAGCAAAGCGCCAAGGTAAACTTCGAGCACACATAAAATAATGGCGATGCCCGTTGCCCAGTTGCTCAGAAAAGTGATATGGAAAACCTCAAAATATTCCTGAAGCTTATAGCCAAAACCCAGCGGGTCGTTCAGCTTGATCAGGCCTGAGAAAATGAACAAAATCCCTACAAACCATCTCGAAAAGTTTAAAGCTATCTTTTGCATAATCAGTAATTTTAACCGTTTTCGTTTGCCTGGGGCACAACGAATCTATTTCATTTATTTAACGCCTAATTTGATCAGGGCAAATACGGCATAGTTCAGCATATCCTGGTAGTTGGCATTGATGCCTTCCGAAGCTACGGTCTGTCCCAAGTTATCTTCAATTTGTTTCACCCTGAAAATCTTCATCAAGATCAGGTCTGTTAAAGAACTGATGCGCATATCTCTCCAGGCTTCGCCGTAATCGTGGTTTTTGGCAAACATGAGCTCTTTGGTACCATTTACGTGCTCGTCGAAGAGTTTCTCTACTGTTTCTACGCCCAGTTCGAGCGGATCTTGCTCGGTAAGGCCGAGTTGCATCATGGCAATTACACAATAGTTCACAATGCCGATATACTCCGAAGTCACGTCCTCGCCCACTTTCGAAACCTTCTTTTCTTCAAGCGTACGGATGCGTTGCGCCTTGATAAAAATCTGGTCGGTTATAGAAGCCGGCCTCAAAATGCGCCAGGCTGTACCATAATCTTTTGTCTTCTTTAAAAAAAGCGATTTGCATACCGCTATTACCTCGTCGTACTCTTGTGCTGTGTTATTGGCCAAAACAATAAAATATTTAGTTTAAAGCTGGGTTAATGCCTATTTTTGCATTAAATGATGGCTAAAGATACGTTTTTAAACCGAAAAGCAACACTAAATAGCAAAGGCAAACCGATTGAACTGAACGCTCAGGCGGTGATGGCAATCCTCAATTTAACGCCCGATTCTTTTTATGGCGAAAGTCGTGCGGCAGGCATTGAAGAAGCCTTGCGCAAAACCGAAACCTTTTTAAACGAAGGTGCAAAATTTATCGATATCGGGGCGTATTCGTCTAGGCCCGGCGCGGCCGATATCAGTGCCGACGAAGAACTGCAACGCCTTATTCCGGTGGTGGAAGCTTTGGCCAAAACATTTCCAGAGGCTTTGCTTTCTATCGATACTTTTAGGGCGAGGGTAGCCAAAGAGGCCATTTTGGCCGGTGCACACCTGATTAACGACATTGCAGCAGGCAATTTAGACGAGGCCATGTTTGCTACGGTTGCCGAACTGCAGGTGCCCTACATCATGATGCACATGAAAGGCACACCCCAAAACATGCAGCAAAACCCAAACTATGAAAACGTTGCGCTAGAGGTTTTTCAATATTTCGACAAAAAAATAGCCGCATTAAAACAGTTAGGCGCCAAAGACATCATTATAGATCCAGGTTTCGGCTTTGCCAAAACCATCGAACACAACTACGAACTGTTGCAGCAAATGCAGATACTGAATAGTTTTGGCTTACCCATTTTAGCTGGTTTCTCCAGAAAATCGATGATCACCAAAGTACTGCACAACAAAGCCGCCGATGCGCTGAACGGCACCACTGTACTCAACACCATTGCCTTGCTTAAAGGTGCCGCCATTTTAAGGGTACACGATGTAAAAGAAGCGCTCGAGTGCATTAAACTGGTGAACATGGCTACCGCCTAACCAACACATTTAACCGGTTAGCTGTTTGGCTGCCATGAACAATTGACCATATTTTCTTATATTGCTAACGATGAAGAGCTTCGACTTTGATTTCCTTAAATTTAGCTGGGCCAGTGCCATAGACATCATCTTGGTGGCCATCCTGATTTATTACGTCTACAGCCTGATCAGGAATACGCTGGCTGTAAATCTCCTGCTGGGTATGTTCATCATCCTCATTTTTTACCAGGTGGTGAAAGGGCTGCACATGGACTTGCTTTCTAAAATTATAGACAAGTTCATCAGCGTGGGCATCATGGCCTTGATCATTATTTTCCAGCCAGAAATCAGGCGTTTTTTGCTGCATATCGGGAAGTCTACTTTTTTGCAGAAGAACAAAGCCTGGTGGGGCTATCTGTTTGGCAGCAAGGATAGGGAAAGAGACAACCTGTTGCGCATCAAACCCATTATCGATGCTTGCAAAAGCATGAAGAAATCGAGAACCGGTGCCTTGATTGTGTTTGTAAAGTTTTACGATGACGAGCTTTTCACCAACAGTTGCGAAATCATTGATTCGAAGATTTCGAAGCGCTTGCTCGAAAGCATCTTCCAAAAACACAGCCCCTTGCACGATGGCGCCGTAGTGATTGCCGAAAACAAGATCAAAAGCGCCAGCTGTATCCTGCCTCTAACCGACAACGATAAATTGCCACCCCAATTTGGCCTTCGCCATAGGGCCGGCATTGGTATTTCGGAAACCGCCGACGCCGTTGCAGTAATCGTTTCTGAAGAAACCGGCGAAATTGCTTATGCCAAACAAGGCCGCGTACGCATGAATGTTTCTTTTGGAGAGCTGGAGAAGTTGTTGAATAAGGATTTTTAGCCTATAGTTGGTAGTCCACAGTCTTTTAGTCTATGGTTTAGGGTTCTTTAGCCAACAAAAAACCCACCTTGTTTTCTTCAAGATGGGCTATTTTATAACAGTCTATTTAAACCGATTTTAGCAATATTGCTCAAAAGCGCCGATTAGATTTTCGGCAATCATTTGTGCTGGCCGGCCTTCAATTTGATGACGTTCGATGATGTGTACCAATTTACCGTCTTTGAACAAAGCCATCGATGGCGATGACGGAGGAAAAGGCATCATATAAGACCTAGCTCTATCTACTGCATCTTTTTCCATACCTGCAAAAACAGTAACCAATTTTTGGGGATGTTTGGCATTAGCTGCGGCAAGCTTCGCTGCCGGACGGGCATTGGCTGCCGCACAACCGCATACAGAGTTTACCACTACAAACACGGTTCCTTCGCTTTTTATCGCTTCGTCTACCGCTTCTACAGTTTTTAATTCTTCAAAACCTACGTTGGTCAATTCTGCACGCATAGGTTCTACTAAATATTCAGGATACATTTTTTCTCTTTTTTATTGAATAATGTACAAAGATAGCAAACATTGTGCGCTAATATTTACATCACGATAAAATAACAATTTATTGACGTTGGTTTATAACAAAAGAACCGGGTTTTAGGCCCGGCTCTTTCGTTATTTAGCTTTTTTTATTGCAAACTCCTAATGGCTTCTTGCAAGGCTTCTGGATTTTTCACTACGCCAAAGCCGAACATGGCAAAAAGCGCGATATACATGAGCAGATCCAGGATACTTAAGATCAACCCGATGATGGCACAAACCCTACCGGCATTCAGGTTTTTATAAGAACTTTCTGTATAGGCGCCTACATTCATGGCATACAGCTGCCTGTCTTTTTTGCTCAATACCAAGGCAATAACAGCCAAAATAACCCCCAGTACGCCATAGCAGCAGCAGGTTACAATAGACAATATACCTAGCACCAATACGGCAGTTGCATTGGGCAATGATTGTTGCATGCCTCCAAAGTTACCAAAGCCTCCATTATTTGGCGGGAAAGGTGTTTGAGGCGGTGGTGGTGGCGGTGGCGTACTTTGTTGTGGCACCGGATTTTCTTGTGGCGCTAGTTGTTCTTCAGACATGGTTTTAAATTAATTGATGGTTTAATATTTTATAAATATAATTGACTACGATAATTAATGCGATACCAATATAAAGGATTTTTATCAAAAATGCCCCGTTCTTAAAATCAAATTTCAGGTGGAGGATGGTAAAAACCACCAAAAAGAGAATCGGCAAAGTTGGAGGATAAAGCTTAAACGAAGCCACTACATCGCCCTTCATTAAGGCCAAAACCGATCGTTGAAGGCCACAGCCCGGACAATCGATGCCGAAGGTCTGCTTAAACGGACAAGCCAGTAAATGCCTTTCGAGCCAGTGGATAAATCCTCCGGCTTCTGTTAACAGCAGCAACAACCCCAATCCGACAACGTTTTTCATCTGGGCTAAAAATAGCAATTAATTGCGAGCTGAAACCTCGCGTTTTTTAACATCGCCTCAAGTGGTATGTTAGGATTTGATGCCTTGCTGTTCTGCATCAGCAATCGCTGTTGTTTCGTCTGCCAAATCAACATTAATTTCGATGATTTCATCTCTTTTCCCAGTGGGGCGCGGTGGTATTCCTCCTGCTAAGCCAACGCCTGCCACAGCCAAAAACAGCAACAAAACAAGGCCGAGCAGCCTCAGCATTTTTTTGAAACTTTTCATGTGTTCTTAAAGAATTAGTGTTGCCGAACGCAACAAATGGTGTAAAATACGGCCAGTTCAACAGCCAATAGATCGAGCGCGATTAAACGTTCGGGCCTACACTTTCTTTAAAACTTTGAGGAATGGTTTTTTGATGGAGAAGAATGCCTTTAAAACTATAGTCGAGCGTACATTTAAGCCGTACGGCATAGCGCACTTTTACCAGCAAGCCATAAGTTAAAACAGCATAGCGATTAACATCTTTTTTTGCTACACGTGGTACCGGTTTGCCATAAAGAACAGTTCTCTTTTGGGCAACGGCCTTTTGCACATAAGCCAACGCTGTTTGGTAAGTGCTGGGCAGACCGCTTTCGCTGCTTTTGGCGAAGCCGGCAAAAGTAAAGATGCTCAACAACAAAGCCAGTGCAAGCAACCATTGCTTGGTATTTTCTCTGCGGTATGTAATATTTTTTGGCATCTTGCTATTCAAAGATACAATTTAGACAGTCATCTACATTTTTTGTTATAAATGTGATTATCTTGTTTTCTTAATCCACCTAAAAAATCAGAAAAAATGAAAAGATTATTGACAGTTATTGGTGTTTTTGCAGCTTTATTTGCTTCGGCCCAAAAACCAGAAGATACCGAGGTTTATACGCCCGCACCCAAAAAAGTAACTCCCGCCAAGGTTATGGGCGATGCCCCTTCTGATGCCTTGATTCTGTTCGACGGAACAAACCTGGACCAATGGGTTTCGGTAAAAGACAAGACAAAACCAGCTGGCTGGATTGTGGCCAATGGCGAATTCACGGTAAAAAAAGGTACCGGAAACATAGAAACCAAAAAATCGTTTGCCAACTACCAATTGCATTTGGAATGGAAAATACCTGCTAACATTAGTGGCAAGGGACAGGCAAGAGGCAACAGCGGTTTATTTTTAGCCTCAACCGGCCCAGGCGACGAAGGATACGAACTCCAAATACTCGACAATTACAACAACGAAACCTATGTAAACGGACAAGCCGGAAGCATTTACAAACAGTTTGTCCCTTTGGCCAATCCAAATAAAAAACCAGGCGAATGGCAAACTTATGATGTCATTTGGACTGCCCCGATATTTAAAGAAGACGGCGCTTTGCAACAACCGGCAAAAGTTACGGTAATTTTCAATGGCGTATTGGTACAGAACAATGTAGAGCTCTATGGACCTACGCAATACATAGGCAAGCCATCTTACAAAAAGCCCCACGGCCCGTTACCCATAAAGCTACAAGACCATGGCGATCCAAGCGAGCCAATCAGTTTTAGGAACATCTGGATCAGGGAGTTATAAAACATGGGTTAAACCTGCCACAACAAACGAAGTTTTAGTTATATAACAACTCATTATTAAAGTATAATTTTACTTTCACAAAGTTATGCTGTACCTTTGTGTTTCAATTTAAAATAAATCATATGTCATCAGTAGAGACAACTTACGTTCCTTACAAAGTTAAGGACATTTCACTGGCAGAATGGGGCCGTAAAGAAATTACATTGGCAGAGGCAGAAATGCCGGGCCTAATGTCGTTGCGCAAAGAGTTCGGACCATCTAAACCCCTCAAAGGCGCCCGCATTGCCGGCTGCCTGCACATGACCATCCAAACGGCGGTTTTGATCGAAACCCTGGTTGAACTAGGTGCAGAAGTAACCTGGTCGTCGTGCAACATTTTCTCAACCCAAGACCACGCCGCTGCCGCCATCGCCGCTGCAGGCATCCAAGTTTACGCCTGGAAAGGCCTAAACGAAGAAGAGTTCGATTGGTGCATTGAGCAAACTTTACACTTTGGCGAAGACCGTCAGCCGTTAAACATGATTTTAGACGACGGTGGCGATTTAACCAATATGGTTTTCGACAGGTTCCCTGAGCTGATTGTCAACATCAAGGGCTTATCAGAAGAAACCACTACCGGCGTACACCGCTTGTACGAAAGAATGAAAAACGGAACTTTGCACTTGCCTGCCATCAACGTTAACGATTCGGTAACCAAGTCTAAGTTCGACAACAAATACGGCTGTCGCGAGTCGTTGGTTGATGCGATCCGTCGCGCTACCGATGTGATGATGGCTGGTAAAGTGGCTGTAGTTTGCGGTTACGGCGACGTAGGTAAAGGTTCAGCTGAATCTTTGAGCTCGCAAGGTGTACGCGTAATCGTGACCGAAATCGATCCGATTTGCGCCCTACAAGCCGCTATGGAAGGTTACGAAGTTAAAAAACTAGCTACGGCCATTAAAGAAGCCGACATTGTAGTAACCACTACTGGTAACTGCGATATCGTTCGTGCCGAGCACTTCAAAGCTTTAAAAGACAAAGCTATCGTTTGTAACATCGGCCACTTCGACAACGAAATCGATATGGCTTGGTTAAATTCAAACTATGGTGATACCAAAGTTGAAATCAAACCTCAGGTAGACAAATATACCATCGATGGCAAAGATGTAATCATTTTGGCCGAAGGCCGTTTGGTAAACTTGGGCTGTGCCACTGGCCACCCTAGCTTTGTAATGAGCAACTCGTTTACCAACCAAACTTTGGCGCAATTGGAACTTTGGACCAACCCAGGCAAATACGAAAACAAAGTCTATGTATTGCCTAAGCATTTGGACGAAAAAGTTGCTCGTTTGCACTTGGAAAAAATCGGTGTAGAATTGGATGTTTTAGACCAACATCAAGCAGATTATATCGGCGTACCGGTTGAAGGCCCTTTCAAACCAGATACCTACAGGTACTAGTCCTTTAGGCTATAGTCTTAAGTCCAAAGTCATTTTGGGCTACAAAATAGAGGGATGTGCAAAACTGCATGTCCCTTTTTTATTTCAACTGCCATCACATCTGTTAGTGATAGTTTATTCCATCGGATTTAGCCAACCAAGGCCAGTATTTCATTTGCCAATAAAATACTTAGCTTTGAACATCAATTTTTCTCCATATGAAAAAGTTCATCATCGCAATTTTTGTTGTCTTAGCAGGCCTAAGTGCCCATGCCCAAACCAAGCCTAAAAAAGCGGCACCCGTTCAAACCATCACCAAGCAAACCGTAGAAATTGCCTGTGGCGAGTGCCAGTTCAAAATGAAAGGCAAAGACTGCGAATTGGCCATCAGGATAAATGGCAAACCCTATTTTGTAGATGGCAAAGGCATTGACGACTTTGGCGATGCCCATGGCACCCATGGTTTTTGCAATGCCATTAGCAAAGCCGAAGTAAGCGGAAAAATCGTAGACAACCGCTTCAAAGCCACCAGCATCGAACTTATTCCCGAAAAAAAGGCCGAGCAATAAGCCGCGATAAATAAATGCACAAGTGCCACCCAATAAATTAGGCAGCATTGGGTTGCGCTCCTATGGCAACTTTACCAAGTAGAATTTCTCCAACACCTTGGCTCGTGTGCGGTAGTTTAAAAAACTGCCTTTGAGTTTGGTAATGTGGTAGTAATCGAAAGCTTTGAGCACTTTAGCACCATAATCGGTTTGTAGCCGAGGCAATTGTGCTGCTGGCACATACAAAATCATTTCTTTTTTGTGGCGCTTGTCTAATTCTTCAAAACTGTAAAAGTAGCTTGCTTCTTTGTTCGCATAAAAATCAAAAGAAAAAGCATCGACATACATCAACACCCCGGCATCGGTCTGCGGGTAATGTTCGTTTAGCCAACGTCCGGCCTGCATACCTGCCTGGTATTTTAAAATGGCCGGATAAAAGAACAAGTATAAAAAAACCATCAGGCCAATTGCCGTAGCACTGCCACTAGCTACAATGGTAAGTTTGCTTGCCTTGCCAAACAGCAGGAAGTTGCCTAAACAAACTAGGACCAATATCAAGAGGAGCCCAAGCGTAGCTTCAAATCTAAAGAGCACAGCTAAGCCAATCAGCAATGCCATTACGAGTACCAACAAGATGCCTTGAACCCTGTAAAACGTCAAAAGCCCTTTGCCGGCAAGCTTGTTCAGGTAAACGGCCGTCATCATGGCAAACTGTGGAAAAATAATGATGATGTAATGAGGCAACTGGAATTTGGAAAGCGAAAAAATCAAGAATGTAACAGCTGCGCTAGACCAAACCATGATATTTTCGGGTGGCAATCCTGCACGGCCCTTCTTCTTAAACAATGAAACCACAGCACCACAAAGCAATATAGACCAAGGCAAAAAGGCCCAAAGCGTGGTATGCAAAAAGAAAGAAAGATCGCCCCTGCCTTTAATGGGTCCATTGTTAAAGAAACGTCCAAACTGACTATCCCAAAAAAAGAACCGCAAGCCAGAATAGCCCGTCTGGCCAAACACAACTTTCTCTGGATGCAAATCAAATTGCTGGTAAAGCGCATACAGCTCCGGACTTATAAAAAACAAAATGAGCAGCAAAGCCAGCCACCACTTGACTTTTAAAAACTGCCGGTACTGGTTGGTCAGCAACCAATAAATAATACAGCCTCCCAAAATGGGTATCGTTACAAAAATGCCTTTCACCATCATGGCACAGGCGGCAAATAAGGAACCTGCCACAAGGTGCAGCCACGACGAACGATGCGCCCGGTAGTAATGATACAGCGAAGCCAGCACAAAAAAGGTAATGTAGCTTTCTGCGCGTACGTCGAAGTTTGAAATAACCACATGAAGTGCGCTTAAAAAAATAATTACGCTCAACAATGCCGTTTGCTGGTTGTACAGGCTTTTGGCAAAGCGATAGAGGTAATAAGCGCCAAGCAAACTGGCCAAAAAAGATGGCAGCTTATAGGCGAATGCAGAGATACCAAACAATTTAAAAGAAGCGGCAACAATCCAAAAAGTGAGATGGGGTTTGTCTAGCCAATCGGCACCACGTACATCAAGATTGAGCCAATCGTTTCTCAGCACTATGTTTTTGCCTATGGAAGCATACAATGCTGCATCGGGTTCCATTACATCGGTCCAAAGCGCCAAGCTGCCCATAAGCACCAGCAGCAAGATGATCCAACCGTAAAGTTTATGCTCTTCAAGCTTCATTATTGCTGTATGCGTGGCTTTTGCCACGAACATGCCGCAAGCTAAATGTTCAAGAAAAAATAAACCTTAACTGGATGTTAAGTTTCCAGCCATCGGTGTAAACCGTTGTTCAAACTCGCTATTTGTATTCTTTTTCAAGCCCCTGTCTTAAGTCGAACAAAAGCCATTGCTTGTTTTTAACGTCGACCTGCCTGTTTTGAAGCAGTCGGATAAAGTCTTTGACCCCGATTTCTTCGTTGCCGTTGCCATGGATCAGCACAATGCTTCCTGCTTGCGCCTGTTGTCCCTTGGCCAGCCAGGCATCGCTGCCTACCGGAATTAAACCGTAATTTACGATTTGCGCGAACAATTGCGGACTCGAAACCAGCCCCGGGAAGCGAAAAAATACCGAAGGTGTCAACCCGTTTTTCAGCATCAGTTTTTCGTTTTCCAACACCTCTACATCCAAATTGGTGCCCGGCGCCAGCAAAAAGTTTTGGGCCAAAGGCAAACTGTTCACCTCATGGTTGTACGAATGGTTGATCCAGGTAATGGTCAATTCGTTTTGTGCCACCAGGCTTTTTAGCCAATCGAGATCTACCTGATGTTTCAACATCCATTTGCCCGACACCGAAATAGCCAAAGGCACCGGTTTTTGTATTTTCTTAAATTCATCCAGCAGGTGCTGAAAAATAACACGGTCGAGGTTTTTATGCGAAGGACATAAATCTATGGTGAGCGCAATGCCTTTTTCTTGCGGAATGGCATGATCTATCCCCGAGTTCTGCAGGCTTTTGCTATTAGACAGGGCTGCATCCAATGCTTTTACGTAAGGCGAATTTTTAAAAATGGCCCTTACATTTCCGATATCCAATTTATCGAGCGTAAAACCATCGGCGGGTTTCACAAAAGTCAGCAGGCTTTGCGGGTCGGCCAGTAGCAGATATTTCTGGTTGCCATTAACAAAGCTCCGCAAGGCAAGCCATTTGCCATTGTTAGCTGTAGCGATGGCATAATTGACCTTATATCGTTTAATCGAGTCAAAGTTCTGGGCAAAAGCTGCCGAAGCAATTAATGAAAACAACAAGAGCAGTTTCAGTTTCATGTTGCAAATATAATCAGGAAGTTCAGTTTCATGGTGTTGAAAGTTCTAGACCATGGTCCATAGTCCATGGTCTATGGTCTATAGTCTATGGCCCAATAGCCGACGGACGAAACACTAATGACCAAGGCTTTACAAAAAAACGCCAAGCGATTGCTATCTTTGCCGCATGACAAAACTTTCGGTTAACATTAACAAAATTGCCACTTTGCGCAACAGCAGAGGTGGCAACAACCCCGACCTGGTTAAGGTAGCGCTAGATTGCGAACGTTTCGGTGCCCAAGGCATCACCGTTCATCCGCGTCCAGATGAGCGCCATATCCGTTACCAGGACGTGTTCGACCTCAAAGCTGTCATTGCAACAGAATTCAACATTGAAGGCAACTGCCGGGAGCAAAAATTTGTAGACCTGGTATTGGCCAATAAGCCTGCCCAGGTTACCTTGGTTCCCGATGCCGAAGGACAATTGACCTCCAACCACGGTTGGGACACCCTAAAACATGCCGACTACCTGAAAGAAATGGTAGCCGTATTTAAAAATGCCGGTATCCGCGTTTCTATTTTTGTTGATCCGGTGATAGAGCTGGTAGAAGGCGCCTTGGCAACCGGCACCGATCGCATTGAGCTGTATACCGAAGCCTATGCCAGCCATTTCCACCAAAACCAAGCGCAGGCCATTGCACCTTATGTTAAGGCCGCCCAAAAAGCCAGCGAACTGGGCCTAGGCATCAATGCCGGCCACGACCTCGATTTGCACAACCTGAAATACTTTGCCCAGAACATCCCCAACCTGCTCGAAGTTTCTATCGGCCACGCCTTAATTAGCGACGCCCTGTATTACGGATTGGAAAACACCATCCAACTTTATTTAAAACAACTCTCTTAACTTTATAACCCATGTTAAAAGGCATATTCCTTGTACTTTTTGGTGCATGTAGCTTCGGTATTCTCTCTACTTTTGTAAAACTGGCTTATGCCGAAGGCTATACTTTAGGCGATGTTACCGGCACACAGGCACTGTTTGGCGCCCTCATGCTTTGGGCACTGCACCTCATCCAAAGCAGCCTCAGCAAAAAACCGAAGCCAGTATTAACAACCCATTGGCTCAAACTGGTTGGCGCTGGCTTTTTTACGGGCTTGGTTAGCCTTACCTATTACCAATGCGTAAAATTTGTTCCGGCTTCCCTGGCCATCATCCTGTTGATGCAGTTTGTATGGATCAGCGTATTGCTAGAACTGTTCATCTACAAAAAGAAGCCCAACAAAGCCCAAATATTCGCCATTATTTTGATTTTGGCCGGCACAGTATTGGCCAGCGGTTTTACCGACACCAAACTGGCCGACATTAACCTGGTGGGCGTAGGTTTTGGCTTATTGGCCGCCTTGTGCTATGCCATTTTTCTCATGCTGAACGGCAAACTGGGCAATGAATATCCGCCACTTCAAAAAAGCGCATTAATGATTACTGGCGCTTGTATTCTTATTTTCGTGGTATTGCCTCCACACTTCCTGTTTAACGGGGCTTTAGGCGGCAGTTTGCTCAAATGGGGAATGATATTGGCTATTTTTGGCACCGTCATTCCGCCACTCTGTTTTGCCGCAGGCATTCCGCGTGCGGGCTTTACGCTCAGCTCTATTTTAAGCTCGGCAGAACTGCCTGTGGCGGTGAGCATGTCGGCTTTGGTATTGCACGAGTCAGTGGGCCCTATGCGCTGGCTGGGCGTGTTCATTATTTTGGGCGCCATGCTCCTGCCAAATTTGGAAAATATAAAAAAGGGGAATATCTTTAAAAGAAAAACCACATGAAAAACCGTTTCCTGATCATACTTAGTCTGTTCGTTATTGCCATTGGCTGTAAAAACGTAGCCACCATCAACGAAAAAGAAGCCGGAGAGAAGATTACCGATTACCTCAAAGCCAATCCGGAATACAAAACGGCCCGTTTCAACTTTGGCGAAATGAAGTTCAACAGCGAAAAGGATATGAAGGAACTGGAAAAATACCGCCAATTGGCCGACGAAGGTTATGTATCGCTCAGTTTGCAAAGCGCCAAAAAGAAATTCCTTTCTAAAGACAGCAGCTATGTTTTTCAGATCAGGCTTACCGACAAAGCCAGCGAACTGGTGCTTAAACAAGACGATGATAAGGCTACGGTGAAGGTAATACAATACGAATTGGCCAGCGAAAAACCAGTTGATTTTAACCGGATAAACGACAATAACGCCAAGGTTACGGTATCGCTCAAAAAGATCAACACCGCTTTTGCACCATTCCAGAAAAACGCAAGCGAGAACAGCAATTTCATTACCAAAACCTATCGCCTCAAATTCGACAAGGAAGAAGGCTGGAAGGTCCTGAAGTAATTTTAGCATGGTCGAGATGGCACATCCCGACCAGCATGACTTAAACAATTACCTCTTTTTTCTTGTTGGAGTTGGCCGGGAAATGCTTTACCGACTGAACGAACTATGGATTTACAATCCGTTTCTGGAATTTATCGGTGTTCTTCACCAAGCAAGCCAAAATAGTATGTACCTCCTGCTAAACTATATCTAAAAAAGCTGGAATTAGCCTACGCTAGCTACACGATGCGAACATTTGGTCTATCTATTCTGCGCGAACAGTAAACCAAATGTAAGCTGCTCAGTTAAACTTACAGCTGGATTGAAATGTCTAACACCTCAATCAATTGCTCAATTGTATCTCCGGTAAGTTTTCGCTAAAGTATAAATAATTAACTTTAAGTTGTTGTTTCAATAGTCGAAACAGACCGCAAATAGTCGAAATGTCAAAAAATAGAGCAAAAGCCTAAATGCCCATCCTTAAACCCTACTAAAAACATAGATTTAACAGGTTGTATTTGAGACTAAAATATGACGTTTGCACAGCCATTTTGATGGCAAAAAATAGGGATAGTTTTCTTACCTTTGCGGCATCAATTATTGCTATACTTCATGAGCTTAAACATCCACTACCAAGAAGAATTTAAAGAACGCCACATTGCGCCGAATGCTGAAGATACAGCAGCCATGTTGCAAACCGTTGGCGTTGCCTCAATTGACGAACTGATTGAACAAACAGTTCCTCAGCAAATCAGGTTAAAACAGCCTTTAAACCTACCTAAGGCTAAATCTGAAACCGAGTATTTGGCAAGCCTCAAACAAACGGCTTCGCTAAACAAAGTTTTTAAATCGTACATTGGTCAGGGTTACTATGACACCATTACGCCAGGTGTAATTCTGCGCAATGTGATGGAAAACCCGGGATGGTACACGCAGTACACGCCGTACCAGGCAGAAATTGCCCAAGGCCGTTTGCAGGCATTGCTTAATTTCCAAACCATGGTAATTGATTTAACCGGCATGGAAATAGCCAATGCTTCGTTGTTAGACGAAGGTACCGCAGCTGCCGAAGCCATGTTTATGCAATACAGTTTGCGCAAAAACCAAGCTGCCGTAAAATACTTTGTATCTGAGCAGTTGTTTGCCCAAACCATCGACATTTTAAAAACCAGAGCCAATCCTTTCGGCATTGAGCTCGTTATTGGCAACCATGAAGAGTTTACGCCTAGCGAGGACTTCTTTGGTGCCATTGTACAATATCCTGCGGCCAATGGCGAAGTTTACGACTATACCAACTTTGCCAACGCGCTACATAACCAAAACATCAAATTAACCGTAGTTGCCGACCTGTTGAGCTTAACCTTGTTAACTCCTCCGGGAGAGTGGGGTGCCGACGTGGTGGTAGGAACTACGCAACGTTTTGGCGTACCAATGGGTTTCGGTGGTCCGCACGCCGCTTATTTTGCCACTAAAGACGAATACAAGCGTTCTATCCCTGGCCGTATCATTGGCGTAACCATCGATAGCAACGACAACTATGCCTTGCGCATGGCTTTGCAAACCCGCGAGCAGCACATCCGCAGAGACAAAGCAACTTCTAACATCTGTACCGCTCAGGCTTTATTGGCCATCATGGCTGGCTTTTACGCCGCTTACCATGGTCCAAAAGGCTTGAAACTGATTGCAGAGCGCACCCATGGCCTAACCGTAAGCCTGGCCCAGTCGCTTTCAAAAATCGGCTACAATGTATTGAGCAAAGCTTATTTCGATACCATTCAGCTGGATTTGGGCGATTTGACCGATTCGATCCACAAAGAATGTCTAGACAACAACATCAACCTCAACTATAAAGGCAATTTGGTAAGCATCGCTTTAGATGAAACCACCACCTTTGAAGATGTTACCCTGTTGGTTCGCATTTTCTCGAAAGTTAAAGGCATTGCTTCAGACAGCATTAACGTGGTTGACCAAGTAAGCACCACTATTCCTGCCGGCTTGCAACGCCAATCGGCTTACTTAACCCATCCGGTATTCAATTCGCATCATTCGGAGCACGAAATGTTGCGCTATATCAAATCTTTAGAGACCAAAGACCTTTCGCTTTGCCACTCGATGATTGCTTTGGGTTCATGCACCATGAAACTGAACGCCACCACCGAAATGATTCCGGTTACTTGGCCAGAGTTTGGCAAAATCCACCCGTTTGCACCAAACGACCAAGTATTGGGCTACTATACCGTATTTGACGAGCTAGACAAATGGTTGAGTGAAATTACGGGCTTTGCCGCCATGAGCCTTCAGCCTAATGCTGGTGCACAAGGCGAATATGCCGGTTTGATGGTGATCAGAGCTTACCACCAAGACCGTGGCGATCACCACCGTAACATTGCCTTAATCCCGGCTTCGGCACACGGAACCAACCCTGCTTCGGCAGCCATGGCAGGCATGAAAATCGTAGTGGTAAAATCGCTAGAAAACGGCAACATCGATGTTGACGACTTAAAAGCCAAAGCAGCAGAACATGCCGCTAACCTATCGTGTTTAATGGTAACTTATCCTTCTACGCACGGCGTATTCGAAGAAAGCATTATCGATATCTGCAACATCATTCACCAAAACGGTGGCCAGGTTTACATGGACGGTGCGAATATGAACGCCCAGGTAGGCTTAACCAGTCCGGCCAATATCGGTGCCGATGTTTGTCACCTGAACCTGCACAAAACCTTCTGTATCCCACACGGAGGCGGTGGCCCAGGCATGGGTCCAATCGGTGTAGCTGCCCACTTGGTTAAGTATTTGCCGGGCCATGCGGTGGTTGATATCAACAAAGAAAAATCTATCCACGCAGTTTCTGCAGCCCCTTGGGGTTCGGCCTCGATCTTGATCATCTCTCATGCCTACATTGCCATGATGGGTGCCGATGGATTGACCAACGCCACTAAATATGCCATTTTGAATGCCAACTACATGAAAGCCCGCTTAGAATCTCACTACCCAGTGTTGTATTCGGGCAGCCAAGGCCGTTGTGCGCACGAAATGATTTTAGATTGCCGCAGCTTTAAAAACTTTGGCATCGAGGTGGTTGATATTGCCAAACGCTTGATGGATTATGGCTTCCACGCACCAACTGTATCTTTCCCTGTGGCGGGTACTTTAATGGTTGAGCCAACCGAAAGCGAGCCTAAACATGAGTTAGACCGTTTCTGCGATGCTTTAATTGCCATCAGAAATGAAATCAGCGAAGTTGAAAGCGGCAAACTAGACAAAACCGATAATCCATTGAAAAATGCGCCACATACTGCCGCTGTAATTACAGCCAACGAATGGAACCACAGCTATAGCAGACAAACTGCCGGCTTCCCGCTTCCTTATGTGGCTGCCTATAAATTCTGGCCATCGGTAGGCAGGGTAAACGACAGCCATGGCGACAGATCGCTAATCTGCGCTTGCCCTCCGCTAGAAAGCTATATGGAAGAAGCGATTGCTTAAACAAGCCACACTTGCGAAGTTTACGTAAACACACTTGCGAAGTTTTAAAAACTTCGCAAGTGTAATCCACAATATAAAGCCTGGGCAAATTGCTCGGGCTTTTTCTTTAAATGCGCATGGTGCTTCGGCACCAATCCTTATATTTGGGTACTAATCCAAACAATTAAACACCATGATTGGTGCAGCAATTCCGAAAGTAACGCTAAGCAACTAAGGCCATGAGGTATATAGTCGACCTGAATGTTTCAAAAAGCATCAGTAAAAACAGCCTCTAACACCCTCGAAGAACATTACAAATTAAATTGGCCAACTTTTTTTAGCCATTTAACCATCAAAAGTGAACTGGAAGAAATCTTCGGCAAGCCCAATACTGATTAGATTTTATAACCCGATTGTCAGAAATCAATTAAACCTTTGGCTTGTTTTTCATTCTAACCCCACCAAACGAACCGGAAAGGCTATGGTTAAGAATTTTGGAAGACGAAATCTTAACATATGGTATTTTTTAGCTTCGACAATTTAAATACCTTTACAAAAACTTAAAAAAAATTCAGATGAAATTGAAAATCACATCAATGTTATTGCTGGCTTTCGTAGCTAGTTTCGCTTTCCTGGCTTTTACTCCAAAAGCCGATATCTACACTGTTGACGTAACTAAATCGACAATTACTTGGGAAGGCAAAAAATTTGCAGGTTCTCACAAAGGAACTGTTGACCTTACTTCTGGCACTTTGGCTTTTAACGGCAAAAAATTGGCAGAAGGCGGCTTTATTGCCAATATGACCACCATTAAAGATGCCGACAAAAACGGCGGTTTAGAAAACCACTTGAAAGCTGACGATTTCTTTGGCGCGGCTAAGTTTCCAGCAGCCAACTTTGTAATCAAAAAAGTAGACGGCAACGGAGCTAACGTAAATGTTACAGGCGATTTGACCATCAAAGGCATTACCCAATCGATCACTTTCCCGGCTACGATTACCTGGAACGCTGACAAAACCGTAACAGCTACTGCCGACAAGATCACCATCGACAGAACCAAATTTGGCATTCAGTTCAAATCAAAATCGGTTTTCGCTAACATCGGCGACAATTTCATCTACGACGATTTTACCATTGCTGTAAAATTGGTAGCTAAAAAATAAACGGATCCATATCCGCTAAAAAGGCCTCTTGCATTTGCGGGAGGCCTTTTTATGTTGTTATTTAGCGCAGCAATCTATACCTTTAAAGCGTTAAGAAAAAGCTTTCTTGCTTTACATAAGAGCCTCAATGTTAGATACAAAGATTAATCTGTTAGTGATAGATGACGATGATATCAATATTTTTATCATCAAAAAGATTGTGGAGAAGACCGGATTTGACATAGAAATGGTGTCGAAAAGCAACGGTCAGCTGGCAATAGATTACCTTAAAGACGCGATTTCAAGAGGCGCAACACTTCCCCATCTCATTTTAATAGACATCAACATGCCGGTAATGAACGGCTGGGAATTTGTAGAAGCCTACCAGCAACTCGGCATTGCAAAACCGGTAGACCTTTACATCCTGTCTTCGTCGGTTTACGAAAACGATATCGAAAAAACAAAAAGCTATAGCGCGGTGAGAGGCTTTATCTCTAAGCCTTTGTCTATAGAAAGACTAACCGAGCTGATCAAGGCGCTCGAAGCTAAACGATCTTAAAACGATCGCCGTCTAGTTCGATATAAGCCTGTGTTTTTGATTTAGAGTGGTAGAATAGGCATTTCCAATGTTCGGCAGCAGCCTTTTGTCCAAATTCTTCGCGCAGCTCCATCGCTTTCCTGCCATCGTAATCGTATTTGGCAATGAACTTGCGCAACAATTCTTCGGGTTCCGGCAACACATCGCCACCAAAAAAGGCCTTATCTATGCCGTCGTCTATCAAAAATACCTGATGGTATGGACAGTGGGCACCGGTAAGCTCGTAGCTGATAAACTCGTTAAGCTGACCCGAACCTTCAATCAGCTGGATATCGGCATTGACCTGCAGAAACTCAAAAATATCGGTATGGTAAGAAGACGAAGTGCTCGAAAAAGCGGTTTCCCACTCTCCTCTTTGCATCACGTAAGTCGCATCCGGAAAACTCAGCTCCATTTTGCCATTGTGGTGATGCACCATCCCGCCCGAGTGGTCGAAATGCAGGTGCGACATCAACACCAACTGAACATCTTCGGGTCTAAATCCAGCTTTTTTAATGTTCTCGTGCAAATGCAGCTGGCCTTGTTCGTTGCTATAGCCCAAGCCTGTATCCAACAGCACCAACATGTCATTAATCTTCACCAAAAAGGGCTGCACGTGGATGAACAACGAAGCCGGCCTGTCTTTTGGATGATGTATACTAGGATCGAAAGGAATAAATTGCTTGGTAACATCAACAGAATAAGACCCTTCGGTTAAAGTAAAAACTTGTAAAGACATGGCTATTTTTTGAACAGAAATTAAATGATATATTTACGACACTACAAATATAGGCAACCTGCCCGAACTTTACCACAAACAACGGGTTTGGGCATGCCTCTTGACATTGATCTAAGAATAACGCTACGATGAAAAAAAGATGGGTGCAGGTAGGGCAAGGCGCGATAGAAACAAGTGAAAAACTTGCCCAGGAATTGAACATAGACCAAAGTTTAGCGCAAATACTGGTACAACGTGGCATCGCCACTTTTGAAGAGGCCCGCTACTTTTTTAGGCCCCAGCTGGCACACCTGCACGATCCTTTTTTAATGAAGGACATGGAACAGGCCATTGATCGGATTGACCGGGCCATTAGCCAGGGCGAAAAAATACTGGTTTATGGCGATTACGATGTAGACGGCACCACGGCAGTAGCCCTTACCTACAGCTTTTTGAGCCAATTTACCCAGCAAATCGATTATTACATTCCCGATAGGCACCAGGAAGGCTACGGTATTTCTACCATCGGGATAGATTTTGCCAAGGCCAACGGCTTTACGCTGATCATTGCTTTGGATTGTGGCATCAGATCGCTTGATAAAATTGCCTATGCCAATCAATTGGGCATCGATTTTATTATTGCCGACCACCACTTGCCTGCCGAGCATATTCCCGAGGCAATTGCCGTACTCGACCCCAAAAGAGCTGATTGCGAATATCCTTTTAAAGAATTATCGGGTTGTGGCATTGGCTTTAAAATAGCACAGGCCTACTGCCAGTTGCATGACCTGCCCGACGAGCTTTACCAACAATACCTCGACCTTTGCATGGTAAGCATTGCCGCCGATATTGTACCTATAGTTGACGAGAACAGGGTGATGGCCCATTTTGGCCTCATCAAACTGAACGAAAACCCTTGCACTGGCCTCAGGGCCCTGATGCAGATTGCGGGCAGAACCGAGAACTATACCATCTCGGATGTGGTGTTTCAACTGGCGCCACGCATTAATGCGGCCGGTCGGATGGGACATGCGCGCGACGCCGTAAAAATGCTGCTCAGCGATGTGGCCGAACTGGCCGAAGAGCAAAGCACTTTGATCAACTTGCAGAATACCGACCGCAAATCGTTCGACCAGAACATTACAGCCGAGGCTTTAGCCATCATCGAGGCCAGCGAAGAGCTCGTTAACCGCAAAACTACAGTGGTTTTTCAGCAGCACTGGAACAAGGGCGTTATTGGCATTGTGGCTTCCCGCTTAACCGAAACTTACTACCGGCCAACCATCGTGCTTACCGAATCGAATGGAAAATATACCGGTTCTGCACGTTCGGTGGTGGGTTACGATCTTTACGAAGCCTTGCTGGCCTGCGAAGAGTTATTGGAGCAATTTGGTGGACATAAATATGCAGCCGGCCTAACCCTCAAGCCCGAAAACCTCCATACATTTACCGAAAAGTTCGAAAAGGTGGTGGCTGCTACCATCAGTCCGAATTTATTGATACCCGAAATTTCGATAGACAGCGAGATCAGCTTAACGCAGATTGATGCCAAATTCTATCGTATTTTAACGCAAATGGCTCCTTTCGGACCACAAAACATGGCACCGGTATTTAAGAGCACAGGCGTAAACTTGGTTGGCTATCCGCAAATTGTTGGCACAAATCACCTCAAGTTGGCTGTAAAGCAACAAAATTCAGCTATTTTTGATGGCATTGCCTTCGGACAGGGAGAATTTGAGCAATTGTTAAAAGCCAATCGTCCGTTCGATATCTGCTATACCATTGAAGAAAATGTATGGAAAGACAAGAGGCGCTTGCAATTAAACATAAAAGGCATTAAAATTGATTAGGTTTCAAAAACCAATCGTAAACCATAATTCTAAAATCGTAAATCTAGATGATCTTAAGAGCCGAAAATCTGGTTAAAAAATATAAGCAACGTACCGTGGTCAACCATGTTTCGTTTGATGTAAGTCAGGGCGAAATTGTGGGACTATTGGGGCCAAACGGCGCTGGAAAAACAACTTCTTTCTACATGATTGTAGGGCTGATCAAGCCAAATGAAGGCAACATTTACCTGGAAGGCGAAGACATTACCAAAGATGCCATGTACCGCAGGGCACAAAAGGGGATTGGCTATTTGGCCCAAGAGGCCAGCGTGTTCAGGAAACTGACCGTTGAAGACAACATCATGGCCATTTTAGAAATGACCAAGCTCAACAAAGAGCAAAGGCACGAAAAACTGGAAGAACTGATCAACGAGTTCAGCTTGCATAAAGTAAGAAAAAACCGTGGCGATTTACTTTCGGGGGGCGAACGTAGACGGACGGAGATTGCGCGCGCATTGGCAGCCAATCCGAATTTCATCCTGTTAGACGAGCCTTTTGCCGGCGTAGACCCGATTGCTGTAGAAGAAATACAGAGCATTGTAGCCAAATTGAAACAAAAGAACATCGGCATCCTCATTACCGACCACAACGTGCAGGAAACTTTGTCTATTACCGATAGGGCTTACCTGCTTTTTGAAGGAAAGATACTCGAATCGGGTACACCGGAGGTATTGGCAGCCAACGAAATGGTACGAAAGGTTTATTTAGGCTCGAACTTTGTGCTGCGTAGAAAAAAACTATAATTTCGGAGGCTGATGGCGATTGTAAATTCGATTTTTACCTGGTACATGAAAAAGCGCATCCACCAGATCGAGCTTTTTATCAAATATCCTCACGATGTTCAGGAAGAATGGTTGCACACCTTGGTTTCGAGTGCCGAAAATACCGAATGGGGCAAAAAATACGATTACAAATCGATTTTAACCGCCTCGCAATTCAAGGAGCGTGTTCCCATCCAGAACTATGACACTTTAAAGCCTTACATCGAGCGCATGCTCAAAGGCGAACAGAATGTGCTTTGGCCATCAGAAATCAAATGGTTTGCCAAATCGTCGGGTACCACCAGCGACCGCAGCAAGTTTATTCCGGTGTCTGAAGAAGCCTTGGAAGAATGCCATTTTAAAGGTGGAAAAGACATGATTTCCATCTATTGCAACAACCGGCCCAACACGCAGATGTTTACGGGCAAGGGCCTGGTACTGGGTGGCAGCCATCAGATCAATCAGCTTTGCGACGATATTCATTACGGTGATCTTTCGGCCGTGCTGATCAAAAACCTGCCCATGTGGGCCGAATATTACCGTACTCCCGATATTTCCATCGCCCTGATGGACAATTACGAAGAGAAGATGGATAAAATGGCCGAGGCCACCATCAAAGAAAACGTAACCAACATTTCGGGCGTACCTACCTGGACCATCGTTTTGGCCAAAAAGGTACTCGAGCTTACCGGCAAAAGCAACCTATTGGAAGTTTGGCCCAATTTGGAACTTTATTTTCACGGTGCCGTTAATTTTACACCCTACCGCGAACAGTTTAAGGAATTGATTCCTTCGCCAGACATGTATTACCTCGAAACTTACAATGCTTCTGAGGGCTTTTTCGGCATACAAGACCAGGATAACTCTGAAGAACTGCTCCTGATGCTCGATTATGGCATCTTCTACGAATTTCTGCCTTTAGAAAACCTGGAAGACGAAAATCCGAAAACCTTATCGCTAGAACAGGTAGAACTTCATAAAAACTACGCCATCATTATCAGTACCAATGCCGGGCTTTGGCGTTACCTGATTGGCGATACCATTCAATTTACCTCGCTCTCTCCTTTCCGCATCAAGATAACCGGCCGTACCAAGCATTTTATCAATGCTTTTGGCGAAGAACTGATTATAGACAATGCCGAAAACGCGCTGACCAAAGCCTGTTCGCTTACGGCGGCCAAAATCAAAGACTACACGGCCTGCCCCATCTACTTTAAGGGCGAAGAAGCCGGAGGACACGAATGGATCATTGAATTTGAAACGCAGCCACAGGATTTTGAGCAGTTTGTTGATGTGCTTGACCAAACCCTGCGCGAGGTCAATTCGGACTACGATGCCAAACGCTTTAAAGACATGGCCCTGCGCCGCCCGAAAGTGCATAATGCCCCTGCCGATACCTTTTACAAATGGCTAAAAGTTCGTGGCAAGCTGGGGGGCCAGCACAAAGTGCCTCGCCTGGCCAACGACCGCAAGTATGTTGACGAGATTTTGGAGCTGTTATAGCCATGAAAAAACAATCCGGCTATTTCACCTTTGCCTGGCTCCTTTTCTTTTCCTTTTTCTTTGTGCTCATGGCACAGCTCACCCTGCGTTACCTTCCGTTTAGCCAAACGGTTGCTTTTTTGCAAATCAAACAAACCGAGGTTAATGGCGTAGCAAGCTACCTGCCTATCTTTTATGTACATGTGTATACGGCCATTTTTTGCCTGCTGGCCGGTTTTACCCAATTTAACCATAAGCTACTCGCCAAATACAAAAAGCTGCACAGGGCAATCGGCTATCTTTATGTACTGGTGGTTGTTTTTTTGGCCGGACCATCGGGTGTTTACATGGGCTGGTATGCCAACGGTGGATGGACGGCACGGATTTCTTTCATTCTGTTGGGCCTGCTTTGGATTTTCTTTACCCTTAAAGCCTTAGGCTACATTAAACAAGGTAACATCAAAAAGCATCGCCAATTGATGCTCAGAAGCTTTGCTTTGGCCTTTTCGGCCATTACGCTAAGGCTTTGGAAAGTTATTTTAGTATATTTATTTCATCCGGCACCCATGGATGTTTACCAGATCATCGCCTGGCTGGGCTGGATACCTAATTTGTTAATTGTTGAATATTTAATCAGAAAAGACCGAAAAAACTAACCCTATGAAAAAACTATGCTTCCTTGTTTTGAGCATTGCCATTTATTGCACCGCCTGCCAAAACAAAGACCAGAAAACCACCAGCGCCGAGCAATCGGCCACAGCGCCCAAGCTCGAACATCAAAACCTGAACGGTTTTTGGGTAGGCGATTTCATAGCCGAAGAATATAAGGAAGATGAAACATTCCACGTTTCCAATAAAATAAACCTCGCCATTAAAAGCATTGTAAACGGCGTGGTAACCGCTCAAAGTATCGTTGCCGGCAACAAAAGGCCCTTGACCGGAAAAATGACCGAACGCAATGGAAGAATCATCTTTAACCTGGCCGAGCCCGGCGACAACAAATACGATGGCCGCTTTGAATTTGAGCTGGTAAAAGATACCCTTGTGGGAACCTGGACGGCCTACGATACCACCTTGCCGGTAACCAAACGCAGTTTTAAACTTACGCCGAAAGAGTTCAGCTATAACCCCAATGTAATGCTGTCGGGCGAAAACGATTATATCGACTACTATTCGTCGCAAACCAAAACCAGGGTAGACACAGTAGAGGGTGTGGTCGACACCTTGAAAGACAATTATTACCGTCAGGCCAATAACATTGTATACACGGTCAATTCATCTACGCATGCCTTTACCGAAGCCGAACTCAAAAACCTGAAGAAACTGGATCTGGAGATTTTGAGAAATACCATTTTTGCCAGACACGGCTATACTTTCAAAAAAATAGGCTATCGTCAGTTCTTCGATCCGGTGGAGTGGTATGTACCCGTAACCGACAATGTAGACGTGAAGCTGAGCGCCATAGAAAAAGCCAACATCAAGTTATTTGTGCGTTTTGAAAAATACGCCACCGATAATTATGATACCTTTGGCAGATAATCTTTAATTTTAGAGCCAGCAGCTTCAACCGTTGCTGGCCATTTCAACATGAATACCCATATCATAGCGCCCAAGCATCCCCTATTAAAAAAGCATATCCAGTATTTTCTCTTTTTTAAGCAGGATGCCAAAGTAGCAAGCAGCTATGTAACGTTTCCGAACAATAACCTCTGCCTAGCCATTTACAAAAACAACCATGTTGAATACCAATCAACAGCTGGCGTAAACAACTGCAAGGTATCGAACGGGCAAAATTCTTTTACCAGCAGGCTTTATGGCTTTCACAACCTGCCCTTTAAGGTACAGGTACAATCGGACTTAGATCAGGTTTGTATACTGTTTAGTCCGGCGGCCCTACGTTTGTTTACCAAAGAAGCCTACAAAGACCTGCTCAGTACCGACGATGTTTTTAATGCCATCTTTCAAAAGAGCCCTAATTTTTTAGAGGCCTTATTCGGCACCGCGGATTTTTTTGAACGGGCAGCCTTGCTGGAAACCCTATTACTGAAAAACCTAAACCTCGAAAATCTTCCTTCCAAAATGAACGAGGCTTTGCAACTGATTTCGGCCGTTGGCCAAAACAAGGCTTTGCCCGTAGAAGAGCTAGCTAAAACATTACAACTCAACGAATCGACCTTGTACAGACTATTTTCGACGCATTTGGGGCAAAACCCGAAAGGCTATCTCAAAACGTTGCGGTTTAGGCATACGCTAAACGAACTGATGGCCAAACCCAAACAGCTTACCCAGGTAGCTTATTCCAATCATTATTTTGATCAGGCCCATTTGATCAAGGATTTTAAAACCTTTACAGGCTGTACGCCCAAAGAGCTAACCGAGCATGTTTCTGTTAAAGAGCGAAATTTGGTTTGGCTCTATAACGAAGTGTAGTTTCAAAAGCAACATCGACCTTTACTGTGTTCTTTATGCTTTAAGCCTATGGCATTTCTAATTTATTTTAGTTAAATTTAATTAGCTAAATCTCAAAGCATTATGAAAAGCGTCCAACAAATCCTCAGCACCAAACCCGTTCAGGTTTATGCGGCTGCTTCTACCGATTCGGTGCTCGATGCACTCAAAGTGATGACCGAAAAAAACATCAGCGCCCTACTGATTATGGACAACGACAACCTGCTGGGCATTTTTACCGAGCGCGATTATGCGCGCAAGATCGTGTTGCATGGCAAGTCGTCCAACACCACGCCACTAAGCGAGGCGATGACCAGCAATCCAATCACGGTAAGCCCTGCCGACAGTATTGAACTGTGCATGGAACTGATGACCGACAAGCACATCAGGCATTTGCCGGTAATGGATGGCACCAAGGTGGCCGGAATGGTTTCTATCGGCGACGTGGTAAAATTTATCATTGCCGATCAAAAACAGACCATTTCACAACTGGAAAGCTATATTAACAGTTAGACCAGACCAGGTCGATGGTCAATGGTTCATAGTCGATTGTCCATGGCTGATAGTCCATAGTCAAAAGCTTTAAAAACATCATTTTAGATTTCATTTGAAAGCTTTGCCCAATCTTACGCACCAAAAATGACCAATCACCCAATGAACCAATGGCTAATGAACTAATGACTAATGGCCAATGAACCATTAATCTCCCCAACGCCATTCGCCAGCCACCTGCAAAGGCAGCTTCAGGTTATTTTTTTCAAGGAAAGCTTTCAGGTCGGCATCGTTCATTTTGCCAACTGGAATTTTTGGCGTATTGGCTAAGGCGTAGGTAAGCATGGCCGAATAACGTACCGTATTTTTAAGCCCCTGCTCGTCAACCAATTTAAACAAATCGCCATCAGAGTGATAATAAGGGCCAGAATTGTTTGGCAATCGGCCACCAGCGCCTCCGCCGGTAGGAATACCTTCTAACATAAACGGCTGATGATCGCTATGCAAGCCTGCGCCCGCCTGAAAAAGATTTTTAAAGCCGGTATCGATTTTCACCACTTCCTCGCCCCAGCCTTTAAACAAGGTTTCCATTTCTTTTCTGCTGGTCGAAAATCCTTTCGGATCGTTGGTCATATCGTAGTTGAGCATGAAACTCACCTGATTTAGCGTGCCGTTTTTCTTGGCTTGTTCAACATAAGCCTTCGAGCCTAGCAGGCCCTGCTCCTCGCCCATAAAAAGCACAAATTCTATGGTACGTTTGGTTTTGAGGTTCAGTTTTTTAAAGGTACGGGCCATATCCACCACGGCGAAAGAGCCAATACCGTTATCGATGGCACCAGTAGCCAGATCCCAACTATCCAAGTGGCCACCTACAACTACTTTTTCTTTCGGGAATTCGGTTCCCTTAAAAGTTGCAATCACGTTGCGCGCTTTGATGAGGCCCGAGAAATTGGTCATGGCAATACTGGCTGTTTGTGGCGTAGTTTTTAGTTTTTCTTTAAGAGCCATGCCATTTTCCAAGCCAATACAAACGGCTGGTATCGGAATAAGCTTTCCGGTTACAGAGGCTGTTCCGGTTAAGAGTACGCCATTTTTTACGGTATTGATAATAATTACACCAGCAGCGCCATATTTGGTGGCAATAGCGGTTTTTTCGGAACGGTGCAAAGAAGGTGTGCCTTTGGCTGAGCCTGGCAATACGCCCAAATAAATCAAAGCAATTTTTCCTTTTACTTTATCGGCAATGCCTGCATAATCTGCTTCGAGGCCGTTGCCTACGTCAATCAATTCGGCAGTTACCTGAGCCGACACAGGCGAATGTGCCAAGGTTACGGCTTTCATATCGGCCAAGTGACTGGCATCGTCGCCTATTTTTACGGCAAGAGTCTTTCTGTCCCAGCTTTCTACTTCGAAAGGTTGGTATTTAACGTCGCAACCATACGATTTGAGCAAGTTATAAACATAGGCTTCGGCCTTTGCCCCATTTGCTGATCCGGTTAAACGGTGGCCAATGGTGGTCGATGCATCCTTCAAATTGCCATAGGCATTGGAATGGGCCTGTACTTCGGTGTTGATTTGCTTAAAAACAGGGCCGAAATGATCTTGTGCGCCAGCTGTAAAAGACAAACCGGCCAAAGCCAATAAAAAGAAACTCTTCATTTAATGTTATTTTTTGATGAAAATAAGTTTTTTCGGACAGCTTGAGCCCAACGCCGTAAAATTTTTACAATTAGGCTTAATGATGATGCGTCTTCTTTTTAGGAAACACCAAAGAAGCAACGATACTGGCCGTGAGGATAAACAAAATAACGAGCAACGAATGTTCTGTGGTAAAACCCCAGAACTTCAGGTAATCGTGTGCCAGCATTTTAATGCCAATAAAGGTGAGCAATACCGCCAAACCTGTTTTCAGGTAGTGGAATTTGTGGATAATATTAACCAACAAGAAGAACATAGACCTTAGGCCCATAATGGCGAATATATTCGAGAAGAAAACGATATAGGCGTCTTTGGTTACCGCAAAAATGGCCGGAATAGAATCGACAGCAAAGATGAGGTCGGTAAATTCTACAATCAGCAACACCAAGAATAAAGGCGTAAGCAAGGTCTTGCCATTGACCTTAAAAAAGAATTTCTTGCCTTCGTACCTGGGGTGGATGGCAAAAAACCTGGAGGCAAATTTTACCACCTTATGGTTCTCAGGATCGATCTTATCGTCTTCTTCCTTGCTCAAAAACATGCGGATACCCGTAAAAATGAGGAAGGCACCAAATACGTACAAAATCCACGCAAACTTGCTGATGAGCGCTGCGCCGGCAAAGATGAAGATAAAGCGCATGATGATAGCGCCCAAAATACCCCAGAACAATACCCTGTGGTAATATTTTTCGGGCACGGCAAAGGCCGAAAAAATCAATACAATGACGAAAATATTATCTACCGAAAGGGCGTATTCGATTACGTAACCCGTTAAAAATTCGATGCCCAGGTTCTGCTTATAAATGCGGAGGCTCTCCTCAAAATTGCCAGGGATGAGCGTAATTTGATGCTGATGTGCCTTTACGATATGTTCGAGCTTGGCATAGCTGTCGATACCATGCAGCTCCTGCCCTTCCAATAACAACAAAAAATAAAAGCCAAGCGCAAGTAGCACCATGACAAAACTCATGATACCGGCCTGCTTTAAACTCACTACCTTCTCTGTTTTGCTAAAAAGGCCTAAATCGAGGGCCAAAATCAGCACAATAAAAAGCAGGAACCCGCCAATGAATAATATTTCGTTCGACATTTATTTTTTGCGTTCAGTAGTATATCTTACCAATTGTTCCAAACCGGTTCTGGCTTCGCCTTCGTTAAATTGGTATAAAATATCAAAGGCCTCTTTTTGGTATTCGAGCATTTTTTGGTTGGCATAATGAACGCCTTCCTTGCTGTTTACAAAATCGATAACCTCTTGTATCTTTTTCGGATCATCCTGATGGTTTTTCACCAGGTTGATGATGCGTTTGCGCTCCGATTTTTCGGCCCTGTTCAAGGCGTAGATCAGTGGCAAGGTTACTTTTTTCTCTTTGATGTCGATGCCCAAGGGCTTGCCCACATCGTCGGTACCAAAATCAAAGGTATCGTCTTTAATTTGAAAGGCAATCCCTACTTTCTCGCCAAACAGGCGCATTTTCTCGATGGTTTCGGCACTGGCACCCACCGAAGCAGCCCCACAGGCACAGCACGAAGCAATGAGGGAAGCCGTTTTCTGACGGATCACCTCAAAATACAGCTCTTCACTGATATCCATGCGCCTCACTTTTTCAATCTGCAATAATTCGCCCTCGCTCATCTGCTGTACCGCTTCCGACACTATTTTTAACAAAGCATGCTCGTTATTGTTTACCGAAAGCAGCAAACCTTTGGCCAAAAGATAATCGCCCACCAAAACCGCGATTTTGTTTTTCCATAAGGCGTTGATCGAGAAAAAGCCACGACGCTCATAGGCATTGTCAACCACATCGTCGTGCACCAGCGTAGCCGTATGCAACAGCTCTACCAAGGCCGCGCCACGATGGGTCGATTCCTGGATTTCGCCACACAGCTTGGCGGCAAAAAACACAAACATCGGTCGCATCTGTTTGCCCTTCCTCTTTACAATATAGTGGGTAATGCGGTTCAATAACGGCGCATCGCTGTGCATCGAATCCTTGAATTTTGCTTCAAATGCATTAATCTCTGCGGCAATGGGCTGTTGTATCTGGTCTATTCCGGGCATTCGGGCTAAAAATGTGTTTGCAAACTTAGTTAAATTCCATTAAAAGCGTATTTTTAATCAGACTATTCGTGCAAAACGTTGTATACAATTGTGAAAAACATGATTCCCTATCTATTAATCGCCCATTAAAACAAATAACCCAAAGTCATGAAAATATTTCTCGGCATACTCCTCGTGTTGGTTGTGGCATTGACCATTGTTTATTTGCTTGGTCCGCATCCTAAAAAACCAATATACAGCGAGCGCTTGCCTGCTGTTCCCGAACTTAACAAACTGTCTGATTTTGTAGCAAAGCAGGAAGCCAAATACAAGGTAAAACCGGGCAACGAAGCCGAAATTGTTTGGGCCGACAGCACTCACCAACAAACTGAATATGTTGTAGTTTACCTGCATGGTTTTTCGGCTTCTAAAAAAGAAGGCGATCCGGCTTACTACTATTTGGCCAAGGCCTTGCACGCCAATCTTTACCTTTCGCGCCTGGCCGACCATGGGCTCGATACCATAGCACCCATGCAGTACTTTACGGCCGACAAACTGTGGGAAAGCGG
This sequence comes from Pedobacter albus, assembly GCF_036324255.1. Classification (NCBI taxonomy): domain Bacteria; kingdom Pseudomonadati; phylum Bacteroidota; class Sphingobacteriia; order Sphingobacteriales; family Sphingobacteriaceae; genus Pedobacter; species Pedobacter albus. The sequence goes on along the minus strand of NZ_JAZDQT010000003.1, from coordinate 769,450 downwards.
CAAGCTGGCCTATGCCATTGGCAAAAAATTAGGAAAAAAAGTAATCCTGATGGGCACTTCTACGGGTGGCAGTTTGGCCTTGCAACTGGCCGCCACTTATCCGGAAGTAAACAGTTTGGTACTGCTATCGCCGAATATTGCCATAAACGACTCCAAAGCATGGATGCTGAACAATCCTTGGGGACTGCAAATTGCCCGAAAGGTAATTGGTGGCGACGAACGAAAAGTGGACGACAAAGAGCTTGATTATCGGAAATATTGGTACACACATTATCGTTTAGAATCTACAGTAGCCCTTCAGGAAATGCTCGAAACTGCTATGGTGCCCGAATTATTTGCCAAGGTAAAACAACCAGTACTGCTGTTGTACTACTATAAAAGCGAAACGGAACAAGATCCGGTAGTGCGTGTAGATGCCATGCTCAAAATGTTCGACGAATTGGGCACGCCGGTCAACCAAAAAGAGAAAGTGGCCATACCCAATGCCGGCAACCACGTGCTCGGCTCCTCCATTACCTCTAAAGACGTGCCGGGGGTTGAAAAAGCCATGGATGGGTTTATTAAAGCGAGGCTGGAGAGGTAAGAACAACAGGGTGGAAGGCAGAAGGTAGAAGGATAGCGCAAAGCGATTAATTTTGTTAAATGAAACATCATTTCAAAGAGAAGATATACAAAATAGGCATTAACTGGGCGGTTGACGTACCCCTGTCTATTACCGATCAATTGCAGAAAGACAAGGGCTATATCCGTATCAAAGGCCAAATTAATGGCTTCGATTTTAAACAGACCCTGGTGCCAGTAAAAAACTCGCCCCATCGGTTGTTTGTTAACCTGATCATGATGAAAGGCGGCCAAACTGCCGTAGGCGAAACCGCTGTTTTTGCCATTGAGCAAAACGACGAACTGCTGGAAAAAATGTACGAGATGCCAGAACTGTTGGCCGCTTCGCTCAAAACAAACCAGCTCGAAAAAGAATTCGACCAACTGAGCGCCACCAGAAAAAAAGACATCCTCAAATACCTCTATTACCTCAAAACCGCCGAAACAATGCAGAAGAACATCGACAAGGTAATTCTGCAACTGCAGCAAAAGGTCAAACAGGTGCGCATACCTTAGCTGGTTGTCAGTTCGCAATTGGCAGTTTACAGTGCGTCATTATTGAGGGTGACCTAAAGAAGTACAGATTATCGCTAACACACCAACAATCCTATAAACCACATGAAAAAACTGTTTACAATCATTTTAATTGGCTTTTCGACAATGGCTTATGGACAGAACCTATCCATGATTGAAAAAGATCTGTTAAAACCCTTGAAGAAAATCCATTATTGGTCGGGGATGGGGTATCAAGACAAACTAAGCGTAGCAGACTCTTTAACCAAAGAAAACAGTTTATTGAAGAAAAAACTACTTAAATACACCAAAAACCGACCATCAACTTTGGGATACGACTTTAAAGCGCTACAAAAAGAGGGCATGACGATAGCTACTTCGGCCGATAAAAAATTTAGAATTTACTCATGGGACACCTATACTGGTGGAACAATGCATTTTTTTGAGAACGTTTATCAATATCAGTCTGGCAAGGTTACCCTGTCCGAATCCATCGGTTCTTCGGAAGATGCCAAAGGTTTCTTCTCCGAAATATTTACGCTGCAAACAGATTCTGGGCCGATTTATCTCGGCTATCTCCACTCCATTCTGTCGACTAAGCTGGCTTACCAAAACATCTGTTTATTCAAAATCGAAAACGCACAGCTCAAAGATGCTAAGCTCATTAAAACCAAAAACGGTCTTAACAACTCACTAGGATTCGAATTTGATTTCTTCTCTGTGGTCAACCGAAAAGAAAGACCTGTAAAGCTTATCTATTTTGATGAGGCGAAAAAAGAAATCAAGATCCCACTTGTTAAGGCCAACGGAGAAGTAACTCCAAAGTTTATTACTTATAGGTACACTGGCAAATATTTTGAAAGAGATAAAAAGTAATTTGTTCGATGATACCCAGATTAATCACGAATAATGGTTTATTTAATAAAACGGTCGCCGAACTAATCAGCTAATCAACCAATCCTCTAATGAGCTAATGGCCTAATGAACCAGTGAACTACTGAACCAATAAACCTCTATAATGCTCGCCGATAGGGATTTCTGTTTCGTTGATGCATAAATGGGTTTTACCGATAACCGTTACCACGGCGCGGTTAACCAAATAAGAGCGGTGCACCCTTACAAATTCCTTTTCGGGCAACAATTCGCCAAGGTATTTCATGGTCATGTGCACAATGTGGTTGCCATTTAGGGTGTGCAGTAAAATATAATCCTTTATCGATTGGGCATACAAAATATCGGCATGCAACACCTTCACCAATTTGCCCGACACCTTGAAATAAGTAAAATTAGGGGCGGTTGTTGCCTCAGGTTGTAGCTTCAAGAACTTGGCCAGGGCCTTGTCAAACCGTTCTTGGGTGATGGGCTTCAGCAGGTAATCTACCGCTTCCAAATCATAGCTGGCCGCTGCATATTCAGAATAAGCCGTGGTAAAGATAACCGCCGGCGGATTTTTAAGCGATTTGATCAGATCGATTCCGCTGAGGCCGGGCATTTTGATATCCAGAAACAGCAGGTCTATTTTCTCCTGATGCAAAACCTCAAAAGCCTCCAATGCCGTGTTGCAGGTTTTCACCAGTCGCAATACGCTTGTACCTTGCACATAAGTGGTCAAAATCTCTTGGGCCAAAGGCTCGTCGTCTACAATAAGGCAGTTGATCATTTCATTTGCAAAGTTAAGCGTACCTGATAAATTTTTTCGTCGGCCTGTTGCTCTAGTTTGTATCGCTTAGGGTAAAGCAGTTCCAATCGCTTTTGTACATTGGTCAAGCCTATTCCTCCGGTTTTTGTTTGGCCCGTAGCCCTGCTGTTGCTGATCTCCATCAACAGTTCGGCTTCGGTTTGGCAAATTACAAGCTGCACAAATCCTTCGCCCTGTTCTTCTTCCACCCCATGTTTAAAGGCATTTTCTACAAAAGGCAACAACAACAAAGGACTAATCGTAGTGTGGGCCTGAATGCCTTGGATAGCCAATTGAATAGCAATGGTATCGCGGTAGCGGATCTGCTCCACTTCCACATAATTCTTCACGAAAGCGATTTCATCTTTTAAAAGCACCTGTTCCTGATCAGCCTGATACAAAATGTAACGCATCATTTCCGACAGCTTTGCCACTAATGGAGCGGTATCTTTCGATTGTTTGAGGGCCAGCGCATAAATGTTGTTAAGCGTATTGAAGAAGAAATGGGGTTGCAACTGCGCCTTCAGATAGGCCAATTCCGACAACAGCTGCTGTTCTTTCATCGCCTTGAGTTGCTCGTCTTGCTGCAAAGACCTGATCAGAAAAGTAAAGCCAATAATCGTAAACAAGATGCGATTGAGTGTATAGCTCACAATGAAGTACAAAGTTGGCCGATTGAGCTCTTTTAATGCATCCAACTTCAATTTTTCGGAAACAAAAGGCAGTCGTATGATTGACCAGTTCATCAGGTATTTGTTATAAAGATGGCTCAGCAGGATAAAGCAAACGATGCTCAGCAAAATCGGCAACGTTTTTTTCCTGAATACATAGCTCTTTAAAAAGACCCAATAATAAATGCCATAAAACACAAAAGAATAAGTGCCTACTACCAGCCTGTATTCGAGCGCGTCTGTAAATTTCAAAACGTTGTTTTCTTCGTAGAAACTATATTCGATATCACTGATGATAGAGCCGAGATAGCAAATGAAGATGAAAAAGAACAGCTCTATCTTAAAATATTTGACATCGGTTCTGCTCTTCAGTTTAAACATATGGCCAAGGTAGATAATATTTTCTAGTGCCCAACTTCCCTGCGCAGCCTTTCGACCAATTGCCCGTTTTTTTAGACTAATGCCTAAAATACCACATTGGTCGAATTACCTTGGTGTCCGGTCTAATTCAAAAAATTTTTAAGCCATTTCCATCTAAGTTTGAAGAACAAAACCCAAAATACATGAAAACCTCCATTACTTTTATCATCGCCACCTTGGCATTAAGCACCGGCGCCTCAGCCCAAAAGCCTGCAACTGCAGAGGCCGTGCTAAACCAAACAAATGAAACCTTGCATAAGCTGAAATCTATCTCATACCACAGCTATCGCGAAATCAACAATTTTAAGGACGATTATTTTGCCAAGAACAGTGGCGACAGCTATTTTGAGTACGATAATGCCATGGATGGAAAAACAGCGCGCTTCCAACTTGGCTCTGCAGATGCCTTGCAGGTTTACAATGGAACCGAATATTTCTATCTCAATCAGAAAAACAAGACCATTGCATTGGAAAGAAAAACCGCCAAACAATTGAATGGTTTATCCCTGCTTTACAATTCTGTCACGTCCATTCGTTTGGTTTTGCCCCAATTGTTACAAGATGCGAGCATTCCAAAATCGTTGGCCGATACGCTGATAGATGGAAAAAGCTATTACTTGGTGAAATTCGATCTCCACAAAAAATCGATGGAGTTTCCCAATGGTTTTTCAAGCTTTGATAGCGAAGTAACCAAGTATTACAAGCTAATTATCGACAAAAAAACTTCCCTGCCCTATATGGTTTTTGACAGCAACAGCATTTCGAAAGACCAATATTACACCAAAACCGTTTTTACCAATATCAACATCAGCCCTGAAATCCCACAAACCAACTCTTGGTATTCATCGAGTTACCAAGGCTATGAGCCCGAAAAAAAAGAAGCCGGAAACCCTTTGGCAAAGCCGGGAAGCCTCTTGCCAAATTGGTCGCTGCCGATTTATGATTCCAACGCTTCAAATAGCCTAAAATCAGAAAACCTGAAAGGCAAAATCGTGCTCATGGAGTTCTGGAACAAAAACTGTCGCTATTGCATGCTGGCCTTTCCCAAAATGAAGGAACTGCAAAAGAAATACGGCAAACAGATAGCCATGCTGAGCATCAATGCCTATGAAAAAAAGGAAGAAGTGGGTTTCTTTTACAAAAGGGAACAACCAGCCTATACCATGCTTTATGAGGGCGAAAAACTGGCCAATTCGCTTGGCATTTATGCCTATCCAGTGGTTATTTTGACCGATAAACATGGGAAAATCGCTTACGTTGGCGAAGGTTTTGACGAAAAACAAGTGGAAAAAGAGATTTTAAAATTGCTTAGTCGACCTTGAAAATTTTGATGCCGACTGCTGTTTTAAAATTTCTGTATATTGCACTTCAACTACTCTATCAAACCTATGAAGTTTTTCAAAAGAACATGCTTTTCATGCCTGTTGCTGACGATAGCCTTAACCAGCCATGCGCAGAATTTTAAACTAGAGGGCAAGAGCCTTAATTTTCCAGATGGCACGCGATTGCTGCTCCAAATCGCAACCACCGACCTGAAAGTTGAAAGAACCGATTCGACGGAAATTAAAAACAATGAGTTCCATTTTTCAGGCCCCTTAAAAGCAGGCGATCATCGAATTGCTATTCTTTCTACCGCAGATCTGCACGATCGTGCCATGATTTGGCTTGAGCCCAAAGCGCTAAGCCTAGCCATTAAAAAGGGTGATTTTGATCATTTAACGATAAAAGGATCTCTTGCTGCCACAGAATTCCAACAACTCGCAGCCACAACAAATCCCATTCAAAAGCAGAAAGATAGTGTAGCCAGGATAGACACCAAGCTAGATACCGTTATGGACAAGAACAAGTGGGAGCAATACACCAAGCTTGAACTTGCCGAAAAGGAGGCAACCATAAATTTCGTGAAATCGCATCCCCAATCTATTGTGGCTACCTTTATTTTGAATGTTTTTAGCACGAGCTGGGGCAAGCCAAAAACAAATGAACTTTACCAAGGCCTCAGTGCAGCGATGAAACAAAGCAGTTTTGGACAACAGATTGACAAGTATGTCAAGCTGAGCCAGGAGCTTAAGGTAGGCGACAAATATGTAGATTTTGAATTGACAAACGTCAGTGGCAAAAAAGTAAAACTTTCGGCCATTAAAGGCAAGTACATCCTATTAGACTTTTGGGGTTCTTGGTGCGGCCCATGTCGGCATGAAAATGCAAATCTGGTCAAGGCCTACCATCTTTTTAAAGACAAGGGCTTTAATATCTTGGGAGTAGGCGCCGAAGCAGATCGTAAAGAATGGTTGCAAGCCATCAAGGCAGATGGGTTGCCCTGGGAAAATGTAACCGATGTAAGCAAAGGCAGAAATAACTCCGCGGTTATGATTTATAGTATTTATTCTTTCCCCACCAATTTCCTGATTGATGAGCAAGGCATCATCATTGCCAAAAACCTTCGAGGTGACGACCTTACAAAGAAACTGGAAGAACTCTTGCGATAATTCTTATACAGACGAATCTAGAAGGCAAAATCTTAACCCCCTAGATTCATCTTGCTCATAAAATTCAATTTGCTCGTTTTCAACTAGGCTTTCATGGCCTTGCTTGGGCAGGCAAAATCAGTACGTTTAAGGCTGGTGTTTTTGATGGCTCCATAGCCTCCGGCTACATCAATTACCTTTTCTACGCCACGCGCCTTTAAAATAGAAGCGGCAATCATGGAGCGATAGCCACCGGCACAGTGGATATAGTAGGTTTCGTTGGGGTTGATTTCTGCCGTCCAGTCGTTAATGTAATCCAGCGGACGGGTTAGCGTGGCTTCCAAGTGCTCGGCTTCATACTCGCCAGGCTTGCGCACGTCTAAAGCATTTACCTCAGGGTTGCCGTTAATAACACTTTCAAATTCGGCAGCGCTGATCGATTGGATTTGATCGGTTTCTTTGCCAGCCGCTTTCCAGGCTTTGATGCCGCCTTCCAGGTAGCCAATGGTATTATCGTAGCCTACCCTGGCCAAACGGGTAATGGCTTCTTCGGCTTTGCCCTCGTCGGTAACCAACAGCAGTTCTTGTTTCAAATCTGTAATCAGTGCGCCAACCCAAGGAGCAAACTGGCCATTTAAGCCAATATTTACCGAATTGGGAATAAAGCCTTGGGCAAAAACCTGCGGATCTCTGGTATCCAAAATCAAGGCGCCCGTTTGGTTGGCCATTTCTTCGAACTCGGCTGGTGCCAAAGCAATGAGGCCCTTTTCAAATACTTCGTCTATGCTTTCGTAGCCGCCTTTGTTCATGGCCGCATTTTTGGCAAAATATTGTGGCGGAGGCAAAATACCTGCTGTTACTTCCTCGATAAACTGTTCTTTCGAGCTAGCTTTCAAAGCGTAATTCACTTCTTTTTGATGGCCCAGGGTATCAAAGGTTTCCTTGCTCATGTTTTTGCCACAGGCAGAACCTGCGCCGTGGGCCGGATAAACAATCACATCATCGGCCAGCACCATGATCTTGTTGTGCAGCGAATCGTAAAGCGTGGCGGCCATATCTTCCATGGTCAAAGTGCCTTTCTGTGCCAGATCTGGTCTACCCACATCGCCGATAAACAAGGTATCGCCGGTAAAAATGCAATAGTCTTTGCCATGGGCATCGGTTAGCAAATAGGTGGTCGATTCGGGCGTATGCCCCGGCGTGTGCAGAACGGTAATAGTTAAATCGCCGATTTTAAATTGCTCACCATCTGTTGCGATATGCGATTCGAAATTGGTTTTTGCCGTTGGACCGTAAATAATCTGAGCGCCCGATTTCTCGGCCAAATCAACGTGGCCCGAAACAAAATCGGCATGAAAATGAGTTTCAAAAATATATTTGATGGTAGCGCCATGCTGAGCGGCCTTTTTGAGATAGGGTTCTACCTCGCGCAAGGGATCAATAATGGCAGCTTCGCCTTTGCTTTCAATATAATAAGCCGCTTCGGCTAAACATCCCGTATAAATTTGCTCAATCTTCATCGCTATTTTTTTATAAAATTAATAAAAACCTCGGCGTTTTGCCTTGGCTTTATAGAATTATACGCCTTTTCCAGTTTTCGCAAGTCGAATTTTCCCTTAAACAACTCCTCATATTCGGCTATTGAACCTCCAAAAGGCGGTCCATCGGCTTCAAACTGCTTATCGAACAGCAAACCAACTAATTTTCCTTGAGGTTTCAATAATTCGGCCACTTTGTTTACATAAGTTTTACGCTGTTCTGGACGAATGGCACAGAAAAAAGTCTGTTCCAAAATCAAATCAAAACTGCCTTCCAAGCTGAAGAAATCGGCTTTCAGTATCTTGATGGGCCTATGTTCAAATTGTTGCTGCAACTGGGCAACCAGATTTTCGGCAATATCGATGATCGTAACCTGGGTAAAGCCATTGGCCAACAAATAACTTGCCTCGTACGCGCGGCCGCAACCGGGTATCAAAATAGACAGTTCTTTGTTTTCGAGCTGATCAATATAGGCTTGCAAAGGCGGGGCGCATTGGCCCAAATCCCAGCCCGTTTGGTGCTCGGCGTAGCGATTTTCCCAGTAGGTTTTGTCAGTAGCTTTCAACTTTTTGATTGCTTAAATTAAAATCTTATATTTAATTATCATTTTTTGCCATGAGAGATATTACCAAAAAATATACCAACGGAGAGGTCACCATTATTTGGCAACCTGCCAAGTGCATACATTCGGGCATTTGTTTTAAGGGATTGCCCCAAGTCTTCAATCCGAAAATAAAGCCCTGGATAGCACCTTTGGGCGCCACTACCCAAGAAATTATTGCGCAGGTAAAAAATTGCCCTTCTGGCGCACTCAGTTACACTTTGAATAGCGACACCAAAAGCTAATTGCCCACCGTCAATTCGCCGGCAATGGAAATTTCAAGCAGTTGTTTTACCTCGGCTGTGCCAAGTCCTTGCCCCATCAGGTACATCAATTTGGTTACGGCGGTTTCAAAAGTCATGTCGTACCCACTTACAATGCCCATTTGTTGCAACTTGCGACTGGTTTCGTACAAGCCCAGCTGTACCGAGCCTCCTTTGCATTGCGAAATGTCGACAATAATCTTATCGTTGGCAATGGCTTGCTGCAAGCAATCGATAAACCACGGCGCCGTGGTGGTATTGCCCGACCCGAATGCTTCGAGCACGATGGCATCAACCCCCGATTCGGTAATGGCCTTGACGGCTCTTTCGGTAATACCCGGATACATTTTCAATACGCCGATATTGGCATTGAATTCAGTATGGATCTGAAAAGGCTTGGTGGGCTCTGGCAAAATGTAATTGGGAAAGAAAGTAAGGTTTACCCCTGCTTCTGCCAGAATTGGGTAATTGGGCGACGAAAAGGCTTCAAACTTCTCCGAATTATATTTGATGGAACGATTGCCTCTAAACAGCTGGTAATCAAAATAAATACAAACCTCTGGCACCATGGGCTTGCCGTCTTTTTTGGTGGCGGCAATTTCCAAAGCGGTAATCAGGTTTTCTTTGGCATCTGTCCTGATTTCGCCAATAGGCAGCTGCGAACCCGTTAAAACAACAGGCTTGGCCAAATGCTGCAACATAAAACTTAACGCCGAAGCGGTAAAAGACATGGTGTCTGAGCCGTGCAGGATCACAAAGCCATCGAAGCGGTCATACTCATCCCTGATTAATTTGGCCAAGGAAGCCCAAATTTCGGGGTTCATGTTCGACGAATCCAAAATGGGATCGAAAGAATGTACCGACAGCTGATAATTTAAACGGGCCAGCTCAGGCACATTCTCCTGAATTTGCTGAAAATCGAAAGGAATAAGCGTACCTGTTTTGGCATCGTTTACCATACCGATGGTACCGCCGGTGTAGATGATGAGGATTTTGGTCATTCGGCTAGGTTAGCTATTTTACTCCTGCAAATTTGGAATGTTATTTCATTTTCCAAAGCCTTTTTGACGATTTGCGACTAACCTTTGTTTTTTAGTCATAAATTAGCAAATTTTAAATAAAATGCGCATTTAATTCAAAATACACAAAAAATCAAACGTAATCACATTACCTATTTGCAAAATTTATAAAAATTAGCTTGCTATCAGAACCAGTGAAATCCAGCCATATTCTGCCTAAATTCCAAAAATCTTTTGAGAATTTGCCGTAGTTGCTTCGGCTACTTCTTCTATGCTCAAACCATAAATATCGGCTACTTTTTGGGCAATATGTACCAGGTAGCTGCTTTCGTTGGGCTTTCCCCTGAACGGAACGGGAGCTAAATATGGCGAGTCGGTTTCAAGCACAATATGTTTGAGCGGAATTTGCTCCAGCACCAAATCCAGGCCCGCTTTCTTATAGGTAACCACGCCGCCAATGCCCAAGTAAAAACCCAAGGCAATAGCTTGTTCGGCCTGTGCCAAATTACCTGTAAAACAATGGAAAATACCACGTAGCTTTTCGTCTTTCATGGCTTCCAACACTTCAAAAACTTCGTCGAATGCCTCCCTGCAATGAATCACGATAGGCAAACCCAGTTCCTTAGCCCAATTAATCTGCCGCCTAAAAGCATCTTGTTGTATAGCCAAAGTGGTTTTGTCCCAATACAAATCAATACCAATTTCGCCAATGGCATAAATCTGCCGACCACTAATGCTTTTAAAAATAGTTTCCAGCTGGCTTTCGTAGCCTTCCTTTACATCGCAGGGATGCAAACCGGCCATGGCAAAACAATTTTCGGGATATTGCTCCACCAGTTCGTCTATCATGGCGATAGAGGCGACATCAACATTCGGCAAAAAAAGTCGCTTCACTTGGTTATCGAAACAGCGCTGCATCAGCTGTGCCCTTTTGGCCAGATCGGCTTCATAGTAAAGATGGGTATGGGTATCGGTTAACAACATATACAAAGGTAAGGGCATTTATCGGGCTTTCTGTCACCACAAAACCTGATTTTACAAAAAAGCCCCATCTTAATTAGACGGGGCTTTCAATTGCATCAATGATGCTTATTTTTTTGGCGCTGCGGCTACAGGCACTGGTGGTGCTGCTATAGGAGCTTTTCCTTTAATGATATCTACAATCTCGATATCGAAAGCCAATGGTGTATTTACACCGATACCTGCTTGCGGAATAGGCTGTTCGCCATAAGCCAACCTCGACGGAAGGATTACGGTAACTTTACCGCCTTTACCCACAAGGGTCAAAGCTTCGCTAAAGCCTGGGATTGAACCGCCTACAACCATTTTGGTTGGACCAAAAGTTCTGCCACCGGTTTGAAGCTTGGCTTCTTTGGCAATCTTCTCATCGCTCGAATCGAATACTTTATATTTGCCTTTGGCGTCTTTTTTAATCAAGCTGCCGGTATAGTTTACCATAAGCGTATCGCCAGTAACTGCTTTTTCTGCGGTACCTTCTTTTACCACTACATATTCGATACCACTTGGGGTAGTTTGGGTTTTAAGACCTTTATCGGCAATGTAAGCTTTGATTTTTGCAGGCTCGGCTTTTTTCATGTTATCCATGGTAGTTTGGTAATCCTTTTGGAAATACTCATTTGCTCTTTTATGGAATACCGAATCTGGCTCGTTTGCGTTTTTCTTGAATACTTTATGAATTTTAACGGTAAAAGTCATGTATTTATCGTTTTTGAACGGCTCTGGCTTAGGTTGTTTTTGGTAGAAAGCCATGGTATCCAAGTTCAATTTGAACGTAGCGCTATCGCCTTCGGCAAAAAGATAAAGTACATCGTTCATATCGCCGGCATAGCTTTTCTTGCCTACAGGGAAAACCTGAGGAATACCGTTTTCATAAGTGCTGAAGAAAACAGAATCTTTATCGTTTTTCTGAACGAAGTCCATTTTCACGATATCGCCTTCTTTGATTTTGTCTTTGCTATCAGAGTGGTGGATGGTATATAGCAAACCTCCTGGACCTTTTTTCTCTCTGTTACAAGCGGCTAGGCCTACGGTAGCTGCTAAAAGAATTACTAAACTTTTTTTCATTTTTTATTTATTGTTTTTTTTGTTCCTCAATTATTGTAATAGCTGTGTTTTATATTCTGGTAAAATCGATTTAAACTTCTCAACGGTTTGTGCCAGTCCCAATTCTGATACCCCGCCAGCCGCATTGCGATGTCCGCCTCCATCAAAGTATTTCTTACAAATTTCGTTCGCCGGAAAATCGCCGGTCGAGCGTAAAGATAGTTTAACTTTATCAGTTCTTTCAATAATAAAAGCAGCCAGTTTAATGCCGTTGATAGAAAGCGCATAATTGACAATGCCTTCGGTATCGCCGGTGGCAATCTGATAGGTTTTCAGCTCTTCGGCATTGACCGTAATGATGGCGGTATTGAACTCTCTTAAAATCTCCAACTTGTTAGACAGGCAGTGGCCTAGAAAACGTAAACGGTTTTCTGAGGCATTATCGTATACCAATTGATGGATGCGCCAGTGTTCGGCACCAAGGTCGATCAGGTCGGCTGCAATGCGATACACCGTAGAAGTAGCCGAAGGGAAGCGGAAAGAACCCGAATCGGTCATGATGCCGGTATACAAACAGGCGGCCACGTCTTTGTTGATCAGTTCGCCTTCGTTCAGTTCGTTCTTGATAAAATCGTAAACCAATTGGGCTGCTGCACAGGCATTAATGTTCCAATGGCGGTAATCGTCAAAATCTTCAGGGTCCAAGTGATGGTCTATCATCAGCTTCAGTCCTGGTGCCTTGCGGATATGTTCGCCCAGCTCGTTGATCCTGCTCAGCGTATTAAAGTCTAAACAGAAAATCAAGGCTGCCTCGTTAACCAGCTGTATCGATTTTTCCTGTGCTTCGGTATAGATTATCACGTTCGAATTATTCGGCATCCAGTGCAGAAAATCGGGATAATCGGTTGGCGTAATAACCTGAACGTGATGGCCTTTCTGAATTAAAAAGGCATACAGGCCCAAAGAAGACCCCATGGCATCGCCGTCTGGCTTATGATGCGTAGTGATGACGATCTTTTGTGGCGTAGCCAACAATGTTTTTAATTCGGAAATAGTTATCATAATTTTTTTCGCCTGCAAAACTAGTGATTTTAAGCATTAAAGTAATACGATATATTCACAATTCGGCAAGGACATACCTGCAATAAAAGAGATGCTTATCCTTTTTAAACAGAAAAACCAGTTATTCTGTTTAGAACAACTGGTTTTTGGCGTTTTACGTCCTAAAATCTGTAGCTCAACGTAGCTACAAACTGGCGTGGTGGTATCGGGTTTACACTATAGTTTTCGTGCACAAAATAATTGAGTTCGTTGGTGATATTAGAAAGCTTGGTGAGGATGGAGAACTTTGACCAGCTGTAGCCGGCCGAAAGGTCAACCGTGGTAAAAGCACCCAAAGGAATAATGCCCGATGAAGAATTGTTCTTGGTGGTGTTCCTGCCACCCAGCCTGTTGCCGGTATAATAGGCAGAAGCACCCAGCTTAAGACCTTTAGCGCCTCCATTTTGGAAGGTATAAAACAAAGAGGCATTGGCGGTATTTTTGGTCGTGCCCACCAAACGCTCGCCTTCTACAATGCCCGTAACCGGCAGGGTGCTGGTATACCTCATGTAATTATAGCTGTAGCCTGCCATAAAATTAAGTCCTTTAACAATGGTACCGGTCAGATCTACCTCTACCCCATCACTGGCAGTTGCGCCAGAAAATTCTTTGATGGTTGCATCGGCATTAGCCGCGCCATCGGCCTTAAACTGGGCCATCTGTGCAAATTTGTTGTTCTTGATTCTGTACCAGGTTACGTTGGCTGCCAATCGGCCATCCAGAAAATCGTTCTTTACGCCAACTTCGTATTGGTCAACAATAGAGGGATCGAGCGGCGCCAGGAAAATATCGGTTCCGGTATTCGAAATAAAGTTGTTTGCATAGCTTACATAAACCGATGTCGACTTGATTGGCTGATAAATCAAACCAAATTTTGGCGAAAATGCGTGCTCTATCTTAGACTTGTTCAGGCTGTTAACACTGATTGTTTTCGCACCGGTTTCTACATTGGTGGTTACGGTTCGCGGTGTTTTTTGAAAACTCCACCTTACGCCAGCCAGTACTTTAAACTGATCAGACAGCGCTACCAAATCCTGCACAAAGCTACCCATGCGAAACAAAGGCACTACCGTATTGGTCAGCAAATTGGTTTGTGGCATATCGGTACGCGCATTAATGGTTGATGGATCCAACAAATTCACATCGCCATAGCTATAGGTTGTTTTTTTGGGATTGCCGTCATAGTAAAAGGCTCCATTTGTGGTATTGGACTGATCGGCATCGGCACCAATAACCACCGTATGCTTTAGGCCAAATGTTTCGAATTTGCCGTTGAGGTTAAGCTGTTCGTTAAAGGTACGTTCGTTGATTCTTGAACGGGTAAGGTCGCGTTTGATGATACCCGATGCATTGCCAAAAGGACGTTCGGCCCCAAAGTAATTTCGGGTATAGCCTTGGTAGGAAGCAATGATGTTCAGTTTCCAATTTTCGTTAAACTGATGGTTGATGTTGGCCTGGGCACTGCCGGTATTTGTTTTGTTGTAGGCCCAAACCGTATTTACAAAAACGTTTCTTCCCAAGGGCGAAATCTGATTGCCCACGGTACCTATGCCAAAATCGGGCGTAAAATCGCTTTTGAGGTAATCGCCCTGCACCAAAACTTCGGTACGATCGCTTATTTTGTACAGCAAAGAAGGATTGATATAAATCCTTTTGGAATCTACGTGATCCCTAAAGCTACCGGCACTCTCATAGGTTCCAATCACCCTAAAAGCTAGCTTTTTTGATATTGGCCCATAAAAATCGGCAATAGGTTTATACAGGTCATAACTTCCGGCACGCATGGCGATTTCGCCCCCATATTCGAATTTGGGCTTTTTGGTAATCATGTTCACTACGGCACCGCCACTTACTCCTCCATAAAGCAAAGCTGCGCTTCCCTTTAATACTTCAACAGATTCTAAGGTACTCGCCTCCGGACTGCCACCAATAGTGGTACGGGCACCGTTTTTCAATACATTGTTGGCACCAAGGCTATAGCCCCTGGCAAAAAAGTTCTCTCCAACCGAGCCGCGGTTTGCGCCCAAGGCTACGCCGTTAACATTTTTCATAACATCGCCCAAACGGTTGATTTGCTGGTCTTCAATAACCTGCGTACCGATAACCTGAACGGCTTGGGGCAAATCTTTAGCCGGAATGGCCACCTTCCCTAGGTTTACCGCCTTGTTGTTAGGGCTTTTGTAATGTTCTATTTTAACTTCGTTCAGCTGTGTTGCCGATTCGGCAATCGAAAATTCCAGGCTAACCGTCGATTCGTTATCTACTGCAACCTGCTTTTCAATAGGTGCCAAACCTAAAGCCGATATTTTGAGTACATAGTTGCCCGTGGCTACGTTCTTAAAAACAAACTTCCCCTCTTGGTTGGTTTGTGTAAACCGTGTGGTGTTTTTTAACGTTACACTGATATGGCTTGCCGGTTTCCCGTCGCTGGTTTTAATGATCCCGCTAATGCTTCCCATTTTGTTTTGCGCAACGACGTTAGAGGACCCGCCTAATATTAAAAAGAGTAATGCTACCGTAGAAAGATAGATGTTTTTCATTTTATATTTATTTAGATTAATTATAAATTGTAACAAATATATAGCGAAAAACCAGCTTTTAAAATTTAATTTGAAACAAGGGGATTATCTGACTGATAGTTAGGCCAGAATTTATTGTCTAACTATTTTTGTTTCGGTTAGTAAACCGTATTTTTGCAAAAAATTTGAAATAAATATAAAAATGGCTACAAATAGAACATTTACAATGATTAAGCCTGATGCGGTAGCAAACGGGCATATCGGCGCAATCATTAACGATATTACCAATGCAGGATTTAAAATCATTGCCTTGAAATACACCAAATTGACTCCAGAATCAGCTGGCGAATTTTATGCCGTGCACAAAGCCCGTCCTTTCTACAATGACTTGGTAAGCTTCATGTCGTCAGGCCCTATCGTTGCCGCTATCTTGGAAAAAGACAATGCGATTGAAGATTTCAGAAACCTGATTGGTGCCACCAACCCTGCCGAAGCTGCAGAAGGAACCATCCGTCAGAAATACGCTAAATCTATCGATGCCAATGCTGTTCACGGTTCTGATTCGGACGAGAACGCACAAATCGAAGGCGATTTCTTCTTTACTGCTGCAGAGCGTTTCTAAGCAACACCAAGAAATTTTAGGAGTACGTCATCTGGACACAGGTTCTGGATGACGTATTTTTTTTGCAGGTATTTTTATTTTGTATCTTTCGGCCTTTAAAACTAATTAATGAAGAAAATATTTATAGCCGCTCTAGTCGCAACAGTTGGATTGAGCGCCAATGCCCAAACCAAGGGAAAAGCTGTACCGGCCAAAAAGCCTGCGGCAACTGTCAAGCCCATTGCCAAACCTACTTTTAAAACCAATATCGATTCGGCCAGTTATGCCTTGGGCCTCAATGTAGCCAACAACTTCAAGTCGGGCGGCGCAAGCAGCCTCAACTACGAATTGTTTAGCAAAGGGTTGAAGGATGCTTTTGCCAGTGCCAATCCATCGCTTACCGCAGAGCAATGCCAACAGGCCGTAGTCAGGTTTTTTGAAGAAGCCGGAAAAGAAAAATACGGTGCTACCATTAACGAAGGCAAAACTTTCTTTGCCAAAAACAAAACCAAAGCCGGTGTTCATACTACTGCCAGTGGTTTGCAATACGAGGTGATTACGCAAGGAACCGGCAGCAAGCCTAAAGCTACCGATAGGGTTACTGTTCATTATAAAGGCACTTTGCTAAACGGAACGCAATTCGACAGTTCTTACGACCGTGGAGAGCCTGCTACATTTGGCCTTAACCAAGTAATTTCTGGTTGGACCGAAGGCTTACAGTTGATGCCCGAAGGTTCGAAATTCCGTTTCTTTATTCCACAAAACCTGGCTTATGGTTCAAGGGCAACAGGTGGTATCCCTCCTTTCAGCGCCTTAATTTTTGAAGTGGAACTGATTAAAATCGAACAATAGGAAACTATTTTTGGCTTGTGCTGTTGTATAGAAAAATCAGCTCGCCATGAACAAATACATTCCTTTGGCCTTTATTGCACTCGCCTGCACAACGCTGAGCAGTTGCGAACTTGTAGAAGGCATATTCAAAGCCGGCGTTTGGACTGGCATCATCGTCGTTGTCATTGTGTTAGCCTTAATTATATGGCTCATATCCAAAATATTCGGCAATAAAGACTAAGCCTTAAATCCCGCAGGAAACTTCGGGATTTTTTTTGTGCTATAAGAAAACGATTTCGGTAATGACTTCCGCTCCGGCGCGTTCGTTCAGTTTTTGGATAATACCGGTGCGCACCAGCAGCAGTTCGTTTTTAATCACCGACGATTCGATTCGCACGAACAGCTTTCTTTGGCTCACATAAATCTGGGTCGTTCTATTGGCTACTGCCGTGCCCATCAGCTCGGGCCAATGCGCCACCACGCCAGTTTCGTCGTATTTGCCACGCAAACGGTAAACCGAAAGCATCTTGGTGAGCGCTTCCTTGAGGGTAATATCGTTGGGTTTACGCATGGCTGATGGTTCCGTTGGCTACTTCGAACAAAGTTACGTTAACATTAATGGCATTAAAAATAGAATTTACTCTTTCTTTGCTGGTATCGGTAATAAAGAGCTGGCCAAAATCGTGGTGCGAAACCATTTCCATGAGCTTATGCACCCTTAAATCGTCGAGCTTGTCGAAAATATCGTCTAAGAGCAACAAGGGCTTAAAGCCTTTCGATTTTTGCAGATAGCTGTACTGCGCTAGTTTCAAGGCAATAAGAAACGATTTTTGTTGTCCTTGCGATCCAAATTTCTTCAGCGGCATATCCCTAATGGCAAACAGCAGCTCGTCTTTATGGATGCCGGTGGTGGTTCGCTCAAGCAAACGGTCTTTTTCTATGGATTGAGCCAATAGCTGTTCAAAATCCTGCTCGTTCAGTTGCGACTGGTAAATCAGCGACACCTGTTCGGCATCGCCACTAATGTAGCTGTAGTGCTGGTTAAACAGCGGAATAAAATCGGCCAAAAACTGCTTGCGCTTTTCGAAGATCCTGGTACCCGACTGCACCAGTTGCTCGTTCAATATTTCGAGCAGGGCAACATCGAGTTTGCGGGTTGCGGCTACTTGCTTTAACAAGGCATTGCGGTTAAGCAGGTGTTTATTGTAAACGATCAGCTCGTCGAGGTAATCGGCATCGGTTTGCGAAATTACATTGTCTATAAACCTTCTCCGCTCCTCGCTGCCGTCCATCACCAGGTTAACATCGTAGGGCGAAATCATCACCAAGGGAAAAAGCCCGATATGATTGGCTAGTTTATCGTATTCTTTTTTGTTGCGCTTAAACTGTTTTTTCTGGTTGCGTTTGAGGCCACAGGTAATCTTTTCGTTCTTGTCTTTGCGGTCAAAATCGCCCTGCACCAAAAAAAGTTCTTCATCGGTTTTGATCTGCTGGCTGTCTATGGGATTAAAATAGCTTTTGCACAGGCAGAGGTAATGCACGGCATCGAGCAGGTTGGTTTTTCCGGCCCCATTGTTGCCCACAAAGGCATTTACGGTTTTAGAAAAACTAAGCTCGGCAGCAGCATAATTTTTAAAATTGAGCAGAGTAATATTTTTAAGCCACATATATATAATGCCAAAGTTACTTTTTTTAGCGGTGCTTATTGACTAAAGTTGGGTGTCTGTTTAAAATTTATGTAGCGAAAATATCCGACGTTTATTTTTGAGCAGAGCGAGGCTTGTTTTTGAAGAGAAAGCGACGTATCGAACCCCAAAAAACGTAACGAAGCTGCAGCCAAAAGGAAGCCTAAACAAATTGGCAGCTAAATTTTAAACAGGCTCTTTACTAAATAGTTAAAAAAGGGGTTGATACTTCCATTGAAAAATGTATTTTTGCAATCCTTAATTTTTTAAAATAAAATGTCTACAACAGAGAAAGAAACTAACCATCCTGTGAAAAAGGGTTCTTTTATACAAGAAAACACCAAAAGCTTGGCCTTTATTGCTGGCGCTATCGTCGTTTTAATTGGTATTTATTTTTGGTATCAAGGTGTTTACCTTAAAAACAGGGCAGAAAAAGCAGCTGGCGAGATGTTCAAAGCTGAGCAATATGTGGGCGTTGATTCGTTGGCAAACATTGCCATTAACGGCGAAGGTGGTTATCCAGGTTTGGAAAAAATCGCTGCAGAATACGAAAACACCAAATCGGCTAACTTGGCTAATCTTTATTTGGGTGGCATTTACCTGCGCAAAGGCGAATACAAAAAAGCGACCGAAGCATTGGGCAAATACACTGCTACCGGAAGTCCGGTTGCCGATCCGTTGGCATTAGGTCTTTTGGGCGATGCGTATAGCGAACTAAAAGATTTTAAACAAGCGGCTACTTACTACAAAAAAGCGGCTGATAAATCGGCGAACAAATTCACTTCGCCAATGTTCCTTAAAAAATTAGGATTGGTAAACGAGCAGCTGAAAGACTTTAAAGGTGCTGCAGAAGCTTACAACAAAATCAAATCTCAATTCCCTGACAGCCAAGAAGCAGCTATGATTGATGAGTATATCGCTCGTGCTGAGGCTCAAGCAAAATAATTTCCGTTAATTCGGTTTAAAAAGAGAATGTTCAAAAGGCATTCTCTTTTTTTATGCGTATTACTAAGGGTTGAATAGATTGTTTCTGTGTTTTTACCACCTAAGACGCCTGAGCTAAAACCTGCTTAATTCCAGCTTAATGCCATTATTTCATCACCTAAGATGCCTAAGCTCCAATTTATCCGATTTTATCTCAATGCCTTAATGGTTCAAAAAACCTAACCGCAATGAACGGAATATGCACAACTATTGAAATTCAATATGGTTGCTTCACCACCTAAGACACCTGAGCTACCACCTGCTTAATTCCAGCTTAATGCCTTAATGGTTTCAAAACCCTAACCGCAAGGAAGACAATATGCGCAACTGCTAAAATTCAATTACTATTTCACCACCTAAGACGCCTGAGCACGCTTAGCCACAACCTGCTTAATTCCAGCTTAATGCCTCAATGGCTCAAAAAACCTAACCGTAATGAGGGGGATATGCACATTTACTGAAAATCAACATTATTGCTTCACCACCTAAGACGCCTGAGCAACAATCTATCTAATGCCATCTTAATGCCTTAATGGTTCAAAAAACCTACTGTAGTTAACACCAAAAATTACAACATTCCAACTTTTCAGCCTTACAACATTGCAAGCATAATCCTATCTTTGTAGCATGGCAACACACCTCAAAAACCTATCGGATTTTTCCCATACCACCATTCCAGATGGTTCTGGTTTTAAAATCGCAATCGTAGTAGCAGAATGGAATGCTAAAATTACCGGTGCACTTTACCAGGGCGCTTACAATACGCTGATTAAACATGGCGTAAAAGAAGAAAACATTATCTCGGCGCCTGTTCCCGGCAGTTTTGAATTAACCGCAGCGGCAGAAATCCTATTGACCCAGCAAGTTGGGTTGCATGCCGTAATCTGTTTGGGTTGCGTGATCCAGGGCGACACCAAGCATTTCGACTTCATTTGCGAAGCCGTTGCCAATGGTATTACCAATGTAGGCATCAAACACAGCAAACCAGTTATTTTTGGCGTGTTAACCACCAACGACGAGCAACAGGCTATAGACAGGGCTGGAGGCAAACATGGCAACAAAGGCGATGAAGCCGCCATCACCGCTTTAAAAATGGCGCACTTTGCGGCAACAATTTAATTCGCTTGCTTGTTATTCACAAAAATTTGTAATTTAGAGCTTTAATCAGGAAATTCTTAAATAAAAAGTCGATGAAAAAAGTAGCTATTCTTCTATTATTCTTGTTCTGCGCAATTGCCATATTAGAATCTTGCTCTTCTCGTCTTTGTCCTGCCTACAGCTCTTATCCGGAAGGAAAAAGAAGGAGAGGATAGAAAAATGCAATGGATAAATCTTAGTGATCCGGCACAAATCAACGACATCAAAAACGCCACAGGCTACAGTGTAATTTTTAAGCACAGTACCCGTTGCTCCATCAGTTTAATGGCCAAAAGAAGTTTTGAATACGACTGGGAGGCCATACCCGAAAATACCCCGCTTTATTTTTTAGACCTGATTAGCCATAGGGATATTTCTGCCCTTATTGCCGAAACTTTTCAGGTTCACCACGAATCGCCACAGGCCTTACTGATCAAAGATGGCGAATGTATTTTGGATTCTTCGCACAGCGACATTTCTGTAGCTGAAATTGTAGAAACGATTATTTAACACTTGCGAAGTTTAACTTTTAATTACCTTATTTTCAATGGTAAAGTTGAGGGCTACGCCGTTTGAAAACTTCGCAAGTGTTTTTCGCCAAACTTCGCAAGCAAGATCTATTTAAATAAGCTTAGGCCACCCACCTTCCAGACTTCTACCTCACTAGCCCTCTACCAAGCTATTAAGCTTCAGCGTTGCAGAAGTATGTTGCCTGGTTTCTTGGCAAAGCGCCTCGTCGTCGGCTAGTTTCTGACCATAGGTCGGGATAATCTGTTTGATTTTAGAAAGCCATTTGGCACTTTGCATTTCTTTTTTGAAACAACGTCCCAATAAATCGAGCATAATGGAAACCGCAGTCGAAGCACCAGGAGAAGCCCCCAGCAAAGCTGCAATCGAACCATCGGCAGCGCTTACCACTTCGGTACCAAACTCTAAAATACCACCTTCTTTTTCGTCTTTTTTAATCACCTGTACACGCTGACCAGCAGTTTCCAGTTCCCAATCTTTCATATCGGCATTGGGCAGGTATTCTCTCAAAGCCACCATCCTATCTTCAGGCGATTGGCGCACCTGCTCGATGAGGTATTTGGTGAGGTCTAAGTTGTGCAGACCAGCAGAAATCATCGGACGGATATTGTTGAATTTAATGGATAAAGGCAGGTCTAAAAACGATCCATGCTTTAAAAACTTGGTCGAGAAACCTGCATAAGGTCCAAAAAGAAGTGCTTGTTTACCGTTAATCATACGGGTATCCAAATGCGGCACCGACATCGGCGGCGCACCAACCGCAGCCTTGCCATAAACTTTGGCATGATGGCGGGCAATTACTTCTTCGTTGGTACATTTTAGCCATTGGCCGCTTACCGGAAACCCACCAAAGCCTTTTCCTTCGGGGATATCGGATTTTTCCAGCAAGGGCAGCGAGCCACCTCCAGCACCAATAAATACGAATTTGGCTACACGCTTGCGTTTTTTGCCATTGTCAAGGTCTTTTACTTTGACCTCCCAGGCACCATCGGCAGTTTTGTCGAGTTCGCGGATCTCATGATCGAAAAACAGGCTTACATTTTCTTGTTTGCCCAAGTAGCTGAACATTTCGCGGGTTAACGATCCAAAGTTCACGTCGGTGCCCAAATCCATTTTAGTTGCCGCTACTTTTTCGTTGCTGTCGCGACCTTCCATAATCAATGGCACCCATTCTTTTAGGGTAGTTGGGTTTTCGGTGTATTCCATATCCTCGAACAGGTTGCATTTACGCAGTTCCTCGTAACGGGTTTTCAGGAATTTGATATTTTCTTCGCCCCAAACAAAGCTCAGGTGCGGAATATTTCGAATAAAGGTATGTGGATCAGAAAGAATGTTTTTCTCTACCAGGTAAGTCCAGAACTGTTTAGAAACCTCAAAAGATTCGGCAATCTGAACCGCTTTTTTGGTATCAACAGAACCATCAGGCTTTTGGGGCGTATAATTCAGCTCGCAAAACGCCGAGTGGCCCGTACCTGCGTTATTCCAGGCATCCGAACTTTCGGCAGCGGCAATATCCAAGCGCTCATAAATCTCGATGCTCAGGCTTGGTTCCAGCTCTTTTAACAACATACCCAGTGTGGCGCTCATAATGCCAGCACCAATCAGAATCACATCTGCGTCGGTTTCAGCAACCGTCTTTCTTTTTCTGCTCATTTTACAACCAAATAAAATCTGTTAGTTACCTAGCACAATCGATGCCAAATAATTGCTTAACAGTCATGTTAGTCTAATTAAATCAATTTGCGTTCAACAACAGGATGGCCTACGTTAAAACATAGACGGGTTTCCATCAGCCATGAAAGGCCAAACAGACATTTTCTTTGGTTAGTGCACAAATTTAAGCTTTATAAATTTAAATTTGAGCGATAATGAGCAGATTTTGAGGCAACAATGACGATTTTTTAATCTTTTTACTCCCAAAAACACAAATACAGTGAAAATCAGCATCCAAAAGCTCGACACAATAAACGAAACCGAGGCCCAACAGCTTTGCGAGTTGACCACCCAATTAGGCTATACCAACGAACCAACGGCCTTTGCTAAGCGATTGCAACATTTGATCAACAGCAAAGCAGACTGCATTTTTATAGCACTCGCCGACGACAAAATTGTAGGCTGGATCCATGGCGCTTACCAACTTACGCTAGAGAGCCCTCCTTTTGTCGAGATCTTAGGCTTGGTGGTAGATGCCGATTTCAGGGGGCAACAAATAGGTAAAAGACTGGTCGATGCAGTCAAAATTTGGAGCCAAGCATTTGAAGTAGAGAAAATAAGAGTAAGGTGCAACATCATAAGATTAGCAAGCCATGAGTTTTACAAGCGACTAGGCTTTGAAGAGAACAAACGGCAGGCGGTGTTCGATTGGAAGTTTGTTAGGCGATAGCCTGTAGTCCATGGTTAATAGTAGATAGTCCGTAGTTTGAAGCCACAGTTTAACAATTCCTCAATACAACAATTGAAACAGTGTATTAGTCGATAGTCTGTAGTCCATAGTCTGAAGCCAACAATTTAACAATTCTTCAATCCAACAATTAAAACAATACAACCGTCCCCAACCATCAACCTATATATTTACAACATTCAAACATTTCGGTTTTCCAACTTGTCAATCCTATTGCTTAACTTTGTACTATGATTGAACTTCCTGTGGTTCCGGCTGTAACCCAAGCCCCTCGCAAACCCGACTGGTTAAGAGTAAAATTACCCGTTGGCAAAGAATATGCACAAGTGCGCAGTTTAGTTGACACGCATAAGTTGCATACCATTTGCGAGAGCGGCAATTGCCCCAACATGGGCGAGTGCTGGGGTGCCGGCACGGCAACTTTTATGATTTTGGGCAACATTTGTACACGCTCTTGTTCTTTTTGTGCAGTAGCCACAGGCCGCCCTTTGGCGGTTGATACCGACGAGCCTGCCCGTGTAGCCAATTCGGTAAAGCTGATGCAGGTAAAACACTGCGTAATTACCTCGGTTGACCGCGACGACCTTAAAGATGGCGGTTCGATCATTTGGGCCGAAACGTTACAGGCCATCAGACGTGAAAGTCCAGAAACGACTTTAGAAACCTTGATTCCCGATTTTAAGGGCCAATGGGATAACCTTTACCGCGTATTGGAGGAAAGACCCGAAGTCGTATCGCACAACATGGAAACCGTAAGGCGCCTAACCCGTCAGGTACGCATCCAAGCCAAATACGACAGAAGTTTAGAAGCTTTGAAACGCATTTCTGAATTTGGTCTTCGAACCAAAACCGGAATCATGCTTGGCCTCGGCGAAACCGAAGAAGATGTGCTAGAAGCCATGGACGATTTGGTAGCGAACGGCGTGCATATCCTTACCCTAGGCCAATACCTGCAGCCAACCCGTGCCCACCATCCGGTAGTAGACTGGATCCATCCCGATCAGTTTGCCAAGTACAAGGAAATTGGTTTGGCCAAAGGCTTAAAATATGTAGAAAGCGGTCCGTTGGTACGTTCTTCTTACCACGCAGAAAAACACCTTTTCGATTTTTAGTCAGAAACCAGCGCAAACATTTTTTGCTGTTGCTTGTTGTAGTATTCTGTATATTAGCACCATTGGCAACCTCAAAAAAAATAACGCTTTCTGAAGAAGAACTGGTCAGTGCCCTCCAAAGGCGCGATACCATAGCCATTAAAGCTTTGTACAGCATGTATGCCGGCGCTTTGCTTGGTGTAATTTCGCGCATTGTTCAGCCTGTTGAACTGGCCGAGGATCTCTTACAGGAAACTTTCGTTAAAATATGGAATTCGGCAGCAAGCTACGATTCCTCTAAGGGACGTTTGTTTACCTGGATGATGAATGTTGCCCGCAACCTGTCAATCGACAAGCTCCGTTCAAAGGATTTTAAGAATTCGAGCAAAAACCAAGAACTTGAAAATAACGTAGATTTCATTGACGAGCAAAAAAAGGTTAGCTTTAATGCCGATGTTCTCGGCTTAAAAGATATGGTTACGCAGCTTAAACCAGAATTTAAACAGGTACTGGACCTGGTTTATTTTGGGGGCTACACCCATGCCGAAGCAGCCGAAGAATTAAATTTGCCTTTGGGAACCGTCAAAACGCGGGTTCGGATGGCTATTTTGGAGTTGAGGAAAAATTTTAATTGAGGTGGAAGTGGAAGATGTAAAGTCATATATCGAATCGGGCATACTTGAGCTTTACGTTCTGGAGCAATTGAGCGCGCAGGAACGTAAGGAAGTGGAAGCCATGGCCCAAAAACATCCCGAAGTAAAAGCAGAAATTTTAGCCATAGAATTGGCGTTGGAAAGCTATGCTCTCGAAAATGCCGTTGCACCATCAGCCTCACTGGAAAATAAGATATCAGACAGCCTTGAAAATACCCAAACCGCCGCCACTGTTGCCAACGAACCCAAAATTATTCCTTTGCAGCCAAATCCTACCGACAACAGGGTTAGGGCTTTAAGAATTGCGCTAGTAGCCTGCATTGCCCTATTGGTGGTGAGTGTGGCTA
Organism: Pedobacter albus; assembly: GCF_036324255.1. Taxonomy (NCBI): domain Bacteria; kingdom Pseudomonadati; phylum Bacteroidota; class Sphingobacteriia; order Sphingobacteriales; family Sphingobacteriaceae; genus Pedobacter; species Pedobacter albus. The sequence goes on along the minus strand of NZ_JAZDQT010000003.1, from coordinate 743,736 downwards.
CTTTGTTTTCGCTATACAACCAACTGAATACGGCGCACGACCAGATTGCCAACCTGAACGCCAGCAAAGAAAGCTTTGCGGCCACTGTTTCGAAACTTGAATTTGAAAAGGCGGGCATGAAAAACCGTATCGCCATGACCGAAACCAAAGACTGGACTACCATAAAATTGGCCGGTGTTAAAAATTCGCCTGAAGCAAACATGCTGGTTTATTGGAACAAGAACGACAAAAGCATCTTGATCAACTACGCAGCCATGCAATTGCCTAAAACAGATCAAACACACGAATACCAATTATGGGCTTTGGTTGATGGCAAACCCATAAGCCTGGGCGTATTCGGCTCTGACGAAACGGCTAAAGAAGCGGTAAAACAGATGGAAACCATTGCCAAAGCCCAAGCTTTTGCAGTAACCATAGAACCAATGGGTGGCAGCCAAAACCCGACCATGGATAAAATGGTGGTGATGGGCGAAACCTCTATTTAATCTCTTTTAAAATTTTCTGGAGTGTTTTGGGAATTTGCAAGGCCAATTGCGAGGCACTTACAACCGCTCTTTTTTTAGCCAACTCATCGCCTGTTGCTCCATGCAGGTAAACACCCAGCACCGCGGCATCGGCAACTGTATACCCCTGCGCCAAAAGTGCCGTCAATATCCCAGTCAGTACATCGCCCATTCCTCCCGATGCCATGGCAGGATTTCCGGTTGGGTTGATATGGATTTCGCCATCTGGCAAACAAACAAAGGTATATTGGTTCTTCAACACGATTACGATTTTTCGTTGTTGAGCCTCCTCACTTGCCGTAGCTACCCTGCTCCACCAATTTTCGTGCGGACCAAACAAGCGGTCAAACTCTTTCAAATGTGGCGTTAAGATACTTCCCGGAGCCAATTCGGCCAATATATCTTGTCTTTTGGCCAATAGATTCAAGGCATCGGCATCAATCACCAATGGTCGTTTTAAACCAATAATTTGTTCTAAAAGCCTTTCGTTCTCTGTTTCCATCCCCAAACCCGGTCCAATGGCAATGGCATTAAATTGATCGAAAACATCAATGCTTAAATCGACTGTTCTGGGTAAAGCCATCACTTCTGGCAGGGCCGTGTTCAAGGCTATTAATCCGCTTTGGGGCAAGCATACCGTAGTTAAACCTGCACCTGTATGCAGACTGGCCCTAGCGGCCAACAGCGCCGCCCCCATGGTGGTTTCGTTTCCGGCTATTAGAAGCGCATGTCCGTAGGTTCCTTTGTGGCTAAAATTTTTTCGAGGTACAAGCAGTCTTGCCACATCAGCCGGTTCGGTCAACTTCCATCGGCTTGACTGCGACGCTATAAAATCTTGGTCTAAACCAATATCAACTACCTTAAACCGCGCTAATGCCTGTACCGATTCGGGGAAGAAAAAGTTAAGCTTAGGCTGTTGAAACGCAATGGCCAGTTCGGCTTTAACGCCATTGTAGTGGCTAAGTTGGCCTTCGGCGTAAAAGCCTGTCGGCACATCCACAGCAATCACCTTGCGGTTTAATTCGCTAACCAGTGTTGCCAGGGCCAAAAAATCGCCAGTCAAGGGTTTGTTTAGTCCCGAGCCTAAAATGGCATCTACAATTACCGTAGCTTCCGATTTTCTAAGTCTTGCTACTTCATCTAATGGTGTAACGGCAATCTTGGCTTCCTTTAACCGTGCCAGATTTATCAGGTAATCATCGCTTTGCTTAGCCGAAAAACTGGCCAGAAAAACCTCGCAGTTGCTGTAACCCTCATGGGCCAGCAGGCGCGCTATGGCCAAGCCATCGCCTCCGTTGTTGCCCGGTCCGCAAACGATGGCTATTGAAGTGTCTTTTTCCGTCACCTCTTGCATAAACACCTGTACAAAGGCCTTTGCGGCACGTTCCATTAAATCGATAGAAGGAATAGCTTGTTGCTTGATGGTATAGGCATCGGCTTCGCGCATTTGGGCAGCAGACAGGAGATTTTTCATTGACCTTAAGTTAGCGATTTTAGTCTAGAGTTGAAAGTCCCTGGTCAATGGTCTACGATCCATGGATGATGGTCTATGAGCTATCGGCCTCAAAAAAAATGTAACATTCTGCTCCCACCGACGTCTTTATATCGATAATTGAATCGTAACCAAATTAAAAACAGATGAATCAAAAACCATCGAACGCGTTCATAGCAGCCGCATGGATCGCACTTGGAATTGGCATGATTGGCTTTATCGTGGGGCTTTGGCGCTCCGATATGCTGTTAAACGAAAAAGGTTATTACTTTGCCGTATTAATGTTCGGCCTGTTTGCCGTTATCTCGCTGCAAAAAGCGGTACGCGACAAACTGGAAGGCATTCCGGTTACCGAAATCTACTATGGCATCAGCTGGTTCTGCACCATCTTAACCATTACCTTGCTAATTATTGGCTTGTGGAATGCGGAACTGTTGCCTAGCGAAAAAGGTTTCTACGGCATATCCTTTATCCTGGCCCTGTTTGGCGCCATCGCTGTGCAAAAAAACACCAGAGACAGCCAAAACTTTAACAAAAGCCAATCCTTAAATTAGAAAATCATTAACCCTTACAGGCCACTTGCACCAAGCAGGTGGCTTTTTTGTGTACTTTATACACTATCTTACCAAAATTGTGACAATGGGAGCGTGATAAAATACGATGCTTTAGCTATTTTAGGAATAACTTATCCCATTTTTTATATGAAGTACCTAAAAATTTTACTCTTAGCCGTTACCCCGTTTTTCGTAGCCGCTCAAACCCCTAAATTCTTCGATGTTAAAGGCAAAAGCATCATCGATCTCAAAGGCCAGCGCATTGTGCTCAAAGGCACCAACTTGGGCAACTGGCTCATCCCCGAAGGTTACATGTTCAAATTCAAGGATGCCACTTCGCCACGGATGATCAACCAGGTTTTTACCGAACTGATCGGTCCCGATAAAACAGAGGTCTTTTGGAAAAAATACCTCGACAATTATGTAACCCAGGCCGATATCCGTTACCTGAAAAGCTCGGGTATGAACTCCATCCGAATCCCTTTTCATTACAAAATGTTCACTGCCGAAAGCTATTTGGGCAGCAACAACTCCAATCGTGGTTTCGAATTGATAGACAGGGTAATCAAATGGTGCAAATCCGAAAACCTGCCGGTAATTTTAGACATGCATTGCGCACCAGGCGGCCAAACCGGCGATAACATTGACGATGGCGACGGTTATCCATTCTTGTTCGAAAACGAAGCCAGTCAGCAGTTAACCGTTGATATTTGGACCAAAATTGCCAACCATTACAAAAACGAGCCCACCGTAATTGGCTACGATTTGCTGAACGAACCTATTGCCCATTACTTCGACACCAAAAAACTAAATCCATACCTAGAACCTCTCTACAAAAGAGTAACCGCAGCCGTAAGAAAGGTTGATAAAAACCACCTCATCTTTTTAGGCGGCGCCCAATGGGATTCGAATTTCAAGATATTTGGCCAACCCTTCGACAGCAAACTGGTTTATACTTTCCACAAATATTGGACAGCCACCACGCCAGATGTGGTTCAGGAATATGTAGATTTTAGCAACAAATACAACGTGCCGATCTACGTAGGCGAAACCGGCGAAAACAACGACAAATGGATTTTAGAATTCAGAACCTTGATGGAAAAACTGGACATCAGCTGGCATTTCTGGCCTTACAAAAAGATGAACAACAAATCGGGAATCGTTACCTTTCCGACCCCGGAAAACTGGGATTTGGTGGTTAAATATGCCGACCAGCCCAAATACAGCTTTGCCGATTTGAAAAAATATGCGCCTGCTGACAGAACAGTCATTGAAAATGCCTTGAACCAATTGTTAGAAAAGTGCAAATTTGAAAACTGCAGCACCAACGATGGCTATTTAAAAGGCTTGGGATTGAAGGAAGGGAAGTAAAGTTTTCAGTTGGCAGTTGGCAGTTGGCAGTTGGTTTAAACTATCAAAACCTGTTGTTGGTGAGGAACACCAACAAATGCCCCAATAGAATTGTTTTCAGTTAGCAGTTGGCGATTGGCAGTTCACCAATGAGCCAATGAGCCAATGAACTAATCAGCTAAAAAACACCCCGACTTTTAAAAGTCGGGGTGTTTTTTAGCCTTCCATCTCTTTTTTCAGGAATTTTCCGGTCAAACTAATCGGGCTTTGGATCAATCCCTCTGGTGTACCTTCAAAAATAATGCGTCCGCCACCTGCTCCACCTTCTTCGCCCAAATCGATTACCCAGTCGGCGACTTTGACCACATCGAGGTTATGTTCGATTACCAAAACGGTATTACCTTTTTCTACCAATTCGTTCAGCACGCCCAACAGCACGTTGATGTCTTCAAAATGCAATCCGGTTGTAGGCTCATCAAGGATGTAAAATGTTTTGCCGGTATCTTTTTTAGAAAGCTCGGTAGCCAGTTTAACCCTTTGCGCCTCGCCACCCGACAAAGTGGTAGAAGCCTGTCCCAAACGGATATAACCCAAACCCACATCGTTTAGGGTTTTGATTTTACGGTAAATGGCCGGCATGTGCTCGAAGAAAGTACAAGCTTCTTCAATGCTCATGTCCAGTACATCACTGATGGATTTGCTCTTATAGCGAACCTCTAAAGTTTCGCGGTTATACCTTCGTCCACCACATTCTTCACAAGGAACCGCCACATCAGGCAAGAAATTCATTTCAATAACCTTCATCCCTGCACCCTGACAGGTTTCGCAACGACCGCCTTTTACGTTAAACGAGAAACGGCCTGGCTTGTAGCCTCGAATTTTCGCTTCTGGCAACTGTACAAACAGGTTCCTGATATCAGAAAAAACGCCGGTGTAGGTAGACGGATTCGATCTTGGCGTACGCCCAATCGGGGCTTGGTCAATCTCGATTACTTTATCAATTTCTTTCAATCCATTGATTTTTTCGTAAGGCAAAGGTGTTTTCTTGGCCCTGAAAAAATGATGGTTCAATATTGGATACAAGGTTTCGGTAATCAAGCTAGATTTGCCACTGCCCGATACCCCCGTTACGGCAATAAACTTGCCTAAAGGGAAATCGACAGAAACCTCTTTCAGGTTGTGGCCCGTAGCTTTAACAATAGAAAGCTTATGTCCGTTTCCTTTGCGACGTTTTTTAGGCACGGCAATACCTTTTTTGCCATTGAGATAGGCCGCAGTTAAAGTTTTCGATTTTAAGATTTGGGCTGGAGTTCCTTCGGCCACTACTTCGCCACCGCGTACGCCTGCCGCCGGACCGATATCAATCACATGGTCGGCCTCTAAAATCATGTCTTTATCGTGCTCAACCACCAAAACGGTATTGCCCAAATCGCGCAGGTTTTTCAAAGCATTGATCAGGCGTTCGTTGTCGCGCTGGTGCAAACCTATGCTTGGCTCATCCAAAATATACATCACGTTCATCAATTGCGAACCGATCTGGGTAGCCAAACGGATGCGTTGCGCCTCGCCTCCCGACAAAGTACGGGCGGTACGGTCGAGCGAAAGATAATTCAGGCCTACATCGGTCAAAAAGCCAATCCTCGACCTGATTTCCTTCAAAATTTCCTTGGCAATGGTATTTTGTCTTTCGTTTAGTCGGTCTTCTACATTTTCGAACCATCCTTTTAACGTAAGGATATCCATTTCGGCCAGCTCGAAAATATTCTTGCCATCTACCTTAAAATGTAGGCTTTCTTTCTTTAAACGGGCGCCGTTACATTCCGGACAGATTTTCAATTTGCGGAAGCTATCCATATCGTCGGCTTCTTCGCCCCTGCGCTCCTGTTGTTCTTCCAGCAATTTGATAATCCCGTCGAACGTAATCTGGTAGTTCTGCACGTTCCATTTATTGTATTCGACAGCAACACTCAACAATTCGTGCGTACCGTTTAAGATGATGTCGATGTTTTCATCGCCCAGTTTTTCTAAAGGCGTTGATAGCGAGAAGTTGTATTTTTTGGCCAAGGCTTTCAATACCTGGAACATCCATACGTCGCGGTACTCGCCCAAGGGCGCCAAACCACCGTTAATGATGCTCAGCTTCATGTTGGGCATTACCGATTCCTTATCGACCACAAAAATGTAGCCCAAGCCGTCGCAACGCTCGCAGGCCCCGTAGGGCGAGTTGAACGAGAAGCTATTTGGCTGGGGTTCATCGTAAGAAATACCGGTAGTTGGGCACATCAAAAAACGACTGAAATGCGCCACATTGTTTTCCTTATCGCTGATTTTGATGATTCCCTTGCCCAAGCGCATGGCAGTTTGGATGCTATCCAACAGGCGTTTGTGGTCTTTTTCGTCGATGATCAAACGATCAACCACAATTTCGATATCGTGTATTTTATAGCGGTCGACCTGCATTTTGGGTGTCAGGTCTTGGATTTCGCCATCAACGCGCACTTTTACATAGCCTTGCTTGCGGATCTGCTCAAACAGTTCGCGGTAATGGCCTTTACGACCTTTTACCACCGGAGCCAGAATATTGACGGCCATACCCTCAAATTTCTTATAGATATTGCGCAAGATTTGGTCTTCGCTCATGCGCTCCATTTTTTCGCCGGTATTGTACGAAAAAGCATCGGCCACGCGGGCGTAAAGCAAACGCATAAAATCGTAGATTTCGGTAATGGTGCCCACGGTTGAACGCGGGTTCTTGCTCGTTGTTTTTTGTTCGATGGCAATTACCGGACTTAAACCCGAAACCTTGTCCACATCCGGACGTTCCATACCGCCCATAAATTGTCGCGAATAGGCACTAAAAGTTTCCATGTAGCGACGCTGGCCTTCGGCATAAATGGTATCAAAAGCCAACGACGATTTGCCACTTCCACTCAGGCCCGTAATTACAACGAGCTTATTACGAGGAAAACTAACATCGATATTTTTAAGGTTATGCACTCGGGCTCCATACACTTCTACATCTTTTTGTACGCCGAGGTCGATATTGTTTTTGCTCATAAATTGGTGAATTTTCGATATTAAAAAACAGCCTGCAAAAATAACGATTTTCGGGCAGAAAAACTACCAATCTGCAAAGCTGAAAATCAGGCAGATGTCATCATTAAAATTCGTGGCCGGTGCCCCATACAAACAAGCCAAAACACAAATGGTTGGCTTTATTTTCAAACTCGAATTCTACTGCACAAAACCCGTTTTCGGCAAGCGCTTCGCAAAACATATCGCAGCATATTTGGAATGGAAAAAAATTAAGAATAGTTTTGAGGAAACAAAACAAAGCTTTGCCAATGGCGCAAGGCTGATTTAATTTTAAGAAAAGCTTAGAAATTATGATTATCGAACCTAGAATGCGAGGATTTATATGTTTAACTGCACATCCGAAAGGCTGTGAGCAAAACGTAATTAATCAAATTAACTATATCAAATCGAAAGGGGCCATCAACGGCCCGAAAAAAGTGTTGGTTATTGGCGCATCAACCGGTTTTGGCTTGGCCTCAAGAATTACCAGTGCCTTTGGTTCTGGCGCAGCCACTATTGGCGTTTACTTTGAAAAACCACCAAAAGAAGGTAAAACGGCTTCACCAGGCTGGTATAACACCGCCGCTTTCGAAACCGAAGCCCAGAAAGCAGGCTTGTATGCCAAAAGCATCAACGGCGATGCCTTCTCTAACGAAGTAAAAGCCCAAACCATCGACCTGATCAAAGCCGATTTAGGCCAAATTGATTTGGTGATCTACAGCTTGGCTTCGCCAGTAAGAACCAATCCGAAAACCGGCATTACCCATCGTTCGGTATTGAAGCCAATTGGTGGTACCTTTACCGATAAAACCGTTGATTTCCATACCGGCATTGTTTCTGAAGTATCAATCGAGCCTGCAAACGAAGAGGAAATCGAAAACACCGTAGCCGTAATGGGTGGCGAAGACTGGGAAATGTGGATCGATGCCTTAAAAGAAGCCGGCGTATTGGCTGATGGCTTTACCACGGTAGCTTATTCGTATATCGGCCCTGCCGTTACCGAAGCGGTTTACCGCAAAGGCACTATTGGTCGCGCCAAAGACCATTTAGAGGCAACTGCCTTCACCATTACCGACAAATTAAAAGATATTAACGGCAAAGGCTATGTGTCGGTAAACAAAGCTTTGGTTACACAGGCCAGCTCGGCTATTCCGGTTATTCCGTTGTACATTTCATTGCTGTACAAAATCATGAAGGCAGAAGGCATCCACGAAGGCTGTATCGAGCAGATCCAACGTTTATACCAAGATAGATTATATACTAGCGGAGCCGTTCCGGTTGACGAGAAAGGCCGAATCAGAATTGACGATTGGGAAATGCGCGAAGATGTTCAAAGCAGAGTAATCAAACTTTGGAAAGGCGCTACCACCGAAACTTTACCTGCCATTGGCGATTTGGCTGGCTATAAAACCGACTTCCTGAACCTGTTCGGTTTCGATATTGCCGGTGTTGATTACCAAGCCGATGTAAACGAAGTTGTTGACATCCCTGGATTGGTAGAAGCTGAGGCTTAAGTTATAAACTAAACACTTGTGAAGTTTTACAAATTTCGCAAGTGTAATTCCTAGCAAAACCTCGACTAATTAGTCGAGGTTTTCTTTTATAAATTCTTGGCAATAAGCCTTGATTTCGTCTCTTGTTTTGATAAAAGCAACCAAGACCTCCGTATCATCACCTTTGGCTTTTGCAGGATCTGAAAAGCTTTGATGAAACCTTTTGGCATGGCTTGGAAAAAACGGACAGTTGGCTTGGGCATGATCGCAGACCGTAATTACAAAATCAAAATCGATGTTCCGGTATTCATCAATATGATTAGAGGTATGGCTTGAAATATCGACCCCGTCTGCTTTCATTGCGATAACAGCTTTGGGATTAAGGCCATGGGTTTCAATTCCCGCACTATAAATGGTGGCCTTTTCTTTGGCGAAGAACCGCAAATAACCTTCTGCCATTTGGCTCCGGCAGCTATTGCCTGTACATAATACCAGTATCTTTTTCATAACATAGATTTAAACCAACAGCCAAATCATATTAATGATGCAAAATTTCACATCCCAGCCAAAGATCAATTGCAAGACAATTACAGCTGAAGTAATAATTAGCGGCTTCTTATATTTAATTATTTTCTCTTTCATTTAGCAGCAGCCACCGCCGGGCGTGCAGGTTCCAGAATTGGTTGTTGGTAGTTGTACCAGATTTACCTTCGGTTTTGCCGGCGGAATACCACATGCCTCGTTGGCCAAACAGGCTGTTTGCATGTTGACCAACAAAAAGTCTTTGCCGTCAAATTCCAAACTGTATTTGCCAATGGTATTGCTTTGATATTCTACTTCAATCTCCAGATCCTCCATACCCAACACCTTTTCAGAAAGACTGATAATGTTGAGCAATTTGGCCGGTTTCAGACGGTGTTCAAAGTCATCGGCATCCCACAGCTGAAAGTTGGCCCGCTTTTCGGTGCGTACCGTTCCGCCACAATCGATAAAGTGCTTGCTCACCACGCCAACTTCGGTTACATGAAAGTGCTCTGGCACAAAAGTTCCATCGGCCAATTTAAAATTAACGGCCTCAACCGTATTCAGGATATTTTTTACTGCTGATAATTTCATACTCAATATTTTTTAGTTAGCAACATTCTTTTTTCTTGGCCTGTATTTTTCCGAACACCTCTTCAAAAAAATGCTTGAATTTGGCAAACATCTCTTCGTCTATGCAATAGCAAATGGCATTGCCTTCGATATTGCCCTTGATGAGCCCGGCATTTTTAAGTTCTTTCAAATGCTGCGACACCGTTGGCTGGGCCAAAGGCAGTTCGTTTACAATATCTCCGCAAATACAGGTATCAACGCTCAGCAAAAAATCTACAATAGCTATCCTGGCCGGATGGCCCAAGGCTTTCATGATAGATGCCATTTCATTTTGCTTGGCAGTGAAGTGATCGGTTTTGGACGCGCCCATTATTTTATATTTTAATATTGCAATATTACGATAAAGATTTATATGCTCCAAATTTTTTATCTTTAAACAAAAAATCCGATGTTGAATATTCAGCTTATTATCGAAGAAAGGCCAAGTGATATTGGCAATTTTATGGTGGGCAGGTTATTGCCTTTCCGCGAGAAAAGAATGGTTGGCCCTTTCAGTTTCATCGACCATATGGGTCCGGTGGCCATGAACGACCACAACAACCTCGACATTCCGCCCCATCCGCATATTGGGCTATCAACCCTCACCTATCTTTTTGAGGGCAACATCATGCACAAAGACGGATTGGGCACACAAATAGAAATCAAGCCTGGCCAAGTCAATTGGATGACTGCCGGCAAGGGCATTGCGCATTCGGAACGTACGCCAGATTACCTGCGCAATACAGACAAAGTACTGCACGGCTTGCAGATTTGGGTGGCCTTGCCTAAGCACCTCGAACAGATGGAGCCAGAATTTTTTCATGCCGATGTGGATCAAATTCCCGCCTGGGAAGAAAACGGTGTTCGGTATAAGCTGATTGCCGGCGAAGTGATGGGGCATCAATCGCCCATTCCGGTGTATAGTCCGCTTTACTTTTTAGAACTTAAAACCTCGGCTCAACAAACCATCAAAATTGGCGACAAGCTTTTTGGCGAAAGTGCCATCTACATTTTAGAAGGTGCCGTAGAAAGCGATGGGAACAAATTTGAGCCCAAACAATTGTTAGTGGCCAAAGAAAGTTCGCTCTGCGAGTTTACCATGCATGCCCATACTACCATTTACATTTTTGGCGGCGAACCGTTTCCAGAAGAGCGTTTCATTTACTGGAATTTTGTAGCCAGCACCCGCGAACTGATCGAAGCCGCTAAAGAAAGATGGTTGGCACAAGACTATCCACCAGTTCCCAGAGAAACCGAGTTTGTACCACTTCCTCCGCAATCCAAAAACATCAAATAGTTATGATTAATTATTAAACCATTAAGAAATTAAGGCACATTGAGGCAAACAGTAACTTAGATGGACTCAGGTGTCTTAGGTGGTAAAACATTCATATCCAAACCATTAAGAAGTTAAGATACATTTAGGCAAATTCCAACTTAGGTGCCCTTAGGTGTCTTAGGTGGCAAAACAATCATATTCAAGCCATTAAGGAGTTAAGATACATTTAGGCAAAACACATCTCAGGCGTCTAAGGTGGTAACCCCCAAACTATTCCCAAGTAATGGTAGTGCCATTTACCGTAGGATGTCCGGTGCAGACCAACACACGCCCACGGGCCACTTCATCGTCGGTAAGCACTTCGTTGTAATCCATTCTCACCCCACCTTCAATACAGGTGGCTACACAGGTACTGCAAACACCACCGCTACAGCTATAGGGTAATTTAATCTTGTGCTCGAGTGCTACTTCTAAAATTCGCTTGGGATAAGGAATATCCAAATGATGTACCTTCCCCGCAAAATGAAGCACCACCGAATAAGTATTCGTATCCTTTACCTTCTCGGTCGAATCATCTTCGTCAATTTCGTCTTCGGGCAACACAAAAGTTTCGCGCTTTACCTGAACTGGCGTATAACCGGCACCAAGCAGCGTAATCCGGCAAACATCCATGTAATCGACCGGACCACAAGTATAAAAAAGTGCGTCGGCCGAACTGAAAGCCATGTTTTCTTTCACCAATTGGTTAATCAAAAAGCCATTTAGTCTGGCGCGCATCAGGTTTTTGGAATTACTGTGCAGGCGAATAATGGTCAAACGCTCAGGATAATCACGTTCCCATTGCTGAAGCTCATCCCTAAACAAAGTATCTTCGGCAGAACGGCTACTGTAAATCAGTACGATTTTAGAAGACTGCTCGCTAAGCAATGCCGTTTTGAGGATCGAAAAAAGCGGCGTGATGCCAACTCCCGCGGCAAACAAAAAAACCGTTCTTTTAAGCGCTGGTGCAGGCACATAAACAAACTGTCCGTTGGGTTCGGCCGTATTAACCACATCGCCAACAGCCAATTGATGATGGATAAATCTAGAAATTTCTCCATTTTCGACCAATTTTACGGCAATTGACAAAGGCTCATCCACCACCGGCGAACTACAGAAAGAATAAGACCTTCTCAGCTCTTTACCGTTTACGTCAAAAACCAAAGTCAGGAACTGTCCTGCCACGTAGGCGAGCTTTGAGCCATCAACCGTTTCAAAATCGATAGCCAGTACTTCAGTAGGCTGTGGCCTGACGGCAATAACGCGAAGCTGGGGTGTAGACATGGGCCTAAATTACAAAATATCGGCACAACTCGGGGCAAGACCAATTCCCCAACCACAAAAAAGGCCATCAATTTTAAGATTGACGGCCTTTAATTTCGCTAAAATCAAATTACTCTACATTGCTATTGGTGCTGCCCGCATAGGCAATGAGCGCTCTTTGACCCACGTAGCCATTGCGTACGGGGTTCTCTAAAATTTCTTTGACCGAAATCAACTTGTAAACATACCCTCCTGTTTCCCGGTTTAATTTCATCTTGAAATAATTATCCTGATTTTGTCTGTTAATCTGTCTTTTCATGTGCACATCGCCTACGTTATAGGCAGCGGCTACAAGCGTCCAGCTATCAAAGATGCCATAAAGCTCTTTAATATATTTGCAGGCCGCGATGGTCGATTTTCTCAGGTTATTGCGTTCATCCACACGACTATTCACTTTAAGTCCGTAGGTACGGGCCGTTCCGGGCATAAATTGCCAATAGCCAGCCGCGCCCTTGGGCGAAGTTCCGCCTTGAAGGCCCGATTCAACCAATGGGATGTACTTAAAATCGTTAGGAATACCATATTGGGCCAAAATAGGTTCTATAATCGGAAACCATTCTGCCGCTTTGCGGTGTAAACGATTGGTTTGCAGGTTCTGGTAAGAAAAAGAGGCCAAAACCTTTTTCATCTTGCCATTTATTTTAGCGTCGCCCATGGGTAGGGTTTCTTCTGCAAATTCTAGTTGAGCTAGTGAGAAAGCCGGCTCGTCAGCTTCTTTTTTTAGGGTATTTTTGTTGTCCTTATCAAGACTTGTCTTTACTTCTGGCAGCGTATAAGCAAACACTTTTGCCATAACCAGTAATACCAAGATTACCGTACATGGAATGAGGTGTTTCTTTATCATCTTCCTCCTTTTTTTGGTGAACAAAATATACTTGGTGCGCAAAGGTACATTTTATTAACCTAATTATCAAATAGTTATGAAATTAAGTCTAAAAATCAGGCTTTAAATAACTTTAAACGCAGATTCCATTTTTCTCAATTTGGCCAAAATTTAAGGGTTTGGATTACGAGATTTTTGCTAAATTTGCATCCGCATAATTCATGCGCTTAGAGGCATATCATGATCAGAAACAACAACAGGAACAGTCGCGATGACAAGTCCAAATCGGGCAAAAGCAGTACAGGCAGAAGAACTACAGGTACAGACAAACCCCAAAGCAGGTTTAACGACAAAGAAGGAAGAGACGACAGCCGGAAATCCGGTTTCGAACCGAAAGAGAAAAGAACGTATAAACCTAGAACCGAAAGCGGTTTCAAATCCAGAGAAGGAGGAGACGACAGACGCAAGTCTAGTTTCGACCCCAAAGAAAAAAGAGCATACAAACCCAGAACAGAAGGCGGTTTTAAATCAAAAGAAGGATTTAACAAGCCTTGGGACAAAAAAGAGGGCCCTCGCCCATTCAAAGCCGCCAGCTCTAAAGACGGCATTACCGAAAGTAAACGTGGCTACGCCAAAAGAGACGATCAAAGCGGCGAAGATTTCAAATCGGGCGACAGAAGAAGTACCGCACCGAAAAGCTTCGACAGCCGTCCGTTCAGAAAAAGAGAAGAAGGCAGCTTCAAGCCACGCAAAGAAGACAAAGGCGAAAGAGTTGCCCCAGCTACCCGCAGTCGCAAACCCGCTACGTCAAAAGACGATGACCTGATTCGCCTAAACCGTTACATTGCCAATTCGGGTATCTGCTCGCGTCGCAAGGCCGACGAACTGATCGAAGCCGGCGTCATTAGCGTAAACGGTGTTCCGGTTACCGAACTGGGCCACAAAGTTGATCCATACAAAGACGAAGTACGCTACAACGGCGAAGTGCTTAAACGCGAAAAGAAAGTTTATGTGCTCTTAAACAAGCCTAAAGACTATATCACTACGACCGACGATCCGCAAGAACGCCGCACCGTAATGCAATTGGTAGAAAAAGCCAGTCGCGAGCGCATTTATCCAGTGGGCCGTTTAGACAGAAATACAACTGGCTTATTGTTAATGACCAACGATGGCGAATTGGCCGATAAACTATCGCACCCTAAAAACGGCATCACCAAAATCTATCACGTAGAACTGAACAAAAACCTGAGCCAAGGCGATTTCAACAAAATCGAATTTGGTTTGGAATTGGAAGACGGTTTGATCAAGCCCGATAATATTTCTTACGTAGCCGGAGCCTCTAAAAAAGAAATCGGCATCCAAATCCACAGTGGCAAAAACCGTATTGTACGCCGTATATTCGAACACTTGGGTTACGAGGTGGTTAAGCTTGACCGCGTGGTTTACGGAAGCCTAACCAAAAAGGATTTGCCAAGAGGCAGATGGCGCTTTTTGGAAGAGCACGAACTGATACAGATCAAACACCTGATTAAATAGGAAATTTTTAATTAAATTCACTCCATAAAGGCAACCTTAAACGTTGTCTTTTTTTATAAGCTTAAATTCCGGATCCATGAAAAAACTGTTTTTCTTTATCGTTGCCATTCTTTTTGTGGCCAATGCCAATGCACAGCATTACAACCTTTTGGTAGGCACCTATACCAACAAAGGCAATAGCGAGGGCATTTATGTGTACGACTTCAACACCCTTACCGCCGAAACCAAGTTAAAAGCCGTAGCCAAAAACGTAGTCAACCCAAGTTATTTGGCCATCAGCAAGGACAAGAAATTTGTATACAGCGTAAACGAAGACGGCAAGAACAGTGGCGTAAGTTCATTTAAATTCAACAGTACCAGTGGCGATTTAACCTTCATCAACAAAAAAGCATCAGAAGGCGCAGATCCTTGCTACATCAGTGTTGACGATAAAAACGTGATCCTGGCTAATTATAGTGGTGGCACCATCAGCGTGTTTGGTCGCCATGCCGACGGCTCTTTAAGCGATGCCAAACAGGTCATCAAGCACACGGGCAAAAGCATCGATCCTCAAAAAAGGCAGGAAAGCGCGCATGTGCATATGGTACAGTTTACGCCAGACAAGAAATACCTCATTTCGAATGATTTGGGCGAAGATCAAATCTATAGCTACAACTACAATCCCAATAGTGCCAATAAGGTATTAAGCATCAAAACTGTAATCAAAACCAACGCAGGAACAGGCCCAAGGCATTTAACTTTTAGCCCCAATGGCCGTTTTGCATATTTGGTACACGAATTTAACGGCAGCATTACCGCTTTTGTATATGCCAACGGTAACCTCAAAAAAATACAGGAAATTGCAACGACTGGCAAAGATTTTGCCGGCAAGATTGACGGGGCCGACATCCACGTGAGTGCCGATGGCAAATTCCTTTACGAAAGCAACCGTGGCGATGCCAACACCATCAATGTATTTGCAATTTTGCCTACAGGCATTTTAAGGTTTGTAGAAAGCGTAAGCTCATTGGGCAAAGGCCCACGTAATTTCAGCATCGACCCGTCTGGCAAGTTTGTGCTGGTGGCCCATCAATACACCAACGATGTGGTGATTTTTAACCGCAACAGCATCACAGGCAAACTCACCGATAGCGGCAAACGAATAAATGTTGGCGTTCCGGTATGCCTCTTATTTAGCAAACCTTAATGAGGTCGCTCCAGTAAAATAACTTAGTTAGCTAGCAGCGATTGCTGCAGTATTTCGTTGTAATAATCGACGTACATGGGCAATATTTTCTTCAAATCGAAGTCTTTGGCCCTGGTTAAGGCATTTTCCTTAAAATAGGCCAATACATCTTCATTGCTCAGAATGGTAATGGCTTTATTGGCCATGTCGTCTATATCGCCCACATTGCACATGTAGCCACAAAAATCGTCGATATTCAATTCTGGCAATCCGCCGGCATTCGAAGTAATCACCGGAACCTTGCAAGCCATCGCTTCCAGGGCTGCCAAACCAAAACTCTCCGATTCGGAAGGCATGATAAAGAGGTCGGAAACCGAAAGGATTTCTTCAACCGCATCCTGCTTGCCCAAAAACCTTACGTTCTCGCAAATGTTCAATTCCCTGCAAAGCTGTTCGTTGGCCGTACGCTCGGGGCCGTCGCCGACCATTAGTAGTTTAGATGGAATGCGTTCCTGCACCTTTTGGAACATTTTGATAACATCTTCCGTACGCTTTACCTTCCTGAAGTTGGAGGTATGGATCAGGATGCGTTCGTTATTGGGCGCAATGGCCTTTTTGAAATGGTCTTTAGGTTTCAGGCTAAAGCGGGCAAAATCGATAAAATTCGGAATAACCTTAATTTCTTTTTTAATGTCGAAGTGCTTGTAGGTATCTTCCTTAAGGTCTTGCGAAACCGTCGTTACGCCATCGCTCTGATTGATAGAAAAAGTAACCACTGGTTTGTAGGTAGCGTCTTTGCCCACCAAAGTAATATCGGTGCCGTGCAGTGTGGTTACAAACGGAATATTGATGCCATAGGTAGCCAAAATCTGCTTGGCCATAAAAGCAGCCGAGGCATGCGGAATGGCATAATGTACATGCAAGAGATCTAGCTGTTCAAACCTTACCACATCTACCAGCTTGCTGGCCAGGGCCGATTCGTAAGGAGCGTAATCAAACAGCGGATAATCTCTCACCGAAACCTCGTGGTAAAACAGGTTGGCCGAGAAAAAATCGAGCCGGGCCGGTTGGCTATAAGTGATGAAATGAACCTGATGGCCTTCGTTAGCCAGTGCCTTGCCTAACTCTGTAGCTACTACACCGCTACCGCCAAAGGTAGGATAACAAACAATTCCTATTTTCATCTGGTTGTTTTCTTTTAATAAGCTAAATAAATATTCAATTTAATCAAAATCAGATTAAATTAACGAAAGCAAATTAACCTATATCTTATGTATTATTTGTTATCTATTGGTAATAAAATAGAGACGCATAACAAAAGATGGGAAAAGGGAATGTGGGCGTATTTGGAGCAACACTTGCAAAGTTTACGAACCTCGCAAGTGTTATGGTTTAATAACGGACCTCGAATTTTCCGTTCTTGATCACGATCGAATCCTGCAGGTTTTTCTCATTGTACAAGGTGCCGTTTAACGTACCGCCTACAATGGGCACACCACTTCCGTAAACGAACTGGTACTTGGTTATTCCTACTTCAAAAGGCTTTTTGTTTACCTGGGGCACGTACAGGCTCCAACTTCCATTATCCAGCTTTTTAGACAACCCGATGTAGGTACCAAAAGTTTCATAATACTTTACTTGTCCGCTAATTTGATAGGCTTTGGGCTCGATGTCGAAGATTTGAAATCTTAATCTTGTTTCGATTAAATCCGTTGCTTTGTCATTAGGCAACTGCACATTAACCGTATACATATCTACCGTTTCTCCCTTGCCGTTTCCTACCCCGGTCCATTGCCCCTGAAAGACAGACCGGTTCTTGTCTATCGAATTTCGAATGGCCACCTGTTGCCCGCCAATTTGGGCATCAAAAAATTGGATGTACTCTTCTTTTTGAGGCTTTTTTGCAATATCGTCCTTCTTGCAAGCCGTAAACAGCAGTGCCGTGAGCACTGTTGACAATAGCAGTGAATTTTTCATGTTTCATTTCTTTGTGTGTGTACCAAATATAATGAAATACGATTGACAATTAAAAGCGGAGATGCATGATGGGAGAAACACTTGCGAAGTTTTAAAAACTTCGCAAGTGTACTTTACTCGAGTATTTTAAACTAGCTTTTCATTTCAGACTGGATCACCAGGTACATTTCGTTGGGCCTTTGGGTACCGATGAAATATTCGAGGCCGTCCCTATCGGTTAGCACAATGGCATCCTTACCAGAAGAATAGAACCTGATGCTGCCTTTTCGGTGCAGGTTGTAAACCGGATTATTAAAAAAGTAATTGCTGTAAGTAGCTTTGCGCACTTTTACGATGCTGTTCAGGTCAATTTTGACGCGCTTGGCCGTCCAAAGTCCGTCGATAATTACGCTTTTGTTTTCGATGCGGGTTTTATATTGGATCAGGAACAGCAGGATAATCGAAACGCCAATAATGCCAAAGCCCACGACCAGAAAAAGATCTACGGTATTATCTCTATCGCGCTCATAAACATAAGCCCCAAAACAAAAAGCGGCCATTACCAAACGGATGGCAATGCGGATATAATCGCGCCCAATGTATTGTTTTTCGATATAAACGTGCTTTTGATCCATTATTGATTTAACAGTTCGAATATAGCAACTTTTTTTGTTGTTGCATTGACTTTATATCTATTGTCTTGCCTTAATCCGGCTACCCAAATAATTTCGCCGTTGCCGTTAATCAGCAAAGGAATGCGTTCTTTTTGGGGCAGCGGTACTTTCTCGTCGATCAAAAAATCGCTCAGCTTTTTAAACTGCCTCATTCCCAAGGGCATAAACCTGTCGCCATCTTGTCTAAAACGCAATATCAACGGAAAAATAAGCTGCGCAACATCTACGTAGGCCTTATTGGGGTTGGTTTCGTACACATTCGCTTCTACATAAGAAAGTGCAATTTCCTGATCGCCAATCCAGCTCTTACCGTCTTGCGGGTGCACGAGGCAATGCCCTTCGTTCTTCTTTTCCACTGACGAAATAATCAATGTTTCCCTATCAATTGTTGCACGGTGACTTGAACTGTAAAAAGAAGTACCGCTCTGCTTATCGAGCGATTGCAAAATCTCGTTTACCACATTGGCGCTGAAATTGAAGGGTTTCAGCAATTCGAACAGCAAAAGTTTTTGAGGTTTCAGCTCCTTGATTTTAGCGATTTTGATATGGCAATCGCCATGCGCCTCCCTTAGCAGTGCCTGCCGGGTTTCGGCCACTACACGCTGTACCAATTCTTCCGTTTCGGCAAAACGCTCCATATTCTGCACAAAGGTTTGCTCCAGCTTGGGATTGAGTTCCTGCAATTGCGGAATTACCGCTAAACGAATACGGTTACGGGCATATTTGCTGCTCTCGTTAGAGCTGTCTTCTACAAAACTGATGTTGTTTTCGTCTACCAAATGGTCAATTTCCTGGCGCGACAGGAACAACAAAGGCCTGATCAATTGCTCTCGCTTCGGCAAAATGCCGTGCATGCCACTGATGCCGGTGCCTCTAACCAGGTTAAGCAACAGCGTTTCAATCGAATCGTTTTGATGATGGGCCAAGGCAATATAATCGTAGCCCAATTCTTGTCGCAACTGTTCAAACCATTGATAGCGAAGTTCACGCGCCGCCATTTGCGTCGACAGCTGATGCGTATCGGCATATTCGCTGGTGTTGAAGTGCGCAATTGCTATTGGTACGCCCAAATCGGCAGCCAGCAATTTCACAAAACTCTCGTCGCGCCGCGATTCGTCGCCACGCAAATTAAAATTGCAGTGCGCAATACTAAAACGAAATCCGGCGAGTTTAAATAGCTGTGCCATCAATACCGAATCCTTGCCCCCGCTCACGGCCAAGAGAATTTGATCTTCCGGCTCAAAAAGGGCATTCTTTTTGATATAAGCGATGAACTGGGTCAGTGGCAACATAATCCAAAATTATCTATTTTATAACGATTGTACTTAAAATATAGAACAAAAAACGCTTCGGCAAAGCCAAACGGGTTAAAATGAAAGGTAAAAGCCTTTGCCTAACCCTAAAACAAAAGAATTAATCGGCTGAAAATACTAAGCAAAAACTTAACTTTGTAACGTGCAGAAATTACGCTTTTTCTTTCTTCTAGTCCTTTTGCCCAACTTGCTGCTCGCGCAACAACGCACCAAGATCATCCTGCAAGGTTCGAGCCAGGCCAAGGTAGATACGAAAACGAATATCACTTATGTTAAAAATCCTATTTTCAGACAGGATAATGCAATCTTAACTTGCGACAGTGCCGTTTTCTATACCGAAAGAAATTTTTTCGAAGCCTATAAAAACGTACACATCAACCAAGGCGACACCGTCAATATCTTTTCCGATTTTCTCGATTACGATGGCAATGCCAAATTAGCCCACCTCAACAGCAATGTACGAATGGTGGATCCTACTTCGGTGCTCACCACCAATGTGCTCGACTACAACATGAATACCCGCATTGGCACTTATACTGATGGCGGAAAAATAGTAAACAAGGAGGGCATCACCCTAACCAGTAAAAAAGGCTGGTACTTCGCCTTTAGTAAAGATGCTTTTTTCAGGTACAATGTAGTGGTGGTAACGCCACAAAGCGTCATTAAATCAGATACCCTGCGTTATAACACCCTAAGCAATTGGACTTATTTTTACGGACCAACCAACATTAAGGGCAAAGACGATAACCTTTATACCGAAAACGGGCTTTATAATACCAAAACTGAAAATGCCTATTTCGACAAGCACAATCTCTACACCAATGGTTCGAGATCGCTAAAGGGCGATAGCTTATATTATTATGGCAAAAAAGGCTACGCCAAAGCGGTAAGGAATATCGTTTACATCGATACTTCTGATAAAACAGTAATGCGCGGCCAGCTTGGCGAGTATTATAAGGGTGACGAGCGGGTTTTGGTGACCAAAAATGCCTATGTGGCTATAGGAACCGACGATTCGGTCATGGTGGGCAACAAGAAAATACCCGATACGCTTTGGCTGGGCGCCGATAGCCTCGAGGCACAGAAATCCTTCGTCAAAAACATCAAGCTGCTCAACAAGCCCATTATTGAAAAAGACAACGAAATAGGTGCCGAAGACGAAAAGGCCAAGGAGGAAAAGGAAAAAGAGAAAGCCGCGGCCAAAAAGGAAATGGCCAATGCCAAGCTTTTAAACAAAGCTGTTGTATCCAACGAGAGTACCAAGAAATTAAGCCGAAAGGAAAGAAAAGAAGCCGAACAGAAGGCAAAAGATACCAAAAACACGAGTCCGCCAAAACTGGTGGCCGACAGCATATTGCTCACCAAGGCTAAGCTCCGGCTCGATAGCATCAAGCAAGACAGCCTGCTAAACCTGCAAAAGCAGCAAGCGCTGATCAAGACCAAAGACAGCTTAAAAACTGCTCAAAAAGTAGCAGATAGCTTGAAAAAGATTGCTGTATCTGGCAAAAAACCGGCAATTGCTGATCCAAAGGCAAAAGCTGTAGTGGCCAATAAAGCCAATCCTGTTGGCAAAGGGGGCAAGGATAGTGTAGCCGTGTTTAATCCTGCCGATACCGTTACCGCCAGGGTCATCAAGGCTTACCATAATGTAAGGGTATACAAATCGAATATGCAGGCCATTGCCGATTCGCTGTACTACACTTCGGCCGATTCGGTATTGCGCTGGTACAAAAACCCTATTTTATGGTCTGACGGCTCCCAGCAAACGGGCGACACTATTAACGTATTCTTTAAAAACAAGAAGACACACAGTTTTCAGGTATTGCAAAATGCTTTTATTGTAAACCTCGAAACCGATACTACCAAGTTTAACCAGGTAAAGGGCAAAAAGATTACCGGCTTTTTTCAAAATGGCGAACTGCGCGATATGTATGTAGACGGCAACGCCGAAAGCATGTACTACAACAAAGACAAAAATGGCAATTACGACAACCTGAACCAAACGGTGAGTGGCCGTATCAAATTCAGGTTTGCCGACAAGGAGCTTTCTGAGGTTACCATTATCAAGAAAAACGAGGGCACCATGTTCCCTATCGATAAAATGCCAAAAGAACCTTTGCTTACCGGCTTTATCTGGAAACCAGAATTGAGACCAAGAAGCAAAGCCGATGTGATTAAAGGCAGGCCGAAGCCCAAAGCTACGCCCAAAACGGTTCCGGGCGACAAATCGAAGGTGGGCGATAAAACCAAGGGTGTTGATCCCAGTGGAGTGAGGCCTATACTGCCCGCCAAAAAACCAGCTGCCAGTACTAACCCAAAAGAGGCCGAGCAAAAACCTACTCTGCCTAGCAAGCCTTTAGAAATGGTACCGGTAAAAACCGATACTGGAAAAGTCGTTTTACCTAAAAAAGGTTAACGATGAGAAATGGCACAACCTGAAGCGGGATTCGGCTATTTTAAGCGTAACACAGCGTTTCATTAAAAACTTCATGCACTTAATTCTACATGATTTAGATAGGATTGCTTTACCATCTAGGGCAGCTAAGTTACAGTTTGCCTAAATGCACCTTAATTTCTTAATGGTTTAAATATAATTGCTTTACCATCTAAGACACCTAAGTTACAGCTTGCCTAAATGCGCCTTAATTTCTTAATGGCTTAAAGAGAAAGACTTATCCCTTTAAAAAAGCGATGAGCTGTTGCATGGCCAAAGCCCGGTGGCTAATTTTGTTTTTCAGCTCCAAATCCATTTCGGCAAAGGTTATATTATAGCCTTCGGGTTCGAAAATCGGATCGTAGCCAAAGCCATTGGTGCCTACGGGCTCTTGTCTGATTTGTCCATTAATCACTCCTTCAAACAAATGGTTTTGTCCGTTTTGCATGAGCGAGATTACGGTTTTGAAACGTGCTTTGCGGTTGGTTACACCCTCCATTTTCTGCAAGAGAAATTCGAGGTTGGTTTGATCGTTTCTAACGCCACTGTAGCGCGCCGAATAAATGCCGGGTTCGTTATTCAGGGCCTCTACCTCTAAGCCACTATCGTCGGCAAAGCAATCCAGCTGGAAGTTTTCGACCACATAGCTGCTTTTCAGCGTTGCATTTTCGGCAAAAGTATGGCCTGTTTCCGGAATATCAACCTCGCAACCAATACCCGTCAGGTTTAGCACCTCATAGGCAGGTGCCAGCAGGTTGCTCACCTCTACTGTTTTATGGGCGTTATTGGTGGCAAAAACAAGTTTTTTCATAAGGTTTGATTACTTTTTGAGTTGCTGCAAGCTACCCCAAAGCACTTTTTTGCTCTGCTGGTCGCTATCCAGGCTGTGCAGGTTATGGGTAAAAACGAATTGGATATTTTCGAGCATAGCCAATTGGTGCAAAGGCTGTTCGGCCAGGTCGAGCTGTTGGGCAGTTACGCCAAAAGACAGCACCAGTTTGCAACTAAAGAAAGTGCTCAAATCCTGAAATTTGGCTTCAACGTAATTCGCATAATTGACCAAGGCAAAATCGTTGGCCGTAAGGTCAATGGCTTTCACTAATTTGCGCAACAGTTCCCTTCCCTGTTCTGTACTCACCTCGTTCACGTTGTCGTTAACCAAAATGAGGATCTGTTTCTGGTTTTTGCCCAAAAATTTGAAATCAAAACTGGTTTTTGCAACTGTTTGCGGGCTTGGCATAGTAGGCAAGGACACCACCTTTTCGGTCGTTGGTACAGGTTCGGCCTTGGGTAAGGCAACAGGAGCCTGCTCGGGCGCTTGGCTGGGCACAACCCTAAGTGGTTCAACAGAAGTCGCTTGCACATCTTGCTGCACCAAATAAACGTCTTCAGTAAAAAATAAACGTAAAGCTTCTGCGTTATTGGTAAGTTGGTTCACCTTCTTCTCTTTTCTGTTGAAATTATTTTCTGTTAAAATTAGTTAAATATCTTATTATAGCGCCTTAAATTATTACTTTTATCCATTAAAATTTATAGCTGTTGTCTCTTGTGAGAAAAGTCTGTTGCATTTTTATTTTCTGTTCTTTGGTCCATGTTGCTTTTGCCCAAAATGTTGCCTCCGTTAATGGCAAATCCATCAGCAGCAAAGAGTTTATGTGGGTCTACAAAAAAAATCATGCAGGGGTGGCCAGTGCCTCCTACCAAGACTTGGCTGCCTACCTTAACCTGTACATTAACTTCAAATTAAAGGTAATGGACGCCAAGGCGATGGGACTGGATGCCGATACAGCCTATAAAAAAGAAATTAATGGTTACGAAGATGCCCTGAAAGCGCAGAAAAAAACCTCGCCCAAAAACATCGAGTACAACTTCATTATGAACGAGTACCGCGAAGGTGTGCTGATGTTCAATGTTTCGGAAAAGAAAATCTGGAGCAAGGTACAGGACGACGAAACTCAAATCCATAATTTCTATAGCAAAAACGCAGGCAATTATGCCGGCAAAAGCTTTGAAGATGTCCGCGGACAGGTCATTGCCGACTACCAGCAAAACCTCGAAGACCAATGGATCAAATCTTTAAGAGCCAAATATACCGTAAAGGTAAACGACGACGAACTTAGAAAGCTGGCCAAGCCCTAAAAGCCCTGTGTTAGCCGAATAATATTAACTTTGCAACAGAAATAATTGAATACACCCATAATGAAGAGATTTCTAATCATCGCAGGCTTGCTAACTTGCCTGTTTATCAATGTACAAGCACAAAAAACAACCATAGATAAAGTAGTGGCGGTAGTAGGAAGCAACGTCATCCTCCTCTCCGACCTCAACCAGCAATATGCTATTTTCCTCAACCAAGGCAATCCGCCCGACACCAAGGTAAAATGCTATTTCCTGCAACAAATGCTGATCCAAAAACTGTTGAAACAACAGGCCGAGATCGACTCGATTATGGTTGACGACAGCCAGGTTGACGACGCTTTGGACAAACGCATGCGCTACCAGATCCAACGCATGGGCGGACAGGAGCGCTTGGAGCAGTTCTTGCAAAAATCGGTGCTTCAATACAAAGACGAAATGAGGCCAGAAGTAAAAGAAGGTCTTATTGCCGACAAAATGCAACAAAAAATTACCGAAAACACAACGGTAACGCCTTTAGAGGTTAAAAAATATTTCGAAAGCTACAAGAAAGACAGCTTGCCTGATATTGGCACGGAAGTAGAAG
The DNA here is from genome assembly GCF_036324255.1 of Pedobacter albus. Taxonomy (NCBI): domain Bacteria; kingdom Pseudomonadati; phylum Bacteroidota; class Sphingobacteriia; order Sphingobacteriales; family Sphingobacteriaceae; genus Pedobacter; species Pedobacter albus. Next base: position 718,871 of record NZ_JAZDQT010000003.1, on the reverse strand, counting down.
TTGGCGAGATTGTACTTTACCCCAAGCTTACCAAAGCCGAAAAACAAAAGTATTACGACAAGATAGAATCGTACAGGTTGCGTATCAAAAGTGGCGAAGACTTCGGCTTTTTGGCCAAAAGCTATTCTGAAGACCCAGGTTCTGCCTCAGAAGGTGGCGATATGGGCTTTATCGACAGAACGACCATGGTTAAAGAATTTACCGCTTGGGCATTTAAGCTTAAAGCTGGCGAAATGTCGCCGGTATTCGAAACCGAATATGGCTACCATATCCTGCAGGTAATTGAGCGCAGGGGCGAGCAAGCACACGTGAGGCACATTTTGATCAGGCCACAAACTACACCAGCCAGTTTGGACCGCGTTAAGCTCAAAGCCGATAGTATCTACAAAGACATTACCGATAAAAAACTGCCATTCTCTTCGGCAGCCTCACTTTATTCAGACAACAAAGAAACCCAATACAATGGCGGTATGATGCTTTTTGCCGATAACCAGACTGCCAGAACAACCTTCATTCCGGTAGAAAAACTCGACCCTTCGGTATTTGTGGTTATCGATACCATGAAAGTTGGCGAAGTTTCGAAACCTATAGCATTCAGCAGCCAACAAGATGGCAAAGAAGGCTATAAATTGTTCTTCTTAAAGTCTAAAACCCCGCCACACAAGGGCAACCTGGAACAGGATTACCCTAAGTTTAAAGAAAGGGCGCAACAAGACAAAAATTCGAAAGTAATGAGCGAGTGGTTTGAAAAACGCAGAGAAACTACTTATATTAGGATCGACGACGAGTTTTCTACTTGCGACGAGATGAAACTTTGGGTTAATAAAGACAAGAAACAATAGATGCAATTTAATAACGAGGTCGAAGCCGTAGATGCCCTGCACCAATCTTTCAAGAACATTAAGGCCGAAATTGGCAAAGTGGTTATTGGCCAAGACGAAATCGTAAAATCTGTACTTATCGCCATATTCAGCAACGGACACTGCCTTTTGGTAGGTGTACCCGGATTGGCCAAAACCTTATTGGTGCAGACCGTTGCCAGCGTTTTAGACCTCGATTTTAACCGCATCCAGTTTACGCCCGATCTCATGCCCAGCGATATTATCGGGGCAGAGATTTTAGGCGAAGACCGACACTTTAAATTCATTAAAGGCCCTATATTTTCGAATATCATTCTAGCCGACGAGATTAACCGTACACCTCCAAAAACGCAGGCTGCCTTATTGGAAGCCATGCAGGAAAAAGCGGTTACCGCAGCCGGCCATACCCATACGCTTCCACAGCCCTTCTTTGTACTGGCTACGCAAAACCCTATTGAGCAGGAAGGAACCTATCCCCTGCCCGAAGCGCAGCTAGACCGTTTCATGTTCAATATCCAGCTCAACTATCCTTCGTTTGCCGACGAGCTGACCATTGTAAAAAATACCACCAGCAACAGGGAAGTACAACTGAACAAAATTGTCAGCGCCAGCGAAATCCAGTATTTCCAAAAGCTGATCAGGAACATTCCGGTTACCGACAACGTATTGGAATATGCCGTAAAACTGGTGGCCAAAACCCGCCCGAATACTGAGTTTGCTTCGGCAGCGGTTAACAACTATATTTCTTGGGGCGCTGGCCCGAGGGCTTCGCAGTTTTTGATTTTGGGCGCCAAATGCCATGCCGCCATTTCGGGCAAATATGCGCCGGATATTGAAGATGTACAAGCGGTTGCCGAGCCTATTTTGCGCCATCGTATCGTACGTAACTACCGTGCCGAAGCCGAAGGATTATCAATAGAGCAACTCATTAAAGATTTGTTTTAACCGGATAGCTTTCTAAATTTGAGCTATGGAGCTCAAAAAAATCAAAATTCTTTCCAATTCTGCTTCACTTCTTCCAATTATCAGCTTACTGTTTCTACTTAGCTGTAGCCAGCAAAGTAAAAACATAAACAAAGAATTAAAAAACACCATCGAAATCGGTGATTATTCATTCGATTTTCCAGCTAATTTCAAACTGGTAAAAGAGCAGGGGGTCGATTCGTATGTTGGTCGGATAGAGGACAACAACAACCGCTTTGAGTTTGATTTTGGACTTTACACTAGTACCTTAACCGAAAGCCCGGAAGAATACCTTAAAGAGGGATATTGGCGTTTTGACCTGTCTGAAAGGTTTATGAAACCAAACATAACTTACGATAAAAACAATGAGCCTAAAGTTGAAGTGCTTTCCATCAGACAGGCAAATCGAAAAGACAGTCTAATCGGAAAAGGTTGTGATTATATCGCCCATTGCCAACATGAGAAAATTACTTTCGATTTTCCCATTTATTTACCGGCCGAAACCAAAGCATATTACTTTAAAACCGACACTATCGATGGTATTTATCAGAAAGTTGTCTATGCAAAAGACCCAAAAAAGGGAATTACTGGCATGTATCTCGCCAAACTTGGCAACAAGAGGGCTTTAAGTCTGGTGGCACATCATTTAAGCTGCAAGGAACAAGAAATGGTATTAAAAATTTTTTCTACAGCTAAATACCTTAAAAATTAAGCAATATGTTTCCTACCGATCAAGAATTTATACTGGTTTACGTGTTATATTTAGCTACCCTGGGCATCTTGCTTTTCTATTTAAAACATTCAAAGAAACGGAAATTCTTTATAGTCAACCTGATCATATACATTGCCTATGTTGTGCTTCTGGCTTTTATTTTTGCGGATGAAGAAAACTTCAAGTATGGAAACTCTCTCGCTATTTTATTTTATAGCGCCATGTTCCCCATTATTCATTTACTTGTTTTATTCTTAATCTATTTATTTTGGAAGCTTTCTTTGTTGTTAAAAAGTAGGCCAAAGAACCTGCCCTAATTCGCTAGGCCAAAATCACCAAGCTATTGGCGTTTTGCTAAATAAATCTATCTTTTGCTATCTTAAACAAGAGAACCCAATCAAATTGGCATGAAGAATAGCATTTTCATCCTCCATCTGGCAGTAGCCATTATTCTTTTATCGCATGCCTTGCCCGGCATGTTTGATGGAGGCATACACAGTTTCGGACAGGATTATTTGAACCAAATCGGCTTTGCGCCCGTGGGCATACCTTTGGCCTGGGCCATCAAATTATCACACGTGGTTTGTGCCGTCCTCTTATTGGCCAACAAATGGGTAAAACCGGCCGCATTGCTCACCATTTTTATACTTGTAATGGGCATTATACTCGTTCATTTTAAAGAGGGCTGGTTTGTGGTTGGCGGAGGCAGAAACGGCGTAGAATACAATTTTCTGCTCATCTGCGTATTGGTAGTCATCATGCTCAACAACAAGCCTAAAGCGACGACGATCCAATCGCGACTTTAGTTGCCGAGGCTAACTTATTGGTGATAATCGGTTGTGGTTACTTTGCCACCAAAAATGCTTTTTTGTCCCTGTGTTGCCTTAAACTTTTTCACGCCGCTGATAGCCTTGACCAAGGTTGGCAAAGCAGTGTTGTTAGCAAAAGGCTGAAACCCAAAAATAAGTCCGCCATCCTGACTGTACAGGTTAAGCGAGTTGATATTGGGTTTATTCATGGCCATTGAGGCAATACTGTTGATGTTGATCTGATGCAAAGGGCTTCCGTTTTTATTAATGATGAGGTTTTGCCCCTCAATGCTGACTTCGAGTTTAGGGTAAACCAGACGTGCAATAAAAAACACCGGCACTACAAATGCGATACCGACCGCAAGGCCTAAAGCTTTGGTCCCTCCAGACGATTCGCCCATTGAATTGACAAAGTTGACCACTTTACCAAAGCCTACCAGGCCAAACAACAAGCCAAAGGCCATTACTAAATAGACCAGAGCCGCAATGAGCCCCACTTTTCTATTAATTTGCCTGAATATGATCGGTTTCATCCTGGTTTTTTAAGGTTAATTGTTGCGGTTAAGCTGTCCCATTAAATTCGGATAGTCGGTTACAATGCCATCTACGCCCAAATTCATCAGGTATTCGATATCGGCTACCGAATTAACCGTCCATGGAATAATCTTCACGCCCGCGGCATGGCATTTATCGACCAGATTCTTACCCACCAACACCGAATACGGACTGTAAATGGTAGGATTAAAGCCCAGCTCCTTGATGTTGTTCTCAAAATCCTCCTTCTCGTCGATGCCCAACGAGGTGCGCATTTTCGGGTATTTCTGATGCAGGTATTTTAAGGAGCGCATATCGAACGATTGGATAATCACTCTTTTTTCGAGCTTTCTTTTCTTTACAATGTCCATGATGATGTCTACAAACTCCTCCGGACTTGGCTGAAATTCGCCATCTCCATTGCGGATCAGCTTGGTTTCGATGTTGTAATCGGGCTTAGGCAGTTTCTTCAGCTTGACGTAGTTTTCTACAGAATCGAGCAGTTCGCCCAACAGGGGTTTATAAGCGGCTATTTTCTGCTGACCGGGAAACCGTGGATGGATTTTGCTGCCGACATCAAATTTCTTTACTTCTTCGTAATTCATTTGATAGATATTGTATTTTTTCTGGTCTTTCAGGGTAATCGGCTTGCCATCTGGTGTTAGGCTAAACTCGAAGTTAAAATAGGGCTCTTGCGAAACAACGGCCTGTTTGTCTTTAGAAATGACGATCTCCATTTCGAGGGTAGTGGCACCCAACTCGAGGCCTTTGATCATTCCGGGGATGGTATTTTCGGGCATGATGCCACGCGCGCCACGGTGTCCCTGCACATCGAATTTTTTTTGCGCCAAAGCGGTTAACGAAATCGAGCAAACGATGAAGAGAAGTAGGTGTTTTTTCATGTCCATTTTCGAGCAATAATGAAGCCAGTTTTTAAGGCGAAGGGAAGGAAAAAGACTAAAGCCGAAAGACCAAAGAAAAGAAAAATTCTGGGGGCTTGACTACTTTATCAATTTGCTCTTCGCCATGGCCATTCTTACGTTTAAAACCCATTGTTACTAAACAAAAAAGGATCCCGGTATGGCCAGAATCCCTTAAGGTTTATATTTGGTTGGTTTGGTTAACGTTCGGCCAAAGTAAATATTTGGGTCATGATGTTCCAGTTGCCATCGCTTTGACGCTCCCAAATAAACAGGTAGTTAAAGCTTTCGCGCAAGTCGGTTTTGTAGTCGATGGTAGCTACGCCATAAGTGTAAGCCAAATCGCCACCCAATGCCTTATCGGCAGCGGTAGTTTTCAAGTTGATTTTATCTACCATACGGTTGTTGAAGGCTTGGATACTTTCTTTGCCGCTAATGGTTTCTGTACCCGGGAACAACAATTGCGCATCTTTATTCAAGAAACCTGCAAAAGCGCTAGGGCCGTAAGATTTCAAAGTGGTATTTAATGTTTTTTCTGTAGTTAAAATCACATCCCTGCCAGCTTTCAGTTCTTTTTCTGTCGCAAATTTTGGGGTAAAGTGGTCTTTAGGCTCTACAAAATTGGTAGCCGCCTTGTTCAAAGGCTTGTTGGTTTCGGCACCAAGGTCGAGGATCAATTCCCACTTTCCGTTTTTGGCTCTCCAAACCGAAAGGTAATGGCCATACGATTTTTGTTCGCCATTGATGACATAAGCGCCACTGGTAAAGCCCCAATCGCCGCTTCTCGATACGCGGGCGGTAGTTGGTGTCCAGCTCAACGATTTCATGTCGGCTGTTGTAGCATAGAATTTTTTGGCATTGATAGGGTTTGGTCTAAATACCAAGGCATCGGCTGCCGTATATTTTAGAAAAGCTGCATTTGCGCCTTCTTTAGCCGCATCTTCGGCAAATGCTTTTTCGGCATTAACCAAAGATTTTGTTGTTCCATCTGATTTTTGTGCATAAGCACCTACGCTCAAAGTGGCCAGTAAAGCGGTGTAAATGATTTTCTTCATGATTTATTTAATATGGTAGCGCGAATATAAGATTTGGGCGTAAACACCGGCCAAAAAGTATTCCACAATTACACATTAACTAACGGGCTGCTCGCGATAGATGGTTTCGAGCATGGTTTGCCCCACCGCTTTCAAGGTGTTCTTATCGATGTTGTTCAGGTTGTCGAGCTGCGTATGCCAGTTCATGTAAAAACCCGCCGCATCCGAATAATGGATTACATCAATACAAGGAATACCCGCTTGGTTTACCCAAAAGTGATCGTCGATCAAATTGCCTGAAGGCACATTGACGAAATAAGCCGAATAGCCGATTTCATTGCCGATATCCCATACTTTCTTCACAATTTGTGGCGCATATTTTCTCGAAACCTCGTCTTGCGTAAATTGGGCATTGCTGCCGCCTACCATGTCTAAATTTATGGCATAAAGTGGTTTATAGCCTTTCACAGGCTGGTTTTTAACCCAATATTGCGAACCTAGGCACCAAGTAGTTTCGTTTACCGATTCGTCATTGGCCTTGCCATAATCTTCAATATCCCATAAAATGAAATCGACACCTACATTGGGCTGTTTTTGTTGCAACTGGCGAGCCATTTCTAGCATGACAGCTACGCCACTGGCTCCGTCGTTAGCGGCATCGAAAGGCTTATCGTGCATATTGGCATCAGGGTCTTGGTCTGAAAATGGACGGGCATCCCAGTGCGCGGTAATCAATACGCGTTGCTTTTTCTCTGGATAGAAAGCCGCAATGATATTTTTCAGCTGGTGGCTCTTGCCATCGTAGGTTTTGGTAGCACCTTCTTGCACAAACACTTGTCCGCCAAAAGATTTGAACTGCTTCACCAAATAGGCAGCACAATCGGCGTGGGCTTTGGTAGAAGGAATGCGGGGACCAAAATCAACCTGTGCCTTGGTGTAGGCAAAAGCGCTGTCGGCATTAAAATCTGGCGATAGAAGCTTCACTTCCTGTGCAGGCTGGTCGCTTGTTGAACTTGGCTTGTTGTTGTTGCAGGCCGATAACACAGCAAGTGCAATCAGGGCTAGCGGTAAATATTTTTTCATTGTATTATAGTTCTTTTTATAAAAGGTGAAAGACCAAAACTTAAGGACTAAAGACCAAAACTTAAAGACTAAAGACCAAAGACTATGGACTTACGGACTGTGGACTATTGCACCATACACCATCAATCTCTCAACTAAACCTTGCTCCAGGTGGTTCCTTCTTTGCTGTCTTTTAACTGGATGCCTATTTTTTGCAAGCCTACCCTGATCATATCAGAAGTGGCGTAGTCTTTATTTTCTTTGGCTTCTTTGCGCAAGTTAATTACCATATCCAGCACCTCGTTAAACTCGCCGTTGCTGGTGTCTTCGTCTTTTAGCCCAAAAATATCGTTTACAAAATCGTTCATCAGCTTCTTCAGGGCTTCGAGTTCGGTGGCCGAAATCTTGGCACTGCCATCGTAAACCGTATTGATGATGCGAACGGCTTCAAAAAGCTCGGCTATAACCACCGGACTGTTGAAATCGTCGTTCATGGCATTGATACAGTTGACGCGGATCGGCTCGATAGCTACGTCGCTTTGCTCGCTGGCGATCAGCTTTGGCAAAAGGACGATGGCATTCATCATGCGTTTAAAGCCTTTTTCTGAAGCATCCAATGCATCATTTGAAAAATCCAAGGTACTGCGGTAGTGTGCCTGCAACATAAAAAACTTCACCGTCATTGGGCTGTAGCCTTTTTTAAGCAAGGGATGGTCGCCCGTAAACAGCTCTCCCGGCAAAAAGCCATTACCTGCCGATTTAGACATCCTGGTACCGTTGACCGTTAGCATATTGGTATGCATCCAATATTTGGCTGGCTGGTGGTGGCTGCAGGCTTCTGACTGGGCAATTTCGTTGGTATGGTGCGTAGCGGCCAAATCCATGCCTCCACCATGGATATCGAACTCGCTGCCCAGGTACTTGGCGCTCATAGCCGAGCACTCGATGTGCCAACCCGGAAAGCCCATGCCCCACGGCGATGCCCACTGCATCAGGGTTTCGGGCTTGGCCTTGATCCACAAAGCAAAATCCAATCGTCCGTGCTTGTCGCCCTGACCGTCCAGTTCTCTGGTATTGGCCAACAGGTCGTCGAGGTTGCGATTGGTCAGAATGGTATAGTTGTATTTTTTGCTGTACTTTTCTACATCGAAATAAATGGTACCATCTACCTCGTAAGCGTAGCCATTGTCTATAATGACCTTGATCATTTCAATCTGCTCAATGATATGCCCTGTTGCCGTAGGCTCGATGCTTGGCGGCAAGGTATTGAACATGCGCAACACGTCGTGGAAACCCAGGGTATATTTCTGTACAATTTCCATCGGCTCGAGCTGTTCGAGCTTGGCGCGTTTTGCAAATTTATCATCGCCCTCGTCCCTATCGCCTTCCAAGTGGCCGGCATCGGTAATGTTCCTTACATAGCGAACCTTGTAGCCGCTGTATTTCAGGTACCTGAAAATAAGGTCGAAAGAGATAAAAGTCCTACAATTGCCCAAATGCACATCGTTGTAAACGGTTGGTCCGCACACGTACATGCCCACATGTGGCGCATTTAGCGGTTCGAATACTTCTTTTTTTCGCGAAAGGGTATTGTATAACTGGAGATCTTGTATCATGCTGCAAATGTAAATAAAAACCGATTAAGGCTTGCTTTTTAAACGCAGGTCGCTGCGAACAGGAAAATGGTCTGACAATTTTGCTTCAACAATATGGTAATTAACCACTTCAAAGTCTTTGGTGGTGGCAATATAATCGATTTGAAAGTTGGGAAATTTGCCGTTATAGGTACGCCCCAGGCCTCTTCCTTGTTTGATGAAAGCATTGTTGAGCGAATCGGTCATTTGGGTTACGGCATAAGAGGCGGGCGTATCGTTAAAATCGCCGGCAATAATGTAGGGAACCGTACAGGTGCGCATGTGGGCTTTCATCAGGCTTACCTGCTCGCTGCGTTTTTTGAATGCGCTCCGCAACATGCGTACAATACGTTTGGAAGGATCCATTTGCGGATCCATTTCCTTTACTTTTTCCAAATAGGTATAATCTTCTTTTTCGAAAGAAATCGATTGGAGGTGTATGTTGTAAATCCTGATGGTTTGTCCGTTCACATCCAGGTCGAGGTAAATGCTCTCGTTGCCCGCATTTGGTTCGAAAACAACTTTGCCCTTGTTTTTGATGGGATATTTGGAAAAGATGGCCAATCCGATAGCCTCCGATTGGCTTTTCATGGTGGGCTGAAAGTAATAGTGCTCGGTGTTGAGCATTTTCATCAGGCTATCCACCGTATCGTAAGGCCCTTTGAAGCGGGTATAAAATTCCTGAAAGCAAACGATATCCGGATTTTGGTTTTTCACCACATCGAACATCTTCGCTTTTACGCCTTCCGTAATCTCTTCGCCGTAAGGCTTAAAATTGTGCACGTTGTAGGTCATTATCCGCACCAGTCCCGCTTCTTCTTTTTGGTTGGCGCCTACTTTGCCAAACAAGCCAAAGGTAGCAATGAGCGTATGCCAGCCACTGCAAATAATCACTACTGTAACCATGCTCAATATCCAGCGCCTGCGGAGTACCCACCATACGAGCATCACCACATTGCCCAGCAAAAAGAAAGGATAGGCCAATCCGAAAAAAGCCAGCACGATATGTTGCCTCGGATCGCTCTTGCCAGCCAAAATGCCACAGACCAGACCTATGATCAACACGGCGCCGATCAATAGCAACAACTTATCGAGAAAGGTAAATTTCTTCTTCATTAATTTTTGCTTGCCTTGAACAACGTTTCTTTTTCTTCTTTGCTCAATTTATCGTAACCGCTTTTCGAAATCTTATCCAAAATGGCATCGATTTCGTGTTGGTTGATAGCATTTGTATTTTTCTTTACATTTTCGTTCCGAACTACTTTCAGCTTTGGCCTGCGTTTAAAAACCGAGCTCATATCGTAGCCGTTTTGCAACAACTTGATATAAACAAAGCCAAATAAAGCGCCACCCAAATGGGCCAAGCTACCGCCTGCGTTACCATCGGCTGTACCGATCAGGTCTAAAATGATGTAGGCCAGCAACAGGTATTTCATTTTGATATTGCCGACAAACAGCAAACGGATTTCGTAATTGGGCACCAAAGTAGCCAAAGCGGTCATGACCGCCATTACACAGGCCGATGCGCCCACAAGCGGAATGCCGACAAATTCTTTAAAGGCCGGGATGAGGTTAAAAATGAGGGCGAAAAAGATAGCCCCAACAATGCCTCCGCCCAAATAAATGACATGGAATTGCCTAGGCTTGATAAAATCGAGCAACAACTGGCCCATCCAATACAGCCACAGCATATTGAACAGGATGTGAAAGAAACCTGCATGAAAAAACTGATAGGTAATGAGGGTATAAAAACGGCTCAGCCAAAGTTCGGGGTTCGATGGAAAGGCCATGTATTGGTATACAAGCCCATCTACAAAGCCTCTTTGCCCCATTAAAAAACAAACTACGCCAGCTAGGCCAACCACGACAAAAATAAGCACGTTGAGCCCAATATAGGCCATAGCAGGGCTACCCGACCTCAAAAACTTCAGCTTTAAATCGTACCAAATATTGTTATTCATAGTAGTCGTAAAAGGTATTTTTGTTTTTCCAAAGCTTTACCAGGATATAGCCAATCAGGGCACCACCCAAATGGGCAAAGTGCGCTACCGAATCGCCTTTAAACTGACTGAAGCCCAAAAACAATTCTATAACGATATAAATCGGAATAATATATTTGGCCTTAACCGGAACGGGAATAAACATGATATATAATTCAATATTTGGATAAAGCATACCAAAAGCAATCAATAAGCCAAAAATAGCCCCAGATGCACCTAGCATAGGTGTTGAATAGATATCCCTGAATTTTGTAGCCGCTGCCAAATCGGTAATATTCAGTCCGTAAAGATTATTGATCGGACTACCTGTAATCTGGTAAACCTCAAAGGCCTGTACCGCCCATTGCAGCGCCAAAGCACCCAAGCCTGTAATCAAATAAAAATTAATGAACCGTTTGCCGCCCCAGTGCGCTTCTAAAATACTGCCGAATGAGTAGAGTGCAAACATATTGAAGAAGATATGCGTCAAACCGCCATGCATAAACATATAGGTAATAGGTTGCCAAATCCTAAAGAATGGAGAATTAAAATAAAAAACAGACAGATTTTCAACCATAAATTCCCGCTGAAACCATGTGGCCGCGAAGAAAATGATATTGATAATTAACAGGTTTTTAACTACCGGAGGAATATTTAAGTTATTCATAAAATTACTTTTCAAATTTTTGGATCAGCTCGGCCAAGGTGATGGTTTGGATTACCGGCTTGCCGCCAATGCTAAAGTTAGGAGTTTTACAGGCAAAAAGTTCTTCAATCAGTGCATTCATTTCCTGTTGGCTCAACACCGTACCGCTTTTAATGGCGCTGTTGCGGGCCATGCTCCTGGCCAAGGCATCGCGCTTGTCTAATTTAAGTTCTTGCTGCGAATTTTTAAAGCCTTCTATCAGGTGTTCGAACAGTTCGGTTTCGTTGATGTTGCTGCTGCCCAAATCGACCGGAATGCCCTCGATAACCAGGGTATTTTTACCAAACTCGCGCACTTCAAAACCCAGGCTCTTGATATCATCGAGCAGGCCTTTGGCCAATTCGTAATCGTTGGCGCTCAAAGTTACCGTTTGCGGAAACAGGCTTTGTTGCGAAGCACCCTTGCGATCTTCCAGGTGCAGCAAAAACCTTTCGTACAAAATACGTTCGTGTGCGGCCTGCTGGTCGATAAGCATAATACCCGACTTGATCTGTGAAACAATATAACGGTTATGGATCTGCATGAATTGTTTCTGCACAGGCTCAAATTGTTCGTCGCGCTGCGAGCTGCCCAGATCGATGCTCGCCTGCTCAGGTTGCTGATGCTGCACCACCTCGTACAACGAACCCCAGTTTTTGGCGCTTGGCGCATGCTGCACTGGGCTTCTCGAGGCAAAACTGCCCGAACTGGCCGGCTTGCTTTGCGCAAAAGGATTAAATTCGGGGTTAAAAGAAATGCTTGGAGGCACAATATCTTCGGGTGCTATGGGGCTGATCATGTTGCTGAAGCCCGTTTCCTGATCAAAATCGATGGTTGGACTGATATTGAACTTGCCCAGCGACCTTTTTACTGCCGAATGGATAATGGCATAGATGGATTTCTCGTCTACATACTTGATCTCGGTTTTGGTAGGATGCACGTTCACATCAATTTTTGCCGGATCGATATCAATGAAAAGCACATACAAAGGAAAGTTGTCGTCGGGCAACAGTTCTTCGTAGGCCCGGTTAATGGCATGGTTCAAATAACCATCTTTAATGAAGCGTTCGTTTACAAAAAAGAACTGCTCACCCCTTGTTTTTTTGGCAAATTGAGGCTTGCCGATAAAGCCTTTGAGATTAATGATGGTGGTTTCTTCCTCTACCGGAATTAAACGCTCGTTGTAGTTATTGCCCAGCAAATGCACAATGCGCTGTTTCATGCCCGAAGCCGGCAAACGGTAAATTTCCTGTCCGTCGTGGTGCAAACTAAAGGCAATATGTGGCCTGGCCAGCGCAACCCGCTGAAATTCGTCGATGATATGGCGCATCTCGGCCGGATTGCTCTTTAAAAAGTTTCTTCGTGCCGGAATGTTATAAAACAGGTTTTTAACGGCAATGCTGGTTCCGTTGGGGCAACCGGTTGGCTCCTGCTTGATGAAATTGGAGCCTTCGATCTGAATGAAGGTGCCCACTTCGTCTTCGTGGCGCTTGGTTTTCATTTCTACCTGTGCAATGGCCGCAATAGAAGCCATCGCTTCGCCCCTAAAACCCATGGTACGAATAGCGAACAAATCTTCGGCCTTGCGCACTTTCGAAGTGGCATGACGCTCAAAACAGAGGCGTGCATCGCTAATGCTCATGCCGCAGCCGTTGTCTATCACTTGGATCAGGGCCTTGCCTGCATCTTTTACAATCAGTTGTATCTTGTCTGCCCCCGCATCTATGGCATTCTCTAAAAGCTCTTTTACCGCCGAAGCCGGTCGCTGTACCACCTCACCTGCCGCAATCTGGTTGGCAACACTATCGGGTAAAAGTTGAATAATATCAGACATCTATAATGGTTGTGTAAAGGTGCTAATTTAGCGAAAATAAGCCTTATCCTTAAGCCTGTTTTCACAATACTGATACTAAATGACTTAACTGTGTGGTTCTATGGCCCATTTGTCCAACGGTTCATTAGTTCATTGGTTCATTGGCTCATTAGTTCATTGGCTGATTGGTTCATTGGCTGGTTGGGTTATTAGTTGACGGCCCATAGTTGCCTAGTGCTTGAGTGCATGACCAATGCACCAACTCAAACCAAATATCGATTGCCAACCTAACTTTTGTTGCTAGGGACATTCTCGCCTTAACAAGGCAAATAAAAATTAACCTTTGGTTTACATTCGTTAAACAAGGGCAAGTCTTGATTTTCGCACTTCGTCAGCAACATTTTCCTTATCATTTTCATGAAAAAGCACATTACAAACCAAATATTTATTTGACTCCAAGAACCCTTAAGTTAGCTGATTATTAACTTATTGTTATTAATTTTCGTTTAACTATTTATGCTGTTCGAATCTATCATCTTTGTGACATGGAGCAAATGCAAGTCTTAACAGAACTTTCGAAACTTACCGAAAACCTGTTGTATTTCAGTGAATCTGAAAGCCCCTATACCATAACCGTTTGGACCGACGTGCAACCCCATCAGCTTGCCGAGCAAATAGCAGCCAGTCAACCGACAAATGCCCAGCTTAAACCCGTCGATTTTCATTTGTTTTTCGAGCAATTGGTTAACCGGGTCGACCCATCAGATTCAGTCCTCATCGAAAATGCCAAAAGAACTAGCCGCTTAAAAGATTTTCTGCAAACCAACCTCAGTCAATTGCAGGTATTCAGAGCAGAAGGAAGCAGCGCCATTCCGATTTTCATTGCCGGATTTTTGCCAAACCAAAGCTGCGTTTTGCTTCAAACCAAAGCTATCGAAACGTAAACAACCAAAAAAATCGATATGAAAAACTTTAGAAAATTTAGTTTTCTGGCCTTATTGGGTATTGCCTTGGCCACTTCTTGTAAAAAAGAGGAAACAGTAGTACCAACACCGGCCCAAGAATCTCTTGCCCAACCCAAATTGGCAACCACCAGTGCGGTAGCCAACGCGGTGGCCACCGGATTTCCGGAAAACTTCGAATCGGCCACCAAAGGCAGCTATACTGCCGGCACCGTAGCATTGAGCAGCGGCAATTGGAACCTTGACGATGCCTTGATCGGAAACCTCGCTACTGATGCCAAAAACGGCTCGCAATCGGTAAGGATCAGAAATACCGGTACCCTTACCATGCTTTTCAATGTAAGCGACGCCACACAGGTAACTATGGCACATGCCAAATTCGGCTCTGACGCCAACAGTACCTGGCAACTATGGTATTCGACCGATAACGGCAGCACTTGGCAACAAACCGGCAGTACCGTAACCACCAGCTCCACCACTTTGCAAACGGCCACCTTTGCTATTAGCGTTACTGGACAGATCCGTTTTCAGGTTAGAAAAATAAGCGGTGGTACAGCAAGGATAAACATCGACGATTTTAGCATAGAAACCGGCACCACTACACCTCCTACTGCTGGCGACGATAGCAACCTATTGCTAGGCAATCCAAGTGATGCATTGGCCAACGCCACTTCTTCGCCAAACAATTACCTGATGCAAAACACATACTACACTTCGTCTTACAGCAGAGACAGGGGCACCCCAAATTGGGTTTCGTGGCACATCAGCGCTAGCGACTTGGGTTCAACGCCTCGCCAAGACGATTTCCGTGCAGACAACACCTTGCCAACTGCTTGGTACCATGTGCAAAACAGCAGCTACAGCGGCAGCGGTTTCGATCGTGGGCACAACTGTCCTTCGGCCGATAGGACATCATCTGTAGCCGCCAATTCATCAACATTCTTGATGACCAATATGATTCCCCAGGCACCCAACAACAACCAACAAACCTGGGCCAACTTAGAAGATTATACCCGTTCGTTGGTTAATGCCGGAAATGAGGTTTATGTAATCTGCGGTTCTTACGGTACAGGGGGCACCGGCAGCAATGGCGGCGTAACCAACACCATCAACAACGGCAATGTAACCGTGCCTTCAAACGTATGGAAAGTTATTGTAGTATTGCCAAACGGTTCGAACGATTTAAGCCGCATCAATGCTTCTACCCGCGTAATAGCCGTAAACACACCAAACGTGAATAGCATTAATTCGAATTGGAAAAACTACCGTACTTCGGTTGATGCCATAGAAGCTGCAACTGGCTACAATTTGCTTTCTAGCTTGTCTACCTCATTGCAGGCAACCTTAGAATCTGTGGTAGACAACCAATAAGCTACCCAACCAAAAATACCCAAAAAGGACGCCTTGCCGCGTCCTTTTTGCTTTTGCCCCCTACCCGGCCTCATACACCGAAATCGAGAGCGAATCGAAAACTCGACAGCTTTTTATATCTTTAAAGCATGAAACCGTCGTGGTGCAAGAAGGGAGGAGAGATCAAACAAACCAGAAAGATGGCTAAAAACACCTCCCTAACGGCCTCATGACCTTTTAAAAAACTAAACACACAAATGAAAAAGATTTTATCCTTATTCCTTTTATTGGCTGTTTTTTGCAGCTGCAGCAAGCCAAGGGCAGATTTGGTGGTTTACAACGCCAAGATCTATACGGTTAACGACAAGTTTGATGTAGTAGAGGCCATGGCCATCAAAGACGGCAAGATTTTAAGCCTCGGCAAAAGCGCGGCCATTCGTGGCCAATACGAAGCCAAAGAAGAACTTGACGCGCAAGGCAAAGCCATTTACCCTGGTTTTATCGATGCCCATGCCCACTTTTTCGGCTACGGACAAAGCCTGCAAACGGCCGATTTACGAAACACCAATAGCTGGGATGAGGTTTTAGACAGGCTGAGCGAATTTGCCAAAACGCATCCCGATGGCTGGCTTACCGGTCGTGGCTGGGACCAAAACGACTGGCCCGACAAGCAGTTTCCAACCCGGGAAAAACTAGACAAGCTTTTCCCGAACAGACCCGTGCTATTGGAACGGATAGATGGCCATGCGGCTATTGCCAACGATATCGCATTGAGCGAGGCGGGCATCACCAAATCGTTTACCTTAACCGGTGGCGATATTGTTGAAAAAGACGGCAAGTTAACCGGTTTGCTCATCGACAATGCGGTTGAACTCGTAGCCAGCAAAGTACCTTCGCCAGATGCAATTCAAGCCAAAAAAATGTTGTTGGATGCACAAAAAAACTGCTTCGCCGTAGGCCTCACCACCATAGACGATTGCGGATTGGACTATGATGCCGTTGAGTTTATTGAAAAACTGCAGGCCGACAAAAGCCTGAAAATGCGTTTGTATGTAATGCTCGCCGATGCCGAAAAAAACTTCGAATACCTGTTTAAACGGGGCGCTATAAAAACCGATCGACTAAATGTACGTGCCTTTAAAGTTTATGCCGATGGCGCATTAGGTTCGAGGGGCGCCTGCCTATTGCATCCTTATACCGATATGCCCAAAAAATCGGGATTTTTGCTGAGCGACATCAAACACTTTCAGGAAGTAGCCCAAAAAATAAACCAGCATAACTTTCAGATGTGCACCCATGCCATTGGCGATTCGGCCAACCGCAGCATCCTAAAAATCTACAATGAGGTGCTTAAAGGCAAAAACGATAAGCGCTGGCGCATTGAGCATGCCCAAGTAGTAGCCCCAAGCGATTTTGACCTCTTCGGCAAAACCAACGTGATACCCTCGGTACAACCTACCCATGCCACTTCAGATATGTACTGGGCAGCCGACCGTTTAGGCCACGAAAGAATAAAAGGTGCCTATGCCTACAAACAATTGATGGCCCAAAATGGTTGGATACCATTGGGCACCGACTTCCCGGTTGAACAGATTAACCCGATGCTTACCTTTTATGCGGCAACGATCAGAAAAGACAGCAAAGATTATCCAAGCGGAGGATTCCAGATGGAAAATGCCCTTACACCCGAAGAAGCTTTGCGAGGCATGACCATTTGGGCCGCCAAAGCCAATTTTGAAGAAAAAGAAAAAGGAAGCCTGGAAGTGGGCAAGCTCGCCGATTTTGTACTGATGGACCAGGACATCATGAAAGCTGCGCCACACCAGATTTTAGACAACAAAGTATTAAAGACCTACCTGAATGGAGAAAAAGTATATGAGAAATAACCTGGCTGGCGTAATTGCCATCTGCCTAGCTACCGTTTTTACGTTAAGTGCATGCGCCCAAGACCACAAACAGAACGAAAACAGACTTAAAAACATCAATGCCATTGCCAAAAGCGATGTACTTTTAAACAACCAGCAAGGATTTATTCCCATCACCAAATTGGCCGAAAAGAAATTCGTTTCGGTAAATCTCGGCTTCGTTTACCAAGCGCCATTCGACAGCCTGCTTAACAAATATGCCGATGTAAAATCGCTTAATGCCGAAAAATACAAAGACTCTGTTACCCTAAACGACCTGGAAGACGATCTTAAATATTTTAGCACGGTAATTATTGGCTTAACCGATCAAATGGCCGGCAATGGTCGCTACCTTAATTTCATTAGCAATGTGGCCAAGCACAAAGAGCTGGTATTGGTACTGTTTGGCGATGGCAAAAACCTATCGGCATTCGATAACCTGAGCTCGCCAATTGTATGGAGCCCGCAGCAAAGTGCCGAAGCCGCCATGATTGCTCCACAGGTAATTTTTGGAGGTATAGCCGCCGAACAAACCTTGACCAAAAGCTATTCTGGCAAATACACGCAAGGCTCGGGCTTTAAAACCGCGGTTACCCGCTTAAAGTATACCGTACCCGAAGATGCTGGCGTAAACACCGAAAATCTCAAAGAAATAGACAAGATTGCTGCCGAAGCCATCGCTGGCAAGGCAACGCCAGGCTTGGTGGTACTGGTAGCCAAAGACGGAAAGGTGATATACAACAAAGCCTACGGTTTTCATACCTATGCCAATACCATGCCTGATAAGGTAACCGATATATTCGATTTGGCTTCGGTAACCAAAACCACCGCCACTACGCCAAGCGTCATGCGTTTGGTAGAGGAAAACAAACTAAAGCTCGACACCAATATTGGCTATTACATTCCGAAAGCGCGCAATACGCCGATGGAAAACATCAATGTGCGCGAAGTGATGCTGCACCAGGCCGGTTTCATTCCCTACATCCCTTTTCAGAATTTTGTTAAAGAAGGCGATTACAGCCGCGACTCTTCGGCGGCCTACCCTACCAAAGTGGCCGATAACTATTACATCAAAAAGGGATTTTTTAGCGATTTCATGTGGCCAAAGATGCTCAACTCGCCCATTAAAACCCGTGGTTCTTATGTATACAGCGACATCAGCATGTACGTAATGAAGGATATTGTAGAACACATTACCGAAGAACCTTTGGACAAATACGCGCTCGACAACTTTTACACGCCATTGGGCATGCACACAGCCGGGTTTTTACCTAGAAACCGTTTCAGCAAAGACCAGATTGTACCTACCGAAGACGACAAGGTGTTTAGAAAGACGCTTTTAGAAGGCTACGTGCACGATCAGGGCGCGGCTTTGGCAGGTGGCGTTTCTGGCCATGCCGGTTTATTTGCCAATGCCAACGATTTGGCCATCTTTTACCAGCTATTGCTCAATAAAGGAACTTACGGAGGCGAGCAATACTTTAAGCCCCAAACCGTCGAAACCTTTACCAGCAAACAGTCTAACGTAAGCCGCAGGGGTTTGGGTTTTGACCGTTGGGACCCGGATTTGAGCAAGAAATATCCATCAGAATTGGCCTCTTCGCAAACTTTTGGACATACGGGCTATACCGGAATCGGGGTTTGGGTAGACCCGTCGAGAGGATTGGTTTACATCTTTTTGTCTAACCGCGTAAATCCGCAGGTTTCTGACAACCTCTTGAAAATGAACATCCGCCCACGCATTCAAGATGCCATCAACAAGGCCATCGACAAAGGAAACAATTGATTGAGGCTAAATACAACAAAACGTTTTTGAAATATAAAGGGAGCATTACCGCTCCCTTTATTCATTTATAACCGACCTTAGAGATTGCCTCAAGCTTAGAACCATCCTGTTATTTAGGTTGGGATGATCTGGCCGCAGCTTCCGGTTACAGAACCAGAATAGTCAGCATAGAGGGCTCGACATTCTGCATCTGCTGTAGCAGGATTACAATTAGGCCTAGGCCAACTTTGTATTTCGTATGGCGTTGTACAGAACAGGCGCATGATACTTCCGCCAACAATTTTTTTCATCTCAGCTTTGCCGAGCAAATTCATTTTTTTCATCGTTAAAGTTGTTTTAGTTTGGGCAAACCTCTTTTCGCCAGGTTTACTTAAGCGTGATTAATATTCGCGAGGCTCGTGTTTTTTGTACGAAGCCCTTATCTCTTAGCTAAATTTACAAGTACTTGTTCCCAAAGCGAAAAAATAACGGAATAACTTTATTACCATAAAGAATGAATTCATCCCCCCGTTTTCGGCTAGCAGGTTGTCAATATTGATAACACCTGATCAAACCGAACCAAATGAATACCATCAAGAGCGGCATTATGCGGAGGTACAGAGATGAGAAACGCTATTCTCAAGCCTTTGTAGCCAATAAACTGGGCATTACCCAAAGCGCCTATCAAAAAATAGAAACCGGCGACGTAAAAATTACTTTAGACCGATTGGCCCAGATCGCCACCGTTTTGGAGAAAAAAATAGAAGATTTTATAGGTTGTGCTGAAAAAAGCAGCCCTCCAAAAGATGCCACCGTACAGCACCATAAACAGTATAATTTTATGGAGAAAATAATTCTTCAACAAGCAAAGTGGATAGAAGAACTTGAACTGAAGTTAAAAACAAAAGATAACGAAATCGAAGATTTGAAACGTCGATTGGCTTTTGCAAAGCTCCAACAGTCTTCTACCTAAACCTATTTCTATTTTTATGCCATTAGAATCAAAACGACCAAAGATCAATGAGCTAAAAATCATCCGACATGCTACATTACTAAGTGCCAACGAAATGAAGGCATTTAAAACACACAAAATAAACAGTTTTAGAACCGAAAAGAAGTATAGTCAGGCTTTTATGGCCTATAAATTGGGGCTAAGTCTGGGCAGTTACCAGAAACTTGAAAATGGAGAAACCAAAATCTCCTTATTTCAGCTGGTACAGATAGCCATTATCTTAGAAAGACTGCCACAAGATTTTTTATAGCCTAGCGGCAACTCGTCGCTAAAAAGCTACCATTCGTCGGAAATCGCTGTGCAAAAAGCCTTTCCAGTGCCAAATTTGAGGCATGAAATCGCAACAGCTTTACTTTTTGCTCAGCTTCTTGTCTATTTCTCTATTGACACTTGGCAACTCGGCAGCCCAGGTTATGATTAAGGGAAATATTACAACGGTTACTCATCAAGCCATTCCCTTTGCCTCTATTGGCATCAAGGGCAGCTACGATGGCACCACGGCCGACAGCACGGGTAAATTTCATTTCACCACCAGCGAAAAAGGGCTTAAAACCCTATTGGTTAAGGCAATGGGTTATGAAACCGATAGCCTAATTATCGATTTAAACAAGCCTGTTGACGCCCTGCATTTCCGCCTAACGGAAAAATCAAATTCGCTGAATACCGTTACCATTGGGATAGGGAGCTTTGTTTCGGGCATTCAGGGAAAGGGGATTTCGTTAAGCGCACTGGATATTGCCACCACGCCGGGCATGGCGGCCGATATCTTTGGGGCCATGCAAACCCTGCCAGGCGCACAAATGGCTTTTGGCGAAAGTGGCCTGCTGGTTCGCGGAGGCTCTACCGCAGAAACCAAAACTTTTATCGACGGCATGCTCATGAAAAACCCGATCAATGCCAATGTGCAGGGGCTTTCGTCCCGGGCCCGTTTATCGGCCTTCAACTTTAGAAGCACCGATTTTTCTACAAGCGGCTATGCTACACAGTTTGGGCAGGCGCTATCTTCTGTTTTATCGCTCCAAACCAACAACATTCCCGAAAAAACAAGTACTACGCTCCGCCTGCTTTCGGTAGGTGTTGAGGCCCAGCAAAACATCAATTTAAAAAACAGCGGACTGGTTTTAACAGGCAGCTACTATAACCTCAAACCAAATTATACTTACTTAAATCCCTCGCAAATAGATTGGATCAAGCCACCGGCAACGGCAGCTATAGGTGCGCAATTTATGCACCGCATCGGCGAAACCGGCATGTTCAAATACTATATGGATTACAGCGATTCGAAGCTTGGGCTAAACCGCCTCAGCCCAAACAGCATCAATGATTTTGCGGTGGTCCACAATAAAAATTCTTACCTCAACACCACCTATCAAGATGCACTATCGCCGTTGTGGAAACTGGAAACCGGCATTGCCTACAGCTATACCAAAGATTATATCCAAATAATGGCCGGAAATGTAGAACGGTTGGACAAATTGCTGCAATTGCGTGCTGTGGCAACACACTATATCGGCAAACTATCTTCCATCCGTTTTGGGGCCGAAACATTCTATACCGATCGGGGGGAATCGCTAAACGAGTTATCGCGAAGCTATAACGACCAATTGTCGGCCTCTTTTGCAGAAACAGATTTATACTTGAGCCGAAAATTGGTCGTTCGGGCCGGACTAAGGGGCGAATATTCCTCCTATCTCGCCAAATCCAACCTCTCTCCAAGAATTTCGTGCACCTATAAATTGAACAGCTTCACGCAAACGGGCCTCAGTTATGGCCGTTATTTTCAATCGCCAGCCGACGAATATTTGTTGCGTTCAAAACTAGATTTCCAAACCGCCGATAGCTACGTAGGAAATTTCGAGTACAAAAAATCGGGCTATAACTTAAGGGTCGAAGCCTATTATAAAGCCTACGGCCAACTAATCAAAACAACGGATGGCTTATTGAGCAACAATGGAGATGGCTATGCACAAGGGTTTGACCTGTTTTGGCGGGATAAGGAAAGCATCAAGGGTGCCGAATATCGCATTGGCTACTCTTTTCTCGACACCAAAAGAAACTACCTAGACTACCCTACACTGGCCACACCGGGCTTTGCCTCTAAACACACCTTTAACATCTTTTACCGAAAATACTTTGCCGACATCAAGACCCAGCTTAACGCAGGCTATGTTTTTGCCACCGGAAGAACCTATTACAACCCGAATAATCCGCGTTTTTTGACAGATAAAAGTCCAAATTATCACGACATCAGCGTCAACGCAAACTACATCACCACCTTGTTTAAGCAACTGGCGGTAGTTTACGTCAATGTGGGCAATGTTTTGGGGCTTCGGCAGATATACGGCTACAACTATGCGGCCGACGGAGCTGTTCGTACGCCCATTACACCCTCAACCAAAAGAAACATCATCCTGGGCCTGATCATCACCATAGGCGACAATACCTTTTACAATTAACCTATCCATTCACCAAAAATCAAATCACAATGAAAAACTTGATCATTTTAATCAGCTTAGCGGCATTTACAACCCTAGCCAAAGCCCAAAACACGCCTTATGTTAAGGCCATGCAAAATGCGATTGCCTCGTTGAACAAAGCACAGGAAAAAAGCGATTTTGTTACCCAAGCTGCCACTTTTAGCAGAATTGCCGATGCCGAGCCTACTGCTTGGTTGCCTTTGTATTATGCTTCTTATGCCAATTTGGTAGCTGGTTTGAGCGAAACCAATGCCAAAGAGAAGGATGCCTTTTTTGACCTTGCGCTTCAATTGCTGGACAAAGCCGAAAAAATAACCGACAACAACGACGAAGTTTATGCCTTGCGTGGCTATGTGCAGTACATGAAAGTATCCATAGATCCCATGAACCGCCTTAATTTTGTGGGCGCCTCGAAAGCAGCATTAGAAAAAGCACAGGCGCTTAATCCAGAAAACCCACGCATTTACCTCATCAAAGGACAGAATACATTTTATACACCAGAAAACTTTGGAGGCGGCAAAGCCGTTGCCAAACCCATTTTAGAAAAGGCCAAACAAAAATTTGAGGCATTTAAACCTGCAAGCGATTTATCGCCGAATTGGGGCAAGGCAAGAACCGAACAATTATTAGCTCAATATCTTTAAAAAATTCGCCAATTTGCAATATGTTAACCTGGTGCAGAAAAAGCTGGCTTCGAGCCAATATCAAATATGGCCTTATGGGGCTTATACTTGGGCTATTGGTCTATTTTGCACAATCGGCCATAGCCAATGCCTTAAAACCGGTCGAATACCTGATTGCCAGCCTCACCTTTAGCACCAGCATTTCGCTTACCATTGCCAACATGGTCCATTTTGCCACTTCTACCAAGATCTTGCGCAACTGGGAAAACGTATGGCGCAATTTTACGATCTATTACCTCATCAGTTTTGCAGGCATGATCATGGCCGTTGAACTGACCTATTTGGTGCTGGGCTATTTTTACCACTGGGAAAGCCAGTTTCCGCACACCAAAGACTACCTCTTCGATTCGATTTTGGTATTGGTAGTCTGTACGCTCATTTATGTAGACATTTACCGGAAAGCCCTTCAGGCCAACAAACTGAACCAAAAAGAGCTCGAACTGCATAAAATGAACGAGTTGAGGTCGAATGCCGAACTGGAGGCCCTGCAGGCGAAAATCAATCCGCATTTTTTATACAATGCCTTAAATTCTATTGCGGGCCTCATTAAAGACAATCCCGACCAGGCCGAAGAAATGACCATCAAGCTCTCTAAACTTTTCCGCTACAGCATTAACCAGAGCCAAGAAAACCTGGTGAGCATTAGGGAGGAAGCCGAATTGCTTAGCCTCTACCTGGAAATAGAAAAGATACGTTTTGGAAACAGGGTTACCTTTGAGGTCAATATCGGCGACGGGCTATATGCCACCAAAATCCCCCGGTTTTTGATACAGCCTTTGGTAGAGAATGCCTTGAAACACGGCCTCAAATACAACGCCACAAACGGCAGCTTAAAGGTCAATATTTTTGCCGAGGCCTCTGATTTGGTTATTCAGGTGGCCGATAATGGGCAAGCTTTTGCCACCGATTTAGTGTTGGGCTATGGCCTGCAAAGCACTTTCGATAAAGTCCAACTGCTCTATGGAGCCAATGGCAAAGTGGAGCTCATCAACAATCCCGAAAAAATGGTTCAGATCAAAATACCTTTAGCCCATGCTTAAAACCCTAATCATAGACGACGAACCCCTGGCCAGAAGCCGACTGCGCAGATTGCTGGCTGCTTATACCGATGTCATCGTCATTATTGGCGAAGCGGCCAACGGCGAAGAAGGAGCCGAACTCATCAATCTCTTAAAACCTGATGTTATTTTTCTTGATATAGAAATGCCCATGCTCAATGGCTTTGAGATGCTCGGCAAATTGGAGTTCCACCCCATCGTTATTTTTGCTACGGCTTATGATCAGTATGCCATCAGGGCTTTCGAAGAAAACTCCATCGACTATTTGTTAAAGCCCATTGAAGCAGATCGATTGGCAAAAACCATTCAGAAACTGCAAAAAAACGTCATCAAAAACAACTTCGAGGCCATTAGGCAACTTGCCCTGAACGAACCAGCCAAAAAAGCGACTACCCTGAGCCTGCAAATTGGCGAGCGCTTTGTGCTGATCAAAATCGCCGATATCAATTATGTGGAAGCCGATGACAAATATGTTTTCATTTATACCAAAGACGACAAAAAGTACATCACCGATTTTACGTTAAAAACGCTGGAAGAAAAACTGGGCGAAGGTTTTATGCGCATACACCGGAGCATCATCATCAACAACAATCAAGTTGTCGAAATCAGGCGAAGCTTTAATGGTGTTTTTGTGTTCATCATGAAGGGAATACAGGAAATCAGGCTCAAATCGAGCCGTTCTTATGCCAACGAAATCAGAAGGGTTTTTGAAATTTAAATTGATGGCTTTGGGGCGGTATTGGCGAAAATCATGAAAAACACTTATCTTCAAGTACCTTTTCAACCCTTAAAATCATCCCTTCATGAAAAAGACTATTTTTATTTTAGCCTTACTCGTTGCGGGCTTTGTCAGCGCCTCAAAAGCCCAACAGATTAAAGATGGCCAAACCCTAGACCTGAACGGCATTGCCGTAACCTTCAACATCGTTAACAAAGAAAGTATCGATGTAAAAGACCAAAGCTTTGACCGCTACAAGGTGGTGGCCACCGTAAAAAACAACAGCCAGAAATCATTTAACGTAAGGTTGGCTTCATCCACCGATTTATCAGCAGCGCTCAAAAGCAAAATTGTGGAACTGAATTGCTTAAATGCAACTGGCGCCAGGCTCACTTCGAAAAAGCTAGACGTGGGCATGAAAGCTCACACGATTACGGTTACTTATCCGGGCAAAGACAAAGACGGCAAATTTGTGAGCCAAACTATGGCCGTAGTGGCAGGCTATTATTTTGATGCTGGTCAAACCTTGCAAAGCGATGCCATTTTTATTGTACCCAAAGGCGAAGCTCCGCAAGTATCGGTAAGGAGCCTGTTGCAAAACTAGCACCATCAAGCCATAAAAAAGGGCAGCTACCTATTCAGATAGCTGCCCTTTTCGTTTTTGAATGGGTTATTTTTTTAATCCAATTTCTCTCAAACGCTCATCCAGGTACTCGCCTGCAGTCATGTCGCTGTACACTTTCGGGTGTTCGGCATCAATGGTTGACGACAAGCTGGTCAAGTCCATATCAGAACGTGGGTGCAAGAAGAAAGGCACCGAGAAACGCGAAGTTTTCATCAGTTCTCTTGGCGGATTAACTACCCTGTGCGTGGTAGATTTCAGTTTGTTATTGGTTAAGCGTTGCAACATATCGCCAACGTTTACCACAATATCGGTATGGTGGGCTTTAATTGGCAACCATTCGTTGCTTCTGGTCAATACCTCCAAACCATCGGCACTGGCACCAATCAGCAAGGTAATCAGGTTGATATCCTCATGTGCACCTGCACGAACCGCGTCATCAGGTAACGAATCAGGGTTTTCAATTGGGAAGTAATGGATGCCCCTTAAAATAGAGTTGCCATTGTGTACGTGTTTGTCAAAATAATCGATTGGCAAACCCAAATAAGTAGCGATAGCCCTTAGCAGGTGCTTGCCGTTTTCTTCCAGTTTTACATAAATTTCGCGGGTAACCGTATTAAATTCCGGCAGTTCTTCCAGCACTTCGTTATCTGGATATTCTTTTTTGATCGGATCGCCATCTGATACTTCCTGACCAATTTGCCAGAACTCTTTCAAATCGGCAGTTTTAGCACCTTTTGCAGTTTCTTTACCGGCACTGGTGTAGCCACGTTGACCGGCCAGTTCTGGTTTTTCGTATTTGCGTTTGGTTTCTACCGGAAGGGAAAAAACCGCTTTGATGTTTTCGTACAGCTTGTCAATCAATTCCTGACTTACGCCATGGTTGGTAATGGTTACAAAGCCCGAATCGTTGAAGGCTCTTCCCAGTTCGTCGGAGAACTTTTTGCGTTGCTCCTCGTTTCCATTAATGTAGGTGCCCAAATCTAGGCATGGAATATACGGTGTAGACATATGATTTTATTTTAATGAATATTTAAATTTAGAAAAGATATGTTAATAAAGTTTAAACCCGCCTATTTTTACCACCTAACAATTTACAAAACAATTTGTTAAGTTATTAACAAATCTGAAAGTTTAGCGTAATTCGGGTTTTTGTCAGCAAGAAGTACATTTTTTATTTTAGAAAACTTTAATGCGTCCTTTTACGTATACTTACTAAAACAAAGCGTAACATTATATTTTCACCAGATGAAATACCTAACCATTATGGCACTAATCCTCCTATCTATGCAAGATGCAAACGCCCAAAAACCAAAAACCCTAAAAGCCACTTTTGGCATGGGCTGTTTTTGGTG
The DNA here is from genome assembly GCF_036324255.1 of Pedobacter albus. Classification (NCBI taxonomy): domain Bacteria; kingdom Pseudomonadati; phylum Bacteroidota; class Sphingobacteriia; order Sphingobacteriales; family Sphingobacteriaceae; genus Pedobacter; species Pedobacter albus. Next base: position 691,960 of record NZ_JAZDQT010000003.1, on the reverse strand, counting down.
CTCCGAAGCTTTATTTCAGCGATTAAACGGCGTATCGAACGTAAAGTCGGGCTATGAGGGCGGCGATGTGGCCAATCCTACCTACGAAGAGGTATGTACGGGAACCACCAACCATGCCGAAGTTATTGAAATGGAATACGATCCGGCAAAAATAAGCTACGACGAACTACTGGAAGTTTTCTGGAAAAGCCACGACGCCACGACCCTGAACAGGCAAGGCGCCGACGTTGGCACCCAATACCGCTCGGTTATTTTTTACCATAACAATGAGCAAAAAGAAATTGCCGAAAAATATAAGGCAGAACTGAACAAAACCAATGCCTTTGGCAAGCCAGTGGTTACTGAAATTGCCAAGGCCGAGCCTTTTTATGTGGCCGAGAACTACCATCAGGACTATTACCTCAAAAACGGCGAAGCGCCTTACTGCCGACTGGTTATTTTGCCCAAAATGGAAAAACTGGAAAAACTGTTCAAAGCAAAGCTGAAACACTAGTATTAGCTTGAACCATTAAGAAATTGAGGATATTAAGGATTATGCCATCCAAAGGCCTAAACATACAAAACAGCCTGGCTCAATTGCCTTAATTCCTTAATGGTTAAAACATACAAATCATTGGACCATTGAGGCATTGAGGATATTAAGGGTTATGCCATTCAAAGGCCTAAACATACAAAGCCAGCCAAGCTTAACCCTCTTAATTCCTTAATGGTTAAAACACGCTAAAAGCAAAAGCCTCCTCCTAATATAAATCAAGAAGAGGCTTTTTTGTGATAGTTATCGGCAAGGAGAAATCTATATCCCGATTTTCAAGCCCACATTTAAGCCCAAGCCCCCAATGTTGATATACGATTTTAAATCATCACTAGGTTGGTTCGGGTTGTAATTTGCCGTGCCTGCCACATTAGAGCTTGGCGTTAACGTTTTGTGGTAATTGGTTTCCTTTACCGCAGTTGGCAAATCGTTCAATCCAACGTTTACCTTGGTTCCATTGGCCAAGGTTCCAATAGCATTAAAACTTTTAACTTCTTTGCTGTCGCTGTTTACAGATACGTTTCGATATTCGATTTCGCTAAAAAAGCTGATGTTTTTGCCAATCGGATAGTTAAAGCCCGCAGCACCAATAAAGCCAAGCGTTGGTTTAGGTTTTACCCTTTCAGAACGGGTAAGCTCGACGGCCACAAAGTTAGGGTTTACGGTTTTGGCAATGGTACCGGTTTGGTCGCTGACCGTAGTATTGATATCTAGGTAGCCATATACCGGAACTACCGCTCCCAATTTGAGGTAAGGCTTAAATTTCATTTGCGTTGGCAAGTGAAAAACCAGGCTTGGGGTTAAATCCAACGCCGAAACCTGTCCAACAGCCTCTAAGGCCAATACCCGGTTATTGCCGATGTAGCCCGTTTGCTTGGCCATGGTATTTTTCTCGCTTTGGAAATAATTGACGCCCAATTCTACTGCCACTACATTATTGAACCTGAAACCTCCCGTTAAACCGGCACGCCAGCCCTGGCCAAACGAACCTGTTATGGCGCTTTCAGAAATCCGTGTCTGCGCACCCGACGAAGGGTTGATCGAAAACACGTAATCACGTGGCTGCAGCGAACCCACATTCGGGAACTCTACCGGCGTAACCTTTAAAAAGTAGCTCCCGGTTGGCTTCAGGTAAAAACCCCTTCCTTCCTGGGCAAAAGTAGAGAGAGACGCGCCTGCTAATAATGTAGCAATCAAAAAAAGCTTTTTCATAACGTTAAGGAATTAGGAACAAACATATTCATTATGCTTGCATAGTATATATTTAAACGTCATTATGTTTCAAATGTTTTCATCAAGCACCTATTCCTATCATTTTTTGGTCATAAACTATTTTTGATGTTTCAGTTTTGAACAAGGCATTCTACTTTTGCTAACAGTGTTAACTTTTTTATGAAATGGCAGTTACAGAACGTAGGTTAAAGCAGCGCGAGCAACAAAAGGAATCCATCTTGGAAGCCGCCCGCGCCATTATGCTCAAAGAGGGCTGGCCTGCGGTTTCTATCCGCAAAATTGCCGAGCTAATAGGCTACAGCCTGCCGGTGGTTTACAACCATTTCGAAAACAAGGATGCCATTATGGAAGATTTTATCAGACATGGCTTTATCCTTTTGGGCGATGCCGCTTTGGCCGCTAAAGCGCAATCGGCAGATCCGGCGCAACAGCTCAAGCTCATCGCCATAGCCTATTATGACTTTGCCCTTTCGCACCGCGAATACTACCAGATTATGTTTGGTTTAGGCGTACCCAACTGCGACCGCGCCAAAGAAATAGCCGAAATTGGCCGTTTTGGCGACATCATCATTTCCTCCCTCAAACAGTTGCAGGGTGGCGAGTGTAGTCCCCAAACCACTTTAAAGTTCCACACTTTTTGGTCGATCTTGCATGGGCTGAGCTCCATTAACATGATCAACCTGACCGCTGCCCCTGGCGAACTGCAGCAAAAAGTATTGCAAGATGCCATACAGGGTTTTATCATGAACATCAATAATTAAAAAATCACATAAAAATTAGAATAATACAATGGAATTAATAGAAGCATTGAACTGGCGCTATGCCACCAAAAAAATGAACGGCCAAGCCGTACCACAAGAAAAAGTGGACCTTATTTTAGAAGCCGCCCGCTTGGCACCAACTTCATCTGGCCTGCAGCCATTCAAGGTAATCGTGGTCACCAATCCCGAACTTAAACAAGCCTTATTGCCTCACGCCTTTAACCAATCGCAAATTGTAGACTCATCACATGTGTTGGTTTTTGCCGCCTGGGACAATTATACCCACGAAAACATCGACGAAGTATTTAACAGAACCAACCAAGAGCGTGGCGTTCTGGCCGAAGCTACAGCCGAATATGTAGCCCGCTTAAAAGGCATGCTGGTTGACCGCGAAGCCGAAATCAATTTTCAGCACGCTGCCCGTCAGGCCTACATCGGCTTTGGTATGGCTATTGCACAAGCGGCCTTGCTTAAAGTGGATGCTACCCCAATGGAAGGTTTTGACAATGCCAAAGTTGACGAGTTGTTAGGCCTAAGCGCTAAAAACCTGCGCAGCGTATCGTTGTTGCCTTTGGGTTATCGCGATGAAGCCGGCGACTGGTTGGCTGGCTTGAAAAAAGTACGTCAATCGCTTGCAGATTTTGTAATCGAATTCAAATAAAATAGACGAAAAGGCAGGCTTTTGGTTTGCCGAAGAAATTGCTTATCCCATTGGCAATAAAAAAGCGGGCGATTGTTTACAGTCGTCCGTTTTTTTTGGTTACGCTTTCGAAGTTTTGAAAGCTTCATCAATTTTTATCAAACGTACTCCGCTATCCGCCAAACGCATTACAGCAGCAAGCCCCTTATTGTAAAAATATGTTAAAGATGAGTTACAATAAGCTTCTATCCATCAATAATCAATATATTAGCGAACATTCAACAAGTACGACAATTGATGAAACTGAGCAAAATCCTTTTCGCCTTCCTGATTTCCACCCTCCTATTTAATCTATCGGCCAGTGCCCAGCAAGACAGCGTGGCCCTCAGCAATATCATTAGCAAAACCAAAAGACTTTCTGACGAACAGCCTATAGAAAAGGTTTATGTGCATTTCGACAAGCCCTATTATGCGGTGGCCGATACGGTTTGGTTCAAGGCTTATGTAACTACCGAACAGAATGTGCCTTCGCCATTGAGCAAGATTGTTTATGTAGAACTATGGACGGCCAAGGATTCGCTGGTACAAACAGTTAAGCTGCCGGTAAAAAACAGCGTGGCCTACGGCAATATTCCGCTGAATATGAATACCTACAAACAGGGCAATTATTATGTAAGGGCCTATACCTTGTGGATGGCCAATTTCGACAACGCTTATTTCTTTACCAAAACCATCCCGATAGGCGAAGCGATTGACAAGCAACTCATTACCAACATTACCTTTGCCAATGAGCAGAGCGACAAAAATATCAAGACCAATGCCAAGATCCAGTTTCGCGACATGACCAAAAAGGCTTATGCCAACAAAACGGTCAACTGGCAGGTCTATTCTAATTACGATGTATTTGCCAAGGGCAAGGGTACTACCGACCAAAATGGCGTATTGACCATTAGTGTAACCAGCAAAAACGGCGAACCCATTACCAAAGGCAACATTATAACTTCGCTTAGCATTAGCGAAAAAGAAACTGTCAATGCAAGTTTCGATTTGAAGCAGAGCGTGAATGCCGTCGATTTTCAGTTTTTCCCTGAAGGGGGCGAACTGGTGGGCGGCATTCCGAACCAAGTTGGCTTTAAGGCCGTAAGAGCTACTGGGCTCGGCGTTGAGGTGAAAGGCAGCATTATCGACGACCAAAACAACGAGATCACCACTTTTAACACTGCGTTTGCAGGCATGGGTTCGTTTTTCATTACCCCCGAAGCCGGCAAGGTTTACCGAGCCAAAGCTACTTTTAAAGATGGTTCTTCCAGCATTTACGAACTGCCAAAGGCAAGTGCCAATGGCATTAGCCTGCAGGTAATCAATTCGAATACCGAATTTGTCAATTTAAAGATTCTGGCCAATACGCCTTATTTTGAAGCCAACAAAGACAAGACCTTTTTTGTAGTGGCCCAAAATTCGAACGTGGTTTACTATGCTGCCAAGGCACCGCTCAAAAACCAGGTTATCATTACCAAAATTCCTAAAGGCAACTTCCCATCGGGTATTGTGCAGCTGACTTTGTTCGATGCCAACAGCAAACCTTTGAGCGAACGTTTGGTTTTTATCCTCCATCCCAACACCCTTAACCTGACCGTAAAAAGCGATCTGCCCTTGTACAAGCCTCGCCAAAAGGTAAAAATATCGCTTGATGCCAAGAGTGCCAATCTTCCGGTAGCCGGCGATTTCTCGGTATCGGTAACCGACGAACAAAAGGTACCAGTTGACGAAAACAGCGAAACCACCATCTTAAGCTCGCTTTTGCTAACTTCCGACCTTAAAGGCTACATCGAAAAACCAAACTATTACTTTATCAAAACCGACGAAAAAAAACTGGCCGATTTAGACAAGCTCATGCTTACGCAAGGCTATCGCAGGTTTTCTTATAAATCTATCCTAGCCGGAGAATATCCGCTGATTAACCTGTTGCCAGAGCAGGGCATGAACATTACAGGCACATTGAGAGATCGTACCGGCATGCCGATTAGAAAGGGTGCCATGCGCTTAATGGTAACCGGAAAACCGATTTCGGCCGAAACCGTGACCACCAACATGGGCGTGTTCAACTTCCAGAACCTTAACATTCCCGATTCGTCGCAAGTGGTCATCAGCGCCAAATACAATGCAAATTCGGCCAATATGATGATCATGCTCGATGGCGTTCCCTCTCCGGCGGCATCCAGAAATCCAAACATCGCCGACGAAGTGGCCAATATCGACACCACATTATCGGCCTACCTGAACAACAGCCAAAAGCAGTACAGGTATTTGCGCACTTTAAAAACCGTAGAAATTAAAGGCGCTCCGATTAAAAAACCGAGCCACAGTGATCACGCAACCCTTTCTGGCCTTAGTCCAAATGCCGATCACATGATAAGTGGCGATCGTTTTAGCTCGGGCTGTACGATGTTGTTGCAATGTCTGAAAACAATGGCTACCGGCCTTACTTTCGACAATGAGAACTTTTATGTTTCGAGAGATTTTAACTCGGGTTCGAGAACGCCGGTCCAGGTTTTCATCAATGGAAATCCGGTTGATGCCAGAGATATCAATGGTGTAAACGCCGCAGAAGTAGAATCGGTGGAGATTTTCTTAAAAGACGATTTGGGAACCGTAGATCGTCTTTACGGAACCCGAGGCGTGATGGTGATCAACACCAAAAAGGCTCCGGTAGGCAAAAAAATTAGCAAGCAAGAGTTGATGGACATGCTGCCCAAAACCAATATCATTACCTATTCGCCACCTGGATATGCCAAGGAAAGAGAGTTCTATTCTCCAAAATACCTACCCGGTGCACCAATCAACAGCAACGACTTAAGAACAACCATTTATTGGAATCCTAAGGTAATTACCGACGAGAAAGGCAATTTCAATTTCGAGTTTTTCAATGCCGATGGCAGAGGTACTTACCGAGTGGTAGTTGAAGGGCTCGACAAAAGCGGCAATCTGGGAAGAGCCGTTTACCATTATACGGTCAAATAATTTGTTTCAAAAAAAGCCCCGAAGCTACAGCTTTCGGGGCTTTGAATTATTTAAGCGCATCTTTAATGCCAAGGCACAAATCTTTCAGCTTTTGGTACGAAGTAAAAGAATTTTTGTTTTTCTTAAAGTCTACTTCGATATAGCCCGGATAAGCCTTCAGGTAAAACCGGCTGCCATCGCCCAATACAATCTCGGCATCCTTCTTTGCTGCCGCATCAAAAATGCGATCGTCTTTTAAGGTACGCTCTACATAATCTACCACGTATTTGCTTTTCCGCTCGGGGTAAGAAGCCTGAAAATTGTAGCCTTCGGCGTTGTTTCTGATGCTGATCGATTGGCTGTTGGCATTGCCACCAAATTTGCAACCCGATGCCAATACCGCAACCAGGGCTACCATTAAGTATATTCTTTTCATAGCTGTTTTGATTTAATTCGTTTTAATTCTGCCGCAAAAGCTCCATTTTCGCGCGCGATTATTTTGGCCATTTTTTTATTTGCCTTTATAAATTCGAAGATAAGATCTTGGCCCTTGACAAAGAAACTATTTTCAGCCTGCCTCTTGGTTTGCGCCACCAACATGCTTGGTAAAGCTCCCATTACGAGTAGGATTAATCCCCATGTTCTTATTGTTTGCATAGCTTTCCTCTGTTAAATGCTAATCGTTAATGACGGGAACATAATTGTATTTGGTGTTGAGCAACTTGATAAAGCTAAAAGCCATACACACAAACCATATTGACCAGCCCAAGTGAAAAAAGCGTTGTACCAAACCAGGAAAATGTTGCTGAAACGAAGGAACAAAACGCAGAAAAACCAATGCCATCACCAAAAAACTTAGCAAAGACAGCTTTCTCAGGTTTTGCAGCTGCTGAGATCTCCACAGCAACACGCTCAGCAACGATCCAATAAAAAGCAGTAGGGGCACCATACCAATTACCCCATGCAATGGATGCCCGAGGTGAAAAACGGATGTCCAGGCAAACATGATTGCACAGGCTGGCGTAGCTAAAACAGGCGCGATGCTCACTTCCATCTCGTTGCAAACACGCCATAAACCTATTACGAAGAACAAGCTCATTACTGCGCAACAGAGCATGGCAATGGCCATAAAACCTTCGGAATTTGTCCCAATGGCACCCAGTTCGCTCACGGTATGCACAAAGGGATTATAGTTGCCGTGCAATTCGCCGGCAATGGCCATGCTTACCCAAAACACAAAGGGCATGATCAGGCCTAAGTAAAGCAGCTTTTTGGTTTTCATGATTTTTCAGATTAATTGGCCCTGTTTTTCAAATCGTCGGTGGCGGTGTTGCGGTTACGGGCCGATTTTACATTCTGGTTTCCGAAATTATAACTCAAGCTAAACGATGCCCTACGGCTGGTATAGCGGTTAACCACCTGCAGGTTTACATTCTGATATTGGAGCTTGCCTTCCCAATGGTTGGTCAAAAAGATATCGTCTACATTCAGCCTGAGCTTCATTTTTTTGTTCATCAGCGATTTTTGCACCCCTGCATTCAAGGCATACTGGTAAATAGTGGTTCGTTCTACTCCAGATACACGTGGCGAATTGAGCCAAAAGTTAAGCTCGATGCTAAAATTGTTGGGCAGCATAAACGATTGTGTGGTATTAAAGTTATAAGCCACTTTGCTTGCGCTGTACTGGGCGCCCTCTAAATTGTTGTCGCTAAATTTATTGTAGTAAACACTCAGATTTTGCTGCGTATTCCAGAATTTGGCTAGGCGAATAGGCACATACAAATTGACCGAGTAATTCTGTGCCCTGCCCAAATTTGCTCTGATTACATTGACAATGCGGGTTACTTCGTCTTGCTGACTGATCTGGGTAATCATGTCGTGGGTATTGGAATAATTAAAAGACAACGAATATTCCTTATAGCTGTAGCCCAACTCAAAATTGTCGGTAAACTGTGGCTTTAAGTAAGGATTGCCCTGATCAAGCGCATAAGGATCCATGTAAAACACAAATGGATTGAGCTGCTGGTAATTCGGTCGATCAACCCTACGGCTGTAAGAATACCTGATGTTGTTGTCTTTGTTGATTTTCTGGTTCACAAATACCGTTGGAAACAAAGACAAATAATTCCGGTCTACCACTTTGTTTTCGGTTATCGAATTTCCGTTAGAATGTGTGTGTTCCGCCCTTAAGCCCAACTGTACCTGAAATACCTTCCATTCTTTCGCCACATTGGCGTAAGCCGCATTGATGTTTTCCTTGTACACAAAATCGTTAGACCTGCCAAGGTTATTTTGCCAGTTGCCGTTCACAAATTCTTCGGCCAACAGGGTATTATGGGTAATCACGTGGCTGCTTTTTAAACCTGCTTCAAATTTGAAGGTTTTAGAAATCGGCAAGGTAAGGTCAGATTTCACCGCATAAACATCGATGTTGGCATCGGTCGTATTCCTCAATCCGGTGGTATTGTTCACCTGTCCGGCACCATTCAGGTATTTCGCGTCGAAAACTTCATTCTTTTGGTTGCTGAAACCGGCATAATCGGCATCGAAAGTCAGGCTCGCCTCTTTGCCAAAATCGTGCTTGATGTTAAAATTGGCGGTCAGGTTGCTTACCGGCGATTTCGAAATGGCCTGTTGGCTTACCGAGTTTGAAGTACTGGTGCCATTTTGTACTTCCTGGATATAGGTATTGCTCAGGTTGCCCAAATTGGTGCGGATGGTATTGGCATCGACCATTACGCCGATTACGGTTTTTTCAGATACGTAGTAATCGGCACCCAGCTTTCCGGTATAGCCCACCCCACGGTTGTTGCGGTCAAAATTCTGATCAAAAGCACTCGAAAGTCCATTTGATAAGGTACTGCGGTTAACCCTGATGTTGTTGAAATTGGTTTTGCGCATAAAACCTGCGTTGCCAAAGATGTTCCATTTGTCTACACGGTGGTTGAGGTTGAGAAATACCCCGGCCCTGTACAAATCGCTTGGCGAATCGGGCATCAAACCTTGGCCCCCGTTAAACGAAACACTGCCATTGGTACCGAAAAACTTATTTCTTTTCAGCTTGATATTGATGATACCGGCATTGCCGGCCGCGTCGTATTTAGACGATGGGTTGGTGATGAGTTCGATGGTAGCAATCTGGTCGCTGCTCATGTTGCTTAGCAAGGTGGTAACGTCGGCACCCGAAAGCACATTGGGTTTGCCGTCTATCATTACCGTAATGCCGCTTTTGTTGTTCAGCTTGATTTGGTCGTTCTGCCTATCGACGGTTACACCTGGTGCTTTTTCGAGCACTTCAAGTGCCGTACCACCCGTAGCCACGATGCTGTTTTCTACGTTGAGTACCGTTTTATCTATTTTGTGCTCTACAAAGGGCTTTCTGGTTTCGATAGTTACCTCTTTAAGCTGTTTGGTTAATCCTTCCATTTTAATGGCGGGCAGTTTTACATCCGCATCAGCCACTGTAAAACGTTCTGTTTTGGTGGTTTTGTAGCCTACCAGCTGCACGGCAAGCAAGTAGTTTCCAGATTTCACCTGTTCGAAGGCAAAATTGCCGTCAAAATCGGTCTGTACCGTTTTGAGCGTAGCCGTATCAGGGAAATGGAGCAGCTTAACCAAGGCATAAGGTACCGCCTCTGCTTTTTCATCGGTTACCTTTCCTGTTATTTTACTATTTTTTTGGGCAAAAGAAGTCCCGTACGCCAATAGACAGGCTATCAGCACAATTAATTTTTTCATCATGTCTAGGGATTATATGCTCGGTAGAGCTAATTCATTGGTTATTTTTTTTAGCACCAAACCTCCTTCGAAGTGGCTGGCGGATTAAAAATTTTGTCTAATTACGTTTAATAACTTCAATGGGTTTCCACCCATTAAGGGCTTGGTTAATCCGGCATAACCAAAGCCTGTTGTGGCATTTCGCAGGATAAACCCGGCCTAAGCTTATCCCGTTCAAAGCCTTAATTCATTTTATTCTTCAACTGTATTAGTTAAATAATACACTAAGTTATTAATACAGAAAATAGATTCCAAATTTTAACGCCACTAATTTGCAAAACCTAGCTCTACGACTATTTTATCAAGCTTTTACAGCTCGCTTTTGCACTTCAGTCCTTCTTCGGTCATCACCCATTCTTTGTATTCGCCCTGTTTATCTTCATCGGCATTGCAAGAGAAATAATAGAACTGTAGCATATAGATATTATCGTTAACCAACAGGTGGGTTCCAACCGGTACCTTAAGGGTAATGTGCAATTCCTGGTTTCTCCAGATGCTCTCTTTTTTCAGTTGCAGCCTCGGACTAAGTACCAACAATGAATCTGTTTGCGTGTATTTGTAATCAATGTTTTGTGCATTTTTCAACGCCATAGAAAAGGTTTTGCCCTGCGATTCGTAGGTCTGGATCATGCTGGTTTTGTCATTGTCGCTTTTAACGATTTCCAAATGCACATTTCGCGGAATGCGGAAAGGATGGTCTTCGTCGTTGTCTACCACTACCCTGTCGCCAAAATCGTCTTTGCCGATGTGATAGGCCAAGCTGTCCTCTTTGCTAAAAATCATGCTCCTGTCTACATCGATGCGGTAAGTTGGATAGGTTTTAAGCTCGGTGGTGCGCACCAATTCGGCATGTTCCTGAAATTCGGCCGAAATTTTGGCTCCATAATAAATCGTTGTAGAAACACCCACCAGCCAAATGATCAACAAGGCAAACGACAGGGTTTTGTTAATGGTTGTTTTGTTAAAGGCAACGCGGATAGAGAAAAGCACCAGGGCCAAAATCGGGATAAACAAACTAACAAAAGTGGCGAAAACAAGGGTATCTCTGTAGTTTTCGTTAATAATTGAGAAAGGGAAATAATCATAGGCATCCCAAAAGCCCAACAAGGCCGCCAAACAAGCAATCAAGCCAATCATGCCCACAAAGCCGAAAACAATCATCAAACCGGCAATCAGCTTAAAGATGGCTTTGGCACTGCCATTGAGGAAACGGCGTATCGCATCCAGAAATTCGGTAATCAGGCTGCCCGAACGCTTCATCATCGGTTTAAAGTGTTTTTCGCCGGTCGATTTCATGTTGGCTGCAAAAGCTGCCATCTCTTCTTCAAAATTTCGTTGGTAGCCGTACAAATTGGTAGCTTCTCCCTTCATCTCCATTCTTTCTGATCTGGAAACCGCTCTCGGAATGGCAATCCACAAAATGAGATAGGCCAAAATGCCTGCACCGCCAATAAAAATGGACAGGAAAGCCACCAGTCTGATCCAGCGCGCTTCGATGTTCATGTAATGGCCCAAACCAGAGCACACGCCGGCAATCATGGCATCGTCCATATCGCGGTAAAGTTTTTTATCGCCAGTAAAACTAAAGGTCTGATTGGCCTGTGGTGCTTCCTCTTCTTCGTTTTGGAAATCCTGCACGCGACCCATTTGCGCAATCACGCCTTCAACGTCGGCCATTTCAACTACCTGCTTTTGCGCAGTTGCCAAAATCTCAGTCAGCATTTCGGCAATACGGTTTTCGATATCGGTTACGATCTCAAAATCGTCGGCGTTTTTGGCAAAGTGTTGTTTAATTTCGTTCAGGTAGGCGGTAAGCACCTCGTAGGCATCTTCTTCGATGTGGATAATGGAATTTCCTATATTGATGATCAGTGTCTTTTTCATGTTTGTTTATTTTAATTTTGAATGATTGAATTTTGAACGGCCTTCGATAATTCTTTCATTCTCCCATTCAATTATTTTGTGACCCCGTTTTGCGATGTAGTGATGGCATAGGCCAGCTCCTGCCAGGTCGTGTCGAGTTGTTTCAGGATTTCGCGACCTTCTGGCGTAAGCACATAATATTTGCGCGGTGGACCAGAAGTCGATTCTACCCAGTTGTAGCCCAACAGGCCATTATTTTTTAAACGGGTAAGCAAAGGATATAAAGTACCCTCTACCACCAACAGTTTTGCCTGTTTCAGTTCGGCGATAATATCGGAGGCATAAATCTCACCTCGCGATATGATTAAAAGCACACAGTACTCGAGTATGCCTTTTCGCATTTGGGTTTGCGTATTTTCTGCTATCATAATACAAAGATATATGCTTTATACAGTATTATGCAATACATAGTACTATAAAAAATATAAAATATTTTATAAATAACTGATATACAGTTTATTAATTTTTATAATTCTTTAACAAACACTTGCGAAGTTTTAAAAACCTCGCAAATGCGTCCAAATTAAATACCGAGCAAGCTATCAAACCCTCGTCATTTCCAAATAATATTTTAAGACTACTATTTTAGTAGTATTTATTTTCTTACCTTTGCGCCTTCAAACGCAAATAACATGTTCAAAAAATCGATAGCCGCCATCAAGGCAGAAGTAGCCGAAAGTTCGGAAGCCTCGTTAAAAAGAAGCCTTGGCCCCTTTCAACTGGTGCTGATTGGCGTTGGGCTTACCCTTGGCGCTGGCCTGTTCTCTATTACCGGCTTGGCCGCCGCCAACTATGCAGGTCCGGCCGTAACCCTGTCATTTGTAATTGCCGCATTGGGTTGCGGGTTTGCGGCCTTGTGTTATGCCGAATTTGCTTCGATGATTCCCGTGGCCGGAAGTGCCTATACCTATGCCTACGCCACCATGGGCGAATGGTTTGCCTGGATTATTGGCTGGGATCTGGTGCTCGAATATTCGGTTGGCTGTGCTACCGTTGCCATCAGCTGGTCGCAGTACTTGGTTAAGTTTTTGGCTTCCTATCATATCTATCTGCCCGCGCAGTTTACGCTTTCGCCATTTGAAACCGCCAAATTGAGCGATGGCACCATTGTACACGGCCTCATCAACCTGCCCGCTGCCTTAGTGGTAATCTTGATGACGCTTGTTGTAATCAGAGGTGCCAAAGGTTCGGCTGTAGTCAATGCCATCATTGTATTTTTAAAAGTGGGTGTGGTTTTGGTTTTTATTGCCTTGGGCTGGAATTATATCAATCCTGCCAATTATCACCCTTATATACCACAAAATACTGGCGAATTTGGCCATTTTGGCTGGAGCGGGGTTTTGCGTGCAGCCGGACTGGTATTTTTTGTTTTTATTGGCTTCGATGCGGTGGCAGCCTCTGCCCAAGAAACCAAAAATCCTAAACGCGATTTGCCCATCGGCATTATCGGTTCATTGGTGGCATGTACGGTATTGTTTGGACTTTTTGGACACGTAATGACCGGATTGGCCAATTACAAGGAATTTGCCAACAGTGGCGCACCGGTGGCCATCGCTATTGAAAAAACGCCCTATTCGTGGTTAAGCCAAGCGATTATTTTAGCCATTTTAATTGGTTATACGTCGGTGATACTGGTCGATCTGATGGCCCAATCGCGCATGTTTTATGCCATTAGCAGAGACGGGCTTTTGCCAAAGGCCTTTTCCAAACTGCATCCCAAATTCAAAACACCGTATCAATCTAACATCCTGCTTTGTGCATTTATTGGCTTGTTTGCGGCTTTCGTTCCGTTAAATGTAGTAGGCGAAATGACCAGTATCGGCACCTTATTGGCTTTTTTAATGGTTTGTGCTGGCATTTTGATCCTTCGCAAAACCAACCCCGATGCCGAAAGGCCATTTAAAGTGCCATTGGTACCGCTAATCCCTATTTTGGGCATATTGGTTTGCTTGGCCATGATGGCTTTTATGCCTTGGGAAACCTGGTTGAGATTGGTGGTTTGGCTGGCTATTGGCATGGTTATTTACCTGTTATACGGAAAAAAGAACAGCCTGCTCAGGAAATCGTTTAATAAATAGTACAGCCTGAATAGGGTTTGAGGCAAGATTTATAAGATAAGCAGGCCATTTTAAGGTTCAAAACCAGACTTATCCACATTTTAACAACTTGGGGTGCTGTGGCTTAAGTTTTGCGGTAATGAGTTTGTTCCTTAAATATGTTGACTTATGATTATCAAACTTCAACTTCCGGCCACAGCAACAGCTACCAGACAGCAAGCTTCAAAAACTGTTCAGCAACCTACCCGTAAAGACAGAGTTAAAGCAGATCGTATAGTTATTGCCATTATTTATCTTTTGGGAATAATCGGCGCGGCCGTGTTCGCTTAATCGGCTTCCAAGACTGTATGCTTTATTACCCCGTTCTTTTAATAAGGACGACAAACAATAAAGCAATCGAACAATATCCAGTTTGTCTGCGCTAACAAAAATTACAACAACAACGTATCAATACGATGGGCTTGTACCATGCTTAAGGTTGGCGACCAGCTGAAAATGGTAAAATGGCCATCTTGCGAGGCCACTAACGCCAAGGCATTGCGCTGATCGTAAATAAACTGCGCGGCCGAAAGATGCCTGGTTCCTCCAATTTTTGCAGGGTGCAGGGTTACTGCATCGCCCCCGGCAATGGGTTCAGAGTATGATAATTCCTGGATATGGCCACTGCTGTTGGCTCTGCCCGTTTTGGCACCAAAAGCTAGCAATTCGTAATCGTCGCTGATAATGGTGGCTCCGTCTACCGCCGTTAAGCCCGACAAGTGATCTATTTCTCTTTTCAAGGCGCTTTGCCAAAAAATTTCGCTGGCATTACGGTCTTTATTGGTGAGGTCGGCCAAGCCACGGTAAGGGGGCGTAAGCGCATAGCCCATGGGATGAATGACCGACTGCTCCCAGTCTTTTGTGCCTTTTGGAACGACTAAGATAGCACCGCCACGTGCATGTGCCCGCATAGAAACTGCCAGTTGAATCAGGATATTGGCAGCATCGTTCCAATAAGAATGTGCGGTTAAATCGAGTAGCGACAAGAGCATAGCCGGACAATCGGCGCTGGTGGCACTTTTTTCTTCTACAACTTTAATTTGATCGCCCTTCAGTACCGCCACGTTGGTGTATTTGCCAAAACCATAAATGCGGCGATGTTTGATAACCAACAGACCTGGTTCAGAAACGTCGACTACAAAACAGTAGTTGGGAATATTGAGCGTTGTACCCCAAATGTGCAGGCTATAGCCATCGTGCCATACGCCGATGTGGATACCGCTTCGCTCAACACCCGGTGCCATTTTGGTGAGGATATTGGCATTTAACGGCAAGGTTTGGTGAAACAGCAAGGGCTTGCTGGCTTGTTCTGGCGGTAAAAAAGCAATGGATATTTTTGGCGAATGCCCTTCTTCCTTGCGCAGGCTCGACCAAAAGGCTGCATCGAGAATGGCTTCGATGACCCTCGCAGGTGGCTGGGGCGCCAAATCGACTTCGCCCTTGGCGTTGGCTTCTGCCAAATGTTTGGCGAAATGCGCCTCTATTTGCGGGGCTACCAGTTTTGCGGCCTGATATGTTGCTCTATTTACCATGTTACTAAGTTAAGTGTTTTAGTTTTGGATTTTCGCCTGCCGAAAGTTGGCCAAAAGTAAATTTCTATGGCGGGGGGATTATTGACATTGTTGAATTGCTTGATGGCTCATGGACTGGATAGTTAAACTATTCAATTGTTGAATTGTTATATTGTTGAATTGTTATATTGTTGAATTGCTAAATGGCTAATCGTCGACAGTTAATTGTTCAATACCTAACAATTGCAGCAATAAAGTCTATATACCAACACAATATAACAATTGAACAATAGTGATAAATTGCCTGCTAGCAACAAGACCTTTCTTAACCTACATCAAGAGCCGGGCGCTCAAATGGGCTTATCTTTGTATCAACAAGTTTTAACAATTATGGCACAAACAGTATTGCACAAAGCCAACACTCGAGGAGTGGCAGATCATGGCTGGTTAAAAAGTTATCAAAGTTTCAGCTTTGCTGGATACTATAATCCCGAACGCATCCACTTCGGCGCCTTGCGCGTTTTGAACGACGATATCGTTACAGGGGGCATGGGCTTCGGCGAGCATCCGCACGACAACATGGAAATTATTTCTATTCCGCTTGAAGGAGAGCTGCAACACAAGGATAGCATGGGCAATGTGGCCACCATTAAAGCTGGCGAGATCCAAGTGATGAGTGCCGGAACCGGAATTTATCACTCTGAATACAACCCGGATGCCAACCACCCGGCCAAGTTTTTGCAGATCTGGCTTTTTCCGAACCAAAGGAACGTAACACCAAGGTACGACCAGATTGTACTGGACCAAACCCAAAGCAAAAATGAGTTTGTACAGATTTTATCGCCAAATGCAGACGATGCAGGCGTATGGATCTATCAAAATGCCTGGTTTAACCTGGCCACTTTTGAAGCCGGCCACAGCAAAGCCTACCCGATGCACGGAAAAGGCAATGGCCTCTACGTTTTCGTATTGGAAGGAGAACTTGAGGTGGAAGGCCAAAAATTAGAAACAAGAGACGGTTTCGGTGTTTGGGATACCGATTCTGTAAATATAAAAGCTATTGGAGAAGCTAAATTCTTGTTAATGGAAGTTCCGATGGAATTCTAATCGAAAATCGGGGGTCTTGACAAAAGATTCCCGATTTTTGTTTTTAGCGATTTTCCATTCCCCTCCTTGGAGGGGTGCCTAAAAGGCGGGGTGGGTTAACACGAACAAATTCAACAATAAAACAATTAAGCAAATGCAAGTCCTAGAAATCGTAGTCATCGGCACCAACGAGCCCATCATGCAAACCATTGCCCGACTGATTGACCAAAAAGAAGAGTGGAAGGCCAAACTGGCCTATTCTGTAGCCGAAGCCTTAAACATCTGTCTGCAGGAAAGCATCAAACTGGTGTTGATTGGAGCCGGAATAACCGAGGAAGAAATCGACAGGCTCAAACTCGAATTGGCCGAAAAACGACCACAATTGCCTATCATGAAGCATTATGGAGGCGGCAGTGGCTTGTTGTTTGCCGAAATTTATCAGGGTTTGGGAAGTTAAACCTGATAGGCATTACAATCAATTACCTAGACAAATTAGTTACAGGTGGTATACGGATTGCCACATTGTTCCTCCATGGGCAACCAACCCAAAACGGTTTTGCCTTCCCCTACCTTAAGCCACCCCTTGTGGTAAGCTAACACTTTCAATTCATTGGGATTGTATGCCGCTGTAGTAACTTTCGAATTCCGCTCAAACGACTGGTAGAATCTGATTTTCTTGTTGCTGGCCTTGGCATAAACCGCCAGCTTTTCTGTGTGGCTGATCCAGCCTCTGATGCTTTTACCGGCAATGGCATAAGCAACTTCTACTTGGTAGCAATTGTTTTTGCTATCGAGAATGGTAATCATCAGGTAGTCTTCGCTCGCAAAATGATGGCCTAAACTGGCTATTTCCTTACTTTTTAAGGCATCGCTGTAAACCTTTATCTTTTCTTTAGCAGCCAGGGAAAGAAAAACCATACAATCATGTTGCGTTATGCTTTTGAACGACAACAACAGTCCGATAGAGAGCAATACGAACACCAACGCTATTTTGGCTTTCATAGTTTATTTTTATGGCCTCTAATATATCTATTGTTTTTGAAACTGATGTAAACCACAGCTACTCAGCAAAATGGCTCTTTTATTTTCCTTGCAAAAACCACCAATTTTCAAATATTTTACATAAATCAAACACAACGGCACAAAACTTGTTAGGTAGTTAAAAACTATTTATAAAAATTAAATCATTAGTTATGAAAAAATTACTTTTTACTTTAATTGCAGGCGCAGCACTTTTAACGACAGGCTTGAATGCACAAGCACAAGCTTACAAAACCGGTGCGGGTTTAGGCATCGATTTTGGCAACGGTGCTACAATGGTTGGTCCTTCAATTAAACACTTCTTCAACCAAAATAGTGCAATTGAAGGTGATGTTTTATTTGGCGGAAGTTCTACTTTGATCCAAGCATTTTATCAATACAATGCACCAATTAAAGGTGCTCCAGGCCTACAATGGTATTTGGGTGGTGGCCCGGGCATTAACTTGTACGATGGCGGCTCTACCTTTATGATCCGTCCGATGGTAGGTTTAGACTACAGGATTTCTGGCGCACCAATCGGTTTCAATTTCGACTGGAGACCAGCATTGCAATTTTATGATGGTGGCAATGACTTCGAAGCCGGAAGATTTGGCCTAGGCATTAAATACATCTTCAAATAAGAAGAGCATTGATAAAAAAAGCCCCGAGCGCATTGCTCGGGGCTTTTTTTATGTTCATCAGTTCATTGGTTCATTAGTCGATTGGGCAATCACCTATGGACTGAAAACCGCTAACCGTCTATATTCCCATCCATTTTTTGCGAACGGCCAACTGTTGCGGCGTTGCATCTTCTTTGATGGTTG
Organism: Pedobacter albus; assembly: GCF_036324255.1. Lineage (NCBI taxonomy): Bacteria > Pseudomonadati > Bacteroidota > Sphingobacteriia > Sphingobacteriales > Sphingobacteriaceae > Pedobacter > Pedobacter albus. The sequence continues at coordinate 673,557 of NZ_JAZDQT010000003.1, read as the reverse complement.
TTTTAAACTTAACGGCATCGTTATTGGTTAAGGTTATGGTCAGGTCTTGTTTCAAACCATCTCTTACAATACTCACTTTTACCGTTTCGCCTACTTTCTTGCTCGAAATTTGGGTCATTTTTTCTACTAAGGCTTCGGCAGGTACATCATCAATGGCCACAATTTCATCGTTTACGTTTACGCCACCATTCCAAGCGCCCGAACCACGAGCCACGCCAGTTACGATAACTTTACCGGTAGCCCTGCTGGTTGTTGCGCCAAAATAAGGCGTGCTTTTGCCTGCGTTTTCGTTTACAATATCGATACCGGCATAGCCAAAATATTTGGCGAACTCGATTTCGTCGGTACCATTTACATATTTGGCCCAGAAGTTAGTGAAGTTCATCCCGCTGATTTTCTCTACCATCGCCTTGAATTCGGCATCGGTATAGCCACGTTTCAAGGTTTTGCATTGCAGATACATGGCTTTCATTACATCGTCGAGGCTTTTGGCACCTTTAGTAGCATTGGCAATTTCCAAATCCATTAATAGACCAACCACTTCGCCTTTGCTGTAATAAGAAATGAAAGTATTGCGCGAGTTCTCGTTCGGACGGTAAGCACCGTTGATCCAGGCATCGAAGCTCGACGCGGCAGCCGACATCAATTTAGAGCCTGGCGTATTCATTACCGTACCTACTGCACCAGCCAAACCGCTTACAAAGCCATCTTGCGGGGTAAAGCCTGCCCTTAACATAAACTTGTTCTCGTAGTACGAAGTAAATCCTTCGGCCACCCACAAATTGGTGGTATAGTTCTCGTTATCGTAATCGAATGGGCCTAAAGCAATCGGGCGCAATCTTTTGACGTTCCACAAGTGGTGATACTCATGCGCTACCAAGCCCAAGAAACCATTATAGCCTCGAGGCGTACCATAGGCATTGCGCGATGCACCTAAAACCGTTGAATTTAAGTGCTCTAAGCCGCCACCACCTTGCGCATAGTTGTGCACGATGAAAGTATAGTGCTTATTCGGATTTTCGCCATAAACTGCCGTGGCCTGCTCTACAATTTTGGCCATGTCTACTTTCAAGCGTTCTTTATCGTAATTGCCACCACCATACATGGCTACTTCGTGCCTTACGCCGGCTGCATTAAATTCGAAAACATCTTGGTTGCCCACTTCGATCGGGCTGTCGAACAAAATATCAAAATCTGATGCGGTGTAGGTGAATTTCTGGCCCGGAACTGGCTCCAATCCGGTGCTTACCTTATCCCATGTGCCAAAAGGAATAATCTTAACCGTACTTGGCGTTTTGATCATTCCGGCAGGGTACATAAAAATATTGGCCGACGAAAGGAAGGCATGCGAAGCATCGATAAATGCCGTACGCACCGAAATTTCGAACGCGTAAACCCTATAATTGATTTTTACGGCATTGGCTTTGGCATTGAAAATCCTCCAGGTATTTTTGGTTACTTTTTCTACTTTAACGGCTTTGCCATTGGCAGTTGCGCCAAAGCTTTCTACGCTTTTGGCAAACTCGCGCACCAAATAAGAACCCGGGGTCCATACCGGCATTTTTACATCGACATAGTTTTTGGCCGCAATGCCCGACATGTTCATTTCTACTTCCGCATAATGTGCCTGCGGCTCTTTGAAACTTACTTCAAAGTTTATTTTTACTTGTGATTTGGCTGCCATAGTAATAGATAGGAGTATGACTAATCCGAAAATTGATTTATTCATTACTGTTATTTAGTGATAGTTGAAAGTTTAAGGGCAAATTTAAAATTTCTAAGTTTTTAAAGATATATATTTATGTAATAAGCTGTAACATACTTAGTACATCAAATGATTAGAAAAACAAATAAATATTTTTGTACGTTAACCCATTGGATTAAACACACGCATGAAAATCAGGTATATCATCTACACGCTCTTAGCCATAGGCCTGGCCTATTTGGTTTATTATAGAATTTCTGAAAACAAAAAAATCGCAGCCGAAGGCAATGGTGCCAAAGGTGGCGGCGGTGCAGGTGGCAAGAACGGCAAGGGAGGCAAAGGCGGTCCACCATTGGCCGTAGAAGGCGTAGTCGTACAAACCGCCAAATTTGACAACGACCTTGAAATTACAGGCAGCATAGAGCCTAACGAATCGGTTGTTTTGCGTGGCGAAGTATCGGGCTTGGTAACCGGCATCTATTTTAAGGAAGGCAGCAATGTAAGCAAAGGCGCTTTGCTGGTTAAAATAAACGACAGAGATATTCAGGCGCAGCTGAAAGACGCCCTAACCAAAGAAAAGCTTTCGGCCACGAACGAGAATAGGGCTAAGCAACTGTTGGCCAAAGGCGCTATCAGTCAGGAAGAATACGACACTTCATTGGCCGACCTGCAATCGCTAAAGGCACAGACCCAACTGATTAGGGCACAGCTGGCCAAAACTTCGATTTTAGCCCCTTTTAGCGGCAAAGTTGGCCTCAGGTCTATTTCTGTGGGCGAATACCTGACCCCATCAACCACCATTGCCAACTTGGTGAGCACCAATCCGGTAAAAATCACGTTCTCCATTCCGGAAAAATATGCTGGACAAATCAACCAAAACGCCAATATCGATTTTCATATAGACGGCTCGCACCAAACCTTTAAGGCCAAGATATTTGCCTTAGAACCGGGCATTAACCAAGCTACCCGTACACTCCAAATCAAAGCACTGGCTCCTAATGCCGATGGCAAGCTTTTGCCGGGCTCGTTTGCCAAAGTTAAACTGGCCTTGGCCACCATCAACGATGCCATTTTGATTCCGAGCGAAGCCATTATTCCGGTGCTGAATGGAAAAACCGTTTACATCAGCAAAAACGGATTGGCGCAACAGGTAAAAGTAGAAGCAGGCAACCGTACCGCCGAAAGCGTACAAATTACCTCGGGTCTTAACGTAGGCGATACCGTGCTTACCACGGGTGCCATGGCGCTAAAACCTAAATCTCCGGTAAAAGTTAAACTGGTAAAAGCTAAATCATGAGTATTTCGACCACCAGTATCAAACGTCCGGTTCTTGCCATTGTAATGAACTTGGTCATTATCCTGTTCGGGGTAATTGGCTATAACTTTTTGGGCGTACGCGAGTACCCTTCTATCGATCCGGCCATTGTTTCGGTGCGTACTTCCTATCCGGGAGCTAACGCCGATATCATCGAATCGCAGATTACCGAACCTCTAGAAAAATCGATCAATGCCATCGACGGTATTCGCAATATTTCTTCTTCGAGTAACCAGGGAACGAGCAACATCACCATTGAGTTTAACCTCGACAAAAACATCGACGAAGCGGCCAACGACGTGCGCGACAAAGTATCGCAGGCCGCCCGAAGCTTGCCAAAAGATATAGACGGTTTGCCGATTGTGAGCAAGGCCGACGCCAACTCGGATGCCATTATTTCGATGACCATCCAAAGCGACAAACGCGGGGTAACCGACCTGAGCGATTTTGCCGAAAACGTAATCGCCGACCGCATCCAAACCATTCCGGGCGTAAGTAGCGTACAAATTCAGGGACAGCGCAAATATGCCATGCGTATCCGTATCGACCCGAACAAATTGGCCTCTTATGGTTTGACTTCGCAGGATATTGTAACGGCGCTCGACCGCGAAAACGTAGAATTACCCTCGGGAAAACTAACTGGAGCCACTACCGAGCTAATTGTAAAAACCCTGGGCAAACTTACCACAGCCGACGAGTTTAACAACCTGATCCTTTCTAGTGATAGCAATAACGTAGTAAAGCTGCAAGATGTGGCCTTTGCCGAAATGGGTTCTGAAAACGAGGAAACCGTTCTGCGCGAATCGGGCAAACCCATGGTAGCCATTGGTATTATTCCGCAACCGGGTGCCAACTACCTCGACATTAGCAAGGAGTTTTACAAACGCTTTGCCAAACTGGAACAAGACGTACCTCAAGACATTAAGCTCAAGGTAGCCCTTGATACCACCCTCTTTATCAAACGTTCGGTAACCGAAGTAGCCGAAACCATCTTGCTTTCGCTGGTTTTGGTAATTTTGATCATTTACCTGTTTTTTAGGGATTGGGCCATTGCCTTTAGGCCATTGATCGATATTCCGGTATCGCTTATTGCCACTTTCTTTATCATGTACATTTTTGGTTTCTCCATTAACGTACTCACGCTTTTGGCCATTGTATTGGCTACGGGTTTGGTGGTTGATGATGGTATCGTGGTCACCGAAAACATCTTTAAAAAGGTAGAAGAAGGGCTCTCGCCTATCGAAGCAGCCATTAAAGGCTCGAACGAGATTTTCTTTGCGGTAATTTCCATTTCCATTACCCTGGCCGCGGTATTCCTGCCTGTAATCTTCCTACAAGGATTTGTGGGGCGCTTATTCCGCGAATTTGGGGTGGTTATCGGCGCCGCCGTGCTCATATCGGCCTTCGTATCGCTAACCTTAACCCCGATGCTGAATGCCTATTTGATGAAAAAGGGAGGCCATACGCCATCGAGGTTCTACAACTTTACAGAACCTTACTTTGTGAAGCTGAACGAAAGCTACAAGAGCAACCTGAACAAGTTTTTAAACAGACGTTGGATTGCCGTACCACTGATTTTGATCTGTATGGGGCTGATTTTCCTTTTCTGGAAATTGTTGCCGAAAGAAACAGCGCCCTACGATGACAGAAGTGCCATTAACCTGAGCGTAACTACGCCAGAAGGTGCCTCTTTTGCCTATACCGATCGTTTTATGGCTAAGCTGAGCACCATGATCATTGATTCGGTGCCCGAGAAAAACGTGCTGATTACCATTACTTCGCCGGGCTTTGGTGGGGCGGGTTCTACCAACTCTGGTTTCTTGCGCATGGGCTTGATCGACCCCGACAAACGAGAGAGAAGCCAAAAAGACATTGCCGACAAGCTGACCAAAGCCACCAAAAAATATACCGAAGGCAAGGTAACCGTTACGCAACAGCCTACCATTTCTGTGGGGCGTAGAGGTGGTTTGCCAATCAGCTATATTATTCAGGCACAAAACTTTGAGAAGCTGCGCGAGAAAGTGCCTCAGTTTATGGACGAGGTTTCTAAAGACCCTACTTTTACCACCTCAGATGTTAACCTGAAGTTCAACAAACCCGAAATCGACCTTACTATTAACCGCGATAAAGCGAAAAACCTGGGTGTTTCTATTGTTGATATTGCCCAAACGCTACAATTAGGCCTCAGCGGACAGCGCTTCTCTTATTTCTTTATGAATGGCAAGCAATATCAGGTAATTGGCCAGTTTGACGTGAGCGACCGCAAGGAACCGCTCGACCTGAGTTCGGTTTATGTAAGAAACGACAAGGGCCAGCTTATCCAATTAGACAACCTCGTAACGACCAAGGAAGAAAGCAGTCCGCCACAGTTATACCGCAACAATCGTTTCATTTCAGCTACGGTTTCGGCAGGTTTAGCACCGGGCAAGAGCATCGGCGATGGTATCGCGGCTATGGACAGGATTGCGGCCAAAGTGCTCGATGAAAGTTTCTCGACCGATTTAAGTGGCGAATCGAGGGATTTTCAGGAGAGTTCTTCCAATACCCTATTCGCCTTCGGCTTGGCCTTGTTGTTGGTTTACCTCATACTTTCGGCACAGTTCGAAAGCTTTAAGGATCCGATCATCATTATCCTTACGGTGCCAATGGCGGTTGCCGGTGCATTTTTATCGTTATGGCTATGTGGCCAAAGCTGGAATATTTTCAGTCAGATTGGCACCATCATGCTGATTGGTTTGGTAACCAAAAACGGCATTTTGATTGTAGAATTTGCCAACCAGCTTAAAGAGCAAGGCAAATCGGTACACGATGCCATTAGAGAGGCAGCCGTTTCGCGACTAAGGCCAATTTTAATGACCAGTATGGCCATTGCTATTGGAGCTTTGCCTATTGCCATGGCCTTGGGTGCAGCGGCCAAAAGCCGGATGAGTATGGGTACCGTAATTATTGGAGGTACTTTGTTTTCGTTGGTTTTAACCTTGTTCGTTATTCCGGCTATTTATTCTTATTGGTCTAAAGAACACAAGGAAAATACCGAGTTAAAAGAATCTTTAAACGCCGCATTGGCCGACGAGGGGCAAGACAAAAAATAAGGAGAGAATGAAAGGTTTGTGGATTGAAGGAATAAAGCCATTCAATTGTTCAAAACTCGATCATTCAAAATTTAACATACATGAAATTGAAGTATTTTATATTTTTTATCGTTAGTGGTTGGGCTGGCTTGTGCAATACTGTGACTGCGCAAGAGAAACTCACGCTGCAAGACGCCATTACCATTGCCCTGCAAAACAACTACGATATTAAACTGATCAATAACAATGCTACTATTGCCAAAAACAACGCCAATGTGGGCAATGCAGGCATGTTGCCGAGTGCATCGGGCACGTTTAGCACAGGTGGCAGCAGACAAAATACCGTTCAAACGCAATCTACTGGTACGCAGCGGGTAACCGACGGCGCCAAAAGCACCAACATGTCGTATGGCGTGGGCTTAGACTGGACCATTTTTGATGGCTTTAAGATGTTTGCCAATTACGATCGATTAAAGGCTTTAGAACAACAAGGCCAGGTAAATGCCAAGGCACAAATCCTGACCACTATTTCTGATGTGATTACTGCTTATTTCAACATGGTAAAGCAGCAACAATTGGTGGTAGCTTCTGATAGTGCCCTCGATATTTCTAACCTGAGGCTAAAAATTGCCAACAACAAACTGGAAATTGGTCGCGGTTCTAAACTGGATGTATTGGCGGCTAAGGTCGATTACAACACCGACACTTCGACCTACCTGCAGCAAAAAAACCAGCTGGCTACTTTTATGGTTACCCTAAACCAATTGATGGCCCGCGATGTGAACACCAAATTTTCGGTAGCAAGCGATATCACGATAGACAATACCCTGAATTATACGGAGCTGGCCAACCAAATGCAGCAACTCAATCCTTATTTGCAGAGCGCCATGCTGAGCAAAAAAATTGCCGAACTGAACCTGAAACAGGTAAAGGGCAGCCGTTATCCGCAGGTTAGCCTCAACAGTGGCTATGAGTTTTCGCGCAGCACCACGCCTACCGGCTTTAACACCAAGTTTAGGGCCAACGGCTTAACCTATGGGGTAACGGCCAGCGTAAACATTTTTAATGGCTTTTTGCAACGTCAGAACGAGCGCAATGCGAAAGTAGAAATCAGCTCGGCCAGTCTTTCATTGGATAAGGTAAAGCAAGACATTAGTGCGCAGCTGACCAGCGCCTACCAAAACTACAGCACTTTTTTAGAGCTGGTTAAACTGGAGCATCATAACGTTGACATTGCCAACCAGAATTTGGATATTACTTTAGAGAAATATCGCTTGGGCAGCATCGCGCCACTAGAACTAAGGGAAGCGCAACGCAACGCCATCGATGCCAATAGCCGCTATATCGATGTGCAGTATCAGGCTAAATTGGCCGAAATTGCGCTAAAAGAAATCAGCGGTACGTTAAATATTCAATAAATTGCTATTTTTAGTGCATGATTTTAGTCGCAGATAGCGGTTCGTCCAAAACAGATTGGATGGCCTATAGTCCAAATCAGATCTTATCTTTTAGTACGCAAGGCATAAACCCTTATTTTGTAAATGCGCACGATGTGGTCAAAATCCTTTCCAAAAACAAGGAAATTGCCCCTTATGCCACGGCTGTTAAGGAAGTTTATTTTTTCGGCTCGGGTTGTTCGTCGCCGGATAAGCACGAGATTATTTCTAACGGACTATCTGCATTTTTTACCAAGGCCTTTATCAGCGTAGACCACGACCTGATTGGTTCTGCCTATGCCACTTGTGGCGATAAAAAAGGTCTGGCCTGCATTTTAGGCACCGGCTCCAACATTTCGTATTACGATGGCCAAAACGTACACGATGGCAAACACGGACTGGGCTATGTATTGGGCGACGAAGGTTCGGGCACTTATTTTGGCAAAAAGATATTGCTTTCCTTTTTGTATCAAACCATGCCTGCTGATTTATGCGAAGCTTTTGCCAAGGCTTATGAGGTAAACAAAGACATCGTTATCGAAAACATCTACCAAAAGCCCTTGCCAAATTCGTACTTGGCGGGATTTAGCCGCTTTATGAAGGCACATCAATCGCACCCGTTTATCCAGCAGGTGCTGCACGATGGCTTTCAGGAATTTATCGACACCAATGTAAAAGACTATAAATCGTACCGCAGCCTCGAGTGTAATTTTGTAGGTTCTATTGCTTATTACTATCAAGACGAATTGCGTGCTACTTTTGTGGCCAACAACATCAAAGTTGGCAAAATATTGCAAAAGCCTATCGAAGGAATTTTCGATTACATCCTCAAAAGAGAAGGCATTACATTGCAAATGAGTTAAACCACTTACGCCGCTTTGGAAACGCCGTAAGTGAGTTCTTTCCTAATTAGCCACCCCGCCCTTTGGGCACCCCTCCCGCGGAGGGGAATTGGAAATTGTTTCTCTTACTATCCAACTAGCTTTAGAGCTTCAATGGGCAACTGCCAACCGCTTACTTATTTCAAATCGTCTACTTCATAGCTCTGCAAAATCCAATTGCCCTTGGCATCTTGCCCATAATTGGCTTTGTAGTTGGAAGCCGGTGGAATGGTAAAATGAAAACTGAACTGCTTTGCCGCTGGATCTTTGGGAATAAAATGATCCTTGATGGCGTTGGCAGTTGCTTCTATCAGTTCTTTTGGCTGTGTTTTCATGGTTTGCTGTTGATGAGCTGGTGTTCTTCAAATTCGCTTTCGTTGCCGGTACGGTCTACTGCAGTTACGGCATAAGCATTTAAGGGAATTGAAGTCTTGGCTCCTTTAAGAACCGCTAAGATATCCAAAAATTCGTCTTTGCGGTTCAAAATTCTATAGTTCCATTTATCGCCGTATTTAAAATAAACCACCCACCTAAATACATCGTTTTTTTCTGGATGGCTCCACTTGATTTGCCAAAGCGAATCTTTCGATGTAATGGTTACAACTGGCTTCTTAGGAGCTTTTTTATCCAGCCATTCGCTAGGTGGCACCAAGGCCTGTTTCTGATAGGGCCCATCAATAAGCCCTTGCCTTAGCTTTTCATGCTTCACCAAACCGGCCATGCTCCAATGCAAAGCACCCTTGCTATTGGGCAACATGCCTCTGGTAATCATGATCTGATTGATGATTTCGTCTACATTCTTCTCGTCGCCACCCAAGCCGATGTTCATGCCCGGCCACAAATGCCTGCCTTTGGTATTTTCAGACTGCCACCAGCCCAACAGTACTGGAAAACTCAGCTTTTGTGCATTGACTGTCCAATACAACTGCGGACTGAAATAATCGACCCAACCTTTATTGAGCCATAACTTGGCATCGGCATAAAGCTTGTCGTATTGATCCATGCCTTCAATAGATTCGGGATAACCCGGACGCCAAATGCCAAAGGGACTGATCCCGAATTTCACATATTTTTTCTCGGCCTTGATTTCTTTATATACCTTTTCGATAAAGCTGTTTACGCTTTCTCTCCGCCAGTCGCCACGGCTCAGTTTGCCTCCGCTTTGCTGATAAGCTGCCCAACTTTGGTCGTCGGGAAAATCGGCACCGCCATTGTACGAATCGTAGGGATAAAAATAATCGTCGAAGTGCACGCCATCAATATCATAACGCTTTACAATGTCTTTCACTACCGCCAGCGAATGCTCCTGTACTTCCTTTTTCGACGGATCCATCCAGTACTGCCCATCTTTCAGTTTAACCACCAATTCGGGTTTGGCCTTTACAATAGACTTGGCACTTGGCTCGCCACCCGACAAATGATGGGCACGGTAAGGATTGAGCCATACGTGCAGCTCCAAGCCCCTGTCGTGCGCCGCTTCTACCCAAAAGGCCAAAGGATCGTAATAAGGTTCTGGGGCCTTGCCTTGTGTACCAGTCAGAAAAAACGACCAGGGTTCTAAACTGCTTTCATAAAGTGCGTCGGCCTGTGGCCTGATCTGCAAAATGGCCGCATTGAAATTCAATTTTTTAAGCAGGTCTAATAAGACAATGGCTTCCTGTTGCTGTTCGGTCGTTGTTAAGCCCGGCTTGCTTGGCCAGTTAATGTTGGCCACTGTTGCAATCCATCCCGCCCTGAATTCCTGCATAGCCTTAGGGGGCCTATTTAGTGCTTCGTTGGGCGTGGTTTGCACCTGGCCGTAAGCGTTGAAGCCCAGCAAAGCCACCAAGCACAGTATTGTTCTTTTCAATATCATTGTATTGGGTTTGACAGCAAACAGACCATAGCTTTATCGGCCATGGTCTGTTAAATGTATTTAAATTGATTACTAGTTTACGCCACCTTTACGGATTGCTTTTGTCTGTGGAGGCCAAACGCCCGGCTTGCCCGTACGTTCGTTAACCGGCAAGGTAATTCTTTCGTTTGAAGTTCTTTCTGGATCTTCGCAGGCCATGTAAACCATGATCGCGGCTAAAATGGCATTGCTCCTGATTTCGTCGAAAACCAATTTGTCGTAGCTATCGCGATTGGTGTGCCAAGTATAGCTGCCGTAATCCCAGCTGGTAGAGCTTAAAGAAAAACCCGGAGCGCCTACGGCCACAAAAGAGGCAAAATCTGAACCACCACCACCTGGAGCACCAGGGAAATTGGTTTTGATCTGGTTTTTGATGGTATCAGGCACTTGGGCCAACCACCTGGTTAAATAGTCTTTGGCTTTTGCAAAACCCTGTCCCGAAAGGTTAACTACACGACCGGTTCCGTTGTCTTGGTTAAACAAGGCCTGCAGGTTGTTTACAATTTCTGGATGATCTTCTACAAAAGCTCTCGATCCGTTTAAGCCCTGCTCTTCGCTGCCCCAATGGCCAACCAAGATGGTTCTTTTCGGATTTGGATAGAATTTCTTCAACAAGCGCATGGCTTCCATCATCATAATGGTACCCGAGCCGTTATCGGTGGCACCGCTGGCACCATCCCACGAATCGAAGTGGGCTGATAGCATCACATATTCGTTTGGTTTTTGCGTGCCTTTGATTTCGGCAATGGTGTTGAAGGTTGGTACCAAGCCCAATTCTTTTGATTCGGAAACAATGTTAAGTACCGGTTTCGAACCGTAGGTAGCCAAGCGGTAAACCAGGCCATAATCTTCTACCGATAAATCAACCGTAGGAATTTTGGTGGTATTGGCACCGAAAATCTTATCTACGCCCCAGCCTTGCGACCAGTTGTTGATGATGATACCTGCAGCACCTGCTTTTTCGATGGCTAGAGCCAGGTTTTTAGCGGTTAAACCGGTTTTGGTCAAGCGATCTTTCCAAGCTTTGGCGGCATCGTCTTTTTCCTTTTTAAATTTGTTGTACAGGTCTTTGGTTGCAAATTCTTCCCAGTTTTTATCCGGGCGACCCGATACTGGATTCATCGAAATCATCACCAATTTGCCTTTTACATTAGGCAACCAGTTTTGAAACGCCATTGAATCGGCTACTTCTGGCAAGATAATGGCCTCGGCCTTAACGCCTTTACCCGATGTTGATGGACTCCAGGCCAATTGTGTGCCTTCTAAGGTTCTTACCCTTGGGCTGATCAGGTCGATGTGGCTTACGCCTCTTTGCCAGCCGCGCCATTCGCCCCATTTTTCGTTTCTGGCCGAAATGCCCCAGTCGCTATATTTTTTTACAGCCCAATCGTTAGCTTGTTTCATTTGCGGACTGCCTACCAAACGGGGACCCACAACATCCAACAGCTCGTGAGCCAGTTTCTCGAGTTGCGAATTGCTGTTTTCTTCGTTCACGATATTGTTGATGACAGGGTCTTTGCTGCTTTGAGCGAAACTCAAACTGCCACAGCACATGCTGGCACCAATAAACATGGCAGCGGCATACCTTGCTGCAGAAAAGCCTTTGGGATGTAAAAAAGTTTTCATCTGTTTAAATTTTGTTTTAACGGTAATGAAATAGCCATGGGTGATTATTGAAGCAAATGGCCTCAAAAATCATAGCGGTTTCACGAATTATCCTTAAATAGTTTAGTTAATACCCGAAAGATAGAACTTTGGGCCCATTTTAACAATAAAGAGAAAGCCCCTACGGCGATTGGGAAACACCAAGGGGCTTGTTATCAAATAAGTTACATAGCTAAGTTCGACAAGAGCCATATCTAGAGGCTTCCAAAAAAGGCCATCTTCTTAATCGTTCCTTTAACGCGATGAAAAATCCAGCATAATTAAGAAGAAAATAAACAGACAAAATAAAATTGTTCTACAAATATTTACTCATGAGAATTCTGAAAACCAAATGAGCGCTCATTAAATATCAACATTGTTAACCGTTTCGTTAAATTAAATTGCAAATTGATTTATATCTGACATATTGCTAACTTGCATCAACTCGACAATTTTTGAATTTACATTTGACGCTTTATGAAAAATTATCTTGAATTAAATCTTGGGTTTGGAGATGCTGAAAATTATAAAAAAAAGGAAAACAAACAATTACTTAATAAGTATTTTATTAGGAATGACGAATTATATGCAATTCTAAATCCTTCAAATTATTTTCTAGTCGGTGATAAAGGCACAGGAAAGACCGCATATTCTCTCTACCTTTCGAATACCGAGTTTAAAAACACAAGTTCGTACCTCAATTATATAAGAGAAACTGAGTATGTGAAATTTATTAAGTTAAAAGAAGAAAAGCACCTCACACTTACAGAATATACTAATATTTGGAAGGTATTGATATACTTGTTAATTTCTCAGCAAATACAAAAAGGCGAGAAAGACACAACTTTATTTTCAAAATTGTCAAAATTCAAACCATTACAAGATGCGATCAATGCATTTTATAAATCAGCATTCTCTCCAGAAATTATTTATGCATTAAATATTATTGAAGAGACCAAGGAGGTTGCCGAGTTAATGAATCAATTCTTTAAAATTGCTGGAGAAGAGAAATATACTGAAAGTTTTACTGAAAGTAAATTTCAAATTAATCTTTTATATATCCAGAAAAGATTTGAAGAATCTTTGTCATCACTTAAACTTGAAAAAAATCACATTCTATTCATAGATGGGATTGACATCAGACCAAGAAATATCGGGTTTGAAGATTACCTAGAATGCGTAAAAGGATTGGCAAATGCGGTTTGGACTTTAAATAATGATTTTTTCTCCCAAATCAAGGATTCTAAAGGAAGATTAAAGGTCATGATTTTAGTACGACCTGATATATTCTCACAACTCGGATTACAAAACCTCAATAATAAAATAAGAGACAATGGCGTCCTATTAGATTGGAAAACAAATTATAACGCATATCGAAGCTCTGGTTTATTCAAAATAGCTGATAATATTCTCAACACCCAACAATCTGAATTCTTAGATTTAGGCAAATCTTGGGATTATTACTTTCCATTCAAGAATGAAATTAGAACCGGAAAAACAGACGATTCTTTCATTTCCTTTCTTAGATTCTCAATGTTTAGACCTAGGGACATTATAACTATGATGAAAATATTACAAGAAAACATAAAGTCTGAAGCAGGTCGTAAACTACCTATTATCGATAGCCTAGATTTTGAGGCTTCATCATTTAGAACCAAATACTCCGACTATCTCCTAGGAGAGATAAAGGATTATCTAGCTTTTTATCATTCAGATGCTGACTACGAGATATTTTTAAAGTTTTTTGAATTCTTAAATGGAAGGGTGTCATTTAGTTATGATGAATTTATGCATTGTTATAACGAGTTTGCAAACCATATAGAAAAGAACTCGATAGATATACCAGTATTTTTTGAATCAAGCGATAAATTCCTTCAATTTCTATTTGATTTAAACATTATATGTTATATAGAAGATACAGAAGAATCCGAACCTCATATTCATTGGTCTTTTCGAGAGAGGACCTATTCCAATATAAATCCAAAAGTAAAGGAAGGGGTTCGGTACTCGATACATTATGGTCTATCAAAAGCCTTTAATACTGGAAAAAAATTTGAAAAGCGCGTTATAAAAAACACCAGAAAAATAAAGAAATAATAGAGATTACAATAACATCATGAGCAATTAAATTCGAACTAGCATTCATTAATAAAGAATTTAGAAATTTAATTTACACGTTCATAAACTATTTATATGCTTTCTAAACTCTTTTTAATATGAATTTGGAGGAAGCCATGAGGTAGATCCAAAAAAATAGAGAATAGACATCGCAAAGGAAATCGGATTTGTCTTAGATTCCCCGCATCACCCCAATCTGCTTACCTGTCCAATCTGGGAAAAGGATTTTATCGTTGTGGATGCTCAAATGCTTGTCGGCCACTTCGCTAAATACAGCCCTAAAATCGGTGGTTACCGCTAAATCCCTACCATCTTCCAAATTCTCTTTAGCCAATGGATTAACGATTCCGTGCACCAAACCGCCATTTACATCGTTACCCAAAATAAAATTACACGAAGCCCGTCCGTGGTCGGTGCCACCGGTTCCATTTTGCGCAACGGTACGTCCAAATTCGGTCATGGTCATTACCGTAACCTCATCTTGGTATTTGCTCATATCGGTCCAGAAAGCCATGATGCTATTGCTCAGGTCGTTTACATTGCGGGCAAAAATGCCGGTTTCGGTACCTTGGTTAAAGTGCGTATCCCAACCGCCCGATTCGGCAAAAGCCACTTCCAAACCCACGTCCATTTTAATGAGCTGCGCAATCTGTTTGAGCGAGTTGCCCAGTGCCGTATTCGGATAAACCGCATTGTATTCGGGTTTATAATTTTTGGTATCGGTTTTCTGAAGCATTTTAATCGCTTCAAAGCTTTCTTTGCCGGTATCTTTCAACAAACCCGACGAGGTTTGATCGTACAGGTCTTCAAAGCTTTTCGAAGCCATGTTGGCTCCCGCCTGATTGCCACGCAACTGGATATTGAAATCGGCCAGGTTGCTGATGGCCACTGCCGGATTATCGCCATAAAACGACCTTGGCAAGGAAGAAGTTAAACTTACCCCCTGAAACGGCGTAGCAGCCTCGTGGCCCAACAAGCCAACTGCCCTATTGAGCCAACCGGTTTCGGTGCCTTTGTTAAACGGTGTACCCGATTCCATGAAATCCTGCGCATCAAAGTGCGAACGCGTATTGTTGGGCGAACCGATACCATGAACAATACCCAGACGCTTTTCGCGAAACATTTGCTCGAAAGCGGCCATGGATGGATGCAGTCCAAAACGGCCATCTAAATCAATCAGGGGCTTATTTTTTCCACCTTGTGCCGCCGACATAAACAAATTGGGGCGAACAGCCTTTAAGTAGTTGTCGGTAAAGGGCGTAACAGCCATTAAACCGTCCATGGCACCACGCTGAAAGATGCACACCATGATTTTACGTTTTTTGAACAAGCCCGGGGTTACGGTACCAGCAACGGCATCGGCCAAAAATCCGGGTATGCCACCCAAGCTAATTCCAAATAAGGCCAAGCCTCCAGCTTTGATAAATCCTCTTCTCGAAGTCATGATAAATTTTATTTACGTTGAAATTCTGGTGATCCGATAATTACCCCTACTACTTGTGCCAACATGGAATTGTTTCCTGCCTGCTGGCCCGGCATATTGTTAACTAAGGCTTTTTTGCCTTTTGGTTTCATTTGATCGGCATTTTCGCCCATGATATTGGCATCTTCGTTGGCCATGGTATTCATTTGCTGAGGCGCTCCATGCTGGGCGGCGGCCTTGGCTACATTGCTTTCCAAATCCGGATTGTTGAGCATAGGTTTTAGCCTCGAAATGGTTTCGTCGAGCTTGCGTTCGGGCATCATCAATTTGCCATAGATGCTCAGGGCCGCTTCGCTGCTCTCGGGTTCGTGGTTGTTATTGAGTGCGGCCAAGTCGAAGCTGATGCCTGGAATACGTTGCGAAGCCAGGGCCAAACCAAAGTTCATCCTGTTTAGCAAAGACCCTGTATTGATCCAGTATTGTCCACGGTCTGGAAAACCAGTTGGAGCCTGATAATAGTACATTTGCTGTCCCATTTTATTGATCCAGGTGTACAATTGATAAGGTTGCTTAATGGTAGCATCCAAGCTGCGAACCGCACTGATGGCCAATTCGAAAGGCGATTTGGTTTTCTCGCGCAGGGCATCGGCCGACCAGAATTCAGGTGCACTGGCCATAGTCATCAGCACTTGTCTGATATCGCCATTGCTGCTGGCAAATGTTTTGGCCATTTTATCAATTAGGCTTTGTGGTGGGTTATCGCTCACAAAACGAACGGCAATTTTCTTTGAAATAAATTTAGCCGTTGAAGGATGATGGGCCAACATTTCCAACAATGCCACACCTTCTTCATAACCACCACCGGCCCTAAATTTTTTGCCCAATACTACTTTCTCGCCATTATCGTGACGGTTCATGGCAAAAAGAAAGTCGCCTTCGTGTACAAACCCCTGCTGGCGCAATTTATCGTCGCCAACACGCTCCATCAGTTTTTTGATCGGCGCACCATAGCCGTTTTCGCCCATTGGCGCAATGGTCCAGCCGGTTAAAACACGTGCGGCCTGGGTTACGTCGGTTTGGGTGTAGCCCCCATCAACGCCCAAGGTGTGCAGTTCCATCACTTCGCGGGCATAATTCTCGTTAAGCCCCTGCTTTTTGTTCTTGGCATTGGCTTTTGCCTTTTGCATGAGGGCTTCTAGCCTTTTACGCGATTGTGCCTGCCGATTGCCCGTAGCCATCATCTCATTGGCAGGTTCTTCCATGGGCGCTACGTTATTGCCTGTGCTGCTGAAATTATCAAGGTACATGAGCATGGCCGGCGATTTGGCCGTAGCCAACAAAAGCTTATCGAATGGACCAAACACATTGGGACGAATTACATCGCGCTCGTAGGCAGGCACAAAAGAGGCACACTGGTTTTTGCTGAGCGATACATTGAAGTGGTTGAACCAAAAATCGGTCATGAGCTCACGCAACTGGTTGTTGCCGTAGGTGGCCCTTAATATTTTTTGATTGATAAACTGTCGATATAACTCCTGTTGCGGCCTATAGCCTTTGTCTTGCATGTACTTGGTCATAGTAGCGGCATACTCTTTTCTATTGGCGTTGTTTACCGAATCTTTCGGAATATAGCCATCCCTAACGGCAAAGCGAACCAATTGTGCCCTGCGCGGGAAGATGTTTTCTACTTCGGTATTGCTCAGGTTAATGGCATCGAGCTTCGCCAACATCGGGTCGAGTTCGGCATCTGACTGGTTGCCTTCCAACTGCTGCTCGAACCATTTTTCGAGCCCCATTTTAACCACGGCATCTACATCGCCGGGGCGGGCACCATAACTGAAACGACTGAGCAAATGGGCCGCAGCCTGCTGTTCGGTTAAACCGGCTTGCTTGTAGGGAAGCACAAACTTTTCTTTTTCACGAGAATTTACAAACGAAGAAAAAACAATAGCCGACCCGAACACAAGTAGGCAAAAGTAGAAATGGTGAATTCGTTGTTTCATATTTCAGGACAATTACCATGCTATGACAACAGAAAAACGATAAAGATTAATCGAAGGATACGAAAAAACAAAAACTTAACATTGGATGTCCATAAAGCTTCTCCAACACCCTCAAAAAACAAACCCCGTCCCGACTTTACATCGGAACGGGGCTGTCTATTAAGCATTAGCATTTATTACTTAATAATCAATGTGCTGATAGAATGTGCTTCGCTTATGGTTTCGGCGGCCTGGCCGGCTACCCATAACTCGTAAGGCAATTTTTGATCGGTTGTATTCATCACGACCACCACTATCGAACCATCCGGATTTTGGAAAGCAGTACTGCTTAACATGGTACGGCTCGGTGCGCTGATGATTCTTTTGGCACCTGGCTTAATGTATTTAGAAAAATGACCGATGTAATAAAAGGAGTTGTTGTACATCAGTTTACCCGATTTTACATCGGCATGCACCGGTGCAAAGCAGAAATTGCCCACATGGTTTGGCCCACCGTTTTCGTCGAGCAGGATATTCCAATCGGTCCAGGCCACGGTACCAGCATTAAAATCGTTGATCATCGATAGGCCATAGCGTTCGCCAAGGGTCCAATCGTTGATGCGATCTAAACTGAATTTCTCCACGCAACCCTCGGTAAAAATCAGTTGTTTGGTTGGAAAAGCTTCTTTTACCCTTTTCAGGTTCTCGAAGTTCTGGTTGCTGCCAGTCCAGGTTTCGTACCAATGGAAACCGATGCCCCACAGGTATTTTTCGGTCTGCGGATCGCTGAACAAAGTGGAGGCCCTTTGGTAAATCAGGTCACGGTTATGATCCCAGCCAATCAGTTTTTTGCCGGCCATGCCATTTTTGTGCAAGGTTGGACCTAAGAAGTTCTTGATAAAATCTCTTTCTTCTTCGGCGGTATAAATGCACGATTCCCAGCGTTGCGTAGCCATCGGTTCGTTTTGCACGGTAAGGCCCCAAACCGGCATGCCTTCTTTTTCGTAAGCCTGGATAAATTTAATGTAATAATTGGCCCACGACTGGTGGAAAGCCGGCAATAGCGATCCGCCTTTAAGCATGCTGTTATTGCTTTTCATCCAAGCCGGCGGGCTCCAAGGGCTTACAAAAAGATTAACCTTTCCTGCTGTTGCCTGTGCCTGTTTAATCAGGGGGATTTTGAACTTGCGGTCGTGGTCGATGTTAAAGGTTTTCAGGTCTTTGTCGCCCTCGGCCACATAGGTGTAGGTATCGCTCGAAAAATCGCAACTGTTGATGTTGGTACGCACTACAGTATAGCCAATGCCTTTGTTTTTATCGTAATAGGCGGTTAGCAATTCCTGCTGGGTGGCCTTAGGCAATTTGGCAAATACTTCGGCCGAAGCATCGGTAATGGCACCTCCTACGCCGATAAAAGTCTGAAAGGTTTTGTTGGGGTCGACAAAAATACTGGTTTGTGTTTCCAGTGGCTGTTTGGCAGGCTTAAAGCTCAATACAGCGGTCTCTTGCATGGGTTTTCCTTCGCCTTTCACCGTACTGTAAACGGTTACTTTTTTACTGGCGATGGCAACGGTTTTCTTTTGTTGGGCAAAAGAAATGGTACTGCCCAACAAAGCAGTGGCAAGCAAGGCAATTTTCGGGTACTTGTTCATATCTTCTAAATGGTTTGCAAGGCAATCTGTTGAGTTTAATGGTTCAAAACAACAAATTGCCCATTTTACGTGTAAAAAGTACACCAAGTTACAATCTCTGCAAGATTATAACGACAAAAACTGCGCAAACGTTTGCCTTACATGCCTTCGCTCAGCACTGCCTCTTCTATTTTGGCAGCACCCTGCTGGTTGCCTTTTTGGGCAATCATCTTGCTTACGCGGTACATTAAGAAGATGCTGAGGATAGAAATAACCACAATTACATAACCTACGATATCGTAGTTCTGCAACGGACTGGCCTTGCTTTTTTGGGTTACAATCATTCCAGCAACCGCAGCAGCCACGCCACCTGCAATCTGTTGCAAGGAAGCGTTGATGCTCATGAATGCACCACGGTCTTCCAGATCTGGTACGGCACTGGTTAAAGCTGACGAAGGTACCATGCGGCTCATTACGCCGGTCATCATCAAAATGTTAAAGATGAGCACTAGCCAAAAAGGAGTTGGACCCAAATTAGTATAGACAACACACATGATCATCATCCAAACCGAAGCGACGGCGAAAATCTTTACTTTACTAACCTTATCGCTCAAACGACCAATAAAAGGCATGATGACCACTGAAGACACCCCCGAAACCATAAATAGCATGACCAGTTGATCGTTAGAAATCTTGAGGTTATTAATGGCAAATGCACTGCCAAAAGGCATCATCATAAAACCCCCAATAGATAATAAGGCCGTAGCTGTAAACCCGATACGGTGCTTACGTTTTTTAATAGTATGCCATAGGTGCATAAACGCCGATTTGTCTCGTTGCACGGCCAAGTGCGCGGTTACCGGTTTTAGTTTGAGCAAGATTACCACAGCTATCAGTACGGCCAAAGAGGCAACCATTAAAAACGGTGCTTCCCAATTCCATTTGCCAGCTATGTATAAGCCAATGGGAACACCTAGCACTTGGCTGGCTCCAAAGCCCATCTGGATAAAGCCCATTACCCTACCACGTTGCTGCAGGCTAAACAAATCGGTAATGATGGCCATAGAAATGGAGCCGATTACCCCGCCAAACAAGCCTGTAATGATACGTGCGGCAACCAATTGCGTATAGGTATTGGCAAGACCACAGAAAAAAGTACCGGCAATAAATCCGATGTAAAAAAACAATAATAGTTTTTTGCGGTCGAAACGGTCGGCAAAGCCAGCCGTTAACAGGCCTGAAATACCTGCACTAAAAGCATAGGCAGATACGGCCACACCAAAAGCTGAAGGTTTCAGGCTCATCGACTTCATCAGCATATCGCCCAATGGCGACATGATCATAAAATCGAGGATGACGGTAAATTGGGTGATGGCCAATAAAAAAATCACCAGCTTCTGATAGCCGGTTAAAGGGATAATTTCTTGTTGTTTCATTTGTTGGTTAAGTTAATTCGCAGCAGAAGTGTCCCTGCTGGTTAATCAGTTCTATAATTTGCTGATGTGTTAGGGTATACGAAACCACCCTAAGCACATAGTCTTGATCATCTAAAGCGATGTTCCATTTGGCAATGCCTTCGTGGCCATCTAAAATAGCCTGTAATTTGGCTTTGCAGGCTTCGCTCTTGATATCGGTTTTAAAAAGGAGGATGTGGTCAAAATTTTCCATGGAATCAAAATCTAATTCTTGAGCGCCTTAATTACTAAATCGAAAGTCTGCCATAACACTTCATCGCTCAGTTTAAAAGGCTTGCCACCCAAACTCTGCCCTTCGCGGTCGAACCGGATGAGCGAATAAAGTGGCGAATAGGCTATCGACCAAAATACTTCGAAGGGCATGGCATTGACTTCGCCCCGTTCAACCACCTGGTGCATGAAGCGCGCGATGACATGCTTGAACTTTTTCATAAAATCGTCTAAAAAGCGCTCTTGGTAAGTAGAGGTACGCAACTGTTCCAAAAACAAGCCCGATACCGGATTTTCGCTGATAAAAGCATAGCGGTTTCGCCATTGCACCCGCATTCCCTCCTCAAAAGAGGCTTCGGGGTCGAAATCCTTAATCATGGCATCGCCCATGCGGTCGCCTTCTTCTTTGGCAATGCTGATGATGAGGTCGTCGCGGTCTTCGTAGTAGATGTAGAGCGTTGCCACCGAAATGCCACAGGCCTTGGCCAGCTTGTTCATGCTAAAGCCTTCAAAGCCATCTTCAACAATTAGCTTGATGGCCGTTTGCTTTACCAATTTTACCTTTTCTTCATCCCTAACTCTCATGGGGCACAAATATAAATGAATATTCATTTACTTATGTGGGATTTTGATTAAATTTTGGTAAAATCCAAATTATGACATTGTGCCAAGAATAATGGCCCTACTTTATCAGGCCAAAAACTTGATGATGATATAAGGCAAGCCCAGTGCAACGGCCCCGCCATAAATCAGGTCGAGCCAAAAAAAGGAGCCCAAAGCACCCAAGTAAATAAAGCCCACAATTGGCGTGACCAACACTTTGGAAAGCCATGAAGTTTGCCCAGACTTTACGACAGATTTCCATAACGAAGCGGCATCGCCGGTACTTGGAAAAGCATGTACACCAATGGAGATAGCCAAATACATCAACAAATAGTCTAAAATATTTGCCGACTCAAATTTGAATTGCAAAGAAGCCGAAAGTCCAATGATAAAGCACAAGAGCGTATTGATAATGAAAGGCCCTACCGAAATAAAAACCGATTGGTAAACTTCTTTTGCCGGCTCATGGATTACATAACCCACCGGATTTTCGGTACGGAAATAACAAACCTCGAACACCGGAACCTTAAACCATCTGCAAAAAAGCTGATGTGCCAGTTCATGGACAATTACGCCTGGAAAAGTAACGATGCTAATGACAATACCTGGAATAAAAAACATAAAAAATAATGTTACCTGTAAATAGTTGAACCGTTAATTATTGGAGTTAAGCGATTGAAGATGGTGCTGTCTCCAGTTTGGGCACTATGTGCACCGATGATTGCCAGCCTGGCCAAACTTTCTTTTTTTCTGCCGGCAAAATAATCGACCATGGCCATGGCTTCTAACGCAGAATCGCTCTGCGGATCAAGCTGCATGGCGGCAGTGGCATGGATAGCTGCCTGGCTATCGTGTTTTCTCTTAAGCTCTACCCTAGCCTTTTGCGTAATGGCAAATATATCCTGCTTGTTGATGGCCAGCATTTCATCGCAATATTTGATGGCCTGATCATACTGACCTGTTTCGCGCTTGATGGCCGACAGTAATCCCAATGCTGGATAATTGGTCGGTTCATTAGCCAAAACATCCTTAGCTACTTTTTCCGACTCGGCGTATTCGTTCAGGTCGTACAGATAATTGGCTACCCCAAACTTTAACTGGTTATCTGCATTGCCCGTGGTTTTTAGCTCTTGGTAAACTTTTAGCAGTCCTTCTTTGCTTTTGCTCACCTCATCAACCTTTTTCATCATCACCGTATCCTTCACAGAGAGGTTGGACAGGAATTTGATAGCCGTCTCTACTTCATTGTAGAGGTCATCGTCGTTAATCTGTTTATCAACGATCTTATCAAAGGCAGCTCCCGCAGCAACTCTATCAAACGAATAGGCAGAGGCAATGATCATTTCGGCATTAGCCCTGATATCGTTTGGAAATTTCTTCAACACTTTTTCCAATTCTCTTTTGGCGGTGAGGTACTCTTTGTTTTCGATGGCCTTTTCGCTTTTACCCAAATCGATAGCGGCCGAGATATAAAATTGGGTACGGATAATACTGATCACAATTACAGCACCTAAACAAACAGCAAAAACCTTGATCCATTTAGGTATCGGATAGTTGATGAGGGTTGTGCGGCAAGAGGTGCAGAGATTGATTGGGTGGCCAGCCTCAAAGGGATTAACCTGGCAATTAACGCACAGGCTTTCATTAAGTTCAGTATCCTGAACGGTTGAGGGCGTATTTTCTTCCATAAGTTTAGTTTGGTAGGCTAAAGATAAAACTAGATTTTAATTTATCTGCAGCAATCTAAAAATACTCTTTCGCTTGTAGGCGAACTACATTATCGTTATCCCCGCACTCCAGCCTACCCAGCCCTTGTAACGGCCCACATCCTGATGCCGACTAGGCACGATCTGCTGCCTATAGTTTTTGCCACTCGAACCCATTGGCGCGTTGCTCACATAATAATTGTAGCTCGGTCCGCCAAAAATGCTCAATCCTTTAAACAGTTTGAACTGCAGGTTAAGCTGGCCTTTGTACAGCGTGTTGGCGTAGTCCCAGTT
Source organism: Pedobacter albus (assembly GCF_036324255.1). NCBI lineage: Bacteria > Pseudomonadati > Bacteroidota > Sphingobacteriia > Sphingobacteriales > Sphingobacteriaceae > Pedobacter > Pedobacter albus. The sequence continues at coordinate 650,169 of NZ_JAZDQT010000003.1, read as the reverse complement.
GCCCAGGTACAGGTGTTGCGCACTGAGTTCGGTGGCAAAAGAAAAGGTTTTTCCCAAAATAAAATCGTGCCCCATACCCAAACCGAAACTGATTACCTTGGCGGTGTCCGAAAAATTATAACCGCCAATCAGCATGGTATACAAATTGGCATTGCCCGATTTATAGGCCACATTGGCATTGATGGTTTCGTTGGTAGAAAAGCTCAGCTTATGGTAGCCTGTTTTTACCAAATTGATAAGGCCTAAACTGGTGCCCGATGAAGTATCGGACGCGTTAATCAAGGCCAACTGAAAACCCTTGTTGTTCTTGGCATAGTTGAACAAGCTCGAAATCTGCACGCCATGCACGGTACGAGAGCCAATATTACTAAGCCCCGCAACCTGCACCCCATTTACTTCCCTGCTGGCTATATTGCCCAAGCCTGCCACCTGTACGCCGCGTAAATTCTGGCTTACAATGTTAACCAAGCCCGCAATCTGCACCCCTTCTACATTTTTCTTTACCTGATTGAGCAGTCCTGAAACCTGCACGGCCTTAATGTTGCCCTGCACGCTGTTGTGCAAACCCGCTACCTGCACCCCCTCTACATTACGGCCCACCACGTTGAATACGCCTGCAACTTGCACCATTCTCATATCGCCTTTGTTGAGGTTGAAGATGCCGCCAATTTCTACGCCATCAACACCGGCCGTATAACCACCCAGCACATTGAGCGAGAACTTGTTAACTACCTGCGAGCTCATCATGCCATGCGAACTCAATCCCGGCGTTAGCGAAGCCTGAAACGGCGTATTGGCAAAAAAACTTGGGATATTGAGGTTTTGAAGACGCTGTTTCGAAGACAAGAAAAAACGTCCGATACCCAATTCTTCCAAGGCATTGCCAAAAAAAGTGCCCTTTTCCTTATCGGGATCGTTGTAGCCTTCGGGCTTTACATTGATGCTCGACAGAAAAACCAAAGCGGTATCGCGATAGGTTTCCTTGCTGGCCGTTAAAACGATCGACTGGTGCTCACCCTTGAATTTGAGCGTAAAAAAGCCATCGTTGTCGGTAATGGCCGATTGCAGCAATTTCTTTTCGTATACGCTGGCCTGCTTTACTTTTTTTCCAGTTTTGGTGTCGACTACATAGCCACTGATCATGTACAGGTTTTCGGCAGTGGTAATGTTTTCGGGCTCTATGGTAAAATGGTTTACGGCATAGCGCAAAATGATGTACGAATCGTTTTCCTTGTAATCTACCTTGCCATCAAACATGGCATCAAGCACTTCTCTTACCGGCTGGCTTTTGGCATTGAGGTTAACCAAGCTATCCTGGTTAATGAGCGAACCGTTGTAGGCGAAGTAGAAATTGCCCGCGTTGCTGATCTTTTGCAACACATCGCCAACACGCTCTTGCCTGGCACTAAAAGTGACCCTTTTTGATAGGTTGTTTTGGTAAACCGAGGTTTGCGCCTTCACCAATGTTGCCAAGCAGAGTAAAACAAGGGAGATTTTTATTTTCATTTCTGTTTTTTAGACAGCACAAGCTGTTGTTGGTGAGGGACAACTTCCAAATCAAGCGCATCGCAAATGATATCAAGGTTTTTGGTGAGCGAGCCATATTTTAAAGGTGCGGTAAAAGGAAGGTCTTTCACATCGTCGTTTACCACCACGTGGCTGCCATAAGCCTCGTTCAGGATATCGACCAACTCGTGCAACGGCGTATTGTTAGACACAAAAATACCGGTGCGGTAATAGCTGTACAATTGGTCTTTGCTCTGTTGCTTAGCCAGCTGTTGGGTAGCCGGACCTATGAAAATGCGTTCGCCTTTAACCAGCCTCACTTCTTCTTGGCCAAGTTTCACCTTTACAATGCCGCTTTCTACCACTACTTCTGTTTGGTTCTGGTCGAGGTGTTTGATATTAAACGAGGTACCAACCACCTGCACCGAAACCTGGCCCACATCGATTACAAAAGGTCTGTTTTTATCGTGAGCCACCTTAAAAAAGGCCTCTCCATGCAATAATTTTACGCTTCTATTGCTCTCGAAGTTACGGGCATAGCTTATGGCGGTATTTTTATTGATGGTAAGTTCAGAACCATCAGGCAGCACCTGGTTAGACACCATATTGCTTGGCGAAAGCTCAATATAGGCTGGTCTGAGCAAAGTATAAGCCGTCCATGCGCCAATAGCCAGCACCAAAACCGCGGCAATTCTTAACCAGCTCTTGTTGCTTGTTTTTAACGGCTTAACAACAGGCGCTGGCTGTGTAGGCAATACGTCGGCTTTGGCCTTGAATTTTAGCCAGGCTACCTCCACATCAGGTTCTTCTTTGGGCGCGATGTTGCCACTGGCCTGCCATATCTTTTCGAGTTGGGCAAAGTATTTGGCATTTTCGGCATCGGCCACGAGCCATTCGTTTACCTGCCTATTTTCTTCTTCGTTTGTTTCCTTGAGCAGGAACTTAATCAGTATTTCATCGTTCATCACTCTTCTCCTTAATTTAGATAGTCTTGGTAATACATCATCCCCAATAGGGCCAGCAACAGAAAATCAGACAGTTTTATGCGCAGCAGCCTCAGCGCCTTGCCCATTTGGTTTTCTACCGTTTTGATAGAAATATTGAGCTTTTCGGCAATTTCCCGGTACTTGAGTTCTTCGAAACGGCTCAGCTGGAAAATGGTACGGCATTGCTCGGGCAATTCGTTGAGTGCTTCCCGTAGCTTGATTTCCAATTCGCTGAGCTCGATTTTTGCCGAAGCCGAATCGCTCAGGTGGTCGGCCGTATGCAGGGTATAATCCTGGTATTTGAGCTTTACTTTTTCGTGCTTCAAAAAATTGAGGCTGTCGTTGTACACACATTTGTAGAGGTAGGCTTTCATGGAAGTTCCCACCTGCAGCAAGTCGCGCTTTTCCCAAAATTTAAGAAACAGTTGCTGCACTACTTCTTCGGCCATGTCTATGTCTTTTAGGATAAGATTGGCATAAGCATGCAGGGCCTTGTAATGGGTTTTGAACAATTGCTCAAAGGCCTGGTCTGTATAGTTGTTCACTGAAGTAATTGCCGCTAGATTCAATTTGTTGCGTAAATATATTAAGTTAATTCCTGAACCGTTCTGCTTTGTGCCAAAATCGTTTAGCCCAAATTGATCCTTTTGAGCACTTCGGCACCGCTCTCGCTGTTTACCGTAAACAAGTCGATATACTGTACTTTGGGGAACCAGAAAGAGCCTCCATTTACTTTAACGAATACGCGTTTGAGCAAAAGGTTTTTTCCCTCGTCTTTAATGTACATGCGGTACTGCTGGTCGCTTTCCGATTTGATGAGGTACAAAGGCATTTTTTTGTAGGCCGCCAACCTGATTTCGAATTGATTGTTGCCCAAAGCCCTGCACTTGACACCGTAGGCAAACTTCTCTTCAATGCCACTCAGGTTTTGGTATCTGCCTTGTTCTTCGTACCTGATCCACGAGCCTTTTACCGGATTTTCCTGGTTAACCGTGCCATCGTTTTTGTAGTTGAGTTCATAAATAACCGTGTTGGCATCGGGCGTACGCTGCAAAAAGAAAAGCAGGTCTTTGCTTTTGGGCGTTGGCAGATCTGCCGGTTTCTTTTCCTGTGCAAAAAGCACCTGACCAAGTGCCAAAAGCGCCATAATCAAGGCGATTTTGAACAGCCAATTGCTTGTTTTTTGAGCGCTCGAAACAAGCTTTGGCACCCGCGCCAGTTTATGCCTGTATATTTTAGCCGGACTGGCGAAAATGAAGAACAGCATTTCGCCTATTCCATCGCTATGCCTGATATCCCTAAGCATATCGCGGTATTCGTGAAAATTAAGAATAAACGGATTGGTCTTGCTCTCAACCGGCGTAGTGATGCCATACACCGGCTGTTCTTCTTCATATTGGAATGAACCAAAAAGATGGTCCCAGATCATAAAAGTGGCCCCGAAATTCTTGTCGAGGTATTTCTCCTGGCTGCCATGGTGTACCCGATGGTTAGATGGCGTACCAAAGTGTTTTTCTATAAACGGATGTAGTTTGCCAATGGCTTCGGTATGTACCCAAAACTGGTAAAGCGTACTGAGCTGGCTAGCTACCAGCACAATAATGGGATGAAAACCCATAAGCGCTACCGGAATAAAAAACACGGTTTTAAAGTGTTGTACCCAACTTTGCCTAAAAGCTACGGTAAGGTTGTAATGCTCGGCCGAATGGTGTACCACATGGGTTGCCCAAAAGAAACGGCAATAGTGCGAAATACGGTGCGACCAATAGCTGCAAAAATCGTAAATAACAAAGCAGGGGATTAAGGTATACCAGTTAAACTGCATGCGCCATGGCAACAGGTTGTACACCCAAATGGCCCCCGAAACCAGCACGGTTTTGAGCAACAGGTTAACGGCCAAATTTCCCAAACCAATGAGCAATGAGCCTTTGGTTTCCTGTTGCTCGTAAGTATGGTGCTCGCTAAAACGGGCAAGCACAAATTCTAGCAAAGTAAAGACGAAAACAAAGGGCAAGGTGTAGGCCACCAAATTGGGCGTACTGTGCTGCAGCTGATAAACATCTGTTAAGGCGATAGGCGCCGCACCGAAAAGTTCGGAAAGCGATTGCCAAAAGGTTTGGGTAGTTGACATATTGGTGTGTGTTGTGTGTTTAGAATTTGATTACTTTCCCCGACCCGCTAATACTGGCTTCTACAACAGGATTACCCGAATAATAAACCTTGCCGCTGCCACTAATGCTGGCCTTCAGTTTTTCTTGAACCGTTACGCGCGCATCGCCACTACCCGATAGGCTGGCTTTGGCATTTTTGCAGCTTAGTTTTTCAAAATCAACGTTTCCCGAGCCCGAAATATCGATATCTACATTATTGGCCGTGGCTACTTCTTTCATCAGCACTACTGCCGAGCCACTGATGTCTACGCTCAGGAAATCGATAAGCGGAAAAGCACCGCTAAGGTCTACCCTGCTGCTGCCACTCAGCGAAATGCGCGTTACTGTAGGCATGGTTACCGTTACCTCCACATCATCGTGCCTCACGCTTGCCCTTTCGTAGCCAACTTCAAGCTTGCCATTGCTTACGGTAGTTTTGAAATAAGGGATCAGGTTGCTCGAACCTTTCAATTCAACTTTGTACGCATTGCCATAAACAATATGCACAGGTGTTGAACCGCTGTTGTGCAAGGAGGCAAAAGCCGCCAGATCTCTCGTTACTGTTGTCATGTTCCCGTTAGCCGTAAGGTTATCCTTTTTACAAGAGCCTAAAAAAAGCGATAAGGTTGCAAGCCACAGGGGTGTTTTCGTGTTAATAAATGTTAAAATCGATTTCATAATGGATTGAATTACAAGGAGTGAATTAAAAAATAACATGGACGCCACCACCATAGCCGATGTAGAGGCTCTGCAAACGGTCAGACCATTTGTTTTGCCACGAATGCAGGTGCTGGGTATGGAGCAATTTGCCTTCGGTAGTATTGGTAGAAGTATAGTTGAACGATGGACCGCCAAATACTTCGAGGTGTTTGCCCAGTTTAAAGGCAGGCAGCACTTTAAACGACGATTTGAAGTAGTCGCCCGCCTTGAAGTCTTCCAAATGGCTGGCCGTTAATTCTACATTGAGCCTGAATACGTTTGAAGGGAAGAAGTGTGCGCCAAAACCTGCCTCAGCCGCATACACCTCTTTCTTGTTTTTAAGGTTATAGCCGATACCCAATATGCCATACAGTACCTTGCCGCCTGAGCGAAAAGTAAGCATAGTGGTTTGGCTCTCGTCGATGCTCAAGCCTAGGCTTTTTTCTCCGTTTTTTACAAAGTTGAGAATACCGATTGGGCAGTCGCTGCTATCGGCTACGTTGATGAAACCGGCAATTTGTGCGCCTTTCACTTTTCTGGCCACATTGATAAAGCCAGCAATTTGAGTACCCTTAATGTCTTTCGCTACGTTGATAAAACCGGCAAACTGCGAGGCATTTCCATTAGCAGCAATATTGGCAAAACCTGCAAATTGGCCTCCTTTTAAATTTTTGGCGATATTAGCGAAACCGGCCAGTTGCGTACCTTTTACCTCGCCACGTGCTACGTTGGCAAAGCCCGCCAAAGCGGCGCTGCCACCTTCGCCATACACATTGGCAAAGCCGGCAAATAACGGTCCGGTAGCTTTTTTGCCGATATGGTTAGAAAAGCCTGCAAACTGTGGCCCATAGGCCTGATTAAGCACAATATTGGCCAGGCCAGCGAAAGCAACGCCTTTCTCTACCGACGAAACTCCGGCGATGAGATGGATGGAAACATTATTGGTGTCTAACGGCGCATGTACACCATTGCTGCTTACCGGGTAAATTAATCCGAAATGTATTTTGTGGCTTTGGGCAAAACCCGAAAACCCGGTGCATAAAAGGCTTAGAAAAAACAGGCTTCTTAAAATGCGAGGCCCACTAAAGGGATAATTTTTGTTGATCATTTTCGTGTGATTTTAAAATGAGACAACAAAAGGCCGGCACACCCCTACGCGCTTATCGAAAAAAAATCAAAACACAAATAACACCCTAAAAATCAATCCATTAAAAATATATCATTAGCAAAAACAGCCCAAACTCAACTGAATTTGGGCTGTTTGCCATTAACCGAAGTGCCGAAATCTACTCGTCTTCGTTCTTTTTCCAGATATCTTCAAAATCTTGTGGATGCCTTTTAAATTGGGCATGCACATAAGGGCAAAGCGGAATTACCTTCAAGTGGTTTGCCTTTGCATAGCTTACCATGGCATTGAGCAATTGCTTGGCCAGTCCCCTACCTTCGGCTTGTGGTACCACCTCGGTATGGTATACGATCATCTCGTCGCCAGTGATGGCCAGGGCCATTTCGCCTAGCTGTTCGCCATTTTCTGTGACTACAAAAGCGCCTTGGTTACGTGCATCTAAATTCAGTTTAAGTTCTTCCATGATTTTTAAGAGATAGGTATTATGATTAGGGTTCTATGATAATTTTTCTTCGTGATGTTGACCAATTAGGACTTTTGCCCATCTATTTCCAATAGGCCATAATAGCCACAACAACTATGCCTATTCCATAAAATTTTGGCGTTTCGCTTTTATCGCCGGCTGCGCTATCAAACAGAGATAGGCGTTGCCAGTTATAGGCATAAACAATCGGCAAAGCCAAAAGGTTGTCATAATCTTAGAAAGGGCATAGCCCGAGAGTGGGCTTGGCCAAATCAGGCAGTTCATGCCATAAACGCGATTAAACCTAACTAACGTGCCTAGTTTTAACCGAGAGTGGCCAAAGAGAGTCGTCATAAAATAGCGTGCTAGATGCTAGGCGAAGATAAGGATTTGACCAGGTCCTTTTGCAGTTGGTTTTGTAAAAATTTAGAGCATTTTAAACAGAAAGTTGAAAGGGTTAAAATCATTATCTCCATCCTAACGCTGGCCTTTTTTTACTTTCTTGTACAACTCCTTTAAATCGCTTGATTTGAGGTTGTAGCCAAGCATGGTAATTCTGCAATAAATATTTTCACCGGTTTGTGCATTAATTACGGAGATGATTTTTCTGGTGCTATCTTTAATAAACAAGAAATAGTACAAAGGCTTGTCAGCATTCAGGATCAATCGGTCTAGCTCGTCTTTGGTTACTTTCTTATAGTTGTATCCGTAAGCTTTCAAAATGTGGTCATCCGTTTCTAAATATTCCTTACCACTAAAAATATTAATATGCATGAGGTTAAAATCAGCTATGTACAGCGTATCATTGGCCAGTTTGGCCAATTCCTGCATATTAGTATTCTCTTTGCGCCAGCTTACTTGCTGTTTCTTGGCCATAAGACCTGTCATTTGCTGCAAATAGTTTTTAGCCATACCAGGGCTCCAATTAACCAATAAACCACCTCCATCAAAACTAATCGTATCGAGATGGTCTTTAACTTTAAATGCCTTTACGCCTACCCGTAAGGGGATATATGCCATATGCTCAAACTCGAGCTTCTCTTTCGATTTCCCCTTCAAAAACTTTTCGCTCAAGGTTGCCAATGAAAACGAATAATAAATATTGGTTACCGTTGTGCGATTAGTCTGAAAGCTTGACACTTCTCTACAAAACATTAAAAAAGTATCGTTTGCACTGAATGCATTAGGCTGGCTCTCTGGCGTTAAAAATTGAAGGCCTTTGGTCAGCTTCCAATCTTTTCCCATGGCCTCCAAATATTGCTGGGCTTTCGGAGTTTTACTATCGTTGGCTATGACATAGGTTGTTCCATCCTTGATCAGATCCGCTTTGCTTACATCAAACGCAATGACCTGAGCCTGTATTTGATGATTGAAGAATAGCATCGATAAGATGAAAAAAGCGATGCTTGTGCGTAAAGACATATTCATTTGGGTAGCGTTAAGTTGGACGAAGATAATTAAAAGCGGAAAACTGGAAAGAACCCACCTTATATTTAGCCTTTCACACTTGACAGCTCACCATCTTTTTGTTCGATAAAGGGCAAAATGTTCGAAATCGGGCATTTTTTGATTTGAAAAAAATCATAATTAATTGATTTTAAACAATTTAACATTGGCATTCTGCTTGTAAAACCTTGTTCAAAAAACCTAATAAATGGACAAGCTCATCGAAGAAGAAGTTATTACCAAAAGAAAAAAGAAGCGTTACCTCGTGGCCTTCATCGTAGTGGCCTTATTGGCTTGCTGCGTTTGGCTGGTCAGGTCCTTTCTCAATCCCTCGCTCAACACCAATCAGTTTACCACCGCCAAAGTAGAAACCGGCGACATCGAAAATACCATTAATGCGACCGGCGAAGTATTGCCAGAATTTGAAGAAGTATTGGCCAGTCCCATCAATGCCTCTATCAAAAACGTAATTATGGATGCCGGCAACAAAGTAAAAGCCGGGCAATCTATTTTAACGCTCGACAAATCGCAGGCCCAAACCGATTATGAAAAACTGCAGTTTCAGATCGAATCGAAACAGAACGAAATCGCCAAACTCAAACTCGACCTCGAAAAAAGCTTTTACGATATCAAATCGAACAACAACATCAAACAGTTGCGCATCAGCAACCTCAAAGACATGGTAGCCGGCGCACAGCGCTTGTTTAAAGCAGGTGGTGGCACCAAGGAGGAAATTGAACAGACCCAGCTCAATCTTAAAGTAGCCGAACTCGAAAAGCAGCAGCTCGAAAACGAAATCAAGAGCAAGCAGCAAACCATGAAAATCGAGATCAGGGAAGCTGAAATTGCCTTAGCCATCCAACGAAACGACCTGGCCGCCTTAAAGCGCAAACTCGACCTGGCCAATGTGGTAGCCAGCAGGGATGGCGTAGTAACCTGGGTAAACAAGAATATCGGCACCAGCGTACAGCAAGGCGAGGCCATTGCCAGAATCGCCGATTTGAGCAGCTTTAAAGTAGCCGGGAGCATGTCAGACAACCAGCTGGAACAGCTGCACAACAACATGCCGGCCATCATCCGCATCAACGACGAACAATTGCGGGGTACCGTAACCAACATTTCGCCAGCCATTAAAAACAGTATTGTTTCGTTTGATATCCGTTTCGACGAAAAGAACAACAAACTGTTGCGTCCCAACATGAAAGCCGATGTGTTTTTGGTTACTGCGGTACACCACAAGGTAATCCGTGTAGCCAATGGCGCTGCTTTTAACGGTTCTAACCTGCAAGACATTTTTGTATTGACCAGCGAAGGCAAGGCCGAACGCAGAACGGTTAAAACCGGGCTCAGCAACTTCGATTACATCGAAATTGAAAGTGGCCTGAAGCCTGGCGACGTCATCATCACCTCTGATATGAGCAGCTATAAAAATGCTAAAGTATTGACCATTAACAAGCCCTAAGATGATGAAGACTTTACTCTTGGCTTTATTTTTAGCAGCTGGCTTTTCGGCCGCCGCCTTTACTGGACCAGACACTTTGCGCCTATCGCTGCCACAAGTGGTAGAAATGGCCAAAAACAACTCTATTGCCGCCAAGCAGGCCATCACCGTCAAAGAAACCAAATATTGGGAATGGCGCACGTTCAAGTCCAACTACCAGCCTCAATTGGCCTTAGAAGGCATTTTACCGGGCTACAACAAAAGCTACACCCAAGTATTGCAGCCCAACGGCACCATTTTGTTCCAACCGGTACACAACGACAATTCTTCGCTGACCATGAACTTTAAACAGAGCATAGCGGCCACAGGTGGGACCATTTATGGCACTACGCAGTTGCAGCGCTTTGCCGATTTCGACCGCCATAATGTGCTGTACAATGGTATTCCCTATGGCTTGGGCTATACCCAGCCCTTGCTCCAATTCAACAGCTTAAAATGGGACAAAAAGATAGAGCCCCTCAAATTCAACGAAAGCAAACAGGCCTACATCGAAGCGCAGGAAAAGATCTCGATTACCGTAACCGAATACTTTTTCGACCTCTTGCTGGCGCAGGTAAACCTGAGCATTGCCGAAACCAACCTCGAAAACACACAACGAATACTAACCATTGCCAATACCAAATTCGAGCTGGGCAAAATTGCCAAAAACGAAATCCTGCAGCTACAGCTCGAACAGCTCAATGCCCAAAAGGCCGTAGGTACAGCCAAACGCGACATGGAAATTGCCACCCTGAACCTGCGCAGCTATATTGGCATCGAGGGTGAAGACCGCATTGTGTTGGACATGCCCACCGCGGTTAAACAAATGACCGTGGCCACCGAAAAAGTGTTGGAAGAGGCTTTTGCCAACCGCTCTGATGCCATTGCCTTTGTAAGGCGCATTGCCGAAGCCAAGCGGGATGTGGCCAAGGCCAAGGGCGAAAACGGATTAACGGCAACGCTAAGGGCCAATTTGGGTTTTTCGAACGCGGCCAACAATGCTTTCGATGTATACCGCTCGCCTAAAAGTCAGCAATCGGTACAGTTGCAGCTGTCTGTTCCTATCCTCGATTGGGGCCGTTCCAAATCGCGCAGCAAAACCGCCGAAGCCAACGAAAAATTCACCACCTATGCCGTTGAGCAAGACAAGCAGACTTTTAAGCAACAGATTGTTACCCAGGTTACGCTCTTTAACATGATGAAAGAGCAACTGCAACTGACGTCGGAAGCCGAAAAAATCGCCGCCGAAAAATATAAAATCGCCAGCGAGCGCTATGTATTGGGCAATTTGAGCATTACCGACCTCAGCATTGCCTTTCAGGAAAACGATCGCGCCAAACGGGATTATGTAAGTTCTCTAAAGGATTTCTGGGGCGCCTATTACCAGTTGCGCTACCTCTCGCTTTACGACTTTGAAAAAAATCAGAAAATAACTTATGAGTAATCAATGAGTGAAGGAGAGAATATTGAATGAATGAATGACAGCATGAGTGAATGAATGATAGCATGAGTGAATGACAGAATGATCGAATGAATGTATACCCGAAAACTAACCATAAACCTTAATCCTTTAACCAATTTTTAATATAAAATCATTAACTATACGACATGATACGCTTACAGAACATTGAAAAAGTTTACCGCACGGCTACGGTAGAAACCCTAGCTATTAATGGCATCAGCCTCGACGTAGCCAAAGGCGAATTCTTATCCATTATGGGGCCTTCTGGCTGTGGCAAAAGTACCCTGCTCAACATTATGGGCTTGTTAGACGAACCTTCAAAAGGGGTTGTGCAAATAGACAACCAGCAGATTTCGAGCTTTTCAGACCAGCAATTGGCCAAGTTCAGGAACCAAAAACTGGGCTTTATTTTCCAGAGCTATCACTTGATCAACGATTTGCAGGTACTGGATAATGTGGAACTACCCTTGCTTTACAGAACGGCATCGGCCAAAGAGCGCCGGATGCTAGCCACCGAAGCCCTGGAAAAAGTTGGCTTGAGCAACCGCCTCAAACACTTTCCCTCGCAACTCTCGGGCGGACAACGCCAAAGGGTGGCCATTGCACGGGCCATTGTGGGCAGGCCACAAATCATATTGGCCGATGAGCCTACTGGTAACCTCGACAGTGCCATGGGCAACGAAATCATGGATATCCTCATTAACCTGAACCGCAACGATGGCACCACTATCGTTATGGTTACCCACGATGAAAACATGGCGCACAAAACCCACCGTTTGGTACGCTTATTTGATGGTTCTCAAGTTCAATAATCCTGTATCATGCTTAAAAATTATTTCAAAATAGCCATAGCGGTACTCAAGCGAAGAAAATTCTTCACTTTCATCAGCTTGTTCGGCATTAGTTTTACGCTCACCATTTTGATGGTAGCTACAGCGTTTTTAGACAAGGTAATCAGTGCGGGTTATCCCGACAACAAAAGAGACAGAAGCCTGTACATTGCCACCATGGAGCTCAGAAATACCAAACAAGGCTGGCTCAACAGAAGCGATGTGTCCTTCTACTTTTTAGACCATTACGTATCTACGCTTAAAACACCAGAAAAACTGGCCATTTCTTCGAGCTCGCAACCGACCAATGCCTACATCAACAACAAAAAAATAGTCATCAATTTTAAATTTACCAATGCAGCCTACTGGGACGTCTTGGAATACAAATTTTTAGAAGGCAAACCTTATAGTGTCCAGGAAATTGCAGCCGCGAGCCAGGTAGCCGTAATCTCTGCAGACACCAAGAAAGCCTATTTTGGCGATGTGCCTAGCGCACTGGGCAAATACATTCTGGTAGACAATGTCAATTATCGGGTAATTGGTGTGGTAGACAACGTAAACCGAACCATGTACAACATATATGGCGACGTTTACCTGCCTTACACGGTATCGAAAGCCGATTACAAAAAGGTAGAGCTGATGGGTGGCTACAATGGCATCTTGCTGGCCAAAAACAAAGCAGATATGCCTAAAATACAAGCCGAATTCGATCAAATGATGACCAAAGTGCCTATTCCAGATAAGGAATTCGACAAGCTTTACAGCAACGCCGATCCTTTTTTTGAAAGCATGACCAGAAGGATTTTAGGCGATGGTTCCAATTCGGGAAAAGGCATGGCCTTAACCATTTTGGGATCGCTGGTCTTTCTGTTTGTATTGTTGCCTACGCTCAATCTGGTCAACATCAACATTACCCGGATCATGGAGCGTTCTTCAGAAATTGGCGTGCGCAAGGCCTTTGGTGCCTCTTCCAAAACATTGGTCTACCAGTTTATTGTAGAGAACCTCATCTTGACCCTATTGGGAGGCCTCATCGGCATTGTTTTGTCGGTACTGATTATTTATGTGGTGAACGATTCGCAACTGATTCCAAACCTCAACCTCACTTTTAACCTCAAGGTTTTGGGTTATAGCCTGCTGGCCTGCTTGTTTTTCGGGCTTATTTCTGGCGTATATCCGGCCTGGCGCATGTCGAGGTTAAACGTAGTTAAAGCATTAAAGGCACAATAACATCCATTAAAAGAAATTATCATGTTTAAGCATTTATTCAAATTATTGTGGAACAAAAAGAAACAAAACTTCTTGTTCCTTTCAGAAATACTGGTGTCTTTTTTGGTCATCTTTACGGTATGCTCTTTCCTGGTATTTTATTACCAAAACTACAGCAGGCCCATGGGTTTCGAGTATAAACAGGTATGGCCCATCAGCTACAGCAACGTGCCCCAGTTTAAAACCACCGACTCAGCCGTTGCCTATTTCGACAACCTGCGCCAAAGCATACAGGCTATGCCCAAAGTAGAAGCCGTTAGTTTTGCCAGCGGCAACTTCCCTTTTTCTAACAGCACCATGAGTACGGGCATTCACTACAAAGGCAAAAAATACGACCGGGTAAACAATTATCGGGTTGATAAAGACTACGACAAGGTGATGACGATCAGCTTGCTTGAAGGCCGCTGGTTCAACGCCAACGATGCCGTGGGCAAAGACAAGCCGATATTGATTAACGAAACGCTCAAAAAAGCCATGTTTGGCGACCGTCCGGCTACCGGACAACTGATTGGCGATTACAACGACAAGGAAAAAATGAAAGTTATTGGGGTTATGAAAGACATCAAGGCCAACGGCGATTACTGGCCGGCAGGCAATGCCATGTTCGTACCGATTGATACGGGAACCATCAAATGGCAAAACAACATCCTGGTAAAGGTTAAGCCCGGCACCGATGCCACTTTTGAGGGCAAACTCAATAAGTTCATGGCCAATTACATGAAAAACTCGACCATAGAAATTTCGCATTTAGACCAGATGAGGGATTCGAAAAACTCGGAAACCCTTATCCCCATGATTATTTTTATCATCGTGGCCAGTTTCTTGGTCATCAATGTGGCCCTGGGCCTGTTCGGCGTGCTTTGGTACAACATCAACAAGCGCAAGGGCGAAATAGGCCTACGCCGGGCCATTGGCGCCAGTGGCAAATCGGTGGCTTACCAGCTGGTTGGCGAATCGCTCATTCTGGCTACCATGGCGCTGATTGTAGGTTGTTTCTTTGCGGTTCAGTTTCCTTTGCTCCATGTATTTAACCTACCTGCCAATGTTTATGTAATTGCCATGCTATTGTCTATCTGCTTTATTTACTTGCTGGTTTTTATCTGTTCGCTTTATCCCGGCAAACAGGCGGCGGCCATACATCCGGCAATTGCATTGCACGAAGATTAATTCATTATCTTAACTTCGCGTATGATCTTAATTGTTGACGACGACATTGCCGTTAGAACCTCTTTGCTCTTATTGTTGCAGAACCATAAGTACGAAGCCATAGGTGCCGACAGTGCCAGCAAGGCCTTAAAAATAATGAGCCAGCAAACGCCCGAGCTCGTTATCCTCGACCTGAACTTTTCTATAGACACCTCTGGAAAAGAAGGAATGGCCCTGCTCAAAGAAATAAGAGAGAACCATACCATGCCCGTGCTATTAATTACTGGCTGGGGCAGCATAGCATTGGCCGTTGAAGGCATGAAATTGGGTGCGAATGATTTCATTAACAAGCCTTGGAACAACGACCATCTGCTCCAGTCGGTAAAAACATTGCTGAGCCTGCAAAACCAACAACCCGCGCCACAAAATCGCAAGCAGTTAGACAAACAATACAACTTTAAGCAGTTGATTGGCGAAGATGCGCGAATGATTGCCATTTTAGAAACCATTGGCCGTGTGGCCACCACCGATGCCTCGGTGCTCATTACCGGCGAAAGCGGCACCGGCAAGGAACTGATTGCCGAAGCCATTCACGAAAACAGCAAGCGCAGCAACAAGCCTTTCATCAAAGTAAACCTGGGTGGCATTGCGGCCTCGCTGTTCGAAAGCGAAATGTTTGGCCATGTGAGAGGTGCCTTTACCGATGCCCGATTTGATCGGATGGGCCGTTTTGAGCTGGCCAATAAGGGCACCATCTTTTTAGACGAAATTGGCGATTTGGAAAGTGGCAGCCAGGTTAAGCTCTTGCGGGTGCTGCAAGACAGAACCTATGAAGTGTTGGGCAGCAGCCGTACCAAAACAGTAGATGTACGTGTAGTTTGCGCTACCAACAAAAACCTGAACGAATTGGTGGCCAAAGGCCTTTTTAGGGAAGACCTGCTTTACCGCATCAATTTAATCCACATCCATTTGCCTCCGTTAAGAGAACGCCAAGGCGACATTCCTCTACTGGTCGGATTTTTTATGGGCAACATGAAGGAAATCTATGGCCGGCCTAACTTGTCGGTAGCTCCCGCCGCCATGAAGTGGTTGCAAAAGCTCCAGCTTCCGGGCAACATCAGGCAACTGAAAAACCTCATCGAACGCACGGTACTGGTTAGTGGCAACGAGGTGCTTAACATTGAAGATTTCCAGTCGCAACTGGAACTTTCACCGGTTCAAAAAGACAAAAACCAATTGCCAGGCGTGGGCACCATGACTTTGGAAGAAATGGAAGAAGGCATGGTACGCCAAGCCATGAGCTTCCATAAAAACAGGATCAGCAAGGCTGCAGCCTCCTTGGGCATTACCCGCAATGCGCTTTACCGCCGTTTAGAAAAATACCAAATCCCGTTTAATGAGGCTGAAGATTAAATATATCGCGTTCATTGTTATCATTCACCTGGTAGCCCTCGCCTTAAGCTATTTCGTGTTCGAAAAAGACAAGCTCATCTTCATGATAGCCGAAATACTGGTTATTTTCTCCATCCTCATTGCCTTCAACCTCTATCAACAGCTCATCAGGCCTTTAAACTATCTGCAAGAAGGCATCAATGCCATCAAAGACCGCGATTTTACAGTGAAGTTTCTGCCCACCGGCAAAAAAGAAGTCGATTCGCTGATTGGCGTTTACAACCAGATGATCGATGAACTGCGCCAAGAAAGAACGAGGCAAGAGGAGCAGCATTTTTTCTTGGAAAAGCTGATCCATACCTCTCCTACGGGCATCATTATTTTAGACTACGACCGCCAGGTTAAACAGATCAACCCCAAAGCCGAAGAAATTTTAAACGCCAACCCCGAAATACTGCATAAATACGTACACCAGCTCCAAGTTGGTACGGCCAAAATTATCCGTGTGCAAGGCCTGCGGACCTATAAACTACAGAAGTCGCATTTTATAGACCGTGGTTTTGAAAGGGTTTTCATTTTGCTGGAAGAGGTAACGACCGAAATACTCGAAACCGAGAAAAAAGTGTACAGCAAGGTGATCAGGATGATGGCCCACGAAGTGAACAATACCATTGGGCCGGTCAATTCGATCATCAGCACCACCCTGCAAACCCAAGACCTCTGGCAAAATGCCACGCACCCGCAGCTGCAAAATGCGCTTGAAATAGCTTTAGACCGAAACCAGAACCTGAATCTGTTTATGCGCAACCTGGCCGATTTGGTAAAACTGACGGCCGTAAACCGTCAGCAGGTCGACCTATCGGCACTGCTCAAATCCATAGCGCAGCTGTTGCATTTCAATGCTACGCAAAGGGGCATCGTTTTCGAATTCGACCTTCCCGAAGCTCCTTTTTATATCCAGGCAGATATGCCACAAATGGAACAGGCCCTGCTCAACATTGTAAAAAATGCCACCGAAGCCGTAAACGAAAACGGATTAATCAAGTTTATGCTTTCCGCTACAGAGAAAAAGCTCGTTATTGCCGATAACGGTCCCGGCATTTCGGAAGAACACAGTGAACAGCTGTTCAGCCCTTTTTTCAGCACCAAAAAAGATGGCCAGGGCATTGGCTTAACTTTGGTGCGGGAAATTTTATTGAACCATGGCTACGAGTTCTCCCTCAAAACCATCGGCCCGGGCCAAACCCATTTCACTATCTATTTTTAAAAAATATTTCATAAAACTATAAAATTAGTTATTGTTTAGTTAACTTTATTACAAAGGTTTACGACATGAAATATTCTGGCGTTTTTTTATTGCTCGCCCTCATGGCTGGCGCTTGGACTTGGCTGCTGACAAAAGCCCCTGTAACTGCCCAAATTACCCATAACGAAGTCCCGCTCTGGAACGATTCGCTGTGGAAGCACTTGCCCAAAAGCATAGATACCAGCATTAGGGTTGAAGATGCTCAAGGCGGGCGACTAAAATTTAAACAATACATTGTCCTTCTATTTAATCAGGAGGCGATGATTTATCAAGACAATGGCCAATGGAAACTGCAACGTTTTAACGAAAGCGCAATGGATTCGCTGAGAAAAGACGATTACGCCGTGGCAAGATCGGTCAGATGGGAAGCCTATCGAAACCGGAACCTCAGCATGGCTTGGTCCGAAAAACTAAATGACATTGCCCATATGCTGGCTTTGGGCGATCATGTACTGGTTTTAAAAAGCCAAAGAAAACTAATGGTGAGCAGAAACGGCACCAAGCTTCTAGAACTACCTATTAACCTGGGCTGGTCGCCGGTGGGCAACAAGGTAAGCGATGGCGATGGAAAAACACCCGAAGGAGTTTATCACCTGGACCTGAAAACCGAACGCAACGACAACCTATACAAAAGCATTTGGATCTCCTATCCCAATGCCGAAGACAAGCTTATCGCTCAAAAAAGAGGTGTTAAGCCTGGTGTTGGCATCATGATCCATGGTACAACGCCCGCCAAAAAGAATGCAAAAGACTGGACCGCAGGCTGTATTGCCCTAGCCAATAAAGACATCGACAGCTTGTTTGCCCACATTGGCCCAGGAGCAACCATAGAGATCCGCAAATAAGACATCAGACTTTTATATGCTGAAGCTATCTCAACAATCAATTTTTCCCGTAAGGATATTGGTCTAGTTTAGCCGTAAGCTTGGCCGTAAGTTCGGGATAATCGCTTTTAAGGTTCACTCTTTCTGCCGGATCGGCCTCGAGGTTATACAATTCGATAGTGGTTTCGTTCTTTTCTTTGATGCGGCGAAGCTTCCAAATGCCATCCCTAACCGCTTCGGGCACGCCGTTGTTTACATAATAAAACGGCTGGTGCGCATCGGCTCGCTTTCCGGTAAGCAGGTTTCTTACATTTTCGCCATCCAGGGTTTGGCCCTTAGGCAAGGTACTACCCGTAATGTTGGCCAAGGTTGGCAAGATATCTAAACAGGTTAACGGCTTTTTCAATACGCTTGGTTGGGTTTGTCCAGGCCAGTAAAAGATAAAAGGAACACGATCGCCACCTTCGTAGGTGGTGCCTTTGCTGCCCCTAAAAATTCCGGCGTAACCGGCGTGGTTGCGTTTGGTCACGTGGTCGTCGCTCATCCTGTCGGGATAGTTTGACCAAGGGCCATTATCGCTCGAAAAAATAAAGATGGTGTTCTTGGCAAAGCCCTGCTGTTCTATGGCTTTCCAAACCGCCGCAATGCTTTTGTCCATTTCGTTGATTACAAAACCCAGTTCGCCACCTTTTTCGTTATTATTCTTGTTCTTCTGCGCGGCGAACCAAACCGGCAAATGGGGCATATTGTAGGCCAGGTACAAAAAGAAAGGCTTGTTTGCTTTTTGCTTTTTGATAAAACTGATGGCTTCCCTGCCGTACAAATTGGTTAACGAACTATCGGCAGGCTGTATGATTTCGGCCTTGTTGCCCCGATAAATTTTTAGGGTCGAATCTGTTTTTACGTAAGGCGTATGGTAATCGTGGCTGTACAACATGCCATAATAGTTTGCAAAACCCTGTTGCATGGGCAGGTTTTCGTAATGATCGCCCAAATGCCATTTGCCCACCATAGCGGTTTGGTACCCATTTGCCCTGAGCATTTCGGCCAGGGTTACTTCACTGGCGGCCAGTCCCTGTTTTTGGCCTGGTGCCAAGGGCGATGGAATGTCGAAACGCGTAGGATATCTTCCGGTGAGCAAGCTGCCACGCGAAGGCGAACACGAGGGCGAAGTAACCGCATAATTGGTGGCCTTTACGCCTTTGGCAGCCATTTGATCCAAAAACGGTGTTTCGATTACCGGATTGCCATAGCAGGATAAATCGGCATAGCCTAAATCGTCGGCAAGAATAAGTACGATATTGGGGCGTTGCTGGGCAACAGCAAACTGCGTCAAGCCAGCAAAGAGGAGCAGAAGCCCTCCTTTTAATAGATTGTTGATCATGGTAAATAGCTAAAGATAGATTCTAACGCTAAAGTTAATCCTTATTTTCTATTTTACCACTTTGGCTGCCATAAGTTTGTCTATCGTTTTAGGCAGTCTTAAAACCTTCCTCAGCCGTAAAACGGCCAAGGAAGCAATACTTTGTAGATGGCTAAAACTTAAAGCTGTTCTGTATATTTCTTAAAGTTGTCTAAAATGGCCTGCCAGCCACCTTGTTGCATTTCGACAGGGTTGGTATCTTCTGGATCGAATGTTTCGGTAACTTTGGTGCTCTCATCCAAATCTTCGAAAACAATTTTCACTTTGCGTCCATCTTCCATGGCATAAGCAATAAGCTGGTTTGGTTCTACCTCGCTATAAACGCCTCCGAAGTCGAAACTGAAACTACCATCTTTGGCAGCCATTGTTGTCTTAAACTTTCCATCTTTACGCAAGTCGTTTTCGGCGTAAGGCGCATGCCAATCGGGCGAGGCTTGGCACCATTGGGTAATGTGCGCCGGCTCGTTCCACGAATTCCAGACTTTTGCAATAGGCGCGTTGATTACAGCGCTAACAGTAATTGGGGTTTTGGTTGCAGTTTCCATGTTCAAATTATTTTAGTGTTTTTTAATCGTTGTTGGATAAAGCAAAGTTAAGGCAAGCGAGCAACACCAAACAAGGGCAAATCTGACAAATATAGGGTGGAAAACCACGCAAGGAGGCACCGAGATTAATCTAGCTATTCGAGGTAACGTTCTACGCGATGCTGAAAATCGTCGATATTGAAGGGTTTGCCGATAAAATCTTCGGCACAGGCATCTTTAGAAACCGTTTTTTTATCGGCATTGGCCGACATGATGATTACAGGCACCTGCGTAAACTTCTGGCTCGATTTCAGTTCCTTGCAAACTTCTATGCCGTTACCGTCGGGCAACATCACATCCAGCACAATCACATCCGGAACAGCCTGTTGCATCGCCAGATGAAAAGCCGCCACATTAGGGCAGATGGTCACATCGTAAGCTTCGTTGTTGAGGATGTAACCAATCAGCTCTCCTATATCTTCGTTATCTTCAACAACATATACCTGTTTTTTCATAGTGGATAACTGTAGTTCATAGCTATAACAAAACTAGTTCGCATGCGGTTTAAAAAAACTTAATCCAAAATCGACTAAACCAAGTACAACAAGGATTGCTTTTCAACATATTTATTTAAATTTCTCCTTGTAAGTTTATAAATTTGTAGCAAAGGAAATGGTGTCTTCCTAATTGAACCGCCCTAAAAAAGCTGATGACGCCTGGTTATGGATGTTAAAACATTTAATCAGGATTGTTATGCCCTTTAAAACAGAAAAGACCATCAGCAAAAAAACCAGTCTGCAATTTCGTTTATTCTTCAGAAAATACCCTACCGTGCCTTACTTGCTCAAATGGCTTTTCATTTGCGCCCTGATCGGCATCCTGGTCGGATCGGCTTCTGCTGGTTTTCTGCAATCGCTCAATTGGGTAACCACTTACCGCGAAAACCATATTTGGCTCATTGCACTGTTGCCTCTTGCAGGCCTGCTCATTGGCTTGCTTTATCATTATTATGGAAAGGATGTAGAGGCGGGCAATAACCTGCTCATCCAAACCTACCATCGGCCACAGCAAACCATTCCCTTTAAAATGGCGCCCTTTGTTTACCTGGGCACCTTGGCTACGCATTTGTTCGGAGGCTCTGCAGGCCGTGAAGGCACAGCCCTGCAAATGGCCGGAGCCTTAAGCGATCAGCTGAGCAAACCCTTTAAACTGAACGCAGGCGACAGGCAAACCTTATTGGTGGCTGCCGTAGCCGCGGGCTTTGGTTCTGTTTTCGGTACGCCTTTGGCCGGTGCTATTTTTGGCCTCGAGCTTTTTTTGATCGGCAAATTAAAATACGATACCATTTTTCCGGCATTTATGGCTGCCCTACTCGCCGACCTGACTACACAATTGTGGCAGGTGCACCATACTACTTACCAGATGGACCATATTCCGCACCTTGCCTTGTTGCCCATCGGCTATGCCCTGCTGGCCGGCTTGGCTTTTGGACTTTGTGCAGCGGGTTTTAGCAAACTGATGCATCTGGCAAGTGCTGTCTTTAAAAAATTCGTTAAATATCCGCCATTGAGGCCTGTTGTTGGAGGCCTTATGGTAGCCGTTGCCGTTTGGACCTTGGGCACTACCCAATACATTGGCCTAGGCATTCCTACCATCGTTAATGCTTTCGAGACTCCATTGGGTTTTGAGGTGTTTGCCCTTAAAATGGCCTTTACCATTGTAACACTAGCGGCAGGCTTTAAAGGAGGCGAAGTAACGCCACTGTTTTTTATTGGCGCTGCCTTGGGCAGTGCGCTTTCCTTTTGGTTGCCCCTACCTGTTGGCCTCATGGCCGGGATGGGTTTTGTGGCTGTATTTGCCGGCGCCACCAATACGCCTCTCGCTTGTACGGTAATGGCTATGGAGCTGTTCGGATCTGATTGTGGCGTTTATGTAGCGCTGGCTTGCGTAACCGCTTACCTCATTTCTGGCAATACAGGCATATACCGCGGTCAGGTCATTGGCGAGGCCAAGCATATCCGATACAAATTCTACAACAATAAGCGCCTAGAAGAACTCTAGGCCTCAGGCAAGACACTAGAAGGCAACAAATTAGCTGAAATTAAATTTGTTTTTTACTAAAAAATTTAGTAATTTAGTTTTCCAATCCTAATTTTTTTGCCATGGCTAAGAAAACCGCTTATGCATTTTACGAGCACCTGTTGCTGCTTTCTCCAGACCAGAAAGTAAATGCCGAAATTATGGACATTAAAACGGCCTACAGCAACGATTATGGGTTGGCCAGTGCCATCAAATCAAAACCACACATTACCTTGGCCAATTTTGGGCAGTTTGAAAGTATGGAACGGCCTATTGTTGAAGATTTTGAAAAACTGGCCAAGGCCATTCCGCCCACTACCATCAAGCTATCTGGTTTCGGGCAATTTAACTATCGGACCATTTATGTGAATGTGATCCAGAACAAGCCCATTGCCCAAGGGGTCAGTGCCATGAAACTGAGGCTGGGCAAAAAGCTGAATGCGCTGGATACCTTTAAGCCTTCGTTTAGCAATAACCTGCACCTGACCATTGCCCGCAACATGGCCGAACCCCAATTTAGGCAGGCTTGGGAAGAATGGGGAAAGAGGCGATATAATGCTTCTTTTGCCGCCAATGGCATGTTGCTGCTCAAACGCGAAATAGATCCGCTTACCTTTAGTCCCAAAGAAAGCTACCGATTGATCAAGTATTTTCCCTTTACTGGTAAGGAACAAGAGGCAGAACAGCTAGCTTTGTTTTAATCGCGTGCTGATTTAAGCCATTTCTTTTTCAAAGATCTCCTGTATTTGGGCCAGTTGATCGGCGTAGATGGTCTTGCTCCTGGTGCCAAAATGCAAAGTGTTTTCGATGGGTTTTTCGCCTTCCCAAACCACTTTCACCTGGCCGGCATCCAACTCTTTTTTGGAAAGAAAATCGGGAACCACCGCAAAGCCGCTCCTGCCGCTTAGGCAACGCAAAATAGAGCAGATATTAGGTACGATAAAGTTGGGCCTAAAATCGGGGCGCTTCTCAAAGTTCTGGTACCAAAAGCGTCGCAAGTGTTCCATATCTCCGGTTGTGCCATACCAGGTCTGTGTTTTTAGCCATTGTTGCGCCGCTGCCAAATCCTGATGGGCAATCAACTCTTCAAATACCTTCGTATCTGTTTCCTTGCCGGCCACCAGTACCAGTTTTTCCTTAAAGAAGGGCTTGTACACCAAATTCTTATAATCACCTTTTTGGGGTGTAATGATCATATCTAAAATACCATTGTCTAAATCGGCCAGCATTTCGGGGTACTCGCCAAATTTAATGATGACATTAAAATCCAAGGTAGGCAGGTAAGGTTCGAGGGTAAACTGAAAGGTTTCAAAGCACATGCCTATGCTTACGGTGGGAATATCTTTTTCCGTACTTTTTTTAAAATGTTCTTCCGCTTCCTGCAACTTGCCAATAGGCTCTAAAATAAAATTATACAGGATTTTGCCCCGCTCGGTAGGCACCATTTTTCTCGAGCTACGATCGAACAGTTTGTAGCCCACATAAGATTCGAGCGAACTCAGGTGCAAACTTACACCCGGCTGCGAAACATATAGCGATTCGGCCGCGCCGGTAAGTGAGCCTGTTTCGTAAATCGCTTTAAACGTGCGGTACCATTCTAGATTGACCATAATTTTATTTATTATAATTATGATACAAATATATAATTTATATTATTTTAATAGTAAATAAAGAGCCCTTAATTTTGTCTTATCAATAAGCAACAACATGGACTTTAAAAAAATATTCATCATTAATGGCGGTCAGGTTTTCGGACATTCAGGCGGTCGTTTCAATCAAACCCTTACCCATTTCAGCATCGATTTTTTAGGCAAACTGCCTGGCGTAAGCATTCGTTCGACCAACATTAACGACATTTATGACGCCGATAAAGAGGTAGAAAATTTTGTGTGGGCCGATCTGATCATCTACCATACCCCAATTTGGTGGTTCCAAGTGCCTAATGGCCTAAAAAAATACATAGACGAGGTATTTACCGCTGGCCATCAGAAAGGCATATACCATAGCGATGGCCGGTCGTCAATCAATCCGCAAATCAATTATGGTACCGGCGGCATGTTGCATGGCCGACATTACCTGGTAACCAGCAGCTGGAATGCGCCCGCAACCGCCTTTACGTTGCCCGGTGAATTTTTTAACGAAAAAAGCGTAGACGAGGGCGTGCTTTTCGGTTTCCACCGCATGAATGCCTTTGTGGGGATGAAACCTTTGCCAAGCTTCCATTTTCACGATGTAGAAAAGAATGCAGATATTGCGCGCGATTTAAAGGCCTACGAAAAACACCTCATCCAATTATTCAGCATCAAAAACAAACCCCATGAGCATCTATCTTACAGCATTGGTTAAAAGCAAACCCGGCAAGGCCGAAGAACTGAAAGCCGTTCTTCAAAACATGGTTGTCCATTCAAGACAAGAAACGGCCTGTATCCAATACGACCTGCACCAATCGACCGACGACGAAAACCTTTTCATTTTTCAGGAAGAATGGACCAGTGCCGAGGGTTTGGCAGCGCATAACCAGCAGGCTTACATTACCGGTTTTGCTACCGTGGCACCCGAACTAACGGAAAGCGCACCGGTGATCTACCTCACGCAAAAGCTAGGTTAAAAAGCATAAACGAAACAGGCCCCAACAATTAAGCTGGGGCCTGTTTTTATGGATTAATTTCGAAGGGCTTTTAGCTTGCGCTAGTTCTGCGCATCGTAAATGATGACCTTCTCAAAGAAAATACGGAACTCGTCTAAAAAGGCCTTGTGTACCGGATGTACCTGATAAACATCGTGCGCAGCCAAATCTTCAAAGAAAAGAACCAAGCTAAAGGTATAGGTGGTATCAACTACGGCTCTTTCTATCGGTGCAGGCGTGCCAATGTGGTAGTTTTTTACTACTTCGATATGTTCAAGCGTTTGCAGGCCCTTTAAAAAAGCGGCTTTTTGTTCGGTGCTGGTATCGGCTTTGAGCCAGAATAAAACGTGATGTGCAATCATGATTAAAATTTTTGGCCAATTTAGGCATTGTTATCTTTATATCCCATCGCCCCTAGCTAATTCATGGATGCAAATGAGGCAAACATTCATGATGCTGAGCGCCTAAAACACGAAATACACACTGCGAGGTAACATTGAGTTAACATGAAGTTGGTTTATTTGATGATTGTAAACCTGCTTTTCGTGCGTATGGCAAAAGTACCTTTGTTGTTTTGGCTAGTGATTGCCCTGCTTGGTGCCCCTCAACTTTCGTGGGCACAGTCTGCAGATTTGACAATCATTCCATCCCTCAGCCAAAAGCATCCCGATACTGCCCTGATCATCCTCAAAAAACTGCACGCCAAGGCATTGGCCGAAAACAATGAGCTGACCGAGGCCTTATGCCTGCAACAAATGGGCAAGGTTTGCTACAACCAAGGCCATTATGCACAGGCGCTCGAATTTTACCTGCATGCCGACAAGATATTTGTAGGCCACAACCAACGCGATTTGTTGGCCGCCAACCTGGGCGAAATGGGCGTGCTTTACTACTACAACAAACAGCTCGACAAATCGCGCGCGCAATACAACAAAGCCCTAGCCTTATACCAACAAACCGGAAATTTAAAAGGACAAGCCCAGATTTTAGGCAACATAGGCCACTTGTACGAGAAACGCCAACAATACGACAGCGCTTTTTATTACCAGCATTTGGCCCTCGAGAAGTACAAACAGACCAATTACAAGCAAGGCATTGCCAAGATTTACGAAAACCTGGGCAGCATTTACGAAGACCTGGCCAAATACGACTCGGCCCATGCCAGCTTTGCACATTCGCTCGAACTATACAAATTAGACCATAACGAAGTGGGCAGCATAGAAGTACTGAATAATTTAGGCGATATTTTAAGAAAAACAGGCCAATATGCCGCCAGTATCGTGCGTTCTAAACAGGCTTATGACCTCGCCCTGCAAAACGACAATATTTACCAACTGGCTTCGTGCAGCAAAGACCTGGGCAAGGCCTACGAGCTGATGAACCGTATGGACAGTGCCTATTATTATGCCGAACTGAGCCGGAAGTACTCGCTGGAAGTTTATTCTAAAGAAGCGGTTAACCAAACCTCATTTTTGCAGGTATTGTACGATATCAACAAAAAAAGCGACGAAATTGCCCGCCTCAACAACAGCCGAAAAGTAAACCGCATCATCAGTGTAGCCGTGGTTATTGTGGTCATCTTATTGATTATCCTCGGCATCGTTATTTTCAGTCGCCAGCGCCTAAAGCTCAAAGACCAAAAGGTTTTGGCCCGACAACGCGAAGTAGAACATGAACTGGTGCAGCTCGAGCTGAAAACCCAGCAACTGGAAGATGAAAACCTGAAACAGGAACTCGACATCAAGAGCAAGGAGCTTTCTACCCACACCCTCAACCTGATTAAGAACAATAAATTTCTCGAAGAACTGCGAAACAAGCTGCAACTTATGGTTAAAGACGATAAACGCGACCAGAAAAAGCAGATGCAGCAACTCATTAACCAGATTAACGACAGTTTTAACCACGAGCAATACTGGAAGGAATTTACCGCCGCCTTTGAAAAAGTTCACCAAAGTTTTTTCGACAAGCTCAAAGCCTACAGCAACGAATTAACCGCCGCCGACCTGCGCCTGGTTTCCTTGTTAAAGATCAATCTTGAATCGACGGATATTGCCATTTTGTTGGGCATTTCTACCGACAGTCTTCGGGTTTCGCGCTACCGTTTGAGAAAAAAACTAAACATTCCGCAAGGCGATAACCTGGCTGCTTTTATACAGGCCATCTGATATTTTTTAGCTGTTATTTTTCGGCCTTGTAACGCTTAACATTTGCTTAATGTAACGGTAATAAAATGATAACGGAGGTTTTATTAAAACACAATTAATTAAAAATCAGATATTTAACAAAATCTGTTGCTTTATGGTTTACGGTGTTTGTAACGCTGTTGCCTTTTTGTAACTCTCCAAATTTCACTCCTAGCCAATCGCCTTTACATCTTTGCGGCGTCATTTAAAATCCTTGACTTAACGCAAAGCAAATGAGCAAATTTTTAAAACTTCTTTTTCCCCTGTTATTCGTGGTTGGCATAGCTAATGCGGCCAAATTAAAAGGGCATGTTTACGACAAGCAAACCGGCGAAGCCATAGTTGGCGCAACCGTAGTGCTCGAAAATACCGGCAGGGCAACCACTACTGGCCTCGATGGTTCATTTGAGCTGAAAGACGTCAAACCAGGCAAAACCGTACTTCGGATCTCTTACCTTACCTACACCACCGTAAGCCAGGATATCAGCATTTTAAGCGAAGACAATCCGCATGTTAAAATCTACATGGAGCCAGCCTCTAAAATACTGGGCGAGGTAACCATTAAAGGCGTGGGCAACGGCAACAACGAAAACGAAGCCCGCAGGATAGAGCAAAACGCCAATCAGGTGATGAACATCGTTTCGGCCAAAGCCATAGAAATCTCGCCCGACTTGACCGTAGCCAACGTTATCCAAAGGGTATCGGGTATTTCGGTTGAACGCAACAGCAACGGCGATGGACAATACGCCATTTTGCGCGGCATGGACAAACGCTACAACTACACTTTGGTAAACGGCGTTAAAATTCCAAGTCCGGATAACAAATACCGTTACGTACCGCTTGATCTTTTTCCCTCAGATTTGTTAGACAGGCTCGAAGTTTACAAAACCCTAACCCCGAACCTGGAAGGCGATGCCATTGGCGGTGCGGTAAATATGGTAATGAAAAATGCACCAAACCACTTCCAAATTAACGCCAATTTAGCTACAGGCTATAACCAGCTGTTCTTTGATCGCAAGTTTACCAGCTTCAATTCGGCCAGCATCAGCAGCAAATCGCCATACGAACTGCAAGGCAGAACCTATAATGCTACCCAAGCTGATTTTAGCAAAGGAACACTCGATTATACGGCAAAAAATCCGGCACCGAACCTCATTGGTAGCCTTTCTATCGGTCAGCGCTTTTTAGACGGTAAATTGGGTGTAATTGTTGCCGGAAGCTATCAAAACACCTACCGTGGCAGCAACAGTACCTTCTACAATTCGGCGGTAACGGGTACTGATCAGTATGCAGTAATTACCAGCAAAGACTACCGTCAATATTCAGAGCAGCAAACCCGCTTGGGTCTGCATGGCAAGGTTGACTATATTTTTGATCCAAACAACAAAATCAGTCTTTACAATTTTTACGTTAACCTCAAAAACAAGCAGCTGCGCGAAGGCGTGAGCACCACTTACAATGGCGTTTACGATCCAAGCAATGGCAATGCAGAACTGGTGTACAATACCCGTAGTCGTTTAACGCAACAGGAAATCTACAACAGCACCTTGCATGGCGACCACAAATTCTTCGACAACAAATTCAAGGTGCAATGGTCGGCGGTATACTCATCAGCCCGAAACGAAGTGCCAGACAATACCACCATCAGCCTGAATGGCATCGAAAAGAATTTTGTAGCCAGTCGCTTAAGTTTGGTTAACACATCTCCGGTTAACCGTCGTTGGGAGCGCAACACCGACGAAGATAAAGCTGGTTACCTCGATTTAACCTATACAGCAACCATTGCAGGTACCAAAGTTGATTTTACCGCAGGTGGACTTTACCGCGACAAGCAAAGAAGCAGCTTCTTTAACAACTATACCCTTGCGCCTACCACAGCCAATGCCGGTTTGGTTTATGGCAAGGATTTCCAAAACTACACCGACCTCAACTTGGTGGTAAGCAACCCAACAGGTGCGGTAAGCAATCCCTTAACTTACGATGCGACAGAAAAAATCAGCGCGGGCTATGGCATGCTGAATTTTAGTATCAACCAATGGCAGGTAACCGGCGGCGCCAGGATTGAGCATACCAACCAAGGGTATCAGTTGTTGTTTCCGGCAGGAGAAAGCAAGCCAACAGGCAACCAATCTTATACTGATGTATTGCCAAGCTTGACCTTGAAATATCACCTCACCGAAAAAGCACAGCTACATGCTTCGTACTACAAGGCACTAAACCGCCCTGGATTTTACGAAATCGTACCGAGCAAGGTGGTTAATGAGGAATATCAGGAACGTGGCAATCCGAACCTGAAACGCGCTTTGGCCGATAATTTCGACTTGCGCTACGAATTGTTTCCGGGTGCCTCTGAGCAATTGTTGGTGGGCGCCTTTTACAAAAGCATCAAAAACCCAATCGAATATACTTTTCAGCCAGATGCTACCCGCGGACAAGACATCTACTACAGTCCGGGCAACTTTGGCAATGCCAAAAACTATGGTGCAGAGCTAGATTACATCAAATTTTTCCACAAAATTGGGGTTAAGGCCAACTATACCTACACGCATTCGAGAATTACCACGCCCAAAACTTCTCGTCAGCGAGATGCAGTTACCGGCGATATCAAAGCCGTATCGGTTGACCAATCGAGGCCATTGTATGGTCAGTCAGAACATATTGCCAACCTTTCGCTTTTGTACAAAGACACCAAAAAAGGCTGGGATGTGCAATTGGCAGGCGCTTACACCGGTCCGCGCATCAACACGGTATCGCAGTTCTTGAACAACGATCTTTGGCAACAAGGCTTTATCCAGATGGATCTTTCGGCCGAGAAGCGTTTCAAACGTGGCATCAGCGCCTTTATCAAAGCGGGCAACTTGCTCAACACGCCTACCAAGCTCTTCATCAAAGGCACCAATCCTGAGAACAACAAAATCAAGGAAGACTTGGTTAGCAACGGCCATACTTTAATCAGAAACGACAATTACGGTCAAAGCTACCTGATTGGCGTTCGCTATAAACTCAACTAATTGATTACAAACCATCAAATTTAAAAGCAATGAAATTTAAACAGATTTTTAACCTCTTCTTGCTGCTGGCCCTGGCCATTGCAGGTTGCGAAAAGGCAAATGTTGATGTAGATACCACACCCGGCAACGGATCGGCCATAGGCGAAGTTTCGGGAGTATGGGCCAAGGGAAGCACCCAGGTCATCAAAGGCGACATTGTCATTCCCGAAGGCAAAAGCCTCACCATTGAAGAAGGCGTAACCGTATTGATGGATACCATTGCCAAACCCGAAATCATTGTAAAGGGAAATCTTTACGCCTTGGGTACTGCCGAAAACCCCATCAAATTTACCGTTAACGAATTCTATAAAACCGCTGCCAAAAAATTCGGCAAGCTCTGGGGCGGCATTTTGGCTGCGCCAACCTGCGCCGAACTGGTGTTAGACCATACCATTATCGAATACGGCGGTTCTACCACATCCGATGCTTCTACTTCGGTAAAAATGGGCCTTTACAAAAACAAGGCTGGCGAAAACCTGCCTGCGCTTTGGTTCTCGAACGTAAAAGGCAAATTGATTGTGACAAACAGCATTTTCCGCAACCTGCAAGAAGACTGTACCTATATTGAGGGCGGCAAGATCATCTTCGCCAATAATGTATTCTATACCACAGGCGTAACAGGCGGCGAGGCTATGAACTTTAAATCGGGTTGTTTGGCCGATGTGGCCTACAATTTGGTTTACAGCACCAATACCAATGCACTCAAACTCTCTAACAGTGGCGACAGAACACCGCAGGCTTATATCATTGCCTACAACAATACCATGGTAAACACCGGCTGGCGCAGGCCTACTGCCAAAGGCGGTTCGGTTTGGCTAGAAAGCACCGTCCGTGCTGACCTGTACAACAACCTGTTTGCCAATACGCGTTTTGGTGTAAAAAGAGACCCTAAAAATCCGGAAGACAAGCGTTCGGTATACACCAACAACTGGTATTACGGCTATGACCAAACGACGGTAAACCAATTTCAGCCAGGCAGCAACGACATTGTTGCCGGCACCAACGATGTAATCGGCACCAAAGCCGGCGACAATGATCCGAAGTTCGTCAACTACCCGCTTAACAATTCGGTAAGCAACTCCGATTTCAATACCGCTTGGGATTTCCACCTGCAAGGAAACTCGCCTGCCCTGAACAAGGGAACTACCAATTTTACGCGTCACCATAAGGCAGGCCTTACCACTGCCAATGGCATTACTTATGTATCTCCAGAGCCTTCTACCTTTGTAGGTGCTTATGGCATTAAACTCTAACCAATGAATTTGAACAAACTGAACTGTACTGCATGGCTGGCTTTGCTGCTTTTGGCCGCCTGCAATGCCAACAACAATACCGATACGACCAACAGCATTAAGCCGGTTATCATTACCGAGCCTGTTAAATATGATACCGACGATCCTGCCATCTGGATCAACAAGGCCGATCCTTCGCAAAGCTTGATCATCGGAACCGATAAAGATGCAGACGGCGCGCTTTATGTTTTCGACCTGAAGGGCAAAATCATAGCCGATAAAGTAGTAAGGGGACTAAAAAGACCCAACAATGTTGATTTGGCCTACGGCCTGTTATTGAACGGCAAGCCTACCGATATTGCCATTGCGACCGAACGCATGACCCACAAGTTGCGCATCTTTTCGTTGCCCGATATGAAACCGGTAGACAAAGGTGGGATTGATGTTTTTATAGGTGAAACCGGTCCAGAATACCGCGATTTGATGGGCATTGCCATCTACACCAGCAAAGACGGCAAAATGTACGCCATTGTAGGTCGTAAGAATGGTCCAAAAACTGGTGGCTACCTTTGGCAATACCTGTTGGCAGATGATGGAACCGGCAATGTAAAGGCTACTTTAGTGCGCAAATTTGGCGAGTACAGTGGCAAAAAAGAAATCGAAGCCATTGCGGTAGACAACGAATTGGGTTATGTTTACTACTCAGACGAGCAAACCGGTGTTCGTCAATATTATGCCGACCCGGCCAAAGGCGACAAACAACTGGCTATTTTTGGCACTACGGGCTTTCAGGCCGACCATGAAGGCATTTCTATTTACAAACTGACCGATAGCATGGGCTACATCCTCGTATCTGACCAAGGCGCCAATCGTTTTCAGATTTTTAGCAGAGAGGGAACCAGCAAAAATCCTTTCGAGCATAAACTGCTCAAAATAGCCGATGTACAGGCACGCCAAAGCGATGGCTCTGAAGTGGTCAACATGCCATTGAACGACACCTTCAAGCATGGCTTGTTTGTGGCCATGAGCGACGACAAAACTTTCCACTATTACCGTTGGGAAGATATTGCCGGCAAAGAATTAAAGCTCCGCTAATCGACCGCATGATTTATTTGTTAAAAAAGCCGGGCTAATGCTCGGCTTTTTTTTATCTGTTGCTAATTGACTTCTTTCCTGATGACATAGGCGTACATATCGCCT
Organism: Pedobacter albus; assembly: GCF_036324255.1. Classification (NCBI taxonomy): domain Bacteria; kingdom Pseudomonadati; phylum Bacteroidota; class Sphingobacteriia; order Sphingobacteriales; family Sphingobacteriaceae; genus Pedobacter; species Pedobacter albus. Next base: position 617,767 of record NZ_JAZDQT010000003.1, on the reverse strand, counting down.
CTGTTGCGAAAGCCCAGTTTTTCGTAGAGCTTAATGGCTCCGGCATTATCGTTTCTTACATGCAGGAAAGGGATTTCGCCTTTGACCAATATTCTTTTGATCTGTTCGCGGATGAGCTCATAGGCATAGCCTTTACCCAAATAATCGGGATGGGTACACACTGCGCTTACTTCGGTGTAAGGTGTGGGGTTAAAGCGATGTCCGGCCATGGCAACCAGTTTTTCGTTCTCGAAAATACCAGTGTAATTGCCCAATTCGATGGTGCGTTGCCTAAATGGTCCGGGCTTTGTCAGTTCTACCAAAGCCATCATCTCGGCTACGTGCTGCTGATTGAGATTGATTAAATCACTTTCGTTTCCCGCGGGAGCCTCCTTGGCTTCATAAACGAACTGGAACATATCGATATGGGCAATTACTTTCCATTTTTCATGGATGGTTAATTGCACGGGGCTAAAAACCACATAAGTACTTCCCGTTTCGCTCAGGTGGTATAATTCATCAAACTCTTGCTCGCTGTTGTGTTTTAGGCCGGCAAAAGAAGCGATATCCTCTTCATAAAACTTTACGTTTTCAGTTCCTTTTGCAAATTGGCCATGTGCCGAATTTAAGGCATGATAGATGGGATTGTCTAACAAATATTCCATAAGGTAAAGATACCAAAAAGCTGTGGTGACACCGCCCGTTTCTTGCTATAATGACCAGCAACAAACAGAATCCCTCCATCAAAACCCAGTCGATTTTAAGGCAGTCAGAAAAAATTGACAATTTATATTTAAATATACGTAGTTAACTACATATATTTGTATCATGAAAGCAACAGAACTGATCAAACCTTTAAACAACGGCTTTGGCAACCAGGTTGTCGGCCTCATTTTGCCTATACAACAAGAGGAATTTAACGTAGCCATTACCGTTAACGACCAGCCCGATTTGTTGGATATCGAAACCTACTACCAACAGCCTGGTGGCAATTTTTGGGGTGCATTTCACCAAGATGAGCTGGTAGGCACCATTGCATTGATTGCCATTGGCCATCAGGCGGGCGCCATCCGAAAAATGTTTGTCAAGCAAGAATTTCGTGGCAAGGAGAAAAGCATAGCCCAGCAACTGCTGAACCAGCTTATGGCCTATTGCGAAGCCAAAAATATTACAGATATTTACCTCGGAACGATAGCACAGATGAATGCGGCCCAGCGTTTTTACGAACGTAACGGCTTTCAGCAAATCGAAGCTGCTGATTTGCCATCCTATTTTCCGAGAATGCAGGTAGACAACCTTTTTTATCACCTGGACTTAAAAAAGCAAGCATGAATGTAATAGACGAGGCCGGTATTCTAGCCATCTCCACAAGGCTCCAGCGCCTCAGCGACCGCATCCGCAAAGACGGGCTCGAAATTTACAGGGAAATGGGCATCAGTTTTGAGCCCAAGTGGTTTCCGGTTATTTACGTGTTGCACAAAAAGAACGTGTTGAGCGTGGTAGAAATCGCCAATGAGATCGGTTATACCCACCCATCGACCATTACTTTGCTCAAAGAACTTGAAAAAGAGAAAATCATCCGCTCTAAAAAAGACAAAGCCGACGAACGCAAGCGACTGTTGCAATTAAGCGCCAAGGGCCAACAACTGATTGACCAAATGGGCCCTGCTTGGGAAGTGATTACCGCAGCCACCGCCGACTTGATCGACACCCAAAACAACCTGATGCAGGCCATTTTAGAGGTAGAAGAACAGCTGAAGATGAAAAGCTTTTTGCAAAGGGCACTCGTGCTGATCAAGGAAAGGCAAGATTAGGCATAAAAAATCCCACAAGGCTTGTTGCCCTGCGGGATTATCCTTAAAAACACCCACTAGCCCTTATTTTTAATTAAACGTACTGAAAAGCCATTGTCTCTGCTCCAGGCGCCAACATAAATAAAGTCCTTATCGCGATTGTAGGCCAAATAATGGCATTGGTATTCGTCTTTGACGCTGGAAGACCAGATTAGGAAGCTCTCGCCAATCCAACTAAAGCCACTTTTGGCATAACCGCCCCTAAAGCCTGCTGGCTGAATATTGAATCCGCTTTCGTTCGTCCCATTGTTGCCATTCTTAAAACCCGTTTTGCTTCTCAGTTTTTTACTGGCGGTATATTCTCCACCCACATGATTAATAAGCGTTTCATACTCGGCCTTGCTGGGGATATGCCAGCCTGCAGGAGCCAGCCCTCTTTTGTCGGCCACCGCGTAAAAATTGTAAAGCCTGCCATATTTGGCCGCGTTAGCAGGATCGAAGTTATAATAGCACCAAGCCGGTTGTCTGCTTTCATCAGACGATAAACGCTCCCATTCTTCGGGTGTTTTGGCTTCTGTAATGGGATCACCGTTTCTAAATTTGCCTACATCCAAGTTTTTGTTCATCCAAACCTGATTGCCTATAGTTATTGGCGAGGCGATTTCTTCGTTGGCATTGTAGATTTCTTTTAAGGTACCGGCATTCTGCGAATTACAGGTCCACACAAAGTTGCTTGGAGTTTTGCCCAGGCTTCTTTTCAGGCATTCGGCAGTTGCAATGGCATCGGCCTGTTCTTTGGTTTTGGCCAGCCCCCAGCCAAAGGCCGTTCCCACTTCGCCATCGATAGTTCGATAAGCCGCACAGCCCGCTCCAGCAAAAGAAAGCACTACCGTGCAGTTTCCACCTTTTTTGGCACATTCGTCAACCGCTCTGCTTTCTGCACCGGCCAAGCTCGACTGATCATAAGACCATCCATAGTAAAAGCCATTGCTTCTGTCTACCGCTAGGGCTCCATACTTTGCGGCCATAGGTTTGGCTGCTGGTTTAACAACCTTTTTCTGTTGTGCCCATGCCGTAGAAGCTAATGCGACCAAAAGAAATACAAAAATCCTTTTCATTGTTTTAGTTTTAAGTGACGAGATGATTTAGCTGAAATCCCACTCAAAACTAGACAATGCCCAAGCCGAGCTCAATACCTAAAACTGGGTATTTTACGCTTAAACGCCAAGAGTGTTCACCTATCTCCGGCAACTTAAACAGCACCCCTACAACTGGACCGTTTCGGCTACATTTACCTGTTCCAAAAAATATTCATCATGCGATACTACCAGCAAAGTCCCGTTATATTCGTTGATGGCTGTTGTTAAAATGGCGATGTTCTGCAGGTCGAGGTTATTGGTGGGCTCATCTAGCACAATCAAATCGGGCGCCTGTTGGGCAATAGTCAGGGCACAGAGCATCAGTCGCATTTTTTCGCCACCGCTTAAGGCCAGGCAAGGCTTATCCCAGTCGTTTTTGCCAAACAGGAAACGGTTGAGGCGAATTTTGATTTCATGTTCTTGCAACAGACCCGTATTAAAATACTGCGCCTGTTCGTATACGCTCAGTTCGTTGTTGATGAGCGAATAGTCCTGATCTATGTAAATGGCTTTTATCGGCGTTCTTTCTAGGGTGCCTTGCTCTGGCTGCAGTTCTCCCAGAACCAGTCTAATCAGGGTGGTTTTCCCCGAGCCATTACTACCCTTAATGGCCATACGGTCGCCACTATTGAGTTGCAAATTAATGGGTTCGTTCCATAGCCACTGACCGTTACGGTTCAGGTTAACTGATTGGGCCTTTAGCAACGTTTTGCCTTTATGCAAACCTGCATGGTCTAAATCAAGCTTCATTTTGTCGGTTTGTGGCTGACTTTGGCGCAACTGCTGCAGTTCTTGTCTAATAGCGCCCACCTTTTCGGCGTGTATGCCTTTCATTTGTGCGGTGCTCCTTTCGGCACTGTTACGTAAGCCGTTCATCACAATGGTGGGCATTCCCGCTTTCTCTTGCTTTTTCTTGCCTCGGGCATCTAGTTTCTGTTGCCGTTCTAAAGCTTCCCGTTCAATTTCTTTGGCTTTGCGCAGGGCTTTTTCCTTGTTCTTTACATCTTGAGCAAAGGCATTACTGGCCAAATCCTTTTGTTCGGCATAAAAATCGTAATGGCCTCCATACACGGTAAGGCCGTGTCTATTTAATTCGCAAACCGTGTGCAACAGCTTAAGCAGGGCCCTATCATGGCTCACCACCACCAGCGCATTTTTAGTAGACTGTATGTACTCATAAAGCAGGTTGCGACTTTTGGCGTCTAAATGATTGCTGGGCTCATCGAGCAAGACCAATTCAGGGCGATGCACCTCTATACCAGCCAAAAAGACTTTTGTTTTTTGGCCGCCACTTAGTGTTTCCATTTTTTGGCTTAGGTCAATATCGCTCAGCTCCCAGCGGGCAAGAGCCATTTGGCAACGTTCTTCCAAGGTCCAGTCGTTATCGAGCAGATTGAGGTTTTCTTCCGTCGCTTCGCCAGCTAAAATCTGTTGCAGCGCTTCCAACTTTTGGGCAATGCCCAAGGCTGCAGCTACGCTGTACTGGTTAAACTGTCCGAAAACCTGGGGCACCAAATAAGGCTCGCCCTGCACCTGAATATGTCCGCCGGTTGGCGAGAGGCGACCAGCCAAAATTTGCAATAACGTAGACTTACCGGTACCATTGTTGCCTACGAGGGCAATTTTGTCGTGTTTGTTAACGATGAGGCTTAACCCATCGAACAATATATCTTGATTTGGATGTGCATAAACTACATCTTGAAGCGTAAGCATAAATTCCTTTCTTTTAAACGTGAACAAATACAAAGGCTAGCCGAGGGCATGCCTTGTTTATTTTTCGTGAAAGAAATTCAATCCTACATTGATGTATTTTTTGTTTGTGGTAGGCAAAAGTAAGAAAAAAATAGATAACCGCTGCTTGCTACTATCGACTTATGCTTTTATTGGAAGGCATTTCCTACAAAACGCTTGCCATTGAAGACCAGTTTCCTGACAATTCTACGCTGTTTTTCTCCTTCGCCACTTGGTATGGGTGTAATTTCGTCGGTTAGGTACGCAATGGTTAGGATTTGGGTTTTGGGATCGAAGGAAAACTCCTCTATGTCTTCGTTTGCTGCACCGATGGTCAAACACGAGGGGCCATTTTCGCCATAGGTACCTACTTCTTCGCCAGGAGGTTCAAAGGCCTCGTAATTAAAATTTATGCCATCGGGCAACAGCTCTACCACCACCGCCGTTTGAAACATACAGGTATTGCAGCCAATGCCAGAACCAATGCACAAGTAAAGTTCTTTTTTAGATTTTAGTTTGTAAATCTTTTCGAACCATGCTCCAGATGAAGGGAAAAGGTTTTCCTCTTGGTTTCCAACGCGACCATCGCTGGTTATCATGGTCTGACCCGAAGCCGTTTTAGCATAGATCATATTGATATTGCTCTTGAAACTACCTCCCGTATTCTCGAACCAGGTAAACAGCCATAGCTTCTTATCGTCGGCATGCACAATACCCAAGCCGGGGGCCTTCAAGAGGCTATCCATATTTTGTCGGGTAATTTTGTGATCGTTAAGAATGGCGGTTAAAGTTATCGCGATGGCTTCATTAACCTCATCGACTTTGTTAACCGAATCGTTTTCGTTGTAGGTACGTTGCAAGGTATCGGCAATAGCAAAAAGTTTCTTCAGGCTGTCTACAATGACGGAGGAAAGTTCCATAGCCTTGCCGGTCATAGGCGCGCCGGCCTCGGCATTGCTGTTGCCTGGCGTTGAATTTGGTGAGCAAGCATAGAGCCCCACCAGCAATAACAGCATCAGGGCATACACTTTAGCGGACATCATGTGAGAGTTAACGTATGTGCGAAGATGGCAAAACCCCGTACAAAAACCAAAGCCTGCCACCGAGTTTGGCTTATAAAAACACCAAAGAAAAACGTTTTAGCAAAAATAATCGGGCTCCTCGGCCGTATTTACAACGATATAGGCATAAAACCGGCTCTCCAACATTTTCGTAAATTCTTCATTACTGTTTGCTTTGGGAGCGATTTCTCTATTGTTTATTGTCATCCTCTCCTGGTGGGGAATTGATTTTTCGAACAACAAAAAAACCCATACAAAGCTGTACGGGTTTTACTGGTAGCCAAAGCTAGGGCTAATGTTTTAAATAATATTGCAGATAGGCCAGCGAGGTATTGGCATCTTTGCGCCAGATCACCAACGAATCTGTAGTTAGCTTAACCACCTCAAACGACCTGGCATTCTGCTTGCCCAAATCGAGGTCTAGCAGACAATACGGCTGTCCTAATTTCCAAGAACCGTTGAGAGGTACGCCATCGCTCCATACGTTGTAGGTAAAATCTGTATTTAGCTTAAAGTAGCCAACCGGATAAACCAAATAAGGGTTGTTAATGGTATTGGTTGACGAATTGTACTGAAAATAAAAGGTCTTCCTATTATCCCATTGTTTAGACAGCTCGGTATTGCTAGGGCAGTTTGCCGTTCTGTAATGTTCGGTATAAACCTTTGTTCCTTTTGCTCTTTTCACCACCAATTCTTTGGTCGAAAGGTTGAGGATATCGTATTGTACAGCTACCGCGGTTATGGCCTTATCGCCCAGCACCAATCGGCAGGTTTCTTTGTTTATTTCCCAGGTTCCTATTTGCGCCACGTCGTCGTTTACGATTTCATAGGTGCCATTTGGATCGATCTTCAGAAAACCAACCGGAGAAACGATTGAGGTTTCGGTTTTTTTGGTCCTGTTTTCATCGCTGTACGTATCAATCGTGGTATAGGTGTTATACCATTTGTAGGCGATATCCAGTTTGTAGTTACATCCTTTTGGATCTTCCTCAACATCAGACGATTTGCAAGACGACAGCAGTAGCGGGAAAGCACTAATGGTAATTAATGCTAAAAGCGTTATTTTTTTCATTTGTGAGATTTTGATACAATAATAACACTAAATGCCTGATGGCACAAGACGAAGATGATATTTTGGTTAATCAAAATTTGTCTCATCTTTTAACAGTTGCCTTACATGCCCATCGCTGTCTTTCATAAAATCTGCATAGGTTTTAAAGAGCTCGGTGTCTTTATAGTTTCTAGCCTGCAATCCATTTGGCCCTAGCTCGTAAACTAGGGCATTGGGGTAGGCAATAAGTATGGGCGAGTGCGTTGCAATGATGAATTGCGAGCCCGAGGCAATTAGCTGATGTATTTTGTAGAGCATAGCAAGCTGACGACTTGGCGAAAGCGCCGACTCCGGCTCATCAAGAATGTAAAAGCCATTACCGCCAAACCTGTTCACAAATAAGGCCCAAAACGACTCGCCATGTGAAAGTTCATGCAGCGATACGCCACCATAAGAATCCATGATTTTGGGAAGGTTGTTTTCCGTTTCATCTTCATCAAGTTTTTCAATCTGGGTGGCTACGTTAAAAAAGCTTTCGCTTCTTAGAAAAAAACCATCGGTATGGCGTTTTACCCCCCTAACCGTACGGATATATTGGTGAAGCGACGAGTGCGATGCCCTCGTGCCAAAATTAAAGTTCTTGCTGCCTCCTTCGGCATTAAAGCCCGATGCAACGGCAATGGCCTCAATCAAAGTAGATTTGCCCATACCGTTCTCGCCTATGAAAAACGTGACTTCGGGATGTATTTTTAGCTTATCCATATTCTTTAAAAAAGGTAGATTAAACGGATATTGGGTACTTGTCCCGTACGCTTTGCCAAAAGAAATTTCTAAAAGTTCGCCACTAGAGATCATAGCTAAAGATAATGCAAAAGACGGCTCGTATCAATCGACAAAAACAAAAAACCGCTTTACTCTCATAAAGCGGCTTAACCTATAACTATTGAAAAAAAGACTAAAAATCTACGTGGTAATCTTTAGGGAAATGTTCGCCTTTCCAGGCTTTTTTAGCAGTCCAATCGGTTGCCGGATCGGCCCAGAAAGGATCGGAGGCCGGCAGGCCCAAAGGCAGGAAAGACAAGGTAGCCATGTACAAACTGCCTGTAGAGGTATAGTAATCGGCAATGTTCGGGTCGCTGCCACAAAAGCCCAGTTGCAACCAGCCTTTGTTATCGAAAGTGCCTTTGGTTTCGTACATGTTCTGTTTTACCTTGGTCAGTGCACAACGTACCTGGGCAGGCTTGATGTCTTGAGGCAATTTTTTCATCAAGGCCAGTTGGCTCAAAGCCTGAAAACTGCCTGTTCTGTAGGTGATAGATCGGCCGATTGGCGGGAAAGTTCCTTCCGGCGAAATCATCCGCTCCTGGCCTACACCATAGCGTTGCATTCTTTTCAATGCCAAATCGTACTGTGCCTGCGTGGCCATGCCATGCGCCAGCATTACGGCTACGGTGTCGACCATCATGGGGTGGATTACGAACGAATTATAGTAATCGAACGCCAAATTTGGTCCGTCGCCATACCAACCATCGCCCTTGTACCATTCGTTAAGCTTGGTTACGCCTTGCTTTAAGCGCGCTTCGTCGTATTGCTCACCTATCGACATTAAAAACGCTTCGGTTATCGAGCCAAACAAAAGCCAGTTGTTGTTAAAAGGCTTGCGGTTGCGCAACGATTTGAACGCGGCCACAATTGCCTGTTTGGTAGCTGGCTTTAACGGTTTCCACAGAGCTTCTGGAGCACGCAAAAACGTTTGTGCCAAATAAGCCGAATCGACAATGGGCTGATAGTCTTTTTCAAAATTGAGCTGATCTGGACTGTTGGATGCAAAACAGCTGTCTAATCCCTGAACGGCCAAGTCCCTCATTTTTTTGCGTTGTTTTCCTTCTGCGGTATCATCATCGGGCAAAGCCAGCCAAGGCGCAATACCGGCATAGGTACGGCCCACGGCCTCTAAATAGGTAACGCTTGCCGATCGCGAATCGAAGGTGGGCGATTTAACTACCACCATGTTCTGCTTCAGTTTGCCCTCGGCCAAATTGGCCACCACCGGATAGGCGATTTTATAAAGCAACTGGTACCAGTAGGTCCTATCGTCGGTAGGTTTAATTGCTTTTTCTATGCCCACAGCCTCGCTGGCCATGATTTTAGTCGGACTCATGAACGCCAACAAGCCCGAAAACGAGAGCGTTCCAATAAAATTTCTTCTTTCCATATTATAAATACCAGTTCTTATATCTTAAAAGTGCCTCTAAATAGTAATAGTCGGCATAGGTTAAAGGTACATCAACTTCCGATTTTGAAGGCAATGCACCCACGCTGTGTTTCAACAAAAAGCCACCATTAGTGCCAGCTTTGGCGGTATACTCTTCGCCTGAAAGGGATACCAACATCTTTTTGGCATTTGCCAGATAAAAAGCCTGTTCCTTTTTATTGCTGTATTGCCCCAATTCCAGCAATGCCGATGCAATGATTGCTCCCGCCGAAGCATCGCGGTAAGTATTCGGAATATTGGGTGCGTTAAAATCCCAATACGGAATACCATCGGCAGGCAAAGCAGGATTTTTGAGGATAAAATCGGCGATATGCTTGGCTTGTTCCAGGTAACGTTTGTCTTTGGTAAAACGGTACATCATGGTGTAGCCATACAAGCCCCAGGCCTGTCCCCTAGCCCAAGCTGATTCGTCGGCAGCGCCCTGAGCGGTTGCTTTTTTCACCACATTGCCGTTGCTCATGTCGTAATCCACTACGTGATAAGAGCTGTAATCTTTACGGAAATGGTTTTTGAGCGTGGCATCGGCATGGTTCAGCGCAATTTGCCTCAATTTTTTATCGCCACCATTTTGGCTTACCCACAGCAACAGCTCGAGATTCATCATGTTGTCGATAATTACGGGGCCTTTCCAGGTTTTGCTTGCATTCCACGACTGGATTACTTTAGCATCGGGCCTGTAGCGGGTAACCAACGAGGCCGCCGCCGTATCGAGTGTTGGCCTGTAAAGCGGATTATGGGTAATGCGATAGGCATTGCCAAAGCTGCAGTACATCATAAAACCCAAATCGTGATTGCCGGTATAGTGCTTTTCCTTTTCGAGCACAGCCAACCTTTTTTTGGCTTCACTTAAAGTGGCGGTATCTTTGGTATACTCATAAATATAAAGTAGGCTTCCTGGATAGAAACCGCTGCACCACCATTGCGTATCGCTGCTTTCCCATTTGTTTTTAGCGGCATAATAGGTTTTGGGCATGCGTGTGGCCGGTGTGTTTTGGCCCAACAATTGGTACTGTTGCTGCGCCAGCTTAAATTGCCTGTCTATCAGATTGGCCATGGCCTTGTCTTTTACCTGTGCAAAACTTGGCGACAAAGCAATAACCAACAGGAGTATTAAATTTATTCTTTTTATCATTTTTGTAGTAGTTGCAATTAATGTATAGGATCTAGGTTTTGGCGTCGCCGAAAGTGCTTTGCTTTTTGTTGGCTTTTTCCATGTCGATGGTTATGACATAAGGTTGCTTAGGATTGAAATCATTAGGCAATATCACATCGTAGTACAGGTTTTTATCGCGATCCATGCCCATGTCAATACGTTTTACCTCCAGTTTTTTACCCGCAACGGTCACTTGTTTAGGTTCGTCGGCATAATCGCGCGGAATAGCCAGGCGCAACACCTTATTGACTGGCTGATTGAATACGGTTAAAAAGAGCTGCTGGCCTTTTTTGGTGTAATAGCCATAATCAGGTTTTGGCAAACCGGCATAGCGTGTACCATAAATGGCTTCGCCACTTTGGCTTACCCATTGCCCCAATTGCTGCGCAATGTTGCCTTCTTCGGGTCTGATGTTGCCTTTACCATCGGGACCAAAGTTGATCACCAGGTTGCCATTCATCGAAACGGCCTGCATCAGCATCTGGCTCAAATCGGAAGCGGTTTTAACGTATGATGATTTCCAGTCGGAATTGTAGCCCCATTGGTTTGGCGGAATGGTCATTACGCAATCCCAATCTCTGCCGGCTACCACATCATAACTGGCTGGCAATTTGCGCTCCCAGCCCTGTTCGTAATCGCCCATCAGTTTATTGTTGCTATCAAAATGGCGCTTGCCATTCTCGTCGGCCCTGAAACGGCTGCCAATGATGAGGCCTGGGTGGATTTTACGCAGCTCTTTTTCCAAGGCATCGGTAAAACCTGCTTGCTTAATCCAGGCCTGGTCCCAAGTGCCATCAAACCAAAAGCCCTTGGTAGTTGGATATCTTTCGAGCAGTTCGAGCAATTGGTTTTTGGTAAACTGTTTAAAATCTTCGTAAGCCAGGCTGTCTTTTTCGGTTTTTGGCGCCGCACTGCGATAGCCGGGATGGTTCCAGTCGATGATTGAAAAGTACAGGTACACGTCAATTCCTTCGGCATTGTAGGCATCAACCACCTGTTTTACGATATCCTTTTTGTATGGGGTGTTTTTAATGGTGTATTCGGTGTACTTGCTCGGCCACAAACAAAAGCCATCGTGGTGCTTGGTGGTAAAAATCAAATATTTTGCCCCCATGGCCTTGGCTTGCTTGGCCCATTTTTTAGCATCAAAATCGGTTGGATTAAACTGTTTGTACAGGTTGTCGTAAGTTTCTTTCCAGTTGGCCGGCGCGCCGTTGCCTCCCCAAGACCTGATCCATTCGGCTGCACCGTTATAGCTTTTGCCTTCCCAATGGCCACCCGGAATGGCATAAACGCCCCAGTGGATAAACTGTCCCAAGCCGTAGTCGCGCCAGCGTTCCATTTCGGCATCGTTTCTGTTGCCCGTACGATGAGCGCCATATTTTAGCGGAATGGTGTCGGTTTTAACCGCAGCAGCTTGCTGGGCCATGGCCGTACCTCCGCCCGTTGCCAGTGCCAAAAGACACGCTAATTTTAGTTTTCGAAGTTGATGTGTTGTTTTCATATAAATTTTCAGATGTGCTGTTTATTTGGTTTTGCCTTTGTTCAATCCCCATTGCCAGTCTTTGTAAAACTCGTAGGCTACAGGGAAAATCATTTTGTTGGTATCTTTAGAGGCGAAAAATTCGATGGTTTGGCCAGGCTCGGTTTCGAAAACAAGCAACTGCTTGCCCTCAACCTGTGTTTGCTTCAATGTTGGCGTTTTGCCTTTGTCGCTTTTTACCACCAGAGGTTTGAGCGTAGTTTGCAGGATACAAGTACCGCCAATTTTGCTTTTGATCTTGATGTAGGTGGTCTTCCCGTTTTCTAGCTTGGCCGATACCTCAAAGGCGCCTACGGCCAGCAACTGGTCAAATGCCGCATTTTTCCAAGTAGTAGGGATGGCCGGGAAAACCCGGATCTTACCGCCCCACGATTGGAGCAGCATTTCCTGCACCGAAGTCAAAGCCGATAAAGGAGTTTCGATTACCGGACCCGATTCTTCGTAAAGCGTATTCGGCCTGATGTATTTGTCGAAGAGCTGGTTAAGCATATCGTAAGCCAAATCGCCTTTGCCCATGCTGGCGTACATCGATGCGGCACCCGTAAAGGTGTAACCCTGCAGGGCTCCCTTTAGCGACAGCCAGTGCTGGATGGATTTTTCAATCACCTCATGGCTTCCTGGCTGATCCCAGTTCACCAAATGATAGGGATAAATCATCATCAAGTGCGAATAATGGCGATGCGAACTTTCTAAGGCTACATCTTTTCCAATCATGAAACCGGTTTCGTTTTGCGGATATGGGGCCAGCTTGGCTTTGATTTCTTGCCATTTGGCAGCATCCTTGTCTTTCAAGCCGAGTTCGTTGTTAATCGCCAGGAGCGTATTTAGCGCCCAATTTAAAGAAGCCAAACCATAATTGGCATCTACGGCGCTTTTATATTCGGGCGAAAACGATTCTCGCAAATGGTAAATGCCCTGCTCGTCTTTTTTTAATACATGGATCAAGAAATTAGTGCTCCTTTTGAGCAAGGGGTAGATTTTATCTTTCAGCGTAGCCCGATCGCCAGTATACAAATAATACTGGTAGTAATAAAAAAGCGTCCAGGTGAGGTTTGCCGATTCAAAGCTTCCTTTTTCTATTTCGGCTTCGCTTATTTTGCTGACCAGATTGTAAGACGACGACCTGCCGATGGCCGCCGCATCGTTTTGCCAAGCCTTGGGTGCGTTTTCAATCAGGTTGTTCTGATAGCGGTTGAGGGCGTCGAACAAAGGCTCGGCCAGTTCTACATGGTTGGAAGTGAACAGGGGCGAATAAGTAAGTTGCGTATTCAAATTCCACCAAATGGCAGGCCACGGCGTAGGATTGGTCCAAGGGCCCATCAAATCGATCATGGGCTTGGTTGGACGCGTTAAAGCGGCCAGTTTGTACAATTGTGCCCAGTAAAAGGTTTCCATGCGCTTATCGGGCACCGAAACAAAACTTTTAGGGTAATAATTGCGCCACCATTTTTCGTGTTCGGCAAAATTGGCACCGCTTTTTTGGAAGTCGATTAGGTTTTGCTGCGCTAGGGCTGTCTCATCCCTGCTGTTGTCTTCATCATAGCCAATACTGATCATGGTCTGAGCGTGTTGATTATCGGAAATAGTTTGATAAACGGTTGAATAGCCGCCACCATTAAGCAAAGCTTGATGATAAATGGTGAACCTGTTATTCGTTGTTTTTTCGATAGGTGGATTTGGCGCAAAATCTGCAGGCTTGTCTTTGGGATAGCTCTGCAAAAAGCGCGGACTGATGCTTGGCTCGGGTACAAACTCCAAGCGTGGCTGTTCTTTGCCCCTGCCCTGCAAATCGATGGTAATCACATCTTTTACGGCCGATACATAGGCCATAAACTGGACTTCGCCCGAGTCGGTCGTCAGTTTTCCTTCGGCCTTTGCCGTGTAAATATCGAGCTTGGCGGTAGCAGTTAAAATGCGTCCTTTGGTTACGAGTTTAAAATAGCCAATGGGCAAACGGGCCTGCGTGTAAAGCTTGCTCGCTTCCGGGTATTGCGCTACGCGGTTGTCGGTTACATCGCTGCGACCAATGGCAAAACGCAGGGCTTCTTTTTCGGGCTGATAAATGTTAACACCGAGCAGGCCATTGCCCAACAGGGCACCGCTGTAATAGTTACGGCCAATGGCATCCCATTGCATGGCCTGTTGGTCCATAAACGAAGCCCAATTGAGGCGCTGGGCTTTAGCAAAAAAACCGCTGGCTGATAGGCAGATCAAAAAAAGCCATCTTCTCATTAGTCTTTATAATTTAGGGGCAGCCTGCGTTTGCTGGCCGGCTCCGGGGTTTGTGTTGGATTAAAAGGATTGTAAAAGTTCAATCCTGCTTTTTTATACCAATCGATATGGATTTTTACCTGATCTAGAAATTGTTCGTCATTTCTAGAGGCTGGCGCCGTCCAAGCCGCCGCGGCCAAAGCTGCCAAACGCGGAAACACCAAATAATCGAAACGTTGTTCGTTCTGAACGGTTTCTGTCCAGAGGTTAGCCTGCAAGCCCAAAACAGATGCCGTTGATTTGCTGGTAAGGCCAGCTACATCAAAATGATATACGGAAAGCAGGTCGTTGAATTTGCCATCCCATTTGCGGCCATGCTGATGGCTTTTGTCTTGCACAAAATCAAAATACAGCGGCAATCTCGGACAGAGCACGGTGGCGTAGCCTTTATCCAGCGCTTGTTCCAACTGGACAGGCTTATCGTGGCGCCACCAAAAGATAACGGTATTATCCACGGGCAAACCGGCATCAACCATTTCGTCCCACACCGCCACTTTGCCATTCATGGCAAAAACCGAATCGGCCATGCGTTTCATAAAATAGCGCTCTACAGCCAGGTTATTGGCCAAACCTTGTTGCTGTTTTAAGGCGGTAATGCCACTATCGGCATTCCATTTTTCGTTGCCAAAGCTCACTTCATCACCACCCAAATGAATGAGGTTTGAAGGAAACAGCAATTGCGTTTCTTGCAGGATGTTGGCCAAATAGGCGTAGGTTTTTTCCTTGCCGGGATTAAAGGTAAATTCCGGATGGTCTTTAGAACCGCCACCGGTAAAGGCCGGATAAGCCCTGTTGGCCGCCGTAGCATGCCCAGGCATATCAATTTCGGGGATCACCTCAATAAAACGTGCAGCCGCGTAGGCTATAATTTCTTCAATATCGGCCTGGCTGTAATATTGAGCCGGCTCGTTGGGATCGGTGTAAGTGCCAATGCCTCCAATTAAGGTGAGCATCGGATATTTTTTGATGGCCAAGCGCCAAGCCGGCTCATCGGTTAAATGCCAATGGAAACGGTTGAGCTTATACAGCGCCATCCAATCGAGCAAGGCTTTTACCTTCTTTTTGCCAAAGAAATGCCTTGATTCGTCGAGCATAAAACCGCGCCATTGGTACAGCGGCTCGTCTTTAATTGATAATGATGGGATTTTTAGTCCGTTTTTAAATTCGCCGGCACCGCGCAGCAGCTGCAACAGGGATTGGATGCCGTTAAATACACCATTAACGGTTGGTGCCTCAATCACAATTTGTGAAGGATTGATGGTAAGCTGATAAGCACCCTTAACGCCAGGCTTGCCGCTGAGCTTTAAAACAATCGATGCTTTTTTGTCTTTGCTTTGGTAAAAGTTGAAACCATACAGCTGAAAAAGGCTCTGCCGCAAATACTGTTGTTGGCTTTGCAGTTCATCATTTAAGGCATAAATCGTAGTCTTTTGATCAAAAGTGAATGTGCCTGTTTGTACCGCCACCTGCTTTGGATAAGGAATAATGGCCAACGGTGTCTGTGCCCTTAGCCCCAGGCCCAGCAGGCCTAAAAAAATCGTGCAGAGGACTTTGTTCATTTCAGGTCTATTTTTAAGGTGTATATTGGAATAAGATTGGTTTTCGAAAAATCTGCTGGTAGCGTAATAACTACTCCATCAGTGGTTTGTTGCCAGGTTATTTTTTTACGGCTTCCCAATAAACTAATGGCTTGTACGGGCATGCCATTGAGGCTTTTGAGCCATACCGACTGGCTTTTCCAGCTTCTGAGCAGGGCATAAACGGTTTTGCCTTTGGTGGTAAAAAACACGTCGGCTTTGGTAGATTTAGGCGTAGCATCGTGTACGGCATCCTTCATGGTATTTTTATCGTCGGTTTTTGCCGTTTCC
This sequence comes from Pedobacter albus, assembly GCF_036324255.1. NCBI lineage: Bacteria > Pseudomonadati > Bacteroidota > Sphingobacteriia > Sphingobacteriales > Sphingobacteriaceae > Pedobacter > Pedobacter albus. Next base: position 601,903 of record NZ_JAZDQT010000003.1, on the reverse strand, counting down.
TTGCTGTAGCCTTCGGCTGGTATGCGAAAAGGCGAGGTTCCGGTAATGGCTTCTTGGTTGATTTTCATCCAAGCACCAATGGTATCAAGCCTTTTAACAGCCCAATTGGGGAAGGCGCCATTGCCCATTGGCCCTACGTTGAGCAGGAGATTGCCGTTGTTGGCTACTACATCAATAAGGTTGCGCACCAGCATTTCAGCCGATTTCCAGGTGCTATCGTGACGGCTATAGCCCCAGTTTTTGCCAATGGTGATGCAGGCTTCCCAGGCTTTTTTCGATGAAGCATCCAAGGTCTGTTCCGAAATGGAAAAATCGCCGTAACCTCCGCCAATGCGACTGTTTACTAGACATTGTGGTTGCAGTTGGGCAACCAGTGCGCGCAATTCGGCGCTTTCTTTTTTGCTGATCAGTTCGGGCGTATCGAACCACAGCACGCCTATCGGGCCGTAATTGCTTAATAATTCCTTGATTTGAGGTTTTACCTTACGCTCAAAATAACGGTTAAATACCTTGGCATCTTCGTTTGGATAATCCCAAGTATTGCTTCGCCCTGCTTTTACCGGCCAGTTGGTCGGCACATCGGGGTCTTCCCAATCGCGCCCCAGCGAGTAATACAAACAGAGTTTGATGTCGTATTTTTTGCAGGCCACGGCCAATTCGGCCAGTGGATCTTTTTTAAATGGCGTTTGTTTTACGATGTTGTAATCGCTTACGGCCGAATTATACATGGCAAAGCCATCGTGGTGTTTGGTGGTATAAACAATATACTTCATGCCTGTGGCCTTGGCCTGCCTTACCCATTCGTCGGCATTGAATTTAACCGGATTAAAGTCGTTGGCAATGGTGGTATAGGTTTTTACCGGGATGCGTTCGTACAGCATAAAATGCTCGCCGCCTTTGGCAGGATGCCCATTCCAGTCGCCAGCCGTTTGCGAATACAGGCCCCAGTGCAAGAAGAGGCCGAATTTGGCTTCCCTGAACCAGGTTAAATCGGGCGCAGGTGCTTGTGCCTTAGCTATAGTTAACTGCACAAGCAAGCTACAAAAAAAGAATATTGTTCTTTTGAAGGTCATGTATGTTTTTCTAGGTCTTATAGGTTATGCATGCTAAAGTTATTCATTTCAAACCCCAGTGCCTAAACACTGGGGTATTTTATTTAATTAAAGTGCTATTACTTTGATAGAAGAAGCTTTGTCGTTAAATGTTGACAGGTAAGTGCTCGACGAAGTGAGCTCGAAACTGCTTCCGGTAAAGTTGTCGCCATCGTATAAAATCACTTTGACACCAACGCCCACATTAACCGACGAGATATCATTATTGCTGATTCCCAAGCTCACCAAATCGGCTGTAGTATAATTGCCAACCGGCAGCGAAACGCCATAGCCTCCATAGCTGGCATTTTGGTAAAACTTGGCCGATCCGTTTACACCAATCTGAGGCACTCCTCCCGAAAACGAGAAAGAATAAGCTTTTGAAATGGTGCTACCGTTATTGAGCAAAAGCTTCACTCGCAACTCGTAGGGCTCATTGTTTTTGTAATACAAATCGTTGAGGGCCATGGTACCCGTTAAGGTATTGCTGGCTCCAGGATCAAAGCGCCAGGTTACCGCATTGTAATCAGCATCGCTGGCACTTGTCTTAGGATCGAGGTAAACCAAGATATCGCTTACGGTTTTATCGCTGGTAAAATTGCCCAATAAACTGAAAGTCTGCGTACTGCTGTTGTAGCTCATGTTGGCATTAATGGTGGTAGTTGCACTGCCATAAGGTGTTTCGCTTGGCAAAGGATCCTGAAATACCTCGTTTCGGTTCAATATTGCCGCATCAACACCGGTCAGGAAGGTAGGTTGGCCTTTGCTAAAGGTTACGTTGCCATCAGACATGAGCGAAGTGCCCAAGGTGGGTTGCTCGGTGGTGTACTTGCCGTGGTCGTGGGGCAGGTTGAGGCCGTGGCCCAGCTCGTGTAGCATGCCACCAATGTAATTTGAGCTCGGATTGGGAATTTTGCTCACAGCCATATTGCTGTTATCGAGGGCGAAGCAATATTTGCCATAGCCATAAAACGGCTGGCCATCGCTACTGGCATCGGTACGTTGCGGCAACAAAATAAGCATGTGCTGCGAATTGGAAAACTCGCTGGCATGTGTGGCTTTGTAGGCGTTCACTTCGTTGATGATCTTATTGGCCGAAATGCTCGAACTGTAAGGATAATCGGCCTGTGGTCCTTGGGCGGGTATCTCAATAAACTTAACCAGTCCGCTGGTATCTTTGGCCAAGCCCATGTATTTGTCGTAGCCATAGCGCGACATTTCGGTATGCAACCAGTTCTGAAAATGGACCATCAGATCGGTTAAACGGGTTTTATAGTCGCTCAGTGCCGGATTATCCGTAGGCACGAACATCACGATGTTGAGGTTTTTGGGGTTGGTTACAAAAGTTGGAACAGTATAGCCTGTAGGCAGGGTCGATTTGGTGGCTACCTTGAGGTTATTGGTGGTTACAGGGGTTACCTGTGCCTTTTCGCAGGCACTGATCAATAGCGCGCCCGTAAGCAGCGACGCTAAAAAAAGCTGACTTGTTTTTCTTGTTTTCATGGTTTAGAGAATGATTTTGATGAATAAATAGTCAACAAATTGTTCCTTGCTGTTTAGATAGGCTGGTAGAATATGCGCAATAGGCTTGTTTTTAACGTTGAACAATGGTATAAGGCTGGCCAGAAACTGTACCCGTGGCACTGATGATTTCAACACGCAACAGGTTGTTGTCTACATCATAGGCACCGTCGTTAAACAGGTCTAGCGTACCGTTATTAGGCAGCGAACCCGGCGCCGGATTGGCCGAATCGCGGGTGGAGAAAACGCCCCAAGGACTTTCGAGGGTAATATTGTCTGAAGTTACTGTGGGGTAATCTTTGTGGTAAATGCGGTATACAATGGTTATCGATTCGCCGTTAATGGCATCAGCTACTTCAAAGGAATCGTCTTGAGCCAATATCCAGGCATAATCGCCATAGGGCGGAAATCCGGGATCTACAAAAAAACTAAAAGAGGGATTGGGGTTGTAATAAACGGTTTGCGCCTGGCTTTGGCTGTTTGCGCCAACCAGCAACAACAATACCGCAATAGCGGAGAGGATGATTTTTTTCATGTTTTTGGTTTTTTAGGTTTAGACATGGGTTAAAAGTGCATAAGCGGAATTTCTTCCGCCTATGCACGGTTTATATAGCGCTATTCTACCATCCTGGATTTTGAAGCAGCTTGTCTTTCGACTTGAGTATTTCGCTTAACGGAATAGGCACGAAATACATGGCTGGGGCGAGAAATCTTGTCACAATACGATTCTCGATCTGGTATTTGAATGGATAAGTGCTTCCCGTTGGGTTTTGGGTGGCACGAATCAGTTTCAAGGCTTCGTTTTCGGTTTGTTCGGCGGTTTTCCATCTACGCGTATCATAAAACCAGTGGCCTTCGCCATAAAACTCTACACGGTACTCGTTGCGGATCAGCGTACGCAGGTTTTCCTTGCTAATGCCTGCCGGGATGCCATAACGGTTATCTGTACCGGCTGCTACCCCGCCGCGGCTTCTGATTTTAATCAATTCGGTTACCGCCGCTTCTGTTTGCCCCAATTCGTTTATGGCTTCGGCGTAGCCCAACACCATTTCTGCCAAACGCATGATTGGCAAAGAACGATCAACGGTTAAGCTGTTGTATGGAATGCGGTCGTTACACATTTTACGGGTATAATAACCGGTTTTGGTGTAATAAGCCTCAATTCCATCGCCTACACGATTGCCTGCGGCGTCTGAATAAATGTTAATGGCTACCTGTGCCGTAGTGGTTTTGCTGGTCATGGTAGCCTGATTGTAAATGATCGAGTAATAGAACCTTGGATCGCGATTTTTAAAAGGATCCAAAGCATTAAAACCTGAACCGCTCTCGCCGATGAGCTTACCGTTGGTCATCCCAAAGGCCTCGGCCACATTTTGGCTCGGATTCATATAGGTTTGGCCACCATTGTTGCTGATCGAACGCGGGAACCAAGCTCTTTCCAAGTTACCATTGGATTCGGTAAAGCTACTACTGGTAGCGGCACCCAAAGCAATGTTATAGGCAAAAATGAACTCCGTATTTTTACGTCCATTGGTAAACATTTTCCAAAAGCCATAGCCAGGTTGCGTAGCATTGTCAACTACCAAAGCATAATCAGGCAAATCCAATACCGCTTTACAGGCATCGGCCGCTTTTTGCCATAAAGAGGCATCATAATTGGCCGAATAGCAGATCAGAGGCAACAAATTGGCATCTGTGGTAGCCGGACTGCCGTTAAACAACGGACTGGCCGCCGTAAGCAACAACCTTGCCTTAAAGGCTTTGCAGGCTCCAGAAGTTGCCCTGCCATAATTGATGGCCTCTAAAGCAGTGGCCGAAGGCAAATCGGCAGCGGCTTTGTCATATTCGGCAACTACGTAATCTACACATTCCTTGTAGCTGTTGCGTTTATAATCATAAGTTGGGAATTCGTCGCTCACGTCATCGCCCACCAGCTGCACGCCTCCATAAAAACGGATAAGCATCTGGTAATAGAACGCTCTTAAGAAGCGTGCTTCGGCAACCAAAGTCTTTTTACGACTGGCCGAAATTGGCGAATTAGGCACGTTGGCCATGAATTTATTGGCGGCCCTTACCTTTCTATACAGCAATGCCCACATGGCTAACAATGGATGCGAACTCGAGTTGGAAGTTCCCTTTAAAAAAACATCCTGTCCAGAGTAGCCACTGGCGGCGTTAGTAGATAGGGTTTCGAAAGCGTCGTTCCAATCGCTGCTGCCAGGGCCTGTGCCCGTAGCACCGCCAATGGTATTGCGGTAAGGGTGGATATCCAAACCTGTATTCCAATAGATATTGTTGAGGAAGTTAAAAGTCATTGCGCTATCGGCAAATACTTTTTCTTCGGTAAGGGGCTCCACCTTTGGATCCAGCGAACCGCCTTTTTTACAAGATACAACCCATAGTGAAGCCGAGGCCACTACTGCTATTGCTAATATTTTACTTTTCATTGCTTTAGATTTAAAAATTATAGCCCAAACTGGATCCCGAAATTGAATACCCTTTGTTGCGGATACTCGCCAACCGATGTACTCAGCGCCGATTCAGGATCTACGAATGATGGAAGCTTGGTATAAATCAAGCCCATATTGTAACCGTTGGCGTATACCCTGATGTTGTTTACATGGAGCTTCTTGCTGAAAGCCGTAGAAAAACGATAGCCGATTTCGAATTGCTTCCACCTGATGTAATCGCCTTTAACATACCACAAGGTAGACCAATTGGTTCCATTGCCATCATAGCCATTCGTGCCGCCCGCCAAATCTGGGAAAGTAGCATAATCGGCGGTAACTGGCGTCCATCTGCTGGCATTCCATGGCACCGATACGCGTTCTGGCCTTGCGTAGGTTACGCCGCCGCGGTACATATTGATGATGTACTTGAATGAGCCTTGGAACAAGGTAGATACGTCAAAGCCTTTGTAAGAGAAGCCAAAACTCAATCCACCCGTATAATTCGGGTTGTTATCGCCGATATAGCCTTTGTCATTGGCATCGATAATTCCATCGCCGTTCAGGTCCTTAAACTTAGCCGAGCCCAGATTGGTTGTGTTCAATAGCGTAGCAGAGGCCACCCTTGGTGCCGTATACAAGTCTTTCAGGCTTTGGTAAAAACCATCAAAAGTATATTGAAAAACAGCACCCACCGGCTTACCGGTAGAAGCCAACCATGGATAGAGGTAATTTGGCTCATCCCTGTATTCGACTTTGTTTTTGGCGTAGGTTACGTTAGAGTTGACGAAGAAGGTAAAGTCCTTGCCAATTTTGTCTCTATACGTAAGGTCTAGTTCATAGCCCTTGTTTGATACCTTACCCAAGTTGTAAGGCGGCAACGAGGCCCCGAAAGTACTCGGAATTAGGCCCGGTGTGGTTAAGATGTCTTTGGTGATTTTCTTGAAATAATCAGCAGTAATAGACAGCCTCGACCCAAAGAGCTTCAAGTCGAAACCAGCATCAAAATCCTGCGTGGTCATCCAAGTGATGTTGGCATTACCCAAAGTAGGCTCTACAATACCGCCATAGCTCTGTGGCGTTTCGCCAAAGATAATTCCACTGGCACCTGTACCGTATGATTTTTGGTAAATGTAGGTGCTACTGCCGATATTGTCGTTACCGGTTAAGCCATAAGAAGCCCTCAGTTTAAAGAAATCTACAAACTTGATGTTGTTTTTAAAGAAGTTTTCTTCGCTGATATTCCAACCGATACTGGCCGCTGGGAACCATTGGAAACGCTTGCTCGATTCGAAACGGTCTGAACCGTTGTACGCCGCGGTGAAATCGAGCAGGTATTTTTGGTTGTAGGCATAAGTCAGTTTTCCGGTAAAACCTTTAATGTTGTAGGGATCAGAAGCTACACTACCCGATGGATCGGCATTATAGGTGGTTTGATTATACAAAGCCACTGCACCCACATTATGCACGCCGAAAGTACGGTTGTAGTTTAAGCTGGCCCTCAAATTGAGCGTACGGTTGGTACCTGAGTTGGAAGAGCTTCTGGTTAAGGCACCCATACGGTACAAGTTAGCTGTTACCGGATCGTATTTGCCGGTACTTGGCGTGTAAGTATAGGCTAAGATCTCTGACGAGCTTCTGGTCAAATTGCGGCTAAAGCCATAATCGCTGGCAAAAGACAACAAACCGTTTGCCGAAAGGCCTTTGGTAATGAATTCAAGCTCTTGGTTGGCACTGGCAACCGCCGAAATGTTGTTGGTATACGAACGGTTATAACCCGAATACATGAGGTTGGCTACCGGATTGGGTTTGGTCAGCGACGAAGCAGAACTTGCGATTAATCCGTTTGACCAATAAACAGGATACAAAAAGCCCGAAAGTTCGCCATTCCACAAATACTGGAAAGTAGAGCCACCGTTGTTCCAAGGCTTATCATTAGGCTCGTTGGTGATGCCAAACCTGCCTGATAAATCGAGTTTGATCTTTAATGTTTTGTTAGGCGTAATGTCTACGTTAGACCTGAAATTATAACGGTTGTACATGTAATTGGATTGATAGCCTTGGCCTTCTGAAAAATCCTTGAACAAACCGCCTTGGTATAAGTACCCCAGATTGACGAAGTATTTAACCGTATTGTTGCCTCCCGAAATATCAAAGTTGATCCGGTTTTGGATACTTACTTTTTTCATCACTTCACTCCACCAGTCCACATTCGGAAAGTTGTAAGGATCATCGTTTAAACGGTAATGCTCCAGGTTATTTCCGGCAAAGTAGTTAGAATAAGAGGTCAGCGGATTGGTATATTGACCAGCCAAACGCTCCCTGAAAAGGCTCAAGGTCGTATAGCCATCGTTCACCACAGGGCGTTGAGTCGGAATTTGCAAACCGGTTTCGTTCTTGAAATTCAAGGCTGGCTTGCCCGAACTGCCACGACGCGTGGTGATGATGATTACGCCATTGGCACCTCTTACGCCATATACAGCCGTAGTAGAAGCATCTTTTAAAATGGTTACACTTTCTACCTCATTCGGATCAATTTGACTGATCTGATCAGAAGTGAATTCTACATCATCTACGATAATCAATGGTGTAGTACCACCAGCGTAGGTATTGATGCCCCTGATCTGGAAAGCTGCACCGTCTTTACCCGGCTGTCCGCCACGTTGTTGCGAAAAAAATCCAGGTAGGCGTCCGGCCAAGGTATTTTGTAAACTTGCCGAAGGACTTTGCCTGATTTCCTTACCCGAAATAGAACTTACCGAACCGGTAAGGGTTACTTTTTTGGCGGTTTGGCCCACGCCCAATACCACTACCTCTTCAAGACCTTTGGTATCTTCCTTGAGCCTGATCTGAATTGTAGATTTATTATTGACGTCTATTTCCTGGCTAAGAAAGCCGATTGATTTAACGACAATAATGCCTAAGGTACCCTTTAACTTGAGGGTAAATCGGCCCTGCTCGTCGGTTTGGGCACCGTTAGTACTGAATTCTTTTTCATAAACGGTAACTGCCGGAATAGGCCCTTGGCTATCAGACACAGTACCACTAACCACTTTTCCTGTTTGCGCCATGGCACGATTGGCCATCAAAAACGCCAGCAACAGGCAAAGGAATGGTATAAATATTTTAATGTGATTTGTTTTCATGTTTACCAATTGGGATTTTGAACCATCGATTTGTTTGATACCAGTTCGTTAAATGGAATAGGAAACAGGTACATCTTGCTGGCATCGAATTTGGCATCGGCGGCATCAACCTGGTTATAGGTGGTTGTGGTGCCGGCAATAGCCTGTATGCCATGCAGCTTGCCGTTCAACACGGCTTCTGCTATTTTCCATCGCCTAATATCCCAGAACCTGTGCTCTTCAAAGGCAAATTCTACCCTACGCTCATGCCTAATACGCAAACGCATATCGCTTTGGCTCAAGCCAGTTGGCAAATTCGGCATGCCTACCCTAGCCCTTACCGCGTTGATGGCGGCATATACCGAGGCATCGGCTCCTACCGCTTCGTTTTGCGCTTCGGCGTAGTTGAGCAGGATTTCGGCATAGCGCATGATCGGGAACACGTGCGGATAGTTTGAGTAAGAAGTAGCACTGCTGTTGCTGGTCATGAATTTGCGCAGGTAATAACCGGTGCGGGTTTCGCCTTTAGTTACCCTGCCATAGCCAAACGGACGGTCTAAACCACCATCGGTAGTTTGTACTTTTCGGGTAAGCCAATACAAACCATCGAACATTACCGTAGCCGGAAAACGCGGGTCGCGATTGTAGTACGGATTGGAAATCGTATAGCCCGATCCTGTTTCGTCAATCATTTTGCCATTGGTCATTTCGTACTCATTAACCAGTTCCTGGGTCGGATTAGTCTTTCCTGCTGTTGAACTGGCACGCGTATAACCCACAGGATCATTAGCTGCCTCTACCGTGCTGTTGGTCGTAGTCATGTAGGGCAACATGATTTCGTTGTTACTGTTGGTGGTAAAAGTGCTCAGGAATTTATTGACGTTGGTTACGTAGGCCGAAAGTGTTGCCGAAGGTGCTACACCGGCCAAGGTGGTGGTGCTGTAATGCGTGGTGGTGGCAGCATCGTTCAGTTTGTAGGTAAACTTCCCTGCGCTTACACTATCCATTACGGCTTTTGCAGCTGCGGCTGCGTCGGCCCATTTGGTTAAACTATTGCTTGGGTTGTTTAGCGGACTAGCGGCATAAAGCAATAATCTCGATTTCAGTCCCATGGCAGCTCCCCTGCCAAATCTGCCATAATAGTTGGCGGCAAAAGTACCGTTTACCGAAGCATTGGCAGTAAGCAGGTAAGGCATGGCTGCATCCAGTTCGGCAATGATATAATCTACGCATTGCTGGTAAGTACTACGAGCTATATTAATCGTTTCGTTGGTTTCGTAAACCTTGTCTCCAATCAATGGTACGCCTCCCCAGCGTTTGATCAGTTCGAAATACGACATCGCCCTCAAACACCTTGCCTCTGCTTTCCAACGGTCTTTCAATCCCCGAACGTTCAGAGGCACCACATCAACGTTAGCCAAAAATATGTTCACTTTTCTGATGTTGCCATAATTTTTGGCCCAAACGTTATCCACGATGTTGGTTGGGCTAATGCCTCCGTTGCTAAAAAACTGTATGGCATCGCCTGTGGCATTCGGAATGGCATCATCTGTACCCGCATCAAGCATATTGCTGCCAATACGGTTAAATCCATTAGGAAGGCCAGAATAAATATTGTTCAGAAAGCGCTCGGCGTTAACGCCCAATGAGTCCTTCGAATCGAAAATCAAGTCTTTTTCTATGAGTTCGAGTGGTTCGTTTTCGGTCATTTTTTTACAGCCCAACGTTCCAGCCAAACAAATTGCCGTGATAACGGCTATTATATAATTCTTCATAGTTTGTTGCTATAAGGTTAATGATATACCACCGTTAATTACCCTTTGATTAGGGAAACCGCTCACGTACGACTCAGGATCAAAATCGAGTTTCGTCACGGTGAAAAGGTTGTAGCTATTTACAAATACCCTGAGCTTAGACACATGCAGTTTCTGCAACAGGGTTTTAGGCAGGCTATAGCCCAATTCCAGGTTTTTAAGACGCAGGTAGTTGGCATTTCTCAACCAAAAGCTAGAGCTTACGTTATTGTTGAGGTTTGTACCCAAAGTAAGGCGTGGCAATGTGGCATTGACTTGGTTTTGTGGTGTCCAACGGTTTTCGGTGGTGTAATCCAACACATAGCCAGTGTTGTTGTTCAAGGCCAGCATAGATGATGGGCTCAATTGGATTTCGCGGTTAAATACGCCCTGCAACAAGCCATTCAGATCGAAGCCCTTGTAGCTGAAAGCGAAGTTCAGTCCACCAAACACAAAAGGCTTGTCGCCAGTAATGCGTTTTTGGTCTAAAGAGCTGATGATGCCATCGCCGTTAAGGTCTTTATATTTAATATCGCCTGGCATCGGGCTGTAGCCCAAAATAGTTGGCGTATTGGTTTCATTTTCGCCGGCTTTGTAAAAACCGATGGCCTCATAGCCCCTGGTTGCGCCTACCGGATTACCTTTGCTGTACATCCAGCTATAAGGCAAATCAGGCTCGCCCGCTTCGATTACGCTACTTTTTTGAAAGCTTGCATTAAGCCCAAGCTTATAACCAAATTCTCCGGCTTTGCCTGTATAATCGGCAGTAAATTCCAAACCCGTAAACCTGCTTTTACCGATGTTTTGGTTGGGATAGGTTTGTCCGATAATACTGCTGGCATAAGCTGGTGCCTGCAACAAATCATAGTAGCGGTTGCGATAATAAGTAAGGCCTACATTCAATTTTTGGTTGATGAATGCCGCATCAACACCGGCCTCAAACTTCAATGCCTTTTCTGGACCGATATTGGTCGTAGCAATGCCATTTTCGGCTGCTCCGGTTACGCTCGTTAAGGCTGTACCAAAAACATAGCCTGTGGTGCTGTTGCTGTAGCGTTGGATATACGAGTAGTAATCGGCCACATCGGCATTTGCGGTTAAGCCAATCGTGCTTCTCAGTTTCAAGAAGTTAACGGCATTTGAATTGAACCAATCTTCCTTGCTCAATACCCAGCCCAAGCCTAACGATGGCAAATAAATCCATTTGTTGGGATTGGCGTAGCGGTTATAGCTGCCGTATGAATTGGCCAGTTCGGCAAAATATTTTTCGCCATAATTGTATTGGATGGCCAAACCTGCCGTGCGGAAAATCTGGTTCAATTGATTATAGCTGGCCAAGCGGTTGTCGCCATTGTAGCTAGCTAATACATTAACGTGATGTTGACCAAAATCGCGGTCGTAGCCTACCAAGAAATTGTAATAGGTTTGCTTCAATTGCGAAGAAATAGAAGCAACTCCAGTTCCGGCAGATACGTTGCCATCGGCACCAGATTTGGTATAGGTAGTTGTAGAACCAGTGGTAGTTGGGTACCAAATGGCAAAACCCTTGCTTCTGGTTACCGTTTGGTTGTAAAAGTTGTTGATGGATAAACCCGCCTTGGCCCATAAGCCCTTGGTAATGTCGTCGAGCTTGTATTTGAGCGCCACATCGGCGTTAATCGAACGGCTATTGTCTCTGATATAGCCCGAATTAATGGTACTGGCTAAGATGTTGTTGGTAATTGATGCCGTACCGCCATAGGTTCCATCTGGGTTTTTAACCGCATAAGCTAAAGGCGAGGTGCTATAAACCAAGCCCATAATGCTACTGGCATTGCCACCTGGCTGATTGGTATTTTCGATCGAACCAAAAACGTTCAACTGCAACGAAATATCTTCATTGAAATTGATTTCGGCATTGGTACGCATGTTGTACCTTTTGTAAAAATTGTTGGTATTGTAAGCGTTGTTGCCATCGGTTACGAAATTGCCATCCGAGCTGAAGTGCTCTAAGCTGGCATAATACTTATACGTACTCGAATTGCCCGATACACCCAAATTGTAGCGCTGCTGGGCACTATTTTTTTTGTAAACCAGGTCGTACCAATTATTGTTAGGTTGCAAAAAAGGATTGTTGGTTCCGTTTTGGTAGGCCGAAATCATGGCATCGCTATACAAAGGCGTACTGCCTGGCGAAGTATTCTGTTGCGCCTCGTTGTATAGCCTGGCATAATCGGCACCGGTAATGAATTTGGGACTGAACAGGTTTTCGAGGTGACCGTATTCGGCACCAAACTTGATCTCGAAAGGCTTGTAAGCCGACTGTTTTTTGGTCGTGATATAAACCACCCCGCCAGAGGAGCGCATGCCATACATCGAAGTAGACAAGGCGTCTTTCAATACGGTAATGCTTTCAATGTCATCGGGGTTGAAACTGGTAAAGGTTCGTACTACGCCATCAATTACGATAATTGGCGACTGTCCTCTCAGCGTAAGCGCAGTACCGTCAAAGCCGGTACGGGCAGATGATTGCAAAGTGTATAGTCCTGGCAATCGGCCAGCTACTACGTTAGTGATATCGGCTACAGGCGTAGTGTTTACATCTTCTGCATAAATAGTCGATGTACCTCCAACCTGGTTGGCCTTTTTGGTAAGGCCATTCCAACGGTCTATGTTTTTTTGAAGGTAGGTTTTGGGATCGAATTTTTTGATCAGCGTACTGTCTGCCACCTGCTGGGGCTGGTTTTGAGCCATGGCCGCTACAGGTAATATGCCCAACAAGCCCACCAGAGATTTAAACCCCAATTGCTTATATTTTATGGTCATCATGTTTTAATTTGGTTAGTATGATTGCATGGTGCCCCTCACCAATCCATTGGCTTGTTGCGTAGAGGCTATTTGCAGATAAGTTGCTTTAGTGTTAAGGTCGTTGATTAAGGTACTCGACAAAGGGACAGAACCTTTTACCTCTCGGTCGCTATTAAAAGCGCCGTTGCTCAAGTCGATCAGTACCGTACCATTGCTGCCACTAGCACCCGTGTATACAATGGCCTTGCCCGGCGTGTCGTTGTTGTTCAGGGGCTGGTCAAAGTAAATGTAGTAATACAGGTTGTTGTCGGTCATAAGGTAAAATACCGCAACTGCATGATCGGTTCGGCCACTGATGGCCGGCACCATGTTACTGGCGCTCAGGTCTACCTTCCATTGCCTAAGGGTGTACACATCCGAAGTCTTGATTTCCTTTTTACAGGAAATAAAACCTACAGACATCAATAAACACCAAAAGAGCAGCTTCAGGTTCCACTTTCGGGGATTACGAATGCGTAAATCTTTTTTCATAATTTATTTGGTTAGTTGTTAAGTCAGGAACAAAATGAGCTGGCACCCATTTGTCCCATTTGGTTAGTTTGGTTACGAAAAGTGGCGGATAATCACTTTTCGTGCTTATACAAAGCTGACGGATTAGGAACTTAAAAAAGATGAAAATTCTGTCGGAAAAGGTAGAATAATCAGCAAACCAGCTTAAAACAAGCGATTAAACCGCGAATTAAGCCTCTAGCCTTGGATAATTTGCTATATTTATCTTGCTAATCAACCTGGCCTCTTATTGAATGAATTTCTACGCGCGGTTCCTTTCCATTTTATCGTTTACGCTATTCATTGCCCTAAATCCGGCAGCGGCGCAACGGCGCCTGTCCTTTACCAACCTCACGGTAGAAAACGGCCTCTCGCAGAACTCGGTCATGGCCGTTGCGCAAGACAGCACTGGACTCATCTGGCTAGGCACCCGACAAGGTGTTAATCGCTACGACGGCTACCGTTTTAAGATCTACAAGAGCGAAGAAAAAAGCAATCCCGACCTGCCTCCAGGCGAAACCACAGCCCTGCTTACCGATGCCCAGGGCACGCTGTGGGCCGGTACTTCAAAAGGCTTTGCGGTTTATAATGGCAACAAAGATGTTTTCGAACCCGTAAAAGGACTGAGCAACAGCAGCGTAGAAAGCCTGTACCAAGACCGGCAAAAACGCCTTTGGGTAGGCACCTTAGGCAGCATCAATCTTCTGACCGACAAAAAAGAAAAACGCTTCGAAACCTTTTCCTTTAGCAAAAAGCCCAAAGATCAAGTCAACAATATCTATTGCATGTTTCAGGACGAAGCTGGCTTGTTTTGGATCGGTACCGGCAAGGGGCTGATGACCATGCGCTACCACAACCATCAAATCAGCTATCAAAAAATACCCTTGCCCAATTCAACCACCGACGACTTTATTACGGCTATTGCAAGCGATAGGCAACACAATATTTGGGTAGGTTCTTCTAACGGGTTATACCAAATTGCTCCCGATGGCAAAACCATCCGGTCTTTCCTGCATAGCGATAACAACCCCAACTCCATCATACACAACGATATTAGAGAGGTAATGCTCGATAAAAACGGCATGGTTTGGGTAGGCACGCAAAACGGACTGAGTATTTTAAACCCCGCCAATGGCTACTGCATCAATTACCAGCACGACCCCGAAAAGCCCTATAGCATTAGCCAAAACTCTATCCACAACTTATTTACCGATAGGGACGGCAATATTTGGGTGGGCACTTATTTTGGTGGCGTCAATATCTCTTATCCTACCCTAACCAACTTTAAGGTTTACCAGAACAGCAAACAGCAAAATAGCCTGAGCAATAACGTGGTAAGTTCCATTGTTGAAATTGGCCAAGGCTTTTGGATAGGTACCGAAGGTGGAGGGCTCAATTATTTCAATCCGGCCAACAATACGTTTAAAAGCTACAAGAACAATCCCGCCGACCAAAACTCCATCAGCTCCAACCTGGTTAAGATCATCAAAAAAGAAAGCGACGCCAGCAACAGGCTGTTTATCGGGACCCACCGGGGTGGCTTGAACCTGTTCGACCCTGCCAACAACAAATTCAGGCATATTGCCAACGTTAAAGATACCGCTGGAACCATAGGCACAGCCGAAATCATTGCCTTGGAAATGGATAGCCAAGGTACTTTATGGGTTGGGTCTTTTGATGGTTTGACGGTACTGGAAAAGAAAAACGGCGACTACCCTGCCCAAACCAGCAAAAGCCCCATAGAAGGTCGATTAAAGAATAAAAACATCACCTGCCTTTTTCAAGACAGCAGGCAACAGCTCTGGATTGGCACCAATGCCGGCCTTAGTCGCTACGATTTTGGCTTAAAAAAACTCTACAGCTATACCAAAGAAGAAGGCAACAAGTTTAAGCTCCCTTCAAACTACATCAACTGTGTGACCGAAAGCAGCAATGGCAAACTGTTGGTAGGCACAAGAGCCGGCCTAAGCATTTTCGACCGCATCAAAGGCACTTTCACTACCTACAGCGAAACCAATGGCCTGGTCAACAACAACGTAGTTGGCATCATCGAAGACAATGCCCACAACCTGTGGCTCAGTACCTCCAATGGCATTTCTGAACTCAATACCACGAGTGGCCGTTTCAGGAACTACAACAAAAGCGACGGACTGGCCGGCAACGAATTCAACGTTCGCTCATTTTTTAAAGACAGACAAGGTCAGCTGTTTTTTGGCGGATTTAATGGTCTAACGGCTTTTTATCCACAGGAAATCGAACTCAATGATTTTGTATCGCCCTTGGTATTTACTGACCTCAAGCTTTTTAACCAATACTTAAAAGTTGGTGGCGACGATGATATTCTGCAACAACAGATCAATTTAACCGACAAGCTCGATTTTAGGCACGACCAAAACCAGTTTACCTTAGAATTTTCGTTGCTGAACTACCTTAAATCAGACAAGAACAAATATTTCTATAAGCTAGACGGCTATGACAAAGATTGGATTGCCACCGTTAACCCAAGTGCCAGCTATACCAATCTGCCTGCAGGCAATTACCGTTTTATGCTCAAGGCGCTCAACAACGATGGCATTCCGGGCAAGCCTATACGTAGCCTGCAGATACACGTAAGCCCTGCTCCATGGGCAAGCTGGTGGGCCTACCTGCTTTACCTCATTGTGTTTTTCACCATTTTGCTGGTTACCATCAGGTATTTCTTTGTAAGGGCCCTGCTCAAACGCACGGAAGACATTCAGCAAATGAAGCTTCAGTTCTTTACGCAGGTTTCGCACGAAATCAGAACCCCCTTAACCCTCATTTTAGCTCCACTCGAAACCCTGTTCAAGAATACCCGCAACCTGCCCGACATCAATAAACAGGTAGAACGCATCAAGAGCAATGCCGACCGGCTTCACTTGTTGGTAACTGAACTGCTCGATTTCAGAAAAACCGAAACAGGACACCTGAAGCTTAAATTTGCGCAACAAGACCTGGTACCTTTTGTGCAACAAATTTTTCAGGCCTTTGAGCACCTGGCCGAGAGCCGGAACATTACCTATACTTTCAGCTACGAACAACCCGAAGTAAGCATTTGGTTCGATAAGCTCCAGCTCGAAAAGGTGTTCTTTAACCTGTTATCCAATGCCTTTAAATTTACCAACGATGGCGGAACCATCAGCATAACCATTGCCGATAACAACCAGCAGGTAGCCATTTCCGTTCACGATAACGGCCTAGGCATACCCGAAGATAGCCGTGACAAAATTTTTAGCGACTTTTTTCAGGTAGACCGCGAAGGTTCTACCCATATCGGATCGGGTATTGGCTTGGCACTCTCTAAAAGCATTGTAACGGCGCACGGCGGACAGCTTTTGTTAGAAAGCACTGCAGAAACCGAAACCAAGCCGGGCGATACACGCTTTACCGTGCTATTGAAAAAAGAACAGCCCCAAACGGCAACCTCCACGCCACAAGAATCGGGTGCCGAAAGCTGGCATACCCTTGCTCCGTTATCGCTACCAGCAGTTACCGAGGCTAGCGGCACCAAAGAAAACCACAGCGAAACCGTGCTGATTGTGGAAGACAATTGGGAAATCAGACAAATGCTACGTGATTCTTTGGAAAGCCGCTACCATATTGTGGAATGCGAAAACGGGCAAGAGGGATTGGAAACAGCCATAGCCTCTATCCCCGACTTGATTATTTGCGATGTGATGATGCCCGTAATGAACGGTACCGAAATGTGCCACCAACTTAAAATCGACGAGCGGACCTCGCATATCCCTGTTATTATCCTAACGGCCATGGATTCGCATGCGCAACAAGTTGATGGCCTGGCTACCGGCGCCGACAGCTATATTACCAAGCCATTTAGCGTAGAGCTACTGGGCCTGCATGTGCGCAATTTGTTGCAGTCGCGCAAAATTATGCGCAGGAAGTTTAGCGGCACCATTGACGAATCGACACAGCTCAATACCGTCGACCAGCAGTTCATAGAAAAAGTAATCCAGCGCATAGAAGCCAGGCTGGCCGATCAAACTTTTGGCGTACCCGAATTGGCCAAGGATATTGGCATGACAGCGCCGGTACTGTACAAAAAAATAAGGGCAGTTACCGATCTTACGGTTAACGATTTCATCAAATCCATCCGCCTCAAAAAAGCTGAAGCGCTACTCAAAGAAGGCATCCACAACGTAGCTGAAGTAGCTTATTTGGTAGGCTTTAACGATGCCAAATATTTTAGTCGCGAGTTTAAGAAGCAATATGGCATCAATGCCAAAAACTACCAGTTGGGCGGGGATAAGGAAAAAGAATGAGCAATGGAAATAGAAAATAAGTCACCTCAATGAGCTTGAGGTGACCTACGGGATTAAGAAACAGAAGAGCAGTACCAGCGAGGGTCAAAAAAACCTTCATCTTCTCGATAGCACATGCATGAAACATTGGAAACTAGCGTACAAAAGCCCGCTAGTCCCAATTGATTGAAACATGCATTGTTTTCATTACAGACTGGTGGTTCTCCTCCTGTAATTCGCTTCATTTCATCTCTGTTTAATTTACTAAACTCATCCATATATATAGTATTTAGTTAAAAAACAACCGACCTTGGCCCCGGCTGATAGGCTTATTGTCAAAATAATTTAGCTCAAATCGTTGAGCATATATTTAAGTTCATTTAGCTGATATTGCAAAGGCATTTTATAGCCATTAATAAAAAAAGTAGGTGTTTCTTGTATTTGATGCCTTTTTACCCAATTCCTGTGCTGTGCTAGTACAGCATCCGTTTCTGGTGTAATATCAACAGGGTATTTTTTTAACCATGCAGATTGATTTTGGTTCATCCCATTAAACCAGTCAAAAAATGCATTTTTGGTCAATAATGGATCGTTTTTAGTGCGCAGCGCAATAAAATGGCGAAGAATATTGATGATTTGATCATTTGGCTTTTCATAATTGCCTCCAAATACAATTCTAACCTGCAGGTTTTTCATGCTATTGAGCGCATTTTCCACTTGTTTATATGCCTTTATACAGGGCGGACAGAATGGGCTCAGCACAATGGCAATTACATGCGCTGGATGTGTACTCCCTAAAACAAACGAAAAATGGGTTTCGGGCATTTCAATCGGAGGATCGGCTTTTAGGGCGGCCTTAAAGATTTTTTTATTGTATTTAAGAATCCTCAGCTGGTCTTGCAATACACCTACCGTGCTTAGTTTTGAGAAAATAGGCTTTAGCAGAACCCATATCATTACAGGAACCATAAAAAACCCTATTAAATTGACCCATGATAATACGCTGCCATCAGGGATATTAAATGTTAGATAAGGAAGAAATGCCAAAAACTCTAGCCACAATATTACCTGAACGGCACAACATAATGTACACCATTTTTTTGCCACCTTCCATTGATAGTATATGGAATAAAATGTATAGGGCAAAGCGAAGAGATTTAAAATGGCCAGCGCCGAAATCACAAATTCCCGGTTTTCGACAAATAACAGCGCCATAATGCTTCCCGAAAAATAGAACAATCCAATTTCGCTCCAACTCACAAATGAAAAAGGTTTACTGGCATCTGATGAAAGTATCGCATTACAATCCACCTTTTCCCCCGGCTTACAAAAGCTATTGATCAAAGGATTATTAACATCTATACTCTGGATAACCAGTAACATAGCAAAAAGAAAACCTAAGCACTTCGTAACGGCTACAAAAAATAATGGAAACGAAAAATTACCAAGTACATTAGAATTAAAGGCAAATAAGAAGGTTAATGCTATGATTAATAATAAACTTACATAAAAGCTATTATTCCGATCTTGAATTTTATTTTTCTCATGTAGATAACTTTGGACTTCGCCCTCGTTTTTGTCCCTAACCTGGACTACTCCTGTAAATCTCTTTTTAAATTCATCAATCGTTATTTTTTTCCGCTTTTTTTCATCATCCGATAATACGACGTAATCATTATTTACTTCGGTAATGACGGCAAATTTTCGATCTGCTAGATAGGTAATCGCTGGTAGGGAAACTTTGGGTAGGCTTTCGATGCCAATCGTATAGGCGCTCGTCTGAATACCATAGTTTATCAACACATCGCTGTAAGCCAAGAGGCTATAATAATCCGGATGCTTCTGAAGCTCGTTTGAAAGGTCGTCTCTATTTATAGGGATTTTTAATTCATCTACAAATCGTTTTAACACAGACGAAAAATTGTCGTTACCCATTGAAAACAATTATTATCTTAATAAACTTAAACACAATTTCTTACATAAACAAAAAATCAATCTTACACACCTACAACAACTTATAATTAAATCTAGCCAGCAGGTAAGGAAGCTTGACAGAACATTTAAGCTAGCGAAGCCAACAGGAAGCATCTACAAATATTTCGTATCTTTGTAACCAAATAGAACAAAAAATGACCGAACTGCCTCCTTGTCCTCAATGCAAATCTAACTACACTTATCAAATGGACGACCTACTCGCCTGCCCTGAATGCGGACACGAGTGGAACGTAGAAGAAACCGCTGCGCCGAGTGGCGAGTTAGTGGTAAAAGACTGCAACGGCAACATCCTGCAAAACGGCGATTCGGTGGTGACCATTAAAAATCTTCCGGTAAAAGGCATTGCGCAAAGCATTAAGGCCGGCACCAAGGTAAGAAACATCCGTTTAACCGATGGCGACCACAATATAGATTGCAAAATAGACGGTTTTGGCGCCATGGCCCTTAAATCTGAATTTGTAAAGAAGGCTTAAGCTTTCTATTTCTTTTCGATACGAAAAAACTGATTATCAGCATATTTTCGTAATTTCCAGTCTAACCAAATCTAAATCATCATGAAAAATTTCAACGACTGGAAATCGGCCTCGTATGTAATGCTGAGCCGCTCCGAACTGAAACTAATTCTTGGCGGAGACCCTATCGAGCTCCGTCCCTACGACCCTTACTGCGACGAAGTCAAGGAAACCGAGTATGTCCCCGACTGCCCCTGCTTTGCAGATACGCAATGTCCCGAAAGAAGATATGTGGGCGGGCCTCCAGGCTCGGTAGGCAACATCATACCAGGCAGTGGCTATTGCGTGAACGGCCACTGTACCTAAAAATATTTTCAAGGCGGGCCAAACGGTTCGCCTTTTGTTTCATCTTGCAAAACATTTTATTTATTTAAACAGCCTCGTATATTTAAGCATTGGTAGCCTTATACCAATCACAAATACACTGCAACATGAAAAGAACATTATTGATCGCTTTAACAATTACGGCATCTTTTCTTTCAGGTTTTGCATTCAAGACAATCGTTTCCAAACAAAATCAAACTAAAATGAAAAAAGTAACAGGCATTGGCGGCATTTTCTTCAAATGCAAAGACCCCAAAAAGATGACCGAGTGGTACCAAAAGCACTTGGGTTTAAATACCAACCCTTATGGCGCAACTTTCGAATGGTACGAAGGCGCAGACAGTACCAAGAAAGCGCAAACACAATGGTCGCCTTTTGCCGAAAACACCAAATACTTTGAGCCTTCGAGCAAGGATTTTATGATCAATTACAGGGTCGAGAACCTTGAAGCCTTAGTTGAAGAACTCAAAAAAGAAGGCGTAACCATTGTAGATAAAATCGAAACTTACGATTATGGCAAGTTCGTACACATTCTCGATGCCGAAGGCAACAAAGTAGAGCTTTGGGAGCCGATAGACTAACATCGGCTTTGTCGGATGTCACAGCGCAATAAAACTAGGCTCTAGCTAAACACTTAAAAGCACCAATCCGTTAAGGTTGGCGCTTTTTCATTTCACTTTAACGTAAACCTCTATAATTTCATGATTGACGTTTAAGCTGTCTATTTTTTCAATACCCTTTTGAATCAGCGTATTGTTTTTTAAAGTCAGCGTAAATTTAAACTTGGTATTTTCCCAGTCCCGGTAACTGCAGTAAATGAGGTGTTCGCTGTAGGCATTGCCCGAAAGCGAATAAGTACCGGCACCTGCACTAAAGGCCGGAGTTTTAACCTTTCCTTTCTCCAAATCATGCGTAAAAAACGAAAAGTGGCTTCCATTAAACATTTTTAGTGTTTCTTGGATTTCGCCTTTTACCGGATAGGTTGTCACGGTGTCTTTATTGGTGATCTTTTTACTGGAAACCAGCCTCCATGTCCCGATAATGGACGAATTTGTAAGAGTTGAAGCTTTTTTTGAGCAAATAAAAACTGGCTGTACAAGATACAGCCTAAAATCAATAGGGTTCTTTTCATAAGGTTATATGGATTATCTAAATTAATATACTTCAAGTTAATTTTTCAAACAACAGGTTAAGTAATATTAAGGTTAGCTATTCTAGCAGAGCCGTATTGCCAAGCAGGGATATTAAAAATCTATTTCCAAAATCCAATGCAATAAAAAAGCCGTCAATCATAGGATTAACGGCTTTAGTAGCCCGTAGGGGAAAGAGATCGAACCAATTTATTAAAGATCTCTGGAAAGGTTAGCGGGTAAATAACATATTAACTCATGATGAAATGGCGATCATAGAAGCCGCTTTTGTTTCTGTGATGCTTTCAGTACTTTTATAGAGGCACAAATAGAGAAGAACTTTAAATATAAACTATGTAAAATAACTAACTAGAGCCACAACCAATACTGATTTTGAAAATGAGATGTGTCATTGAAATTTATTTTTCTATACTTCCTGATATGCTATTTGAGAACTATCCCTTCGAACAGCGAAAGCTTGTTCTTGGCGAGATTCGTCGGCTGTTAAGGCAGAATATATTCGATAAGAAAGATCACATTACCGAAATAAATGCAGGTTTAGCTGTAATAAAAAAAGCTCCATTCCAAAAAACTCAAAATATCTTTAAGCATTATCTATGGCACCATGTAGAAGATGCTCTAAAATTTACGATTAATCTTAACATCGATTTGTCATTATTTCCTGTAACTATTCATAAGGGTGCTGAGGTTACACGTGTTACAGATGAGAAAGAATTAATGGAAATATTACCATATTCGCTTGCAAATGAGATTGGTAATCGGATTTTTGAATTGTTAATAATTTCCCAAATCGCACGCCCAGGTTCACTAAAGCTGCGTGAAGGAATCATCTGGATTAATGGGAATAGGCACCTAGAGACAATCCCTAGCATTATGAATTGTCGCGAAGCTATGGAACTTCGGATTAAAACTGGTTATCCGCATGTAGTATTTCTGAAGCTTACCGATTTATATCGATGGGCTACAGAAAAAGGTATTTTATTTAGTGAAATTCCTGAAAATTCATATCAATATGTGTTAAACTACTTGTCGTATGTACAAGGAGATTCGGGACAAATTCATTCGGTTTTATATAAAATGATGGCACTCGAAAAGTTATATACTCAAGGAGTCAACCAGATTGCAACCCAATTAAATGAAAAAATTCAAGTATTTCTTGGAGAAATGAATAGTTACAAAAGTCAGATTAAGAAGATGTATGATATTCG
This sequence comes from Pedobacter albus, assembly GCF_036324255.1. Classification (NCBI taxonomy): domain Bacteria; kingdom Pseudomonadati; phylum Bacteroidota; class Sphingobacteriia; order Sphingobacteriales; family Sphingobacteriaceae; genus Pedobacter; species Pedobacter albus. The sequence continues at coordinate 579,123 of NZ_JAZDQT010000003.1, read as the reverse complement.
ATCACGTTATTACCACGGATCAATACCGCTTCCGCCAATGCACAAAGCTGATCATTTCGAGGAGCTCCCTGCATTTCAACAAGAGCTCGATGAAGCCAGCAACTTAAGCCTCCTGCTGATTATAGCAACGTTACAAAAGATGTATAAAGAAAACCTTGTTGACATAAAATTCCTAACAACTTATAAACCATAATCTAGATAGAGTTCAAGATTTTCTTGCGACGTCAAGCTAATTATTATGCTATTCCATATTGTTAAATTCCATTATGGGATAGTTTTAAGCAACATCTTATGGGATTAACTTTTAAGATAAAACCTTAAAGGAATCGAACCAAAACCTACGTTTGAAGCATTTTTGAGAGAGATTGATTCTTACCTAAAAACAAAAATCCCGCCCTACTTATCGTAAAGCGGGATTGTAGCGATGACGGGAAATTCTTTGAACACTTGATTGATGTTTTAACCGTTTTGGAGGGCGTATTAGATGATAAAAATGATCTTAATATAAATACTTATGCTACAGAATCTCAATTGAAAGAATCCGAGCATCCCTATAAGCCGATTAAAAAGATAAAAAAAGGAAGACGTCTATAGGCCAATTTACGCCTTGTCTGCTATGAAGTGACTGAAAGCGCATGACATTAGTCAATAAAAATAGTCCCCCCAATTTATTTCATTAAGATTCTTTCCGACAAGTCCTTCTAGTGAAATATTGTATTTGATGCCGGAGATCCTGTTGTTCAGTGGAGCAATCAGGTCATCCGGGGTTAATTTTGGAAATGTATCTCCGACGATATAAAAAGTTGATCTCAATAATTCAATCTTGAAGTTTCTATACTGTTCAATAAAAATGCCATCGTACCCTGCGTCCGCAAGTAACTCGTAAAACCTAATAATCAAATCGGGCCTGTTAATAAAATAATCATTAATTATACGGGCAACTAACTCTGGTAATGATATAGAATTATCGTTACCAGTAACTGAAACAAGAAATGATATGAGGCCCAATGATTTATTCTCGGATTGCCATAGCTGCTCGATTCCATTAATTGTATGGATTATTTTCAGATTTCGGGTGGCCTTGACCTCCAACTCCCATGATGTAAAACTAAAATCGGTTTTCCCCATTTGCGGACCTGTCCATGAACTTAGTGCAGTAGACATATTAATACTGCACAGATGATATAATATTTGTAACTCACATATTAATCCTATCATCTCTTCTTCTGAGAGCAACCGTCTGCTTTGATTTCCCCAAAATATTCTCCAGTTGCGTACCACATTGGTTACCGCCTCTACTGGATTTTCTCCCTTGTCAATAATACATTCTGCTATCTCTCTTATTACTCCAGTAAACTCTTCTATATAACTACCGATGCTACAGCAAAGGTCTATCATTTGCCTGATGTTTCCGTCTCCCATACGATAACTCCGAATGGTCACTGAAAGTCCATTTACAAGCGGATCTTCTATAATTTTTGTAACCGTTTCAATAGCAAGATGCGAGCGTCCTTTTTCGTCTATAAATATATGTAGCGGCGTGGTTGATTGGCCATCGCTGGTAAGCATCAAGCTTTTGTATCCGGATACTATGTCCCCGGAAAGGTCTAATTGCTTCCAGGTCTCGGTTATTAAATTCTTATAGTTCATTGGCCGATAAAACTGTTTGGTTCATACTGGCTTTGGGGCAGAACAATAGCTAAGCCAAGCACATCAATATGTTCCGTATCAACTGATCTGAAAAGATCCACACGTTCGTTAGGAAGAGGATTCGCCCTGGAAACTGATGCTTGACTTTCTTTTGCAATCAGATACAGTAACAGAAGCGGGGTTTGTGTAGACCTTCCTTCGTAGGGAGAAGAAGCATTAGGAGCAAGATCTATCTTTAAATGTGCCGATTCAGTCAATACCCCGATGTTGTAGCCTGCTGAAGTGAATTTACGGCTTCTGCCAATCCGATTAATATTAAGACCTCCATAACTAATCGGATCTCCCGGGTAATTAGGCGTGATATTTCCGACAACCGCCACATTCCAGTGCTTCAATTCCGGATGTTGCTGATCAGTCAAACGCCTTCTTATATATGTCAGAAGGCCTTCATGATCGAGGCCGGGGCCATTTATTGAATTCCTATCAGTAAAAGTGTAACGTTCAAGGAAAGTTGACAAAACAGTATGTCCACTTACACTTTGAATCAGGTGAATACCTGATCCTGATAAAGCTTGAAAACCGTTTTCTGAATTTAAGGTTCTGATGAAGTTTTCTCCCAAGTTATAGTTAGCTCTCAATTTTCCCGGTTCACCCAACGGAAGCCATATGGTCTGGTTAAGTGACTTGCTAAATGATGATTGTTGGGGTTGAGCCGCTCCCATCTTATTAGGAGCTGTTATACTAAGATTTTGATGGTCACGAATGGCAATAGCCATTTGTTGAGGGGTTAAATCCTCTTCTTCATACCTGTATATTTCACTGCGTAATTCATCTTCAACCAGTGCAAGATGCTCAAAGAAGTTCCAAATTTGCTCTGTGGTATGTATCCTGGTCAAATCTTCGTAACCATTGCGGTATCCAAACCATCTGCCCATTTGGAGTAAGGTATCATACTGGCGACTTGCACGTAAGTAATAACTGATCATAAGGCCTTCGAGGGTTAGGCCCCTCGACAGCTGATTGCCGCCAATCGCAATAATTTTCATTTCTTCACCTGATGTGTAATCCAGCCGGTCTTCTGATGAGCTATTTAGTTCAATTATGCGAAGCGCCTGCAGTACATTTTGTAATTCAGTCCAAATTGCCTCAAATTCAGACAAGATGTTATCAAGCTGTAATTCCTGATTTATAGCAATGGAATTTGCTGCAAAAGGTTGCCAAACAGATTTAAATTCCTTTTTTAGAGCGTCTGAATGATTTACATCAAGATACCTTCCCTTTAAATCATCTACATATCTGCTAATTATACCATTCAACGTTGTCATGTCATTGATTCTATGCGAAACATGTATTAGCATACTCATAGGCTTGATCCTGTCCCCTCTCAGATTTCTTACCGCACAACAAAATAAATATTGATCAATAGCGCGGGATAAATTGTCAGTCATGCTTCCATTTATCAATAACGATTGGAGTTCCTGTTGTACATTTCTGACTTCTTCCACAAACATCTGAGATAACCGACCCTGGAAAATCATCCTAGTGCCGAAATAGCCTTTTGGCTCTGGAAGTGAAACAATAAAATTCCGGGGATAAAGATCATCAAGTAGTTCAGCATGTTCTGAATGCATGTCAATGAGAACGTTTGCAAAGGGGGTAGCTGTGTAGCCGACATACGCTCTTCTTGGAAAGAGGCTTAATATTCTTCTTATCCGCTCATTTGTGTGGGTGGGATCTGAATCCGGATCGTTAGCATTGCTGTCCACAGAAGCTTGGTCAGCCTCATCATCAATGATTATTACCGGCATCTTTGCGCGGTTTTCCGAATCAGAGTTAGCAATATATTCGATCAGCCTATCCAAAACTTTTACATTTTTTTTTATGATTGCTAGAGTAGGAGTAGACCTGTTGCACAGAGAATTAAAAGGGTCGACATTTACAGTATCAAACTCCCCAAGGTCACTGATCTTATTCTGACCGTTTCTTGATCGTCTTCTGCGTACGCGCGCGGTTGTTATACGGTTCCACCGCTTAACGTCCGAAGGCTCAGAAATAAACGGTTCATTGATGCCGAGGTCATTCATCCCGGTCAGCTCTTTGTCAAGACGTATCTGTGTCTGTCTTCTCAAAACGCTGTGAATGCCGGATAACACTATCACAAATTTGTACCCTGCATCTGCCGCCTTAGCTATCAATGCCGTGAAATTTGCAGTTTTACCGCTCTGCACGTATCCTACAACTAATCCCTTATATGTAAACTCAGCTCTTGCAGGATTGGCAAGTTTTTCCATTATTGAATGTGTCGCCTCATCTATCGATCTTACTACACGCCCTGCTTCTTCAGCACCATATTTCCGCGTCAATTCGAAAGACAGAAAATCCTCCAACTGTTTCCAGTAATAACTTCCCGTTCTGTTATTATTTTCTGCTATCCAGTCTCCATACCATTCCTCGTGTAGTTTAGGATCGGAGACAACAGAAACCGGTATGAGAATAGCACTGTCATGGGATTTTTTATATTGAATTCTTTCAAGAAAACGTCGTTCAATTTCCTCGATAGTTTCTGCCGAAGGTTGTTGCCGACTAACAGGATGAAGAATCAGCTGCAATTCTTCATTCAATTTAAAATTTTCAGCACCGACGTACTCAAATCGATCGAGCATATTTTGCACCAGTTGGGCTTTGTGTCTTTCTTCCATAGTTAAATTAATTCATGAGCTACTATTCTTTTCAAGGCCTGTGAGCAAACACTTTTAAAAGTATCTAGAAGACCCGCATTCTGATCATTTTTATTATAAAGTTCGGCAAATGCGAGTGAAAATATCAGGGCATCAACCGCATCCGTTACATTTTTGTTTGTGGCAGTACTATAAACCTTCTTATAAAACGGATGGGCTGCATTTACGATTACCTTAAATTTGCTTTCGTCATCACAAATAATTTTCCACAAACTGTCTTCCTCAAGTATATCTGATATTATTTCATAGTCTTTTTCATTCCCATATTTCAAGAACTCGCTGACTTTATTCGATAACCAGGTCCCCGTGGGATTATTGACCTCTACAGATGCTTTGTTGTCCTTAGAACTATTTTTCGTCTTTATTTCATTTTCGTCCATCAGGTCTCTGGATATTCCTGCAATAGAAACATCATTTCTTCGAAACCTATTATTGACAGTTAGCCGGTCGTCTGACTTGTTGTATGCTGATTTAGCTTTCTTAACAACAACTGGATTTACTACATTCTTTAAATGCTGAAACAATGCTTGGGGAAACTGCACCCTCGCTTTATTAACGGTAATCCTAAATAATTCATCCAATTCAGAGTCAATATCTATGCTCAACCTCGCCAACTTATCATGCTCATCTTTCGCTTTTGTACCATGCCATCCACCAAATCGTATAATCCGGTTCGCCCGATAAATGTAATAGCCTTGGGAATCGTTCCAGGATAACAACCCTTTTGCATTTTTCCAGGCTTCTTCTGAAGAAAACGCTTCTTTAGCAGGAACAACATATGCGGCAATACGTACAGGCGATTTGTAACCTTGTATTCTGAATATTTGTGTATCACTTTTCAAGGGCACTATTTTTGTATTTGCTTCTCCCCTGCAAAAAGGATCCCAGGGCTCGACTTTTGAGTCATTAACGCTAAGATTAATGGCAGTTTTTTCGCCTAGGCTACCATCCAAAAATCGATGATAAACCATGCCAAGATGAAGCTTTACATTTTCTATAAGCCGATAATAGAAATTATTACGATGTTTATCATTTGCATAGGAAGCAAGCTGTTCGTTAAGCCAGAAAACATCTTCCCATAAAACTATTGTACCGCTTTCACCCAAGTTGATCATTTCTTTTTTCAATAAGGCCTGAACTTCACTTTTGGTGAGTTCCAATAGAGTCCAGCCTTTTTTTCTTACATGCCCGATGTCCCAGCGGTAAGCGCAGATTTCAGAACCCCTTTTCTTAGAGATAACTGTAAGAATATTACAATGGCTAAGAGAGGCTGTCTTCATCCCCATACCGAATTTACCCAGATCCTTTTCTTCATAAGTCGTCTCTGTACCTAGCCTCATTGCCTCTTCTAGTTCACGATGACTCATGCCACACCCATTGTCCTGAATACGACAGACTGTTTTCTGTTTTGAAGGATTAGAAAATGTTATAGAAATACTATCTGCAGCAACCTTTTCTGTAATTGCATTGTCCACTACATCTGCAATTGATGCATTAAGATCGTAACCCAGATTACGCAATGCATCAAAGGTTCTGGATGCGTTGGGAATGCTTGTTATTTCTTTCATTGTGAATCGAGACGTATATGGACTGATTGAATTTTTGAATACTTTATAGCCATAACTGACGCTTAGATAGGAAATGTTTTTACTCCAAATTGGCCAATGATAAATAAACTGTCAGTTAAATCAATATGGCTGTGGATAAAGAATATCCTTGCCCCGAAAGAGATTCTATGGAAAATACCGATGGGGGTGATAAAACTATAGGTTCAGACATCTAAAAAGGATAAAGTAAACTGGTTGAAATATTAAATATCTGATATAAAATGGAATAAATGAAATACATTCCATTTATATCACATCAATATCTCATTTTTAGTACCTTTTTTAACGGATTCTGTTTCTCTCCGCTGGAATATCTTGTGAACTACATTGGCAATTTGAAAAGCCAAGAAAGGGGGGACAGCGTTCCCTACCTGATGAAATTGCTGGGTACGTTCCCCACAGAAAAAATAGTTGTCGGGAAAAGTCTGCACACGCGCAGCTTCACGTACTGTAAAACTCCTGCATTGCACTGAATCATAATGTATAAAATAATGGCCATCCTTGGAAATATGACTTGTCACAGTGGTTGCCGGAATATCTGGCAATTGTACCCTGAACCTATCACTAAATTTGCCCGATTCAGCATTTTCGTGATCAGGCAAAAGATTGTTGCCAGCTAGTTTGTAATCTTCCAATCTTGGGAATGTTCCTTTTTGACTTGTATAACGTGATGCAAACAGATATCTCTTCAGGTCATCAATGAGGTGTTTCCTCGAAACGTGATGAAGAATACCTGCAAGCTTTTTGTCTTTATACCAACTTTCGAGTTGATGACTCGCATCGATATGAGGCCTTTGGGATGGCCAGAATTCTCGTCCGAGAGTTGTCGGCCAGTCCGTATTCACATGATGTTCACTTGACCCGATAAAACCATCCAGTTCTTTATCGAAATCGTTTACATAGCTAAGCCAGTTTTCATAAGAATCCTTTACTTTGATATAATGCCTCTTCTTCTTTGGATTCCCCTCATTATCTTTTTCTATAGTACTGTGACTAAACAGTCTGGTAATCCCACTTCTTACAGGTGGAAGTTTTCCTATTACGGATTCCAAAGAAACCTGATCACTTTTCTCAAGTGTGCCTTCCGGAGATGGACAATCCTCTCTTACACCCAACAGGATAATTCTATGACGTTTCTGGGGAATTCCATAATCCTCTGCTTTAATTAAAAAATCTTTAGGATTAAATATGGGGTTACCATCTGAATCAAATTCGGTAGTCTCAGTTGTGAGCGAGTAAATTCTGTATTTGGTAGCGGGGTTCTTTTTCGTGATTTTTTCTCCCTCTGAAAGACAGGCAGTAACAGGGTCTGAAAGATCATTTAAGATACGACGAAAAATATTTTCTTCTTCAGTCTTGGCTGATAAAAGACCCTTGACATTCTCCATGACAAATATCGCCGGGGAGTGTACTGCGATAATACGGAGGTATTCCTTATAAAGATCAACTCTTTTGTCTTTAGTGCTGTCAAGGATAGTTTCTTTACGTCTTGAACGCCCCGCCAGTGAATATGCCTGACAAGGGGGGCCACCGATAAGCAGCCATTTTGTGTTCCCGGCAAGCGCTACTTTTATCCTTTCATCAACATCTTCATTGCTCACCCCATTTTTATCATCCTTGTCGGGTATTCCCAATGTTCCACACCACGCTTCTTCATCAGAATGTGTAGCTTCTTTAGGGTACTTTTTATATAATTCGTCAATGGTCATACCTCCCCTTACAAAGGTATAATAGTCTTCAGGTACTTTTCCTGGTTTAAACTGCCTAAAAAAGCTTCTTAGTTTTAGCGTCTGATGAGCATGTTCATCTTTTTCAATTGAAAGTCTAATCTTAAATACCCGCTCATTATTCTCGTCTATTAGTGAAGAAAAGCCCTCTCCAAGTCCGCCCGGACCCGCAAAGAGATCAATTATAGGAATCACGTTCTCTGTTTTTCTCTTATCCATTTTCTTTCAATATTCTGGAGGTTTCTGCAAGGGTCATTTCAATTTTCCCCCGTTTCAATTCACACTCCCAAATCGTAATAATATTCCAACCGCTTGCCGCCAACAAACCAATGGCCTTTTCGTCGTGAGCGATATTTCCGTTTATTTTATCAAGCCACCACTCAGTTCTGGCTTTAGGAACTACATAATATTTACATCCATCATGTCCATGCCAGAAGCAACCGTTTATAAAAATGACGGTCCTGAATTTCGGTAAAACAATGTCAGGCCTGCCAGGAAGCTTTTTATCATGCAGAAGATATCTGAAACCTTTTGAGAACAAAAACTTTCTGACTATCATTTCAGGACTTGTGTCTTTGCCCTTTATGCTGGCCATATTAAAACTTCTCGTCTCTTTGGAATGTACATCTGCCATTACTAATCCGTTTTCTTAGTTGACACCAATAGTTCCCTGACATCAACATCTATGGTTAACGCGATATCTCTTAACACCTTAATACTTGGCTGATTATTATTGTTGCAATAATTGGTTACTACCACATAACTTTTACCAATCTTTTCAGCAAGCCATATTTGTGACCTGCCCTGTTGTCTGAGTACTTCCTTAATTCTGTTCATTAGAATTCTTCAAACATAACTCCCAATTATAAAGAATTTCGATATAAAAATGTATCGATTTGCTTTATTATTTTATATTCTATAAAAGTAAAACATTGAAACCTAATAAAAAAGCAATGTTCAAACAGTTTTTAATCGATTGAAAATCAAAAGACTAATAGCGTTGAAAGTCTCTTAGTGATTTGGTTTCTTCGGAAAGAAGAATAACCTAAAGCTTTTTTCTAACGTACCGAATATTAAAGTGGAAGTAGAATCAAAAAGAGGAGGATGATATTAAGACAAAAAGAATCAATGTGGGCTTAAGGGATAAACCAGTTAATTTTCATGAAACTGTTCGACTTTAAATATTTCGTTGACAGATTTATACCCAATGGCATTTCATTTATTCTTTTGTATTCATAATAGTAAGTTATGATTTTTACCCTTTTTAACTTATTGTAAACATGAAAAAAAGACCAGCGAAGCGCATTTCGCCCAAAACCGGATCAGGGTATTCTAAAGCGGATGAAGAATTTTTTAAATTAACTGCTCAGATAATCGTTGACCACATTCTTGCTTCAGATAAAGATGACCCAAATGTCTCGAAAAGCATCTCGCAGAAACGCCTCCGCAAAAAAAAATAAAAGAAATAGACGTTAAGTTACTTTTAATCAACTACTTGAATCTTTAGATCTAGTATAAAATAGGAGAGTGTGGGAATTGAACACTAAATAGATTATATATAGCTGGCGACCAACCACTTACAGTAAGTTTCGTTTTTGCTGATTTTTTTCAACAAGCAACCTTTGAAATGAAATAAGCTACTAATAATCAATTTATTAGCGGCTTATTTTTAATGATTAATAGCCCGTAGGGGAATCGAACCCCTGTTTCCAGAATGAAAATCTGGCGTCCTAACCCCTAGACGAACGGGCCAATCGATATTTTAATTCACGATTTTAGATTGATGATTGGCAGTTACCTAAAATCCGCTAACAAAAAAACACCAGCGCTTGCTGATGTTTTTCGTAGCCCGTAGGGGAATCGAACCCCTGTTTCCAGAATGAAAATCTGGCGTCCTCACCCCTAGACGAACGGGCCAAAAAAGAAGTGTCTTTTCAACTCCTTTGGTAGCGGGGACCAGACTCGAACTGATGACCTTCGGGTTATGAGCCCGACGAGCTACCAACTGCTCCACCCCGCACACTATACAATTCTTAGAATTTTTGCGCTTTTGATTTCGCTCTTGTTCCGAATTGGAATGCAAAGATATAATTCGTTTCTTTGTAGTGCAAATTTATTTTAAAAAAATTCGAATATGTCGCACAAAGCTGGTTTCGTAAGCATCATAGGAAAGCCCAACGTAGGCAAATCTACCCTCATGAATGCACTCGTGGGCGAAAAGCTCTCTATCATTACTCCAAAAGCGCAAACTACGCGCCACCGTATTTTGGGCATCGTAAACGAAGACGACTACCAAATTGTGTTTTCCGATACGCCCGGCATCATCAAGCCACTCTACGGCCTGCAGGATTCGATGATGAGTGCCGTAAACGGCGCACTGGTTGATGCCGACCTCATCTTTTTTGTAACCGATATTAACGAAAAGCACGATGAAAACGACGTGCTCGAAAAAATAAACAACACCAGCATCCCTTTGGTGGTCCTATTAAACAAGATAGACAAGGCCAGCCAGGAACAGGTTGACGAAAAAATCGCCTTTTGGCAAAAAGAACTGAACCCGAAACACATTTTCGCCATTTCTGCCTTAGAAGGTTATAATGTTGATGGCCTCCTGCCTTTGATCCTCGATAATTTGCCAGAGCACCCGCCCTATTACGACAAAGACGAGCTGACCGACCGCAGCCAGCGCTTCTTCGTATCGGAAATCATCCGCGAGAAGATCTTCACCAACTACCAAAAGGAAATTCCCTACAGCACCGAGGTGATTGTTACTTCTTTCAAGGAAGAGGACGACATTATCCGCATCAATGCCGAAATTATCGTAGAACGCGATTCGCAAAAGAACATCCTGATTGGCAAAGCTGGCAGCATGCTCAAAAAGGTAGGCATGGAAGCCCGTAAAGACATCGAAAAATTTGTCGACAAGAAAGTGTTTCTGCAAACCTTTGTGAAGGTACTGCCCGACTGGCGCAGCAAAAAGAACTACCTTAAAAACTTCGGTTACGAAAGCTAATTACATATACTTATGAAAAAACTGCTTTTTGTAGTGCTCACTTTGTGTAGCACTACCTTGTTCGCCCAAGAAAGCAACAACGGCAAAAAACTCTGGGCCAAATCAGTGCTCAACGAAAAGGCGCCCGACTTGGTTGTGGAAAAATGGCTTTCTAAGCAACCCGACACCAAAGGCAAGTTTGTGCTGATCGATTTTTGGGCTACCTGGTGTGGCCCTTGTCGCAAATACATTCCCATGCTGAATGATTTTCAGCAAAAATACGGCGACAAACTGGCTGTTATCGGCATTTCGGACGAAACCGAAGACCGTGTAAAAGCCTTTAAAGACCCTAAAATAACCTATGCCGAAGCCATCGACACCAAAAGAACCCTCTACAGCCAGCTCGAAGTAAAAGGCATCCCGCATGTCATTATCATCGACCCTAAAGGCATCGTAAGATGGGAAGGCTTCCCTTTGCTGGGCAATTTTGAGCTGACCGAAAAAGTGCTTACCGACCTGATGGAGAAGTACAAAAACTAATTTTAGGCTTCATCTTCAAAAAATTAAGCGTACTTTTGCAGGCTCGGCTATGCAGAAACACAGGGAGTTTAGATGGAAATGTTCAATCAAACGCCCGTTTCGCAAAAATCGTAAATGGTAAATCGTCAATCGTACAATCGTAAATCACATGAGCAATATCATCGCTATAGTAGGAAGACCCAATGTGGGCAAATCGACCCTATTTAACCGCTTAACAGAAAGCCGTAAGGCCATTGTTGACGATTTTAGCGGCGTAACCCGCGATAGGCACTATGGCGTAGCCGAGTGGACCGACAAGCAGTTTACCGTGATTGATACAGGCGGCTATGTAGCCAATTCTGAAGACGTTTTCGAAGCGGCCATCCGCGAGCAGGTGATCATTGCCATTGAAGAAGCTACCGTGCTTTTGTTTATGGTTGACGTAACGACCGGCATTACCGATTTGGACGATGAGATTGCCCAACTGTTGCGCCGCAGCAAAAAACCGGTGTTTACCGTGATCAACAAGGTCGACAATACCGCTTTAGAGCACGAAGCCCCTATTTTTTACAGCTTTGGCTTGGGCGAAATCTACACCATTTCGTCGATGACAGGTTCTGGAACCGGCGAATTGCTTGACGATGTAGTGAAACACTTCGAAGATGCGCCAGAAGAAGAAAATTCCTTGCCGAAAATTACGGTAGTAGGTCGTCCGAACGTGGGCAAATCATCATTGGTCAATGCTTTAATGGGTATTGAACGTAATATCGTTACCCCGATTGCCGGCACTACCCGCGATTCGATCCATATCCACTACAACCAATTTGGCCACGAGTTTATGTTTATTGATACCGCCGGGCTGCGCAAAAAGACCAAGGTAAAAGAGAACATCGAATTTTACTCGGTGATGCGTACCATCAAGGCGCTGGAAGAAGCCGATGTGGTGATTTTGATGATAGATGCGCAGGAAGGTCTAGAATCGCAGGATATCAATATTTTCCACCTGGCCGAGAAGAACAAGAAAGGCATTGTGGTGTTGGTTAACAAATGGGATTTGGTAGAGAAAAACAACAAAACCATGAAGGTTTTCGAAGACCAGATCCGTCAAAAACTGCAACCGTTTACCGATGTGCCGATTATTTTCACTTCGGTGCTCAACAAGCAACGTATCTTCAAAGCCATCGAAACCGCATTAGAGGTTTACAAAAACCGTGGCAAGAAAATACCGACTTCAAAACTGAACGACGTCATGTTGCCGATCATAGAAAGCTACCCTCCACCGGCACTCAAAGGCAAATACATCAAAATCAAATACATTACGCAAATCAACGGCGTATCGCCTATGTTCGCGTTTTTCTGTAACCTGCCGCAGTACATTAAAGAACCTTACAAACGCTTTATCGAAAACAAGCTGCGCGAAAATTTCGACTTTTCGGGCGTGCCGATACAGATTTATTTTAGGCAAAAGTAGTATAGCGATTAGCGTATCGCGTTTCTTGCATCGCGTATAGAGAATAGCGTATTGCGTACGGCGATTAGTGTATTGCGATTTTTTAGCGCGTCTAGCATTTCGCGTTAAATGAAACGCTTAATACCAAACGCGTAGTGCTAAACCGTCACCAAACTCAATTCCTTCACCAGCTCGTCGATGTGTTCTCGCTGTACATTGGGCATGCAGATGATGTGCGACCAGCCATTTTCGGAGGCCAACTGCCACTTTTGCCTAATGGCTAGATCCGGTTCCGGAAAATTAACCGTAATGGTATTGGGATTTCGCCAAGCGGCCAAACCGATTTCCTTAAATTTTGCTAAAGCGTATTCGGCCACGGCCAAACTATGTTGGGCACGTTTTTTCAGGCCTTCAATGCCATGTTTCTTTAAGGTATACCACAAAAACAGCGGACTGTGGCCATTGCGAGAGCCTGTAATGGTGGTATCGATGCTTCCAATATAATCGATAGAACGGGCAATGCGGTTGCGGTTCGATTTTTTAACCACCACTACCCCACATGGCATGGGCGAGCCAAAAAACTTATGCCCGCTAATGGCAATGCTATCGGCCCCATCGGCAAAATCAAAAGCCGGACGAGGCTCGATAAAAGCGCTGTAACTGCCCGACAAGGCGCCGTCGGCATGGATGTAGTAGTTTTTAATGGCCAGTTTCTTTAAAATAGCCTTGATTTTGGCAATATCGTCTCGGGCCTCAGTCATGGTGGTACCGATATTGGCCATGATGATAACCGGCGTTTGACGATTCATCCCGATGGTATTTTCCAAATCGTGGTAATCGATTTCGCCATTGGCCTGTGCACTGATTACAATATTGGGCATATTGAGCAGATGCAGGTTTTTCTGCACACTGTAATGGGTTGATTCAGAATAGTAAACCATGGCTTTCGGATGAAGCTCCCTGGCCAAATATAGCCCGTACAGGTTGCCTTCAGAACCTCCATTGGTAACATAGCCCCACCAATCGTCGTCGTTGGCCCTGAACAGCGAAGCAAAAAACTGGATGACCTCCCTTTCCATCTCCCTCGAATCGACCGCATAGGTAGAAGCTACGAAGGGATCGCCGAGATTGTTCATTGGATAACTGAGAAATGGCATCAGCTCTTCAAAATCGAAATCCTTTGAAACAGGATAGCCCATAAAATTCTGGGTGTTTTCTTTAACCTGTGCCAATAAATCGGCTAGTATTTGGCTGTCGGCCGGCGATAGGGAATTAGTGTTCATTGCTTGTAGATTGAGCTACAAAACTAGCTTTAATGAAATTAAATTTCAATTAAAATAAACAAATCAAAACATTATTCTAATAATATAAAATAATCAATTTAATATTCCGAAAATACCAAATAAATTAAAGCTGTACTACGTGATGATTTGGTCATCCAATTCCCAGTTGGCAGTTTTCAGTTTGCCCTGATGGTTTTGGAGATGACAATTGACTAATGACTAATCAGCCAATGAGCAAATGAACCAATGACACCAATGAACTAATGACACCAATGAACTTATTGAAGACTAACCAGCGCCTGCTTCACCACATTATCGGTTAGGTTATGCGCTTTGTAGTAGCCGATATCGCCCAAGTGGTATTTGTACAGCATCACTTTCAGGTCGTTGTAGATGACCTGCTTTGAAGCCAATAATTGTTTGGGATCAATTACAATATTTTTCGATTGGATATACTTGAGCAGGTCTTTGTAATCGGCATCGTTGATGGTAAAGGCATTCAGGTTTTGCGAGAGGTAGCTTGGCGTATAACGATCGGCCAGCACATCAAATACAAAATCGATTAGCACTTTTTTCTGCACCAAGGTGCTGTAAAACTTATTGTAGCCAGTGGTATCGAGCTTTACATACACATCAGGCTGTATGCCACCGCCGCCAAATACTTTTTTGCCACTCGGCGTTACAAAGGCATTAATCTTTTGAAGACTGTCTTTCTGCTTCGCGTTTTTGGCGGTCAGCTCGCCATCGTTGTAGCGATCTTCCAATTCATGCTGATAAGCGGCATAACCCTTTTTGTACGATTTTTGAATGCTGCGCCCCAACGGCGTATAATACCTGGCTATGGTTAGGTTAAGTGCCGAACCATCTTCAAAAGCAAACTGTTCTTGTACCAGTCCTTTGCCAAACGAACGGCGCCCGATAATAACACCTCGATCCAAATCTTGCATAGCACCAGCAAAGATTTCGCTCGCCGAAGCCGAATTTTCGTTGATCAATACCGCCAACTTTCCTTGTTCAAATTCGCCACCACCGGTTGCAAAATAATCGGTACGGGGCTCGTGCTTGCCTTCGGTGTATACGATCAGTTTATTTTCTGGCAAAAACTGATTGGCCAAACCTGTTGCGGCATTGAGGTAGCCCCCGCCATTGTCCCGTAAATCGAGCACCAGTTTTTTCATGCCTTTGGCTTTTAGCGATCGAATGGCATTCACAAAATCTTCGTCGGTATTGGCGCCAAACTTGCTGATGCGAATGTAGGCTGCGTCATTGTTCAACATATAGGCGGCATCAATACTGCTTACTTCTACCCGGCCTCTTTTAATGGTGAGCATGGCCGGAGTGGCAATTCCTGGATGCAACAAGGTAATTTGTACAGGTGTACCTTTTTTGCCTCTAATTTTGCCCATCATTTCGGAGCGGGGCAACGAATGGCCGCTTACATTGGTGCTGTCTACTTTTAAGATCTTATCGCCCTGCTTGATGCCGGCCAGAAATGCCGGTCCGTCTTTAAGCACATTGGTAACCAAAAGGGTATCGTTAAGGATATAATATTCTACGCCAATGCCCTCAAAATTGCCTTCCAGGGTTTCGGCCAGTTCATCGGCCTTGGCAGGTGGCAGGTAGCTGCTGTGTGGATCTAGCTGATGCAGCAAACTATCGATGGGCAGGTGCTGCAGGCTGTCGGCATTCACCTCGTCTACGTAGTTTTTGTTGATGATATGAATGATATCTTCAACCTTTCTCGCATTGTTGTCAACGTAACGCTTGTCATGCTGCACCTGAAAGCCTTGGTCCTTTAAAAACTTAAAGCCCAAATACATCCCTCCTATTAAAGTAACAGAATAGGTAACAGCAATAAGTACATTAAAACGGGTATTCTTTTTCATTACGGAGCAACAGCACAAAGTTATGAAAATTAGCGCCTTAATGAAAGAACAAAGCCCACAACATTTTAGTTTTTCGAATATTTTGCCGCAAATATTTGCAGGGGCGTAATCTTCTCTCTAAAATTGTATGGATTTACGCAAATATTTCCTGTTAATTTGAAAATTAACGAACTTTACCTCAAATGAAATCCATGAACAGAGTAACCGAACAAGAATCTAAATACCACAACATTGACCAAATGTCGGTTTTAGAGATTTTGAAAGGAATAAACAACGAAGATAAGCTAGTTCCCCTTGCCGTAGAGAAAGCCCTGCCACAAATTGAAAAACTGGCCACTGCCATTGCCGAAAGGATGCTAAAAGGTGGCCGTTTGTTTTACATTGGCGCTGGCACCAGCGGCCGTTTGGGCGTAGTTGATGCTTCTGAGTGTCCTCCTACGTTCGGCGTACCGTTTGATCAGGTGGTAGGCATCATTGCCGGTGGCGATTCGGCCATCCGCAAGGCTGTAGAGTTTGCCGAAGACGACGATAAACAGGCTTGGGTAGATTTGCAGGAATACCATATCAACGAAAAGGATTCGTTGGTGGGCTTGGCGGCTTCGGGCACAACGCCTTATGTAGTGGGTGGCTTAAACACCGCGCGCCAACATGGTATTTTAACGGGTTGCATTGTTTGCAACGAAGGCGGGCCGATCGTGGCCGAATCAGATTTTCCGGTTGAAGTGGTGGTGGGCCCCGAATTTTTGACGGGTTCTACGCGCATGAAATCGGGAACGGCCCAAAAACTGGTCTTAAACATGCTCAGCACTACGGTAATGATCCGTTTGGGACGTGTAAAAGGCAATAAAATGGTAGATATGCAGTTAACCAACCATAAGCTGGTTGATAGAGGCACGCAAATGGTGATGGACGAACTGCACATTGACCACGACCAGGCGGCCGACCTGCTGAGCAAGTACGGAAGCGTACGCAAGGCGGTTGAGGCCAATAAAAAATAGTTAAGAGTTTGGATTTTAGATTGACGATGGTGACAAATCTAAAATCGTAAATCCATCAATCTAAAATCTCCTTATGCACGAAATAGAGCCTTTTTATTTGTGGCGCGACGATTATATCGCTGCAGAAGATGAGCGTTCGCCGTTTTTCAATACCGAATACTCCGAATTCTATTTCGACAAGCAGCTTTACAATTTCCTCATCCATCCGCAGTGGGACACTTTTGGCTCGCCCACCCTGTACCTCAAGGTGCTATATGCCGATTACGAAAGGGGCTATGCCATTATCGAGATGATGGGCGAATGGAACGACACGTTGCACAACGACATCATGATGCTGAAAAGGGAAATCATCGAGCTGATGATCCAGGAAGGCATCAATAAGTTTATCCTGATTGGCGAAAACGTGTTGAACTTTCATGCTTCAGACGATAGCTATTACGAAGAGTGGTTTCAGGATGTGGAAGATGGCTGGATTGCCGGCGTTAACTTTAATCAGCATGTTATCCGCGAATTCCGCGACCACGGCATCGACTACTACATCAATTTTGGCGGCGAGCTCGATGAATTGCACTGGAGAAAGCTCAAACCACTTCAGTTTTACAAAAAAGTGGACGAACTGCTGACAAAAAGATTAAATTAAAACCGTATTTTTAACACAACATATTTTTAAATCAAAAAAATGGAACAACAAAATTATCAATATCAAGACAATTCGGTCTTCGTACAGGAAAGATCGGTTTCTAAAAAATTCTTTGCCAATGTATTCCTTTGGATGTTTGTGGCATTGGCAATTTCTACCCTTGCGGCGTATTTTATTAACGCATCGGCCGAAGCACAATCGTACCTATTCGACCCACTAACCGGAAAAAGAAACCTATTGGGTACAGTAGCCATGTTTGCCCCTTTGGCTTTGGTGTTATTAATGGGTGCCGGCTTTAACAGGCTATCGTTTGGCGCTTTGGTTGGCATTTTTATCCTCTTTGCAACTTTGCTTGGCATCAGTTTAAGCTTCATTTTGGTCGTATACAACCTAGGCTCTGTAGTAGGTTGCTTTGCAGCGGCAACAGGCATATTTGGAGTGATGGCCATTATGGGCTATACCACCAACACCGATTTAAGCAAATTTGGCCCAATACTAATGGCTGGTGTAATTGGACTGGTCATTGCCAGTGTAATCAATATGTTTATTGGCAGTTCACAATTTGATTATATTATGAGCTTCTTTGGCGTTGCCATTTTTACGGCCCTAACCGCTTATAACGTACAGAAAATCAAAAGAATAGGCTTGGGCATCGAAGAGAACGGCGAACAGTTCGCTGTTGTTGACACCAAGAAACTAGCTATTATGTCTGCGCTTACTTTATACCTTGATTTCTTAAATATCTTCCTTTTCTTATTGCGTATTTTCGGAAGCAGGAAATAAATCCATCCATTGAAGTGGTACGATAGCCCAATCTAAAATCGTAAACCTACAATCGTAAATTCAGTATAATATACCGAAGGCCGTGTGTATTTGCACGGCCTTTGTAATTTTATTTGGTTTCAGCCCAATATTTTTGGAATTGATGTTGCATTGTTGCATTTTTGTATCGCTTATTAAGAAAGATGGAGGGATTAGACCCTGCGAAGTCTTAGCAACCTGTGCTAACAAGGTGCTAAATTCTATTCTGAGCAATCAGGAAAAGATAAGTTAAAGTCAACCTAAAACCAGACTTTTCTAGATAAGCTACATAGATAGGAGTATAGCGTATTGCGTAAAGCGATGCCTAGCTACAAGCGCTATATGCATATCTCAATACCCCATACTAGATGAACATTAGAGAAGAATTAGAGAAGCGAATTTTAATTATAGACGGTGCCATGGGCACGATGATTCAGCGTTACGTTTTAACCGAAGAAGATTTTAGGGGCGAACGTTTTGCCAACCATCCCTGCGATGTAAAGGGCAACAACGATTTGCTGAACATCACCCGCCCCGATATCATCAAAGCCATCCACCTCGAATACCTGAATGCCGGTGCCGATATCATCGAAACCAATACCTTCAGTACGCAACGCATTTCCATGGCCGACTACCAGATGGAAGATCTTTCGTACGAACTCAGTTTTGAAGGTGCCCGTGTAGCTAAAGAGGCCGTACAGGAATTTATGGCCAAAAATCCAGGTAAACAATGCTTTGTAGCCGGTGCCATTGGCCCCACCAACCGTACGCTTTCGCTCTCTCCCGACGTAAACGACCCGGGTTTCAGGGCCATTACCTACGACCAACTATTTGATGCCTATTACGAACAAATCCGCGGTTTGGTTGATGGAGGTTCGGATGTATTGCTGATCGAAACCATATTTGATACACTCAATGCCAAAGTGGCCATCGCGGCCATTAAACAATACGAAGAGGTAATCGGACGAAAGCTCGAAATCATGATTTCGGGTACCATTACCGACGCTTCTGGCAGAACGCTTTCGGGCCAAACCGCAGAGGCTTTCCTCAATTCGGTTAGCCATGCCCAGCCTTTGAGCATTGGCTTTAACTGTGCCTTGGGTGCCAAAGAAATGCGCCCGCACATTGAAGAGCTGGCCGCCAAGGCAAACTGTTTTGTTTCGGCTTACCCCAATGCCGGTTTGCCTAATGAATTTGGGGCCTACGACGAAATGCCACACGAAACCGCACATTTAGTTGACGATTTCATTACTTCGGGTTTTGTAAATATTGTAGGTGGTTGTTGTGGCACTACGCCCGACCACATTGGCTGCATTGCCGAGAAAGCCAGCAAAGCTTCGCCAAGAAAAATCCCAACGCTTGAGCCTTACATGCGTTTGAGCGGCTTAGAACCCGTTACCATTACTCCCGAAAGCATTTTTGTGAACGTGGGTGAACGCACCAACATCACCGGCTCTCCCAAATTCTCTAAACTGATTTTGGGTGGCGATTATGAAGCGGCTTTGACCGTAGCGCGCCAACAGGTAGAAGGCGGCGCACAGGTTATCGATGTGAATATGGACGAAGGCATGCTCGATTCGGAAGCGGCCATGACCAAATTCCTGAATCTGATTGCCTCTGAACCCGATATTGCCAAATTGCCTATCATGGTCGATTCGTCAAAATGGTCGGTTATTGAAAATGGCTTAAAATGCTTGCAGGGCAAGGGCATCGTTAACTCAATCTCTCTCAAAGAAGGCGAAGAGAAATTTAAAGAAAGCGCCCGCAAAATTATGCGTTATGGCGCAGCTGTAGTGGTGATGGCTTTTGATGAACAAGGCCAGGCCGACAACTACGAACGCAGAATCGAAATTTGTAAAAGAAGCTATGATATCTTGGTCAACGAATTGGATTTCCCGCCACAGGATATCATCTTCGACCCTAATATTTTAACCGTTGCTACCGGTTTAGAGGAACACAACAACTACGCCGTCGATTTTATCAATGCCACACGCTGGATCAAGGAAAACCTGCCTCACGCTAAAGTGAGCGGCGGGGTTTCTAACATCTCCTTCTCGTTTAGGGGCAATAATGTGGTACGCGAGGCCATGCACTCGGCCTTTTTGTTCCACGCCATTAAAGCTGGGCTTGATATGGGCATTGTTAACGCGGGTATGCTCGAAGTTTACCAAGAAATTGAGCCCGAACTGTTAGAAAAAGTAGAAGACGTATTGCTTAACCGCAGATCCGATGCCACTGAGCGTCTGGTCGAATTTGCCGAAACCGTAAAAAACAAAGGCAAAGCCGTGGTCAAAGACGAAACCTGGCGCAAAAACACTGTGGAAGAAAGGTTATCGCATGCCTTGGTCAAAGGCATTATCGAATACTTGGATGAAGATGTAGAGGAAGCCAGACTGAAATATCCGAGGCCATTGCACGTAATCGAAGGTCCGCTCATGGACGGAATGAACATTGTGGGCGACTTATTTGGCGCCGGCAAAATGTTCCTGCCTCAGGTGGTTAAATCGGCCAGGGTAATGAAAAAAGCCGTAGCTATTTTATTGCCTTACATTGAAGCCGAAAAATTGGCCAATCCCGATGGCAACCAAAGCTCATCGGCAGGCAAAGTGCTCTTAGCTACCGTAAAAGGCGACGTGCACGATATCGGCAAAAACATTGTAGGCGTAGTATTGGCCTGCAACAACTTCGAAATCGTGGATATGGGCGTGATGGTTCCCGCGCAGGAAATCATCAAAAAAGCCAAAGAAATCAACGCCGACATCATTGGCTTGAGTGGCTTAATCACTCCTTCGTTGGATGAGATGGTCCATTTTGCCAAAGAAATGGAGCGCGAAGGCTTTAGCATTCCGCTTATTGTAGGTGGCGCAACCACTTCGCGCATTCACGCCGCCGTAAAAATTGCACCAAATTATACTGGTCCGGCCATCCACGTGCTCGATGCTTCGAGAAGCGTTACCGTTTGCAGCACTCTAATGAACCAGGAAACCCGTGGCGAATACATTACCGGCATTAAAGCCGAATACGACAAAGCCCGTGAAGCGCATTTGAACAAACGTTCGGATAAACGCTATAAAAACATTGAAGAAGCACGCAGCGATAAATTCCAAATCGATTTGGATAAGGTGGCCCCTGCCCCAACCTTTACCGGAACCCGTGTTTTTGAAGATTATCCTTTGGCAGATTTAGTTCCTTACATCGATTGGACACCGTTTTTCCATACCTGGGAACTGCGAGGAAGCTACCCGAAAATCTTCAGCGATAAAACCATTGGCGACGAAGCCCAAAAGCTATACGACGATGCGCAAGTATTGTTGCAACGTATTTTAGACGAAAAACTGCTCACTGCCAAAGGCGTAATCGGGTTTTGGCCAGCCAATTCGGTGGGAGACGACATCCAATTAACAGTCGACGGTTCTCAGCTAGCAGCGGATCCACAAAACTCCAAACCGATAACTATTCATACCCTTCGCCAACAAGCCGAAAAAGTAGCCGGAGAGCCTTATTACGCTTTGTCCGATTTCATTGCCCCAAAGGAAAGCAATGTTCAGGATTACTTTGGTGGCTTTGCCGTAACGGCCGGCATTGGTTGCGACGAGTTGGTAGCCGAGTTTGAGAAAAACCACGACGACTACAACAGCATCATGGCCAAGGCACTGGCCGATCGTTTGGCCGAGGCTTTTGCCGAGCGCATGCACGAACTGGTAAGAAAAGAATATTGGGGCTATGCCAAAGATGAGAATTTGGATAACCAGGATTTGATTAAGGAAGCTTATGCGGGCATCCGTCCGGCACCCGGCTACCCTGCCTGTCCAGACCATACCGAAAAAGAAACCTTGTTTAACCTGCTAGATGCCGAAAACAAAATCGGGTTGAGGCTAACCGAGAGCTTTGCCATGTATCCGGCCGCAGCAGTAAGCGGGTTTTATTTCTCGCATCCGCAATCGCGCTATTTTGGCTTGGGCAAAATTACCAAAGACCAAGTTGAGGAATATGCCCTTAGAAAAAATATGCCTTTAGCAGAGGTAGAAAGATGGCTTGCGCCGAATTTAAGTTATTAGTGAACAGAACCAACAAAAATGAAGATCACCGAACATATTAAAAACGCAAAGGGAAAACCTCTTTTTTCATTCGAGCTCTTGCCCCCTATCAAAGGGCAGAGCATCCAGTGGGTTTACGATGCCATTGACCCTTTGCTCGAGTTTAATCCGCCGTTTATCGATGTTACTTCGCTAAGAGAAGATTACATCTACAAAGAACTCGACAATGGGTTGTTGCAAAAAGTTTCTTACCGCAAGCGCCCGGGTACCATTGCCATTTGTGCAGCCATCATCAACAAATACAAGATAGATGCGGTTCCGCACCTGATTTGTGGTGGCTTTACCAAAGAAGAAACCGAAAATGCGCTGATCGACCTACAATTTTTAGGTATAGACAATGTATTGGCCTTGCGTGGCGATTCGAGACAGGCCGAATCAACCTTTATCCCTACGCCAGGTGGCCATTGCTATGCTACAGATCTGATCGAGCATATCAAAAACCATAATGAAGGCAAGTTTTTGCATGAAGACGTAGAAACCTACAAAAGCGATTTTTGTATTGGCGTAGCGGGCTATCCCGAAAAACATTTTGAAGCGCCCAATCTCAATGCCGATTTCAAATACCTGAAGAAAAAGGTAGATATGGGTGCCGAGTTCATTGTAACGCAGATGTTTTTCGACAACCAGAAATATTTCGATTTCGTAAACAAATGCAGAGAAAATGGCATTAACGTACCGATTATCCCAGGATTGAAGCCCATCAGCAGTGCCAAACAGCTGGTAGCCTTGCCCAAAATATTCCATATCGATTTGCCCGAAGATTTGAGCGATGCCGTTTCACATGCCAAATCGACTGCAGAAGTAAAGGAAATCGGAACCGAATTCATGATCAAGCAATGTAAAGAGCTGATTGAATTTGGCGCACCGGTGTTGCACTTTTATACCATGGGCAAGCCAGAACAGACGCAAAAAATTGCAAGGGCGGTATTTTAAACTTTGTCTTTGCAGCAGCAATCCTCATAAAATCCTAATGGCTCAACTCGTGCTGTTAGGATTTTTTATTTAAAATCGAACACAAAACAGCCTGTTCTAACGTTTATGTTTACGTGTTTAAGCTATTTCATCCATGAAGATTATCCTCTCTTTGCTGTTTGCTATTTTTTTCTTCCATTTTGCTCAGGCACAGATTTCGGTTAGTCCGATTTCAGTCGACAACCTCAAGGATGCTCCTTTTAAATTTAAGGGCAGCAGGGCGATGATGGCCGATCGTGTTGACGATGCAAACAGCAAGAACATCTTTCTTTTCTCAAAAGTGAGCCAAGGCAGTAATCCGGATACGTTGTTTTTTCAAAAATTCAGCAAAACCAACGAGCAATGGAAACTGGTACAGGAAAAAACGATCATTGCCCCAGGAGCCATCAGTATTTGGCAAAACAGAAAGGCTTTTTTTGATGCCGACCAAGACAAGCAGGTAGAGGCTTTATTTGTTTACAGCCTGCATGATGCTTCCATGCAAAAACAACTGGCAGTTAACCTTTTGCTGTTTTTCAAAAACGATAGTTATACCATATCAGAAACCAAGGACAAAATCACGATCTACAGCCCTAATTTCCAGCAGTTGCCGACAAGCGTGAAGGCCTATGCAACCGAATATTGGAACGGGCTGGATAAGTGGAAGTGATGTTTATGGTTTGGATTCGAGTCTGGTCGAATAGATTGTTCAAGGTGGATTAAAAATCCACAATTAGCAAAGTCGGGAAATGCTTTCCCGACTAGCACTTCCAGGCTGGTCGGGATTTACAATCTCGACCCCTGTAACTCTGGATTTGTAATCCAGCTATATTGATTATTTAATGACCTACGTTAAATAAACCACATCAATTAACCCCAATTCACCTGAATAGCTGCTTGCAGAACTATATAGGTAATGCTCAGGCAGAGCGACCAAACTACTCTTCACAGGATTTTGGTGAAGATAGTTTAATTTTTGAATTGCAAATTCTGGACTAAAGAGTTCAATAGGATGAAATCCATCTTGCCAAAACTTAAATTCTTCATTTTTGGGGTGTGTTTTAGCTGCAAACTGAAATTTATTCAGCATCCAATCTCTACTTTCGTTAATTTCTTTAATGGTGCTTATTATCCGCTTTGAGGTGAACTTTTTGAAATCCCCGATCACATCCGATAGTCTTTTTCCTTCGTCAACACTAGCGATGAAATGAAGATGACTGGGCATAAGGCACCAAGCATAAATAACAAGCCCTTTATGTTTTTGACAATAAATAAGGCTTTCAATAACCACTTCTGCAAGTTCCTTTCTGGTAAAGGCATCAATCCAACCTATAACAGTTGTAGTCATGAAATAAATTCCATCCTGATTTGTTATCTGATATTTGAAAGCCACATATAAATATAATCAAATAAAGTTGGAAGAGCTGGTCGAGATATGCCGTCCCGACTCGAATAATTCTGGATTTCTAATCCAGTTATGCTGACGACCTAAAGCGGATTGAAAATCCGCAGTTACCTAATCGGGAAAGCATTTCCCGACTAGCATACTTAGGCTGGCCGGTATTTACAAATCTCAACCCTTATAATCCTAGATTCTGATCCAGCCAAGTTTATTACTGAATGCAGATTGCGAATTTGTAGTTAGCAAAGTCGGGAAAGCATTTCCCGACTAGCATCCTAGGCTGGTCGGGATTTACAATCTCGACCCTTATAACCCTGGATTTTTAATCCAGCTACCCTACTCGCAATTTTCAAGCAAATACTTCTTAAACCCTTCAAAATCCTTATTCAATGCTTTGTATTGTTTGGCCTTGCCATGCAAGGAACTAATCTGGTCTGGCAAAACAAGTTTCTCTCGAATGGCTAACGGAAATACCTCCGGAAATTTGCAGGCATGGGCCGTTGAAAGAAAAACCTTGGCACTTTCATCATTTGGGTTTTCCTGTACATATGCTTGCACCGCCAGCCAGGCAATAGCTGTATGCGGACAAGCGATATAGCCGTACTTTTCAAAAATGGGTTCCATACCTCGTAAAGTTTCCTCGTCGGTAAAACGATAAGCCTTGAGCATGGTTTTAAGTTTGTCTACATCGCCGTCAAACAAATCCATGATGCGGACCCAGTTGCTCGGTGCCCCTACATCCATGGCATTGGCATAGGTTTGTACCGAAGGCTTAGTTTGGTAAACACCCGTTTCTAAAAACCGTGGCACCGTATCGTTGATATTGGTAGCCGCGATGAACCGTTTAACGGGCAAGCCCATCTTATAGGCCAGCATGCCGGCACCGATATTCCCAAAATTGCCACTAGGCACGGCAAAAACCACTTCGCTAAAGCCCTGCCTTTTAAGTTGCGCATAGGCATTAAAATAATAAAAGGCCTGTGGCACTAATCGGGCAATATTGATCGAATTTGCAGAAGTAAGCCTCAATTTAGCGTTTAGTTCCTCATCGGCAAAAGCCTGTTTAACCAGTGCCTGACAATCGTCAAAAGTACCATCAATGCTTACGGCCCTGATGTTTTGGCCATTGGTAGTCAACTGCAGTTCCTGTACATCGCTGACCTTGCCTTGGGGGTAAAGAATGGTTACGCGCGTATTGGGCACGCCCAAAAAGCCTAAGGCTACGGCTCCGCCAGTATCGCCAGAGGTAGCCACCAATACATCGAGTTGCTGTTCGCCATCTTTGAGAAAATAGGCCATGACGCGACTCATAAACCGCGCGCCAAAATCCTTAAAAGCCAAGGAAGGCCCATGGAATAATTCGAGTACAAAAGTCTGTTCGTCGAGCTTGACCACTGGTGCTTCGAAATTGATGGCTTCATTAATCAAAGTGCGCAAATCGGCATAGGGAATTTCATCGCCCAGTAAGGCCGAAGCTACCCTGTAGGCAATTTCCTGAAACGAATACTGTTCAATATTGTCGATAAATTCCTGTTCTAGCCTGGGTATCTCCACCGGCATGTACAAGCCTTTGTCTTTGGGCATGCTGTTAAAAACCGCTTCCTGAAATGAAACGCGAAGATCTTTATTGTTGGTTGAATATAGTCTCATGGTTGAAAAGGTTGAAGATAGAAGGCGGAAAGTTTAAGATTTAGGCATCGAGTAACACCTTCAACCTAACATCCCTTAACTTGCTACCTTAATTATAATACTTTAGGTCCCTCGGCATTTACCGCCGATACAAAGGCCTTGCTGTTGATGTTCAGTTTATTTAAATGTTGCTGTTGGGCCTTGGTTACCCGTTTTGCCGCTGCTGCATCTTTGGTCAAAGCAAAAACCGATGGCCCTGAGCCCGAAATGCCAAAGCCCAAGGCTCCGTTTTCCATGGCTAGTTCACGCAACTGTTCAAAACCTGGAATTAGGATAGACCGGACAGGTTCTACCAACACATCCTGCATGCTTCGTCCCATCAACTCCACATCGTCAAGGCAAAGGCCAGCAACCAAGCCTGCCACATTGCCCCATTGGGTTACGGCATCTTTAAGTAGTACTTTGCTGCGTATCATTTGTCGGGCATCTTTGGTGGGCACATCAACCTCTGGATAAACGATGGCAGCGAACAGGTTATTGGGTGTTGGTAGCACCACCAAATCGAGCGGATTGTAGCTGCGCACCAGTACAAAGCCACCCATTAAAGCCGGTGCTACATTATCGGCATGTCCATAGCCACAGGCCAATTCTTCGCCCTTCATGGCAAAAGGCACCAGTTCTTTGGCGCTGAGCAAATTGCCCATCAGCTGGTTTATGGCAAAAAGGCCTGCCACAGTACTTGCCGAACTTGAGCCCAAGCCACTGCCGATAGGCATCTTTTTGTGCAATTCTATTTCTACACCAATATCTGGCCTGTTCAGGTGTTGGAGGTAATGTTGTACGCTGGCGCTTACCGTATTCTTGTTCGAATCGAGAGGCAAACGGCCTTCATCGCCTGTAATTTTGAGCAAACGTACACCGGGTTTTTCAACTAGGCGCATGACCACTTCGTCGCCGGGCTCGTTAACGGCAAAGCCGAGCACATCAAAGCCACAAACCACATTGGCTACGGTAGCAGGAGCAAATACTTTTATTTCTTTCATGTCTGTTTAATTCTTTATTCGGTTGCAGTTAGTCGAAAAACTGTTTCAGGTGATAATTGAGATGCACAAGGTAATCCGTTATAAAATAAGCCAAGGTGTGCATTTCTACTTTTCCTTTTCCGGTATCGCATACATTTTGCAACTTGTGTTCGGGTATATTTTTAATCACCCTTACATATTGACGGTTAAGCAGTAACCAAAGTGTTTTAAGCTCTTCAACAGGTGCCGATTGGTAATCCTGATAGGCTACCCATTCATCCTGATGGTACACAATCTTGGTTCCTTGCTCATACTGGCCAACTACCAAACGGCGCAGGTTGTTGGTGGCGCTATCTATCAAATGCCCCAACAATTCCTTTTTCGACCATTTTATCGGATTTGGCTTGGCATTCCATCTCTCGTTATCTATCTTTTCAAAATCGGCGAAAGCCTGATCAACGGCTTTCCATATTTCCTGTGCAGTTTCTAGGTGTGTCATTTTATTTAGTTTGAAGTGCCAACATTAATGATATCTGCAAATACACCCGCAGCGGTGACCTCGGCACCGGCGCCAGGGCCTTTGACCACCAATGGACGTTCCTTATAGCGGTCGGTCGTAAACGAAATGATGTTATCGCTACCCGATAGCATATAAAACGGATGGTTTTCATCGACCATTTGCAAGGTGATTTCGGCCTTGCCATTTTCGAGCTTACCGATGTAGCGCAATACTTTTTGCTGTTGCTCGGCGGTTTCTTTCAATTGTTTAAAGTAGTTGGCATTGGCTTCGAGTTGGGCATAAAAATCGGCCACTGTTGAGGCTTGCAGACAGGCTTCGGGCAACATGTTTTCGATTTTTACATCTTGTTCTTCAAAAGCATAACCAGCATCGCGGGCCAGGATGAGCATTTTGCGCATAAAATCGCGGCCATTCAAATCGTCGCGCGGATCGGGTTCGGTATAACCTTTTTCCTGCGCTTCTTTTACCACTTCGTGAAAAGCCACATCGCCCTTAAAGTGGTTGAAGATGTAGGAAATGGTACCCGACAAAATCGCTTCGATGCGGGCCACCTTATCGCCACTGGTCATCAGGTCTTTCAGCGTTCTGATAATCGGCAAACCTGCCCCTACATTGGTTTCGTAATAAAAATCGACCCCATATTTACGAGCTGTATTTTTGAAGGATTCGTACTGCGCAAGGCTCGAAGAATTACCGATTTTATTGCAGGTAACCACCGATATGCTCGATTCGAAGATGCCTTGGTAATGAGGGACCGGCAACGGACTAGCGGTATTGTCAACAAACACGCAGTTGGGCAGGTTCATGGCTTTCAGCTGTGCTACAAAATCGGCTAGGTTGGCTGGCTCGCCTTGCTCGCTTAAGCTTTGTTCCCAGTTTTCCAAGGCTATACCCTGGTCAGACAGCAACATTTTTCGAGTATTGCTGATGCCCATTACCTTCACCTGCAAATCGTTGTTTGTTGCCAAAAAAGGCATCTGTACCTGCAATTGTTTAAACAGGGTTTTGCCGATATTGCCCGTACCGAGGCAGAAGATATGCAGGGTTTTATTGAGCGAAGCATAAAAGGCATCGTGCACGGCGTTTACCGCTTTTGACAAATCAGCTTTGGCGATAATAACCGAAATATTGTATTCTGACGAGCCCTGCGCAATGGCATGCACGTTTACGCCGTTGCGTCCCAAGGCATGGAACAGTTTGCCCGAAATGCCAGGCGTACGTTTCATGTTTTCGCCTACGATGGCCAGCACAGCCAAGCCGTTTTCTACCTCTGGCGCATCCAGCTTTTTGGCCTGCAGTTCCAAGTCAAACTCCTTGCTGATGAGCTGTACGGCCTTTACCGCATCGGCTGGCTTAACGGCAAAAGTAATGCTGTGTTCTGACGATGATTGCGTAATAAGCACCACGTTAATCTGCTCTCGCGACAGCAAAGAAAACAAGCGCCCGCTGAAACCTGCCTTGCCCACCATGCCACTACCAGCCAAATTGATGATGCTGATTTCGTCGATAGATGAAATGCCTTTGATAGGCAATGCCGATGGTTTAGCGCCGTGACGAATGTAGGTGCCTGCAAAATCGGGTTCAAAGGTATTGCGGATAACAATGGGTATTTTCTTTAGGAAGGCTGGTGTCATGGTTGGCGGATAGATAACCTTGGCCCCAAAGTAGGAAAGTTCCATGGCTTCGATATAGCTCAGTTCGCTGAGCGAAAAGGCCTTTCTTACCATACGCGGATCGGCAGTCATCATGCCGTTTACGTCGGTCCAAATCTGTATTTCTTCGGCATCAAGCGCCGCACCCAAAATAGCGGCGGTATAATCGCTGCCACCCCTGCCCAAAGTGGTTACACGGTTGGCCTCGTTGCTGGCGATGAAACCGGTCACAAAAAGCAATTTGTCTTTATGGTTTTCGTAAAAATCCCTCAGCAAGAAATCGGTGAGCTGGTTATTTACCCGTGCCTGTCCAAAGTTGCTATCGGTTTTGATCAGTTGCGAGGCATCGGCAAAAAGTGCTTCCGCGAATTTTTGCTTGGCTATGTGGCTTACCATTAACGTGCTGCATCGCTCGCCATAGCTCAGCACCAGGTCTTTGGCCTGTAGGCTCAGTTCTTGCAAGTTATAGATGGCCTGCAACAGTTCCTCCAACTCGTTAAAGCAGATTTTAAGCTTGGTTAGCACTGGATTTTGTGCCGCAGCCGGCAACAAGGCCCTGACCACTTCAAAGTGGCGCTGCTCAATAGTTTTAAGTTCCTGACTGTAGTCTTGAGCCAAGGCTGCCTTTTCGGCCATAGCGGTAAGCAAGTTGGTTACCCCGCTCATAGCCGATAACACCACGATGGGCTTTTCGGCGCTTTTGCATTCTTGCTCAACGATGTCCAGCAATGCCTTGATGCTGGCTACAGAACCTACGGAAGTACCTCCAAATTTTAATATCTTCATAAAAACGGGTTAAAAAAAAAGCGCCCCGGGTTCTCCGGGGCGCTTCTAGTATATTTTTGCTTCAGTTATACCACTAGCATCTCCCCATCCGGTGTTTTTCCGGTTGTTGAAGTAATAATGGTGATAATTGAAGAGTTAAAAATCATGTTATTTTCTTGGTGTATTTTGTACACCGTAAAGTAGGAGATTATTTTTTGCAATGTCAAGGGTTTTGCCAAATTTATTTTCAAAAAATTTGATTTGTAGGTATTTAGCGTTTTTAAACCAATTTTTCTTCTTCAATGGTCTGTGAGCCACAGACCCCAGGTTCTGTTTTTCTTTCAAGGTCTGTGGCGCACAGACCGGCACTAATTAAAATTTCTTCAAATAATGCGTAATAAACTCAAAATCATCAATTCCTTCTTTGTAAAATCTCTCCTCCTCCTCCTCTCCTCCATGGTCTGTGGCACACAGACCAGTACTAATTAAAATTTCTCCAAATAATGCGTAATAAATCCAAAATCATCAATTCCTTCTTCATAAAATTTCGCAGACGACCATTTGTAATTTTCAGGTCGATCTGCCAGGCTCCATCTTTCCTGTAAGGGATTCAGATGGATATAGTTAACTTTCTGTTCTACCTTTGCTCTACTGTCCATCAAAATAGCGAGCGCATCCCTTTGCCATATCCTGTACGCTCTTTCTTTCTCCGATACCTTAAAATGCAACAGTAGCGTTGGATCGTTTAATTTTAAATCCTTGACTAATTCGTGAGCGGTCTTTTTATTAAAGGAGGCATGAGGCATTTCATTGCCATTTTTGCCCATAGCTTCCCACACCAAATGAATATGATTAGGCATAATTACAAATGCATAAACTATAATCATTTTTCTTTTAACCAGCTCATCAAGGCAATCTACTATTAACTGTTTATAACTGTCGCTTTTTAATAGCAGCTTCCAGTCTTTAACTGTTGAGGTCCAAAAATAAACCTTTTCAAGGTTCATTCTCGAATTTCTGATTGGGCTTATAAATGGCGTTTTCATTTAGATAAGAGGCTTAATTAAAGATATTGGCTTTTGTTAACATTTTTGATGTTACTCTGCCACATGATGTATAGGATACCAAAACGTATACCACAAATGGTCTGTGAGCCACAGACCTTGGAGTTAGCCTTAGACTCAGGAGTTATCTTTTTAAGCCATCGATTTCAAAGCCAAATGCAAAATTGGATAAGGCTTGCCCTATTCATCCTTGCCCTGTGACACATAGGGCACCAAAATATTTCTCACAACGGTCTGTGGGCCACAGACCTCGGAGTTATTTTTTTAACCGTCGTTTTCAAAGCTAAATACAAAATCGGATAGGATTTACCCAAGCTTCATCCGTGTCCCGTGACACACAGGAAATCAAAATATTTCTCGTAACGGTCTGTGAGCCACAGGCCCAAGAGTTATCTTTTTTAAACCGTCGTTTTCAAAGCTAAATGCAAAATTGGATAAGGCTTGCCCAAGCCATCGGTTTCGCTTCTTTTAACAACTTCAAAACCAAAATGGCGATAAAACTGTAAGGCCTTTTCGTTGGCTTCATTTACATCAACATGGGTTACGCCAAGGCTGTTCAAGGCATAGCTGAGGAGGAATTTGCCTAAACCTTTACCATGTACATCGGGATGTACAAACAGCATTTCGAGATGATGTGCTACAACGCCCATCAAACCTAACGGCCTACCTTCGATATCTCTGGCCACGTACAAATCAACGGCATCAAAATATTGATCAAAAATGAGTTGCTTAAACAGCTGCAGGTCGTCTTCCTTTAAAAAATGATGGGTCGAGCGAACGGATGCTTCCCAAATAGCGATAAGCTCAGGGTAATCGTGTTTTATGGCAGGTTCGATTGTATATCCTGTTTTCATTAATCTTCGCTATTGATTTGGTCTTTCGGAACATATATCCTTGTTACGGGCGTAAAGGCTTCGTTCTTTCCAATAACCACGGTTTTAGCCAGCATATCTCCCAAACGTTGGCCCAATTCGTTGTTTTCTGACACAAAAAAGGCTATGACGCCAAAACAGGGCACTATTTCAATGGCGTCGGCTATCCTTCTCACCAGCACTTGCCCAAAGCCCAATTTCTTTCCATCAAGCGATACTACTTTCAGCTTTGCAATTTCATGGCCCAAAGTGGCCGAGCAGTAGAATTCTGCAATTACAAAATACAGCAGCCAAGCCAGCATGGGCAACAGCGCTCCGAGACCAGAAATTGTCTTGTTTCCATACTCATCTTCTACGCCAAAAGCAAGGAGATACCAAGTGCTAAAGCCAAAAATCAAGGTGTAATCGATTATTGTGGCCAATGCTTTTCTGCCTGGGCTGTATTTTATTTTCGGTTTCATAGCTAATTGGGGTCAAATATATTATCCACTCAGGCCCAAAACAAATTATTCATTGTTCCTACTGGATTGTTTTTATCAGGCCTGCAAAATTTCCTTACCTTTACGCTTTATATGCAGGGATTAGTAATCAAATCGACCGGAAGCTGGTACCAGGTTTATGCCGAAGACGGCCAAACCTACGACTGCCGCATCAAGGGCAAGTTCAGGATCAAGGGTATACAAACCACTAATCCGATTGCCGTGGGCGACAAGGTTGAATTTGAACTCGAGCCCAATGCCGAAACCGGTGTTATCGACAAACTGCACGACCGCAAGAATTACATTATTCGCAAATCCATTAACCTTTCTAAGCAGGCGCAGATTATCGCTGCCAACTTAGACCAGGCTTTTCTGATCGTAACTTTGGCTTCGCCCCGTACCTCGCTGGGCTTTATCGACCGCTTTTTGGTCACCTCCGAAGCATACGATATTCCGACCTCGCTCGTGTTCAACAAATTGGACCTGTTTAGCCCAAGGGGATTGGAAATACTGGCCGAGTACAAAGCCATTTACGAGAACATTGGCTACCCTTGCTACGAGGTTTCGGCGCTAAAGGGCACCAACGTTGACCAGATCAAGGACTTGCTCAAAGACAAAACCACCTTGTTTTCGGGCCATTCGGGCGTAGGCAAATCGAGCCTCATCAATGCCATTTTACCGGGCTTCGATATCAAGACTGGCGAAGTATCTGAATGGAGCGACAAGGGCCAGCACACCACCACCTTTGCCGAAATGCACGCCTTGCCTTTTGGGGGCTACCTCATCGATACGCCGGGAATCCGCGAGCTGGGCATTGTTGATATTGAAAAGGAGGAGCTGAGCCACTTCTTTGTAGAAATGCGCGACCGCCTGAACCAGTGCCGCTTTAACAACTGCCGCCACATTAACGAACCGGGTTGCGCCGTCATCAAAGCCGTAGAGGAGGGCGAAATAGAACCAAGCCGTTATGAAAGCTACCTGAGCATTTACCATGGCAACGATACAAGGGCATAGCTTTTGGCTTTTAATGGATGTTCTATTTTTTGCCATGCTTTGATGCTTCTTGTAAAAAGGTTAGCTTAAGCGCATCATGAAGGAACAAATTCTGCCCACTATCAAAAAATACATTGGTATCGCTTGCGAAAGCCCTTACAGCCGCTATAAATCATGGGATAATTGCAGATTGGCATTTAGCACCACCGAACAGCATGCATACCATAAATTGGAATTGGCTTTTTTCTTGGCAAGTTGGGGCATGTACAGAGGCTCGAGCGGATTGCTTCAAAGAAACCACTTGGTGCACCAGGGAGCCGTAGATCTGTTGTATGCAACGCCTAGTCTCAAATGTACCGAAAGCCAGGGGGTTACCGAGGCAGATATAGACGAAATTATGGAACTTAAAAAAAGGCTTTGCGAATATTACCAATCTATACCCGACACAGATGGGCGTAAAATCAGCCCAACAGATACGCTCATCAGCAAGATCATGTTGGGCACACATTCCTGCATTCCTGCTTATGATCAGTTTTTTATAAATGGGCTACAAATACAGAACGAATATAAAAAACACGCCTTCTTTAATAGGGAATCTCTCGTAAAGCTGTTCGCATTTGCCAAAGAATACGAAGAGGAGATTGCAAGTTGTCAACACTATGTAAAGCAAAAAATCAATACATATTATCCCGTAATGAAAATTGTAGATATGTTTTTTTGGCAAACAGGCTACGACAAATTACTTGCATTGACAGAAGCTTGCAAAAAAGAAACTAACATATAATATTGTCTAGTCTGTTTCCAGGCCTATTTCTTCTTCGCAAACAACAGCCAAAAACCGCAGCAGCCTTTCCAAATCGTCCAGTATGTTGTCGAAATCTACGGGCAGGCCGTCGGCATTGTAAAACAGGTAATCTATAAACAGCCGCGTAAGGCTTTGGTACATTCGGCCGGGGCGAGCATCGCTTAGCAGCGCCTCTAGCGCAGCCATGGCATTTTCGTTTGTTTTTTTCATAGGTATATTAGGTAGGTGCACAAAGCAAGGCAACGGCGCATAAGTATGCAACATGGCACGCCTGTTTTTTACTGTTTTAACCTTGTAATTTATTATGGATTTCCGTATTTTACCTGCTATAAATAATCTAGATTTGCCTTATGACTAACACCGCCAACCCAAAAAACATACACCAGGGCGCAACGTAAAGCGCTTCCGCGAAATGATGGGCCTTAAGCAGGATGCCCTGGCCTACCAGCTGGGCGACGACTGGAACCAGCAAAAGGTATCGCTCCTGGAGCAGAAGGAAACCATAGAGGTCGATATTTTGAAGCAGGTGTCGGGCATATTGAAAGTACCGGTAGAAGCTTTCGAGAATTTTGATGAGGAACAAGCTGTTAATATTATCTCCAATACATTTAATGACCAATCAAATGGTTACAATTACTATCCAAATTTTCATTTCAACCCCCTTGATAAAATGGTAGAACTGTATGAACGCATGCTGCAACAGCAAAAGGAAATGATAGATAGGTTGGAGAAGCTGATTGAGAAAAAATAGTTTTTAATAGGCAGTGCCCCCTTCCCTACGTACGCTTGCAACCATGGCAGATGAACAATTGGCGGCCCGGGGTTGGGCTAAACGCTAATTTCTATATGGACCGAGAGACTACAAGTTATATCAGAAACTATTTTAGTAATTAATTACTGTCCATAAAAGTTAGAACTAGCCTTTCTAATGTAATAAGCTTGCAAGAACTCCATATGCAAAGCAATGTAGCCCTTGTAATATAGCTGGCATAATTTATAGTTTTGGGAATAGTATCCGTTTTGCAATAGTATCTAAACATCATCAAACCTCTCAATAATATTTTTAGCTTCAATCGGGTTACCAAGGCTTACTAAAGTTTCAATTATCGTAGCCGGAGGAATTCTATCTTTCGTTTTATATGCTAGAAGGTATAATAATGCTTCCGACGACAATAATATAAATCTCTTAATATCCGTATTCCAGGTAATTTCATTGATAAAACTGTCAAAATTTGATTTAAAGGAATTACTGACAATAATAAATCCTATCTTCTTGAAACCGTCGATATGAAGTTTTGGTGTATAGTGGTTGATGTATTCTTTGATAGCCCTATCATCTATTCCTAAACTGTAGCCGTTAGAATATGCTTTTGCATCTACCAAAAAAGCCGTATTTTCTGCTCTAAACCTAATAATTGCGTCCGGATTTCTTCCACTTCCCTGACCTAAAGGTTCAACATCAAAATCCAATTGTCTAAATATTTCTGCAACCAATTTTTCATAAGCATTACCTTTTGACGAGGATGATTTTTCGGTTTCGCTTCCCAAATCAACTAATTTTGCAACTTTCGGAATTAAATAATCTGACAACTCAAAAGAAGCATTTACGGTGATTGTTTTTTCTTCTTCAACTACAACAATATTTTTTTCTTCCTTTTTAGCTATGGTAGAGATATTTGGCTTATTAGGATTTCCTTTAAAATTCCAAAAAGCGTGTTCGGCATCCCAATTTGATATTTCTTTACCTGTATATAATTTTAGAACTGATTTTATTTCTTCGTTGAGAGCATAAAAATATCGATAAGCGTTCACTTGGTTTTCTGCTTCTTTCCATATCCCTAACTCTAAGTAGGCATTAATTAAGGAAGTATATAAAATTGGCCACTTTTGCTCATCTTGAATTTGCCAAAAGTAAGAAAGGAAGTACGATACTGAACCCGGATTGGGTACTTTCCTTTTATCTTTTGCCTTATTGTATATAGCCGAACAATATTTTTCTAAAGCATCAATTTTTGCTAATGCATCGTCTAATGTTTTTGGAATTCCTATGCATTGTTTTAATAAAGAAGTCAATTTTTCGATATTGGCTTCACTGTTTTTTACCAGTTGGTTAAAAAACATCTGACCTTTGGTAGCCGTAAAACCCCAAAGATTATTTCTTTTGTTGTAGCCATCTACATTGGTTTTAAACTCGAAAATATTTATTTGATTGTTTTGAAAATCTTCAATAAATTTCTTTAGTTCTATGATAGCTGTTCTTCTAGCATCATCAATATTAACCAGCTCATTCCCTCTAACATCTAAAACGATGCTGTTGGTTGCTTTATAGTTGTCCCAAATGATTTGAATTTGTTGAATTGTATCTTTTGGTATCATAAATGGTTTTTGGATAAGTTAAATTTCTTCTAGACTAAAATTCTCTTGCTTATTTATTATTCTCTTCAATTTATCTAGCAATGTTTGAAAACCTTCAAGGTCTTGTCTTACATATAAATTAACGGATTTACTCAATTCATCTTTGATTTTTTGTTTTAAATCTTTCGGAAATTTATTAAAAACCCCATTGGCATTATTAATAAATTGTGTAGCCACATTATTTTTTTTAGCGATTGAAAAATAATCCTCTATTAAAAAATCAAAATCATTATGATTTGCGATTTTAGGGAGCATTAAAAAAATATAATTATTTTTTCTGTATGTATTCTCATTAGCTTTTCCACCTGAAAAATTGATGCAAGATTTCATTCCATCTTTACCTGCATCATCTCTATCAAATAAAATAATAATTTCTTTGTTTTGCGGAATACTTTTAGATAGTTCTTTTAAGAAATCACTTGCATTTGCAGCTCCACCAAATGGTAAAATATCAATGTCGATTTCGGCTTTCTGATTTAAGATATCGATTGCTTTATTTATATAATCAACATCTCCTTTACCTTCGACAAGTAATAATGGCTTTTTGGAACCAATTGCTAATGTAGCATCTGTAATAGAAAATTCATTGTCTGTGAT
The DNA here is from genome assembly GCF_036324255.1 of Pedobacter albus. Taxonomy (NCBI): domain Bacteria; kingdom Pseudomonadati; phylum Bacteroidota; class Sphingobacteriia; order Sphingobacteriales; family Sphingobacteriaceae; genus Pedobacter; species Pedobacter albus. Next base: position 541,569 of record NZ_JAZDQT010000003.1, on the reverse strand, counting down.
ATGCTCAATGTTTCTTATAATATCGGTATTCAACACTTCAACACCAGTAGCATTATTGTTTACTATAAACACATTTTTTTCTTCCAATTCTTTAATCAGCTTTGGCGAATGCGTAGTAAGCATTGTAAAATGACTATTGGTTTCGATCAAATTCTTGATCTCTTTTTTTCGGCTAATGTGTAATGATACATCTGGCTCATCGTATAGTACAATAGAATTATCATCTGCCAAAATAGAAGAAATACATTTTATTAAAATCAATTTCTTTTCGCCTTCGCTTAGTTTACGCACATCTTTATTATTGAATTCTATTTTAACTTTAGTAATCAATTTTTTCTTGATGGGCATTGTAGCAAGAAAAAGAAAATCAAACAACTTTCTGCACCATTCAATATTTTGAATGTCGCTTTGTAAATTTCCAAGGCCAATACCTTTTATTTCTGATAGTTTTAAAAACTGATTTTCAAATTCTTTGGGTAATCTTTCTTCATCAGGAAGAATTTGATCATTTTCATTTTCAACAATTGTAGCTGGATAAAACTCTTGCTCTGCTTTTAATCTGTCGGTTAATTGAGGTACTATAAACTCAGTTGTATCGGCAACAGAATATTTTGCTTTTCTGTGTTCGTAAACATCAGAAAAATTGAAAGATATATTTACATCCTGCAAATCAGCAATACCTAAAAGGTTTTTTATAAAATCTTCGCTACCTGAATGGCATAAAAGCGTTAATAAGGCAATTTCCCAAGAAAATTTATTGATGTACAAAAAACGCAGTTTCTGAGCTAAGTAATTCAGTTTTATTTTATTGAAATATTGCAGGTAAGGCTGTGCAAAAATATCTTCCCACAATCTTAGTTCTTCTCCGCTATAACAGGCTATTACCTGGCTGGGTAAAAACTGTTCTATGCTCTGTTTTCTTAGTCTGTTATTTACAAAAAGCTGGTTGTTTTGTAGGCGAATAGTTTTACCATCTTTTTCGTATTCTAAAAGAAAATCAAAGCCACCCTCCGCAAGAGAAATAATAGCTTTTTTGTAATGATAACCGTGGATGATTTTACTTACAGCTTCGAGGATGTTGCTCTTACCTGAGCCATTTAGCCCGATTAAAGCGACATAATTGGTACAATTTTCGAAATTGAAAACTGTATTTTGCCCTAAGTTTTTATAGCCGTTTATTTCAAGTTTTTTCAGTTTCATCTGTCGCAAAGTATTAACCAAATATGGCATTTTCAAAATCAGCAATGGCTTCTGTACGCAATGTTTCTGCTTGTTTTGATTTTTGATTTCGAAAATTTCTTAAAGTATTAAAATCATCAATTATACTAGTTTGAATTTCGAAGGGAGGGATAACAACCGGATAATTCTTAATCATATCTGCATTTAAATTTGGTTGATTATTTCCACTGGCAAGTTCGCGTAATCTGTCGTATTCATTCATTAAATAAATCCATAAATAATCTGTAATAACAATATCGTTGTTTATTTTATATAAAACAGCACAAGCTTGGTTTGTAGTAGCATCAATACCTAATTTTGCAGTTCGCCCTCTCGTTTTTCCTTGTCCATACATTGCAACAACTAAACTTCCTGTGGGATACAATTTGGCACTGCTATTTTTGATTGCTTCTAGCGTGATTTTTTCTTCTGTTTCATAAATCACTTTATCTATAACCTCCCCTGTTTTGATCCAAGGTATGTCACCATTATAAAAACTTCTATTGCCTCTCGATGGTGTTCCTCCACTACTCACCAAACAAAGATCCAGGATTTTTAATGTCTTATATTTTCCGTTGTACTGTGTATGGGATTTAAAGATTTGATCTAAGCCCCATTTTTCAATATTTTTAAAATCAACAAACTTTAATATACCTTGATTAAATTCAATTTTAGTATTTGATATACCTAATTTGTTGTCTAATTCACTTTTAAAATTATTAGCTTCATTGTTTAATTGCTCGGCTTGTTGTAATTTATCTTGATACTCTTTTACCAATTTTTCTTGTTCTAGCAAGATTGGAAGTGGAATTTTTTCATTTAAAAACAAGTTTTCTTGTAAATAGTGTCTATTTGTAGTTCCCGCACTACTTCTTTGACAAAATGAGATAAATTGTTGAGTTGTTGTGATTAAAGCCAAATAATGAGGATTTACCTTTAGATAATCCACATCATAAGTCCAAAAATTACCTGTAATAATTCCATTATCAACCACTTCAGGAACAACTCCAAAAGCACCGTTTCTTGCATCGATTTTTGAAAGTAAAAATTGTCCTTTACTTATTCTAAATTGTTTTTTTGTTCCTATATTTTTCCCAAGCGTAATATCTCTTAAAAAAATTCCACCATTATTGATTTTAATCGTGGCTCTTTTATAATTCAAATTATCCTGAATATCTATTTGAGTTTTGTTTCGTTTCAAAATTTCTTTAATAGCTACAAGAGGATAATTTTCATTGTATGTGAAAACATCTTCTAAAAGGTATTTTACGCTCCAATTACTTAATTTTTGAGAACCAATAAATTTCAAATACTGGTATGTGACTGTATTATTGTCCATAGAAAACCTCTTCTGTTTCGTTACCATTTTTGTCTTGGTGAGTTCTTACTACATTGTAGTTTACTACTTTGTACTTGTAGTTATTGGCAAAGAGCGTTTCCCATAAATCGTTTTGTTTTCTGTATGTGGTAAACTCGTTTTTAAGATCGGGTAATTCGTTTGCTATTTTGGCTCCTTTACTGTCTATACCTGCTTTGGCAATTTCGGCTAACGGTACGGTGTAATTAAATCGCTCTTTTACCAATGCTTTAATTTCGCTTTCTATTTGGTTTTGTAGTTCTTTTAATCGTGTTTTTAGTAGTTTTTTTTCGTCTGCGTTAGAAGCTTCTTTCCCACGCAATGCCAGTTTCTCGTTCAATACTGAAAGCTCTGTTTTATACTTTGTTTCAATTTCTGTAGTAGCATTCAGGTTTATTTTTTTCCATTGCTTTTCTTCTTCTTCGGTAAAACGTTTTAAAAAAACCAAACTCGGTTTTACGGTAGCGCCTGAAGCAATAAATACATCTTGCGGAATTGAAGTGATTAAAACCAATTTGGCACGACCTTCAAAGTAATCCCTCGCTTTTTGCAGGTTTGAGGTATTCAGAACACCTTCAGGCAATACAACAGCTAATCTGCCACCCTTTCGTAATAGACGGATGTTACGCTCCATAAACATAATTTCAGTTAGGGTACTGATTTTGCCTACATCGTATTTATCTACAATTTTTTTCTTGTCCTTGATGTCTTTTTCTCTTGCATTGATGATTTTTTCGTAATTGGGATATAATGCTAGCCAGTCCTGATAATGCGGTTTGTTTTTTAAACTGTCTTCCTCTGTAATCTTTAGTTCTTTATCTACTCTTGCACCAAAAGGCGGATTGGTTAAAATAACATCAAACCGCTCTTCAAAAATACCGTTTACATCTAGCAAGCCGTCATTATGATGTACACCACCGTGTCCGTCACCGTGCATAATCATATTCATTTTAGACACTCTTGCCATTCTCGGATTGGCGTCTGTACCAAAAATACATTTGTGCGATAAGTGATAAATTCTACTTTTATCATTATCAAGATTTAATTCTTCATTGAGTTGTTTAAAGATTTTATCTACCAATGCTTCGGTCTTCTCTTTTTCTTTGTCTGAAGCTTTGAGATACTTTTCATCAAAGAATTGTTGTTTGATTTTTTCTTTCTGCTGTTCGATGTCTTGTTTTATGTTTTCACGTACATACTCAAAAGCATTAATCAAAAAACCGCCCGAACCACTACAAGGGTCGCAAATACGCTCGCCTTCTTGTGGGTCTAAAACTTCGGTCATAAACTCAACAATGGTGCGCGGCGTAAAAAACTGCCCCAGCTCTCCCCTAAAAGTTGTACCTAAAAACTTCTCAAATGCAATACCTTTCACATCATCAGAAGTTTTTGATAGGTTATATACCTGTAGTTTTTCCACAATGGATAAGAAACTTTCCTTTCTGATTCTGATGTTATCATTATCACTAAACAGTGCATCTTTTTCGTAGTTTTTTTTAGTCCTGCGAAAGATGATCTGCATATAGTCTGTATTTTTATCAGGACCATCCAAATATGGTCGGGTATGCAAATTGTATTCGCTTTCTAAACGTTCAAACTCTTTCTTGGAAAAAATACTGTCTTGATTATTTGCGTTCCTGTTGTCGCGTTCAAAAACAATTTTTCAAAAGCTGCCTCGGGTGATAGTTTATCATTATTGCGAATTACATTATGGCATTGGTGTAATAGTTTTGCAAATTCATCTTTCTCAAAAACCTTTTCATCTTGGAATAATTTTTCTCTCTTTTTATCATCAAGCAACTCTTCAGCAGTAGGAATTCTTGAAAGTTCTGCCCCTAAATTTTTAGGAATTTTTTCTTTATAAACCTGAAAACATCTTGTTTCTTTACTATTGTGTGTAACAAAAAAATCGGCACTTACCCAGGTAGCGTAATTTAATCCTTGATAATAATCGGCTGGCTGTATAATTACATTGTCCGATTTACATTCGATAACTATTGATGCTAATTCGTTGTTTTCTTTTGCAGATTCTGTTTTCCAAATAACAATGTCGGCGCTGGCTCTTCCTGTTCCTCGTAAAGAATTTGTAACCTTTAATTCTTGTGCCATTTGGTTATAGCTGTAACCTAATTCATCAACTAGATATTGAATAAACTTCTGCCTTACAATTTCTTCAGGCGTAGCTTCTAACCATACATCACTCCCTTTAAGTGGAGCTTTTATCTTATTATTTTTTATTTCAAGCTCTAACATCTCTATTTAGTTGAGTTTAATAATTCCTTAATATCTACGTTTAATAGCTTCGCTATTTCCGTTAAAGTTTCAGCCGAAGGTGTATTTCATTGATACACCAACATGAAACAGTAATTTTGTTTTAATTCAATTGTTCTGCCGGCCATTTGTTTGTTTTAGCGTGGTCTGCCAAAACACTTTTGAGACGATTGATCTTTATTGCATATAAATTAATCTGCACATTGTACAAATGTATCTAAATACAGATACATATGAAAGCGGAATACCGTTAACATTTGACTCATCGTTTATCCAGATTATACTTTATTATGTCTTTAGTACTTTGCAACATAATCAGCATCTTATTCCTTTAGCCTTGCCATTTAAATCACAGTTAAACTCACTTTCCAAAAACAACACAATTAACTGATAATTAACAAATTATATTCTTAAAAAGCCTTGCAATTGCGCAAAATTGTTTGCTCATTTGGTCTGTGCAGGCGCCTATGCCAAACCGCCCTGTCACCCTGCAAACATGGCTATCTACCTATCCACGCTAACAATACCCAAGCTTCTGCTGGCCCGCCAGCCACCCCAGTTTTTGGCCCATAAAGGCCAATAACGGCCTGTAGGTACTCTTTTTACCCCAAACACCTTTACAGAGAGTAACCACAAAGCCATGCCGAGGCCTGCTTTTGCCCCATTACGGGCAGGCAACAAGGCTCTGCATACCCGCAGCATGGTGCCGAGGGTACGCAACAGAGCGCCGAGAACTGTCGGCAAGCCACCGAGACCACACAAAGCCATGCCGAATAAGCACAAAGAAGCGCAGCGGGCCGGCAAAGGCACAACAGGCACCCGCAAAGCGCCGCCGAGGCGCCAAAAACAACCAATATGTTAATAGCGCAGCGCACAAATACTCTTGCCATGAAAAAACCCAAAATTGTAACCAGCTTTAACCGCTACCGCGATACTGACCTCGAAAACAAGGCACGCACCATTTTGGCCAGCCTAACCAGCAACGGCAATTTTGCCAGCCCTCAGCCCTCGCTAAACGAACTGCAAACGGCTTTAGATAACTACAGCGCAGCCCTAAGCCACACCGAAAACGGTAGCAAGCTAGAAACCGTAGCCAAAAACGAGAGCCGCCAAAAGCTGGAAGACGTGCTGTACAGGCTGGCCCTTTACGTAGAAACCATAGCCGGCAGCAACGAACTGGTGCTGGTAAGCTCTGGATATAGCCTGGTTAAAGCCGAAACGCCCGTAGGCAGGCTACCTAAAGCCGAAAACTTTACGGTAAAGATACCCGAAAAAGGCATGGCGCAACTCAGACTGGATGCCATTTACGGTGCCGAAAGCTACCAGTTCGAGTACCGCGCGGCGGGCACCGAAACCTGGCAGGTAACGGTATCGAGCAAAAGCTCGCTAGTGCTCAAAGACCTGCCCAGCGGCGCGCAGTACGAGTTTAGGGTAGCCGGAATTGGCGCGGCCACCGAACGCGTGTACAGCAACGAGATAAAGAGCTTTATCCTTTAAGCCCTCCACCTATCCGAACCATTAAACACATAGGAGGCACGGTGCCTTAAAGGCCTGTGCGCCTATGTACAGTCCAAGCACGCTAAAACTATTTCTTAACCGCAGTACTCCTTAAAAAATCCCTTAAATAGCTGCATTCGCCAACAGCCGTTTTGTAGAACGGTGTTTGGGCATAGCTGGCCTTAAGCTCCCTAAAGTAAGGGTTGTTGATATTCTTGGCAATGAAGCCCCGTTGCTTTGCCTCGTAATCATTATCGTACCAATTGATAAAGCTAGTGTTCACAATCCTTTTCTGCTCGCATTTGGCCAGCATAAACGTACACTTGGCCTTAAAGTCGGGATCGGTACTTAGCGCCCTTGCCTTTAGGTACCAGGCCTTAGCGGTTTTGGCCAGCTTAAAATCGGCATCGTAGGCATAGGCTGCCGGGTCGTAATTGTTGTAGCTGCTCCAATCGTAGCTGATCAGAAACCAGGCATTGCCATAATAGCCCGTTTGGTAAACGCCATTTGCCATTTTAAAATAATACAGGGCCGCGTTTTTTTTATCGCTAACAATGAGCTGCTGCAAACGCAACATCTCTTGGGCAAAGCTCTTCTTGTTGTATCGTTTTGTTTTCGAAACGTATTGCTTCGGGTAATCGTTAAAAGTGGTATTGAAAGGATTGGCGTAAAGAATTTGATCGCTGTACCAGTTGCTAGGCTCAAATAGCGCATAATTTTTATCGAGCTTGTTAAACCAGGCTAATGCCTTTGCATATTGATGTGTACGCAGGTAAACGGTACCGCACAATTCGTAAAAATCGTCGTTGTTTAATTGCAGGAAACCGTAGGCCAATAGGCCATCTAAATTATTGGCGGGAGGTATTTTCCTGATGCTGGCCAACGCTTCTATGCTTTTTGGCCCCAAATAATCTCGCCAAAAAGACATGGTTTGCCAGCTCAAACTGGAAAATTTCGTGTTTTTTTCAGGCTTTCTGAACAAATCGCCTTTTAGCATGGCCAGCGCTGCCCTGGCTGTATCGCCCATTTTGATATAGGCGGGCGCCAACAGCTGCTGATAAAAGTTTCGGGTAGTCGTGGTAAACCGCTGCTGTCCGCCAGACCAAATGTACGAGTAGCCTTCTTGCTTCTGTTCGGTGTTTTCTGCGTACCGCTTTTCATCTAGCCACTTCAACACCGGCAACAGGCTGCTCTCGTTAAAAGTACTCCCCTTTTTGATTTTAGAAGCCTCGCACAAAAGCATCACAATACGGATCTGGTCGCGTAAACGTACCGATAGCTGCGCCGTAGATTTGATTTCCTGCAGATACAACTGAGCTTGTAAGGGCTTGTCTTCCATCCACGACAGGTAGGCCGCCGTTACGGTGCCCAATTCGGGTTCGGGGTATTTTTTTTCGGTAGCGAGCTTCAGCGCAAAGGCCTTAACCCTGGCCAGATAATTTAAATGGACACGTTTTAAACTGTCGGTCGATTGTTTATCATTGTCCCAATACCTGTCAAGAAAATCTTTCGAATACTTGCTCCTTTCAATCAGGTCTTTTTCCAGCTTGCTTACTTCGCGCACCAACAAGGCGCCATTAAGCAGGCTAGACGGCTTATAACGGTAAACCTGTTGCAGACGCTCCAATTGAAACTCAGGATTGCCAAAGCTTGCAATAGCTAGCACATCTGCCTTTTCCTGATCGGTTTTGGCATAGCTGAGCACATTGTTTACACTGGAACTGGTATAGAAATAATTTTTATAAGCTTGGACACGCCTTTCGGGATTGCTGGCAAAAACCTTCGAATAGAGAAAAGCGGCCTCTGTTGGTTGGCCTGCATAGCGCACCGCGCCTGCATAAACTGCTGTTGCCCAACCCTTGGCCGCACTATTTGTCTTGATGGGACTGATGAGTTTCTCATAGGCCAATTTACTTTCAGCATAGTTTTTGGCATAATGAAACAAGCGCTCGGCCTGATAGGCATACCGCAGCTTCAAAAAATCGTCTCTGCCCATCTTATCGGCAAGAGTCAAAGCTTCTTTCGCTTTTTTAATCATCAGCACACTATCTCTAACCGCAGGATCCCAAACATCAGCCTCGGCTACGGTAAAAGGCTCGCAACTTTTGGCGAAAGTATAATAGGCCTTAGCTTTGGCATTTTTGGCCAGGGCCTGCCAAAAGGAATTATTGCCTAGACTATCGGCGGCACCATACATTTCGTTGTACACATCTTCTTTTTTTACCTTCAGGTAGCTTGCCCATTCGGCACTGTTGATATCGGTTTCGCTTGCGGGCTCCTCATCGCTGTATAGGGGAACTAGAGCATTAAAGGCAAACGGAGCATACTCGTCGCCCTGTACGTTGTTGTGGAAATAAGATATGTAGTAATCGTAAGGGTCTTGCTCAGGGCCACAGGCTAAGTTGATGGCAATTTCGCCAAAGAAAACGGCAAGAAAACTAACGTAGCAAATCGCCGATTTTTTCCAGTTCATGGGGAGGATAGTTTTTAAGGATGGTACTGTCTAAATGATAGAACACTAAATTAAGGGGTTTTTCGGATAAATAACGCGACAAATATTGCGCCACTTCGCGCACCTCGGCAGGCTTGCTTTCTTCGTACCTGATTTCGTCGTTCTTTTTAAGGCCAAATTGAGGCAGGTCGGTCTTGGCCTGGTACAAACCTTCGGCATCGAGGCCAAACAGCGCAGGATCTTTCAAATCATTCAACTCCAATCGTTTAGCTATACCAATGTACTGGCCACCCCTAAAAGCCACCGCCCAGCTGAACAGTGGCAGCCCCACATCAATAGGCATGGGATAATAGCCTAAGTTCTTACCCGCATATTTTTGCAATTCGGCAATCTCCAAAATAGAGTTCTGCTTGCCGTATTTGCGCAGGTTGCCCATGTTATAGCACATGAGCAACACCTTGTTTACGGGAGGTATACCCATGCTCGCCTGGTTTTTGAGCTGGTGCAAACGCAAAGTAGCCGATAATTGCCTGTCGGCATTGAGTTTGGCTACTTCGGTCAGGAACAAGAAGTACTGTTTTTTGGTGCTGGCCGTCCAGTCGCAGTCGAGTTGCAGTTCGCGGTAGCCCTTTTTGCCAGCCTGCGCTACTTTGCCTTTCACAAAGCGCATTACATTGGAAGCCAATCGCTTTACCTGCTCGTCTGTTTTTTCTTTGAACACCTCGTTAACGATATAAACTACGGGTATGATACCCAAAGTGTCGGGCAAGGGATCGGCAAAGCTGATGGGCGCAACCGGAATCGGCTCACTTCGGCCATCAACATCCATAATGCGTACGTAAAGTCTTTTGCTATGCAGCTGCTGCAGGTACTTGCTTTCGTCTGCATTTTGCTTGTAAACCGTTTTCCAGTAGTAGAAAGTAGTGTTTACTTCCCTTTTTTGTTGGCAACCGATTAGCAGAATTATCAAAAACAGTATATACTTGTATCGCATAAGTTAAAATTAGCATTTTAATCTAACATGAGAGCAGTTATCCAACGCGTGACGCAAGCCAGTTGCACCGTAGACGATCAAGTTACAGGAGCCATAACCAACGGTTTTTTGGTTTTGTTGGGCATTGAAGATGCCGATACACAGGAAGACCTGGAATGGTTGGCGCAAAAAATAGCCAACATGCGGGTTTTTGGCGATGAAAACGGACTGATGAACAAGGCCCTGGCCGATATTGACGGCAATATCCTGCTCATTAGTCAATTTACCTTGTTTGCCAGCACCAAAAAAGGCAACCGCCCGGGCTTTACCCGTGCCGCACGTCCCGATAAAGCCATTCCTTTGTACGAAGAAATGATCAGACAGCTGAGCCAACTGCTGGGCAAACCTGTACAATGTGGCATTTTTGGGGCCGACATGAAAATCAGCCTGCTCAACGATGGGCCGGTCACCATCCTCATCGACACCAAAAACAAGGAATAGCCAGGCAAAAACACGCCACTGTTGTAACACCGGCCAGCTTTAACCGTCAAAAAAAAGAACCTTAAACCTCCTAAAGTCCATGGCAAATCCGGCTACAAAAAACAAGGAACGCTTTATATTGCTGGCCTTCTTGCTGCTTAAACTTGTGTTGTCTTACGCCTTGGTCAACGGCGTTTACGAACTGCACCGCGACGAGTACCTGCATATTGATCAAGGCCGGCACCTGGCGGCAGGTTTTACTTCGGTACCGCCTTTAACCTCGCTCTTTTCTTGGCTCATCCAGGCCCTGGGCAATAGTGTTTTTATGGTGCGTCTGTTTCCGGCTCTGTTTGGCATGCTCACCATTGCCTATTGCTGGAAAACTGTAACACTACTGAAAGGCAATTTGCTGGCCAAATGCTTGGTGGCCATGGCCCTTATCTTTTCGTCGCTGTTAAGGCTCAACACGCTTTACCAGCCTAATTCTTTTGATGTGCTAGCCTGGACCACCGCTTTTTACTACTTGTTGCGCTATTTTAATGGTAGCCAATCCAAATACCTTTACTTTTTCGCCGTAACCATTGCCCTGGGTTTTCTGAACAAATACAATATTCTATTTCTGGTGATGGGCTTGTTGCCAGCCATCATCATTACGCCGGGCAGAAAGGTTTTTACCGATAGGCATTTCTATTTTGCCTTGCTCTTGGGGCTTGTAATTGTTGTACCCAACCTCATTTGGCAAGTAAATCATCAGTTTCCGGTATTAAAGCACATGCAGGAGCTGCAACGAACCCAATTGGTGCATGTAAGTCGCTTCAATTTTCTCATTAGCCAGCCCCTGTTTTTTATCAGTTCTATTTTTGTGCTGCTGGCCGGCATAGGCAGTCTTTTGCTGTACAAGCCATTTAGGCCATATCGTTGGGTGATACTTACCTATTTGTTGACGATGGCCGTTTTTACTTATTTCAGGGCCAAAGATTATTACGCCTTGGGCCTATATCCTATTTTGCTAGCCTTTGGCGCAACCTTTTTAGGGCAGCGGCTTGCCAAACGACGCGCACTCAGCATTACCCTATTTGTGTTTAACATAGGTTCTTTCGTGTATTTATTGCCCCTTATTATGCCTGTTTATTCGCCGGCACAGATTGTTGCGCACCAAAAACGTTTCGAAAGGGTGGGTGCTCTACGTTGGGAAGATGGCAAAAATCATCAACTGCCACAAGATTATGCCGATATGCAAGGCTGGAAAGAGCTGGCCCAACTGGCCGATAGTGCCTATGCCCTGGTTAAAGACAAGGATGGGCTTTTGGTACGTGCCGACAACTATGGTCAAGCGGGCGCCATCAACTATTATTCGAAATACAAAAATATCAACGCAGTTGCCTACAATGCCGATTATTTGTACTGGTTTAAACTGGATAGGCCCATCAAAACCATGATCATGATCAGCGGTTCTTACGATAAAGACCCTTTTAGAGAACGAGAAAAACCTTATTTTGCAAAGATTACCAAGATTGGCGAAATTAAAAATCCTTATGCCCGCGAGCGGGGCGCAGGCGTATTTTTGCTGGAAGGCGCCGTTGCGGCCGTTACGCCAATCATTAAAAGAGAAATAGAGGAAGAAAAACAATGACGATAAACGAAGCACAGGAAACGGTAGACCAGTGGATCAAAACCACAGGCATCCGCTATTTTAACGAACTGACCAATACGGCAATCCTGATGGAGGAAGTGGGCGAAGTAGCCCGTATCATGGCCCGCAAATACGGCGAACAATCATTCAAGAAAAGCGATGAAGAAGTAAACCTGGCCGACGAAATGGCCGATGTGCTGTTTGTACTCATCTGTCTGGCCAACCAAACCGGTATAGACCTGAACCAGGCGCTGGTCAAAAACCTGGAAAAGAAAAGCATCCGCGATGCCGACAGACACAAAAACAACGAAAAGCTGAAGTAATTTGAATGGCAAACAGGCAACTGTTGCACATAAAAAAGCCCGTCGACAAGCAACGGGCTTTTTTCATTTATAGGGCCGCTTTGATCTTGGCGGCCGCCACGGCAAGGTCGTCTTGCGAGGGCTTTAGTTTCTCTTTGGCGAAATTCATATCGCTCACATGGTTCATAGGGATGAGGTGAATGTGCGCATGGGGCACTTCCAAACCAATAACCGCTACTCCAACCTTTTTGCAAGGAAAGGCTTTTTTAATACCCACCGCCACTTTTTTGGCAAATAACGTGAGCTTGGCATAGGTTTCATCCTCAATATCGAAAATATAATCCACTTCTTTTTTCGGAATAACCAGCACATGCCCCATCACCAATGGGCTCACATCTAAAAAGGCCAGAAATTCATCATCTTCGGCTACCTTATGCGCCGGAATATCGCCACTTATGATTTTAGAAAATATACTGCTCATATCAGGATATTTTAGATTTACGATTATAGATTGAAGATTCAGTATCTCGCTCCTATGATTAAATAAGCGCTATTTCAATCTTTGGTCTTTAGGCTTTAGTCTTTTAGCTTATCTCGAAATCTCCAAAATTTCGAATTCTATTTTGCCGGCCGGAACCTGTATTTCGGTGGTATCGCCAACCGATTTGCCCAATAAACCTTGCGCAATCGGCGATTTAACGGAAATTTTTCCGGTTTTAAGATCGGCTTCGCTTTCGGCTACCAATTGATAGGTCATGGTTGCGCCGTTCTTAACATTTTTAATTTTAACGATAGACAAGGCCAACACTTTCGAGGTATCCAGCTTCGACTCGTCTAACAGGCGAGAATTGGCCAGGGTACCTTCTAATTTAGCTATTTTGGCCTCATGCAGGCCTTGTGCCTCTTTGGCAGCATCGTATTCGGCGTTCTCAGACAAATCGCCCTTATCGCGGGCCTCGGCAATAGCCTTTGCAATAGCCGATCTTCCTTCGGTTTTTAACTGGTGAAGTTCTTCTTTTAGTTTTTCTAATCCTTCTTTGGTATAATAAGTAATCTCTGCCATAACACTAATTCTTTTGCTTTAGTCTCTATAAAAAACAAACAAGACTATATTGGCCTCGGCCTCCATAGTCTTGCTGTGATTAAAACGAAGATATAAGGCAATTTTTATAAAAGCAAATATTTTAATCGAAAAAACAATCGCTTAACAATCGGACTCCTATTTTCGCTACCTTAGTGTAAAATATATAAACTTTGATATGAAAAAATTTGTTCTGAGCGCTCTGTTATTGGCTTGTTCATCGGCCGTTTTCGCACAAGAATTATACATGCCACGCAACATTAAGCAGGCCTACGAAAAAGGAACCCGTGCCATGGATGGCAAACCGGGCAAAAACTACTGGCAAAACCATGGCAAGTACAACATGGAAATCAGCGTAAACCCCGACACTAAGGTGGTAACGGGAACCGAAAGCATTGAATACAGCAACAATAGCCGCGATACGCTCAAAACGATGACCATCCGTTTTGTAAACAACCTGCACAAGCCAACTTCGTCAAGAGGCTCTAACGTATCGCCCGATTTTTTGAGCGAGGGACTGACCATCACCTCCTTTAAAATAAACGGCGAAGTTTATAACATCAATGCCAAAAATTGGGGCACCACCGGCGAAGTACGTTTAAAATCGCCTTTGTTGCCTGGTCAAAAAGCCATGTTGAACATCGACTGGAACTACCCGCTATCTAAAGAAAGCGGTCGCGAGGGACAGATCAACCCAACCACCATGTTTGTGGCCTACAGCTATCCGCGCGTTTCGGTATACGACGACTACAATGGCTGGGACAGGGTACCACATACCGACCGTCAGGAGTTTTACAACGATTTTAACGATTACACCTTCGCCATCAAAGCCCCTAAAAACTACATTGTTTATGCTACCGGCGATTTGCTAAATCCGGATGAGGTATTGCAACCCGAGTTTGCGGCACGTCTCAAAAAATCGTACACCAGCGATGAGGTTATCCATATTGCCAATGAGCAGGAAGTAAAAGAAGGCAAGGTTACCCAGCAAAACGACTGGAATACCTGGAAATTTGTAGCCAATAACATTGTCGATGTTTGCTTCGGACTAAGCAGCACCTACATTTGGGATGCAGGAAGCGTGGTGGTGGATTCGAAAACCGGTCGCAGAACAAGTACCCAAGCCGCCTATGATGTAAAGGGAACCGACTTTGTAAACTCGGTCAAATTTAACAACTATGCCTTGGCCTGGTTCTCTAACAACTGGCCTGGCGTTCCCTATCCATTTTCGAAAATGACGGCATTTCAAGGCTTTGCCGATATGGAATATCCGATGATGGTAAACGATTCTCAAACCGGCGACATGAAATTTGCCCAATTGGTACAAGACCACGAAATTGCGCACACTTATTTCCCGTTCTACATGGGCATTAACGAAACCCGCTATGCCTTTATGGACGAAGGTTGGGCTACCACCCTCGAATATTTGATCGGTATTGCCGAACATGGCAAAGAAGCAGCCGATAATTTTTACAAGAGCTTTAGGGTAAACAGCTACATCAGAGATAAATCGGCCGAAGAAGACCAACCGATCATTACCATGTCTACCCAGGTATCGGGTTCGGGCTATGGCAACAACTCTTACGGCAAGGCTTCATTATCTTATTTAGCCTTGAAAGATATGTTGGGGGATGAACTGTTCAAAAAAGCTTTACACCACTACATGGATAACTGGAATGGCAAACACCCTATTCCATGGGACTACTTCAACTCGATGAACAGCGGTTCAGGACAAGATTTAAATTGGTTCTTCCAAAATTGGTTCTTTACCAATAATTATATCGACTTAAGTTTAATGATGCCTAAAAGCCTGGCCATTCAACCGATACGCATTATCAATAATGGCGGTTTTGCCATCCCTTTTGATGTTGTGGTTACTTTTACGGATGGCACTGTGCAAAAAGAACATTATACACCGGCCGTGTGGAAAAGCAACACTAAGTTTACCACGGCTAAGATCAAAATTCCAAAAGGTAAAACTGTACAATCGATTAAGCTAGACAATGGCATTTTTGTCGATGCTACCCCAGCTAATAACGTTTGGACTTCTAAATAAAAATTAGGCAACACTTTCGAAGTTTTAAAAACTTCGAAAGTGTTTTTCAATACAACTTATTCGTTAATAGCCGTACAGCTAGCCTGATGCTTTACCGGGAAATTAAGCGAATTGGCTATAAAACACATTTTGTTGGCTTCTTCATGCAGGGCGTTGGCTAAACCTTTTTGCGAAGCATCGGAAATAACCACCTCGGGTTGCAGCAACACTTCCTTAAACTGTCCGCTGCCATCGGCATTTTCTATCATCATGCCTGTAGCATTGTCTTTATATTCTAATACCACGATTTCGTTTTTGGAGCACAGGTGCAGGTACCACAACATGTGGCAGGAAGAAATAGACGACAGCAAAAGATCTTCGGGATTGTATTTGGTCTTATCGCCCAAAAAAGCAGAATCGGAAGAGCCTGCAATAGGCGTTTTGCCCGCTATCGAAACCACAAAATCGCGGTCGTACGAACGGTAGTCCATTGTGCCAGACCCTTTGTTTCCTGTCCAAACCAGATTGGTTTTATATTGATGTTCCTTTGCCATGTCTTTGAGATTTGAGTATTAAGATAGGAGATTTAAGGCCTAAATTGCAAATTAAAAACGCTGAATCTACAACAGGTTATGGCAATTTAAGGAATTATAACTTGATTTCCTTGAGTTTTTCGACAAGCACTTCAGAAATTTTACGATACGAATCAAAGGTCCATCCAGCCACGTGAGGGGTTAAAATCACTTGGTCCGATTCGCGCAGCTCGGCATACCATGGCTGTTCGGCAAGCACCGGAAATTTTTCCGTTTCGAGTACATCCAATCCGGCGCCCACAATTTTTCCAGACCTGATATTGTTCAATACCGATTGTGTATTTACGATTTCACCCCGAGCCGTATTGATAAAAAAGATAGGCTTTTTGAAGTGGAAAAAATACTCGTCGTTAACCATTTGCCTGGTTTCGGCGGTAAGCGGAATATGCAGGCTCAGCACGTCGCTTTGCCTTACCATTTCTTCCATGCTCACTTCTTTGGCATAGTTATCGGTAAAGCCGGTTTTGTATTTGTCGTAAGCAATTACGTTAACTTCAAATCCAGCCAATTTTCTGGCCATTTTCTGGCCCATAAAGCCATAGCCGATCAAGCCAACGGTTTTGCCTTTAAGTTCGTAGCCACGGTTGCCTTCCCTATCCCAAATTCCATTGCGCACCTCTTGATCTGCTTTGCGGAAATTGTTCATCAGGGCCAGCAAGAGGCCTACGGCATGTTCGCCAACGGCATCGCTATTGCCTTCGGGGGCATTAATAAGTGCAATATTTCTTGCTTTGGCTACCGCTTCGTCGATATTGTCTAGTCCGGCACCGGCACGAGCTACAAATTTAAGTTGAGGAGCGGCATCCAACAGTTCTTGGTCTATCCTAAACTTGGTGCGCACGGCAATGCCTGTATAATCTTTAATCACGGCTAAAGTTTCAGCTCGGGTAATCAAGGGGCAATCATCTACCTCAAAGCCTAAAACGCGTGCCTGCTCGGCAAATATGGGATGAAGGTCGTCTACAATTAAAATCTTAGGGTTCATGGCTTAAGAGGCGAGCATTAATTGGCTAAGGTGTTGGGTAAGTTCAATAAAATCGGCAACGCTCAATTGCTCGGCGCGCTTATCAAAAAACGGATGCTGGTCCATTTGTTCTTTTTTAATGGTGCCCGATAAAGCATTGCGCAAGGTCTTTCTACGCTGGTTAAATCCGGCCTTTACCGTACGCCAAAACAGCTTTTCATCGCAAGGCAAAGTTTCGGTCTGGTTTCTGCTTAAGCGGATTACGCCCGAATTAACTTTGGGTGGCGGGTTAAAGGTGCCCGGCTTTACAGTAAACAGGTAGTCGATATCGTAGTAAGCCTGGATCAGCACACTGAGGATGCCGTATTCTTTGGTACCCGATTTGGCGGCGCAACGTTCGGCCACCTCTTTCTGGAACATGCCTACCATTTCTACAACATTATCGCGATGTTCGAGGATCTTGAAAAGTATCTGCGAAGAAATATTGTAGGGGAAATTGCCAATTACGGCAAACTTACCTGGAAAGATGGAGGTTAAATCGAGCTTCAGAAAATCGCCATTAATGAGCCTATCGCCCAATTGCGGATATTTCTGTTGCAAAAAGTGATAGGATTCTACATCGATGTCGATCAAAAAAGTTTCGAGGTTTTCCCTCTCCAGCAGGATATCAGACAAGATGCCCATGCCCGGTCCTACCTCCAACACCTGACGGTACTGATCGGTATGGATAAGGCCGTTTACAATCTTTTCGGCTATCTTTTTATCGGTTAAGAAATGCTGGCCTAAATGTTTTTTTGCTTTTACTAAACTCATTTTATCGATTTTTACCGCTAAGCACACAAAGGTAAGGTTTTATGGCGCAATCTATTCTGTTATTTTGAACCATTAAGTCATAAGCTGCATTAATAATTTATGCTTAATTTCACCATTTAAGACACTTAAGCGCACCTTAGAATTTTAAATGCTCAGCTGTTCTAAGGCTTCTTAGGTGGTTATTCTTAAAAAAGCGTTTATAATTCCACCATCTCAGACACCTAAGTGCTCCTTAGAATTTCTAAATGCTCAGCTGTTCTAAGGCTCCTCAGGTGGTTATTCTTAAAAAAGCGCTTATAATTTCACCATCTCAGACACCTAACTGCTCCTTAGAATTTCTAAATGCTCAGCTGTTCTAAGGCTCCTCAGGTGGTTATTCTTAAAAAAGCGCTTATAATTTCACCATCTCAGACACCTAACTGCTCCTTAGAATTTTAAATGCTTAGCTGTTCTAAGGCTTCTTAGGTGGTTATTCTTAAAAAAGCGTTTATAATTCCACCATCTCAGACACCTAAGTGCTCCTTAGAATTGCCACCGAATTTAGTTCCTGTAATTAATTGTTAGACATAAATAGCCTAATCAAACAAACACTTAGCTGCTCTAAGGACCCTTAGGCGGTTAACCCTTAAAAAAGCACTTTATAATTTTACAATCTCAGACACCTAAGTGCACCTTAGAACTTTAAAGTCTCGCCAAACATGCTTAACTGCGTTAAAGGCTTCTTAGGTGGTTAATATTTACCACTCAGGCACCTAAGCTTGCTTAAGTATTGATTAATGCGCCGTACCCTACTATCAGAAAACCCAGCAATCTTTGTGGTTAATCATTATAATCGCTAATTTGCGCTAAATTCTTTTTGATAGCGCATGAGTGATAAAGTTAAAATAGGCATCAGCATAGGAGACGTAAACGGCATAGGTTTAGAAGTGATTTTAAAAACCTTATCCGAACATAAGTTATTAGATTATTGCACGCCAATTGTTTACGGGCATACCAAGGTGGCCTCGTTTCACCGCAAATCTTTGCACATGAACGATTTCGCCTTCAACGTAATCAGCAGTGCCGATGCAGCCAATCCGCGCAAGGCCAACATGATCAACTGTTGGGAGGAAGACGTGAAAATAGAACTTGGCCAAGCCAACGAAACCGGTGGAAAATACGCATTTTTATCCTTGCAAAAAGCAACCGACGATTTGCTGAACGGTTCAATCGATGCCCTGGTAACGGCTCCCATCAACAAAAACAACATCCAATCAGAAAACTTCAATTTCCCGGGCCATACCGAATACCTGCAAGAACGCAGCGGGAGCAACGATGTGCTGATGTTCTTGATCAGCGATAGCCTACGTGTTGGCGTAGTTACTGGCCATATCCCTGTTAAAGACGTACCACAGAGCATTACCCAAGAGAAAATCGTGAAAAAGCTACAGCTGATCAACGACAGCCTGAAAAAGGATTTCTGGATAGAAAAGCCAAAAATAGCGGTGTTGGGCCTTAACCCACATGCCAGCGACAATGGCTTGTTAGGTAAGGAAGAACAGGAAATTATCAGTCCGGCCATACAAACAGCTTTCGACAAGGGCATCATCTGTTTCGGTCCTTACCCGGCCGACGGCTTTTTTGGCAACGGCACCTACAAACAGTTCGATGCCGTTTTGGCCATGTACCACGACCAAGGCCTCATTCCTTTCAAAACCATCGCTTTTAGCACGGGTGTAAACTATACTGCCGGATTAAAATTTGTACGTACCTCGCCCGATCATGGCACAGGCTATGATATTGCAGGCAAAAACCTAGCCGACCCAACTTCGTTTATGGAAGCACTTTTTGCAGCCATCCACATTGTGAAACACCGTAGGGAACAGGAAGCCATGTTGGGCAACCAATTAAAAACCGGTGGCAAAATCATTGAAACCGCTGCCGATGTGAAGGA
Source organism: Pedobacter albus (assembly GCF_036324255.1). Lineage (NCBI taxonomy): Bacteria > Pseudomonadati > Bacteroidota > Sphingobacteriia > Sphingobacteriales > Sphingobacteriaceae > Pedobacter > Pedobacter albus. The sequence continues at coordinate 521,967 of NZ_JAZDQT010000003.1, read as the reverse complement.
TGATGCGAATTAGCAATTGGGCTTAAACTACTACGATATGCCAAACCAAATTTTTCCGATTATACAGCCTGCAGAACTGCTTGCTTTAGCCAACGACCCTAATTTGGTATTGGTTGACGCCAGCGCTGGCTCGAAAGCCAGATACGACGAAAACCACCTGCAAGGCGCTTTGTACATCGACCTGAATACCGATCTGGCCGATATTAAAGCCGACTATGCCGATGGAGGCAGGCATCCCTTGCCTACTATCGACCAATTTGCAACGGTTTTGGGCAAATTCGGGATTTCGCCCAGCACCCATGTAGTGATTTACGACGACAAGAACGGCTCTAACGCGGCCGCACGCTTTTGGTGGATGCTGAAAGCCATTGGCCACCCAAAAGTACAAGTGCTAAATGGCGGATTGAACGCGACCATTGAAGCAGGCTTTGCCACAAGCAGCCAAACTGAAACGGCAAAAGAAACAGGCAAATATCCTATGGGCAATTGGAATTTAACCCAAGCCGATCTTAATGAGGTGGAAGAAGCCAGCAAAAACGGCAAGCAATTGATTATCGACGTGCGCGATGCCAACCGTTATGCCGGCCTTACCGAACCCATCGATCTAATAGCGGGCCATATTCCAGGTGCAACCAATATTCCCTTTACCGAAAACCTGGATAGCAACGGCTGGTTTTTAGCGCCCGCCACCTTAAAGGCAAAATACGAAAAAGCCCTAATCGGTTTCGGCCCTGCGCAAACCATTGTACATTGCGGCTCCGGCGTTACCGCCTGCCATACCTTATTGGCCATGGCCTATGCAGGCTTGCCTATCCCTAAATTATATGTAGGTTCGTGGAGCGAATGGTCGAGAAACGATAAGGATATGGTGCTGGCGCCGAAAGGCTAAGTCGATAGCCCATAGTCTATGGCTGATGGCACATGGTGGATGGCTTGTGGTATTGAGATACAACAATGAACCGATGCTTAATGAACCAATGAACGATCCCAACATCCAACCAGCTAATGCCCAACGAGCTATTGAACCAATGAACCGCATTCTATTTTGCAAAAATATTTCTATTTAAATAAAATTCTTTCTACCTTTGCAGGCTAAAATTTAGTTACAATTGAAAGCGTTAAAACAATTTTCAATCCCGTTTACTGGCTTGAAACTGGGTAAGCACCAGTTCGAGTTCGAGATTGACAAAAGCTTTTTTGATGCATTTGAGTACTCTTTGGTAAAAGATGGAGCACTTAAAGCCACAGTTGAGCTAGACAAACAGGAAACAATGCTCTTGTTGAACTTCCACATCTGGGGAACGATACAGCTGAATTGCGACAAATGTTTAGCTGAATTTGGACAGCCAATTGACCTAAAGGAGAGGCAGATTGTAAAATTTACCGAAGACGAAGGAGAAAGCGATGATTTAGACATCATTATCCTTCACAAAAAGGAAAGCGCTATCGATGTTTCGGAATCGATTTACGAATTCATTACCGTAGCGGTTCCCTACATTAACAGTTGTGCCCAAGCCGGCCAGGAATGTGATCAGCAAATGCTGGCCACTTTAGAAAAGCTATCGGGCGAAAGCACAACGCAAGAAGAAGAACAAAACGACGACCCACGTTGGGCCGCCTTAAAAAAATTAAAATAAATAATTAAACAAATCAGCAATGGCACATCCAAAACGCAAGGTTTCTAAACAAAGAAGAGACAAAAGAAGAACTCACTATAAAGCAGTAGCACCTTCTTTGACCACATGCCAAACTACTGGTGCTGTACACTTACCTCACCATGCGTACAATGTTGACGGCAACTTGTACTACAACGGCAAATTAGTTATAGAAAACACTTCGATAGGTTAATTTTCTGAAAAATTTTTGTGCTTTCCATGAGTTTAAGTTTTAACTTAGACTGATAGAATTAAAAGCGTTTAGCTTAACCGCACAAAAGATTTTTTACTATGAAAATAGGTCTCGATATTATGGGCGGAGACTATGCTCCTAAAGCAATTGTTTTAGGAGCAATAGCGGCCCATCAATCCCTTACTCCCGATCAGCATCTGGTGCTTATCGGAGATACCCAGCAGATTAAACCTCTACTCGCCGATCAAGGATTCAATCCTGATCACTTCGAATACGTACATACCGACGAAGTGATTGGCATGGGCGAACATCCCACGAAGGCCATCCTTCAAAAACCAAATTCAAGCATAGCCGTAGGCTTTCAACTTTTAAAAGAAGGCAAAATCGATTCGTTTGCAAGCGCAGGCAATTCTGGAGCCATGCTCGTTGGTGCCGTTTTTAGCGTTAAAACCATTCCAGGCATTATCCGTCCTTGCTTATGTACCATCGTACCCAAGCTTAAAGGCGGTACCGGTTTGTTGTTAGACGTTGGCGCCAATGCCGACTGCAAGCCCGATACGCTTTTGCAATTCGGCATACTCGGCAGCCTTTATGCCGAAAACGTAATGCAGATCGAAAAGCCCAAAGTGGCCCTGATGAATATTGGCGAAGAAGACGAAAAAGGCAACATGCTCTCGCTGGCTACCTTCCCTTTGATGAAAGAAACCGAGCTTTTCAATTTTGTAGGCAACGTTGAAGGACGCGATTTGTTTAACGACAAGGCCGATGTCATTGTTTGCGACGGTTTTACGGGCAACGTGATGCTGAAACTGGCCGAATCGTTTTATGTGCTGACCATCAAAAAAGGATTAAAGGACGAGTTCTTCGATCGTTTCAATTACGAAAACTACGGCGGAAGCCCGGTTTTGGGCGTAAACGCGCCGGTATTGATCGGCCACGGAATTTCGAGCCCAGAGGCTGTAAAAAATATGATTTTTCAATCCAGAGACATGATCACTACCGGACTGGTAGGCAAAATACAAGCTGCATTCCAATAATTTAAACTTAACACAATGAATAAAATTCACGCTGCTATTACTGCGGTTCACGGTTATGTTCCAGATTATATCCTTACCAATCAGGAACTGGAAACCATGGTTGACACAAACGACGAATGGATTACGACGCGAACGGGCATCAAGGAGCGAAGAATATTAAAAGGCGAAGGCCTGGGCACTTCCGATATGGCTGTGGAGGCCGTAAACGGCTTGCTTAAAAAGAGAGGGATCACGGCCGAAGAACTAGACCTGATCATTTTCTGTACCACCACCCCCGATTTTACATTTCCGGCTACAGCCAACGTGCTGGCCGATAAAATAGGTGCCAAAAATGCCTGGGGCTACGACCTGCAGGCGGCCTGTTCGGGCTTTATTTATGGCTTAACCACCGGCTCGCAGTTTATCGAGGCGGGCAAACACAAAAAAGTATTGGTAGTTGGCGGTGATAAAATGTCGTCCATCATCAATTACGAAGACCGTGCCACCTGCATTATTTTCGGCGATGGTTGCGGTTGCGTATTGCTAGAACCCAACGAAGAAGGCTTGGGCATACAAGATTCGATCTTAAGATCTGACGGTGCCGGGGGCAAATACCTGGGCATGAAAGCTGGCGGCTCTGTCAAGCCAGCTTCGCACGAAACCGTTGATGCCAAAGAGCACTTTGCACACCAGGAAGGACAGACCGTATTTAAATTTGCCGTAACCAATATGGCTGATGTAGCGGCCGAAATTATGGAGCGCAATAGCCTCACTTCCGACGATGTAGCCTGGCTAGTGCCTCACCAAGCCAACAAACGCATTATCGATGCCACCGCTTCGAGAATGGGCGTTGGTGCCGAAAAGGTAATGATCAACATCGAGCGCTACGGCAACACCACCAACGGAACTATTCCGCTTTGTCTATGGGAATGGGAAAGCCAACTCAAAAAAGGCGACAACATTATCTTGGCCGCTTTTGGCGGAGGCTTTACCTGGGGCTCGGTTTACCTGAAGTGGGCCTACTAATTAGTCGATAGTTATTGGGCTATAGACCATGGTCTATAAGCCATAAACCATCAATTATTTGCGATTAAAAAATAAAACAAAAAAACTATAACTTAGTTAATTCATAAGACACCAATTTTTTTAACATAACAACGAAAGAATGGATATTAAACAAATTCAGGAACTCATCAAATTTGTTTCTCGGTCGGGGGTAAACGAAGTGGCGATTGAGCAAGAAAACTTCAAAATTACCATCAAAACCAACCAGACACCTGTTTACGTAAACGCAGCTGTACCTGCGCCAGTGGCCGCCGTATCTGCAGCGCCTGTAGCAGCACCTGCGCAACCAGCAGCAGAAGCAAAAGCACCTAGTGCGCCAGCCGCTGAGGACACCTCGAAATACATTACGGTAAAATCGCCAATGATCGGTACTTTCTACCGCTCGTCTAGCCCTGATAAGCCTGTTTTTGTAAATGTTGGCGACGAAATTGGCGCCGGCAAGGTAGTTTGCATTATCGAGGCCATGAAATTGTTTAACGAAATTGAAAGCGAAGTTTCAGGACGCATCGTTAAAGTATTGGTTGATAACGCTTCGCCGGTTGAATACGACCAACCTTTATTCTTAGTAGAACCTATTTAATCGTAGTGTCCAGATAAGGGACAAAGCTAGCCAGTGAAGACTTCACTTCGCCTAGCCCAAAATCTCTTATCTCAAATATAAAAGCATGTTTAAAAAAATATTAATTGCCAACAGGGGCGAAATCGCTTTGCGTATTATCCGTACCTGTAAGGAAATGGGCATCAAAACCGTTGCGGTTTACTCTACAGCTGATAGAGAGAGCTTGCACGTACGTTTTGCCGATGAGGCTGTTTGTATAGGTCCGCCACCAAGTAAGGATTCTTACCTGAGCATCCCTAATATCATCTCTGCGGCAGAGCTGACCAATGCCGATGCCATCCACCCAGGCTATGGCTTCTTGTCAGAAAACGCCAAGTTTTCGTCGGTTTGCCGCGATTACGGAATTAAATTTATTGGGGCTACACCAGAGCAGATCAATGGCATGGGCGATAAATCATCGGCCAAAGAAACCATGAAAATTGCAGGCGTACCTACCATTCCAGGTTCTGAAGGCTTGCTGGAGAGCGTTAAAGACGGCATCAGAATAGCCAACGATATGGGCTATCCTGTTATCTTAAAAGCTACTGCCGGTGGCGGTGGCCGCGGGATGCGCATTGTGTGGAAAGACGAAGAATTTGAAGCCGCTTGGGACAGTGCCCGTCAGGAATCAGGTGCTGCTTTCGGTAACGACGGCCTTTACCTCGAAAAATACATCGAAGATCCACGCCATATCGAAATCCAGGTTATTGGCGACCAATATGGCAAAGCCTGCCACTTGTCTGAAAGAGATTGCTCTATTCAGCGTCGTCACCAAAAATTGGTAGAAGAAGCTCCTTCTCCTTTTATGACACCAGAGTTACGTCAAAAAATGGGCGAAGCTGCCATTAAAGGTGCTTTGGCCGTAAATTACGAAGGCGCTGGTACCGTAGAGTTTTTGGTAGACAAACACCGCAATTTCTACTTCATGGAAATGAATACCCGTATCCAGGTAGAGCATCCGGTAACCGAAGAGGTAATCAACTTCGACTTGATCAAAGAACAAATCAAAGTGGCAGCTGGCATCCCGATTTCGGGCAAAAACTATACGCCTGATATGCATGCCATCGAATGCCGCATCAATGCCGAAGATCCGTTCAACAACTTCAGGCCTTCGCCAGGCAAGATTACCAATTTCCACTCGCCGGGTGGCCATGGCGTACGCGTAGATACCCACGTCTATGCGGGCTATCAAATTCCGCCTAACTACGACTCGATGATTGCCAAACTGATTTGCGTGGCCCAAACCCGCGAAGAGGCGATCTGTACCATGGAGCGTGCCTTGAGCGAATTTGTGATCGAAGGTATTAAAACCACCATTCCTTTCCATTTGAAACTGATGAAAGACCCTAACTTTAGAGCGGGCAACTTTACCACCAAATTCATGGAAACATTCGAATTCTCAGAATAAAAAAGATTATGTCCAAATAATTTAATCTTTTCATAGATTTAAATCGTAAATACCATTCTATATCAAACAGAATGGTATTTTTGTTTACAACTATTTTCAATGAGCGACAATAAAGCAAAAGACCTGATCGATTCGATCAAAAACAAAGGAAAAAGCCTGGAAGCAGAAATGTCTTTTTTCGACCATCTTGACGTATTGAGGAAACACCTGTTAAGAGGACTACTTGTAGTAACCATACTCACCTGTTTTGCCTTCTACTTTTCCGATTTTATTTGGGGCGATATCATCATGATGCCAAAGAACCCGGGCTTTTGGACTTATCGCATGATGTGCAAGCTTTATGAAATGTTCCCTTCTGTAATTGGCAAGGAGTTTTGTATCACCAAAATCGATGCAAAAATCATCAATACCGAAATGTCGGGGCAGTTTACCTTGCAAATGAACTCTTGTATTACCGCTGGTATCATTTTGGGCATCCCCTATTTGTTGTTCGAAATCTGGTTGTTCATTAAACCTGCCCTGTTAGAAGCCGAGCGCAAATCGGCCAGTGGCTTTGTATTTTTTGCCTCTGTTCTGTTCTTCTTAGGCGTGCTCTTTGGGTATTATATCATCTGTCCGCTTTCTATCAACTTCTTGATCAACTTTACCGTCGATCCGAGCATACAAAATACCTTCACCATCGATTCCTATCTATCAACGGTATTGACCTTGACTTTAGGAACGGGTATCATCTTCCAATTGCCTGTAATCATCTTTATCCTTTCGAAACTAGGTATAATGACACCTAAGTTTATGCGGAAGAGCAGAAGATATGCGGCCATTTTAATCTTGGTGGTTGCAGCCGTGGTTACCCCTACTGCCGATCCATATACGATGATGATCGTGGCCATGCCGTTGTTCTTGTTGTATGAATTAAGCATCATGATTTCGGCCAACATCGAAAAGAAAAAACTGAAAGCAGAAAAAGAACTCTATAAAAGTTAGTCTTAAGATTTGAGGCCGCAACAAAAAATTTACGCATAAGCTCCATAATTCTATATAAATTTGAGAATGGCTACAAACCAAAAATTAAAAATTGCGATTGGCGCAGACCACGCCGGTTTTGAATACAAAGAAATGCTCAAAACCTACCTGTCAGACTATGAAGTAAAAGATTTTGGCACGCACAGTGTAGATTCGGTCGACTATCCCGATTTTGCACACCCGGTGGCTTCGGCGGTAGAAAGCAAGGAATTTGATTTCGGAATTTTGGTTTGCGGCAGTGCCAACGGCGTAGCCATTACGGCCAATAAGCATCAACAGATCAGGGCTGCCATTTGCTGGGAAAAAGAAATTGCTGCACTGGCCAGACAGCACAACAACGCCAATATCATCTGCATTCCGGCAAGGTTTGTATCGCCTGAATTGGCCAAAGAAATGACAACCACTTTTTTGGATACGCCTTTTGAAGGAGGCCGACACGAGAAGAGGGTTGACAAAATAGCTTGCTAACAATTATTTATAACAACCAAACCTTAGGCCGATGAACTGTAGGCCAAGGTAGAACTTAACCAAAATGATGAAAAAACAATTTCTATACACCGGGCTGGCAGTCATGCTGAGCCTGAGTGCGGTAGCGCAACAAGACCAGAACGCTGTCAAATTTGGCCAAATCATCAATGCTCAACGAGGCAGGGCACACCTGTCTATCTTAGCCTCAGACGAATATGAAGGTAGAGAAACCGGCAAAAAAGGTGCTTGGATGGCTGCCGACTACATTAAAAAACAATTCCAAAGCTTTGGCTTGAAAGGCCCCGTTAAAGGTGGCAACGATCCTTATTTCCAAAAAGTTGATTTGGTTACTTATGACCTTACCCAAAGCTCACTTTCGATCAACGGAAAAGCCAAACAAAAAAACACCGACTTCCTGATTTCGAATGCCAGCGTTGGCATCAATGGCTTGGATATCAACGCCAATGAAATCGTTTTTGCAGGTTATGGTATCTCAAGAGATGGCTATAACGACTTCGACGGCATTAACGTGGAAGGAAAAGTAGTAATGGTATTTGCCTCGGGAGATCCAACAGCGAAAACTTCTGATACTGAAAAGCCTAACCAACGTGCCATCATGATGGCTAGACAAAAAATGATGAGCAATATTGCCAAAAACAAACCAAAAGCAATTTTGTTAATCGACCCTAATTTTGACAAAACCCCTAATTACCTCAAAGAAGCCTCGGCAAATGGACGTATCATGTTAAAGAATGCGGCTAGCGCCAAAGCGCTTGAAAGGCCAATTCCTTACGTAACCATTACCATTTCTCCAGCAACTGCTGATGAAATTTTAAAGGCAGGCTCGACTTCGGTTGCTGCGGTTACCCAAAAAATTGCTGAAAGCGGCAAACCAGCTTCCCAAGTGTTGAATGTTTCACTTGTAGCAAACGCAACCAAAAAAGAAAATGCTCACCGTGGCGAAAACGTATTGGGTTTCTTGGAAGGTTCTGATGCAAAATTGAAAAATGAAGTATTGATCATCACTGGCCACTACGACCATATTGGTTTGGTACAAGATCCTAATGCCAAAGACAAAGTAAACAATGGTGCCGACGATGACGGTTCGGGTACAACTGGTGTTTTATTAATGGCTGAGGCTTTCTCTAAAGCCAAAAAAGCGGGCAAAGGCCCTAAAAGAAGCATCTTGTTCATGACCGTAGTAGGTGAGGAAAAAGGTCTTCTAGGTTCTGAATGGTATTCAGAAAATCCCGTATTCCCAGTAGAAAACACCATTGCAGATTTAAACACCGATATGATTGGCCGTGTAGGCGAGCCTTATTTGGGCAAACCAGACAGCGCCAACTATGTATATTCGGTAGGTTCTTTCAAATTGAGTACCGAATTGGGCAAAATCGCCGAGCAGGTGAACGATACCTATACTAAAATGAAACTGGACTATAAATTTGACGATCCAAAAGATCCTCAACAAATCTATTATCGTTCTGACCACTACAATTTCGCCAAATTGGGCATCCCTGTAATTTTCTATTACGATGGTATGCTAGAGCAGGATTATCATCAACCTGGCGATGAGATTAGCAAAATCAATTTTGACTTGCTGGCTAAACGTGCACATCTTACTTATTATATCGCATGGGAGCTGGCCAATAGGGCTAACCGACCAGTGGTTGACAAGAATGCAGACGGTTCGTCTAAAACTAACTAATCAGCCACAAATTAAAAATCACCGATACGCGGTTTCTCTTATTCTTTAGTAGCTTTTAGAATAAGCTTAAAGCATAAGGATCTTATTGATTTTGTGCACAATGTTTTTTAAATTTACTATCAACATGGATAACTAAATATTTAAAACCTAAAACATGAAAGCACTAAACAAATCAGAAATGAAGGAAATCCTTGGAGGTGTCGCAGCTGGCTACTATTGTTGCGCATACACCTTTGACCCTGCAAATGGTGATATGTACCACAAATGTGGTATTACCATTGAAGATGCACAAGCACGTGTAGAGCAAGAAACCAACAATGGCTGGTTCTCTTATTATGAGTGCGGAGTTGAACGCGTTGATTAATCATAAAGAGAAAAACAAGTTTACATTTCAATCAAAAAACTCACGATAGTAATGCTATCGTGAGTTTTTTGCTTAATAGACTAGCATCGGGCTTTGGTCTTTTAAATCTCATTGCTGATCGAGAAAACATTTCCCGACCAACTTGACGAACACTTGCGAAGTTTTTAAAACTTCGCAAGTGTTCTCTTCAAAAGGATATACGCCTACCTTACATTTTCCGTTATCCATTTTACATTTTATAGTATATTTGGACATGAGTAAAACGGCAGAAGATTTTTTGGTAAAAGCTGATGAAAAAGCTTTTGATGTAGCGCACCGTAAAACGATCAATTTCAATATTGGCAGATACAATACCGCCGTAGAGCGGGGCCTTTCCAAATTCGAAAACCTCGAAAACTCAAAGAAAAAAGCACATACCATCAAATGGCGCGTGATGGAAAACCTCGACAAGCTCCTGCCCGAATTCGAAGCCAACTTCCAGAAACGGGGTGGCAAGGTAATTTGGGCCAACGATGCGGCCGAGGCGCAAAAGGAAATCCTCAATATCATCCAAAAAGCTGGCGGAAAAACGGTCATCAAATCCAAATCGATGACAACCGAAGAAATCCACCTGAACGAATTCCTGGAAGCACACCACATCGAATCATTAGAAAGCGATCTGGGCGAGTACATTGTACAACTCTTGGGTCAGGCACCTTACCACATTGTAACGCCTGCTATGCACCTGAGCAAGGAGCAGATTGCCGAACTGTTTCATGAAAAATTTGGTACCCCAATAGATGCCACACCCCAGCAACTCACCCAAAAAGCCAGGGAACTGTTGCGCGAGAAATACCTAACCGCCAACATCGGCATATCAGGAGGCAACTTTTTAATTGCCGATACCGGAAGCATTGCCCTCACCGAAAACGAAGGCAACGCGCGTTTATCAACCACCTTTCCTAAAATCCATATTGCCATTGTAGGCATCGAGAAACTGATTCCTTCTATAGCGGACCTCGATCTTTTTTGGCCCTTGTTGGCCAGTCACGGTACGGGACAAAACCTCACAGTTTACAATACCATTTTAAGCGGTCCGCGCCAAGTCAACGAAACCGATGGTCCGGAAGAAATGTATGTGGTGTTGCTCGACAATGGCCGAACCAATCTTTTGGCCCAAAAAGAACAGCGCCAAGCACTTTACTGCATACGTTGTGGTGCCTGCCTAAATGCCTGTCCGGTTTATAAAAATATTGGAGGCCACACCTACGATACGACTTATAGTGGACCTATCGGCTCTATCATCACCCCACATTTTAAGGGAATGGCCGAGTTTAAGCACCTCAGCTACGCTTCTAGTTTATGTGGCAAATGCTCGGAAGTATGTCCGGTAAAGATAGACATCCACAAAATGCTCTTACTGAACAGGCGCGATGCGGCCAGTACCCATGAAAACAGCAAAACAGAAGAAATTGGCTGGAAACTTTGGAAAAAAGGCATGCAAAAACGTTCGTTGATGGATATGGTTGGTGGCAAAGCCAAGAATTTCTTTTTGAAAAGGTTCTTTAAAAAGAGCTGGGGCAAATACCGCAGCATGCCCGAAATTGCCAACAAGTCGTTTGCTAAGCAGTGGGAGGAAAAACAGAAAAATCCAGAATCTTAGGCCAAAGATCACTAGCTTAGCTAAGCTTAAAAACCTAACCAAATTATATGCAGTTCGACAGAAAAGGTAAAGACAATGCACAACTGTTGGCTTTTTACAAGGCCATACTTTATCCCAGAATGGTTGAAGAAAAAATGCTCATCCTTTTAAGGCAGGGCAGAATTGGCAAATGGTTTTCGGGCATTGGTCAAGAAGCCATTGCAGTAGGCAGTACTTTGGCCATGCAAAGCGACGAATATATTTTGCCGATGCATCGCAACCTGGGTGTTTTTACCAGTCGCAACATTCCCTTAAAAAAGCTGATGGCCCAATGGCAGGGCAAAATCTCGGGCTTTACCAAAGGTCGCGATCGCTCTTTCCACTTCGGAACGCAGGATTATAAAATCATTGGCATGATTTCGCATTTGGGTCCGCAAATGGCCTTGGCCGATGGAATTGCATTGGCCGATGTTATTGCCAAACAACAAAAGGCTACCTTGGTATTTACCGGCGAAGGCGCTACTAGCGAAGGTGATTTCCACGAGGCCATCAACGTGGCATCGGTATGGAATTTACCGGTTATTTTTCTCATCGAGAACAACGGCTATGGCCTTTCTACTCCAATAAACGAACAGTTCAACTGCAAACATTTGGTAGATCGAGCCATTGGCTACGGCATAGAAGGCATCCAACTGGATGGCAATAACCTATTGGAAGTATACGACACGATTGACCGTGTTGCTCAAGATATCAGAACTAAGCCTCGTCCCGTACTCATCGAATGCCTTACGTTTAGGATGCGTGGCCACGAAGAAGCTTCGGGTACTAAATATGTACCCCAACATCTTTTCGACGAATGGGTGATTAAAGACCCGGTTAAGAATTTTGAAGCTTATCTTGTTGAACAAGGCATTTTAAACGAGGAGCTTATCGGCACCATCAAAAGCGAATTCAAGGCAAGCATTGAAACCGAGGTTGAAGAAGCCTTTAACGAAGCAGAACCTACCGCTAATGAATTGGCCGAAGAAGTTGACATGTATGCACCTTATCAACCCGAGGCAACAGCTCCCGGTACTGCACAAAGCGAAAAACGCTACCTCGACGCCATTAGTGATGGCCTGCGCGAAAGCATGCAAAAACACCCGAACCTGGTAATCATGGGACAGGATATTGCCGAGTATGGCGGTGCCTTTAAGATTACCGAGGGCTTTGTAACCGCTTTTGGCAAAGAAAGGGTGCGCAATACCCCAATCTGCGAATCGGCGATTGTAGGCGCTGGTTTGGGCCTTTCTATCAATGGTTATAAAGCGGTGGTTGAAATGCAATTTGCCGATTTTGTAAGCTGTAGCTTTAACCAAATCGTCAACAACCTGGCCAAAACGCATTACCGCTGGGGCGAAAAAGCCGATGTAGTGGTACGCATGCCTACGGGTGCGGGTACAGGCGCAGGGCCTTTCCACTCGCAGAGCAACGAAGCCTGGTTTACCAAAACCCCGGGCTTAAAAGTAGTCTATCCTGCCTTTCCGGCTGATGCCAAAGGCTTGTTGATCAGTGCCGTTAACGACCCTAATCCGGTGATTTATTTCGAACACAAATACCTGTACCGCAGCTTGAGTGGCTTAGTGCCCGACGGTTATTACACCACCGAAATCGGCAAGGCTAAGGTATTGCAACAGGGCAAGCAGTTGAGCATTATTACCTATGGATTAGGCGTCCATTGGGCACTTGAATATTTAGCCAAACATCCCGAAATTTCGGCAACCTTGGTTGATTTGGTAAGTCTGCAGCCTTGGGACAAAGATGCCGTAACCAACGCCGTTAAAGCTACAGGCAGGGTGATTATTTTACATGAAGACACTTTAACAAACGGCTTTGGCGCAGAGCTTTCGGCCTGGATTGCCGAACATTGTTTCGAATATTTGGATGCTCCAGTAATGCGCTGCGCGAGCTTAGATACCGCCATCCCGATGAGCAAGGTACTGGAAGAAGATTTTTTGGCGAAGAAAAGACTGGAGGAAGTTGTAGAAAGAATTTTAACTTATTAAAAAGGGGCAATTAGCCCCCCTTTTTTATTTTCTTGACCAGTTTGGTATTTTCAATCTGGCGACTAGAAAGATGCTAAGTCATTTTACCTGATTACTGAGTGCGCTTTAGCCGCAGCCTACTACACCAGTATTTACCGAACACGACCAACCATCCCAGCAATACTGGATGCAGGTACTAATTCTGTCGTAACAAACCCAAGAACCCGAAATAGGATCCGTGCAAGTAGCACTCCATGCCGGAACACCTCCCGTTACTTTTTTCATTTCACTTTTGCTTAGTAAATTCGATTTTTTCATGATTTGGATTTAAAAGGTTATAGATTTTAGCCTTTCCACGTAGGGCTATACACCACGGCATCTGTTTTACAACCGCATGCTGGTTATCTTAAATTAACTATAAATTAATAAGTATAATCCTAATAACCAAACCCATAGCTCAGAAAGAGCCTCCAGTTGTTTTAAAATGGATCGGCTTAGCCGCCTTGGCTGTTGAACATTTTGGTCATGTTTCTCAAAAAGCGCTGCAATAGCGAACTTTCCCTGGTAATGATCTCTGCATCGGCTACCATGCCTTGTTTCAACACAATGGGATGTTCCGGATCCTTTTGTTCAAATTGCTGAAAATCTATTTTGGCTACAAATACGCTATCTTTTAGCGCTACATCGGTGATATAGCTTACTTTGCCATTAATAGCGCCAAATTCTTCAAATGGATAGCTTCTCAGCTTAACCAATGCCCTTTGCCCTACGCTTACCTTGCCCATGTTGTACTGAGGTATCTGTACTTCGCCAAAAAAATTGGTGTTGCCCGGGTTAACGATAAACAGTTCCTGATTGGCCGATACATTCTGGTTTTCCTGTAAAATGCCTACATAACCTACCCTACCCGACATCGGTGCCGATACGACGTATTTCAGCATCCAGCTTTCCGTTTCGTTGATCATGCTGTTTAACGCCTGTACAAACTTGGCCTGTTGCTCCTTAATGGTATTTTCTAAAGTGGCCAGCTCTTTTTGCTTGGCCAAGTAGCTCGCATTGTTATTGATCAAGGCAGTAGCGGTTTGCTCTAAAGGATATTTACTGGCCAAGTACTTGTTTTCCTGCTGCTTAAATTCGCTGTTGGAAATAACGTTTTTGCTTTTCAGTTTTTTGTAGTTTTCGTACTCTTCTTCGGCATTGGCATATTCCTTTTCCTGGATCTGCTTTTGCTTATAGATCTGTTGCTGCAGCTTGCGTACTTCTTCGAGGTCTTTTTGCAGGTAAGCCTTTTGCGTTAAATAAAAGCCTCCGTTTTGGGTACTGATAAACTGCAGGTATTCTTGATAAAAAGACTGGTAGTTGCCTTGCAATTCGCCAAGGTTAAGGCCCTTGGTATCTAAATCGTTGGTTTTAATGACCTGGCCATCGGTTAGTTTTTTGCTCAGCATTTTCAATTTGGCAACCAAACTCATCACATCATAATGGTTGGCCGTACTTTCTATAAAAGCCAAAGGCTCTTTATCATTAACCGGCTGATTGTCTTTTACCAAAAGCTTCACCAGTTTGCCGGGCTGATGGGCAATTACTTCTTTGGGCGCATTAAGCGAATTAACCTTTAGCGAGGTTTTAACGATATCTGGGTAACGTATAAACGCCGATAACAGAATAATAGCCAACAAAATCAATAAAATCAGGGTTATGCCTCGCCTCAATATCCATGAGGGAACCGCGGTAATGATTTCATTAACTTCTTCGCTGTGCTGATAAATACTTTCTTCTCTTAATGGCATGTTCGTGTTAATTTCCTAGTTCCAATTGGTTTTTTACCAAATTATAATATTCGCCTCTTTTCTTGGTCAGTTCGGTGTGCGTACCCTGTTCGATGATAATTCCTTTGTCGAGCACCACAATATTATCCGCATTTTTAACCGTACTTAAACGATGCGCTACCACCACTACGGTTCTGCCCTTAAAAAAGTCTTCCAGGTTCTGCATAATTACGCTTTCGTTGTTCGCATCCAAGGCATTGGTGGCTTCATCAAAGAAGATATAGGCCGGATCTTTATAAACAGCCCTCGCAATCAGTATCCTTTGTTTCTGCCCCTGACTAATGCCATTGCCTTCTGCGCCTATCTTGGTATTGAGGCCCAAAGGCAGACTTTCGATCAGATCGCCGATGTTAGCCACTTTAATGGCGTGCTGCAGTTTGGCCATATCTGGATATTCGTCGGCTACGGCAATATTCTTGGCAATGCTGTCCGAAAATATAAAGCCATCTTGCATTACCGTACCGCATTGTTTGCGCCAATAGCCATAACCAATTTGGTCGAGATGCGTTGCACCTACTTTGATATCGCCTTTTTGGGGCACATAAAAGCGCAACAACAACTTCAATATGGTGGTTTTGCCACTGCCGCTCATGCCTACAATAGCGGTGGTTTTGCCATGCGGGATGGACAAGTCTATTCCCTTAAGTACCGGTTCATTGCCAGCTCCCGGATAGGTAAAACTCAGGTTGTTGATAGAAATGCTCTGATCCATCGGCAATTCTTTGAGGAAGCTTTTGTCAACAGGTTCTTCGTCTTCCATCTGGTGGATTTCATTCAGGCGCTCCAAACTGATTTTGGCATCCTGTAACTGCTGGATAAAGCCCAACAATTGCTCTATCGGGCTGTTCACCTGCCCAACAATGTACTGGATGGCCATCATCCCCCCCAAGGTAAGCTGTCCATCGATAACCGATTTAGCTACCAAGAAGGTAATTATAATGTTTTTTCCTTCGTTGATGAAAAATGCACCGGCCTGTTGGATCTGGCCCAGCGAAAGGCTCTTGATGCTGAATTTAAACAAACCAGCCTGCAGACGTTCCCATTCCCAACGTTTCTGCTGTTCGCAATTGTTGAGCTTGATTTCCTGCATACCGCCAATCAGCTGTACAATGCTGCTCTGGTTTTTGGAAGAAATGTCGAAACGTTTAAAGTCAAGTTCCCTTCTGCGCTTTAAGAAAGCAATTACCCAAGCCGAATACAGAATACTGCTGGCCAAGAAGATGATAAAGATGTTGACATTATAATAAGCCAGAACACCCGTAAACACCACCAGGTTAAACATCGAAAAGATGGTGCTCAAGGTTGAACCTGTTAAAAAGCTTTCGATCCTTTTCTGGTCGTTCATCCTTTGCATGATATCGCCGGTCATCTTGGTATCGAAAAAGCTCATCGGCAGTTTCATCAGCTTGATGAGGAAGTCGGTCAGGATGGAGATATTGATCCGGGTGCTGATGTGCAACAAAATCCAGGAACGGATAAAATCAACACTCATCCGCCCCAAAAACAACATGGTCTGCGCGATGAGAATGATATAGATAAAGTTAAGGTTGCGGGTATTGATACCGATATCTACCACCGACTGGGTAAGGAAAGGCACGATCAGCTGCAATAAGCTGCCTACCCCAAGGCCTACAAAAAGCTGGGCAACCAGCTGCTTATAGCGGTAAAGGTAACGCAGCAGGAAAGAAAAATTCAGTCCTTCGTTTTTATCGCCTTCCTGCTCATAAAAAGTTGGGCTCGGCGACAGCATCAAAGCTATGCCTTGGCTATGTCCGTTGTTCTGCGTGCTTAGCCAGCGTTGCAGAAATTCGGCTTGTGTATATTCGATCAATCCCTTGCCAGGATCGGCAATGTAGTATTTGCCTCTTTTAATTTTACGTAAAACAACAAAGTGGTTTTGGTTCCAATGCAAAATGGCTGGGAGTTCGGCTTCGGCCAGCTGCTCCACATTGAGCCTGCTGCCCATGGTTCTGAAACCAATTTTCTCGGCAGCTTCGCTAATGCCCAAAAGAGAAACACCTTCTTTATTGATGCCGCTAATGTCTCTTAGTTTCTGTAGGCTAAAGTTTTTACCATAGTATTTGGCTACCATGCGCAAACAGGTGGGACCGCAGTCCATCTGATCGGGTTGTTTATAGAATGGAAATTTTTTCAAGGTAGTTACTTGGTTCTATTGGGTAAGGCAACGAATATTTACGAAGTGAAAAATTAAGCATTTTTTGCATGCGCTGTGCACAAAAGGACTAAATATTATGAATTTCTTTTGGTTTGATCGGGTTTAACGAAGTGTTGTTGGGAAGCAAAAGTTACATCAATAGATAAGCTATGCCTAGTCTGCATAGCTTATCTTGGTTGGTGTTTTATACTTCTATTGGGCCATCTGGATTATCTACACAGCCTACCTGGCCCGAAAATCCATGTGAGGCACAAAATGAAACCCCATCTTGCCAGGTAGTATAATGCGCCCCAGACCCATCAGAGCTTCTTACACATACCACGTATTTTGCGCAGCGCGTATTACTGCCTCCCCCGCTTATTTTTTAGCTGAGCTTTGCTCAATAAATTTACTTTTTTCATGTTTTTAAAATTTAAGGTTGTTTTGGATTCGCCAACTTACATGGTCACGCAGGTATAAGCTGAATTAGGAGGACAGTAGGGCAGCACATCTTCGTTTGTTTCGCAGCAGGCAAAGAAATACTCAATGGCATTGCCTGAACCCCCATCTTCCAGGCAAAGCGCATGGCCTTTGTTCCGGTCGTGGCAATAACCTGCGTCTCCTCCTGGGGTATCGGGCGGATAGCCTCCTCCCATTACTTTTTTGAGCTCAGTTTTGCTGAGCAAATTCACTTTTTTCATGGTTAAAAAGTTTTAGTTTTGTGGATTAGTATATGCGGGCCAGTCACGCCTGACCTGCTTCGGCGACAGCAGTTTACGCTGCTATTCGTTTTGGGGCAGTTTCGTTTGGAAGCCGCTGCCCTTTCTATAAACCGTCAATCGGGTTTACTTCAAATGGATGTTGCGCATCAAAAGCCAAAAGGATTAGCGTTGCCACTAATCCTTCGAGTTTTATTGCTCTGTTAGGGTACAAACGCCCATGTCGCAGAATTCTGGAGAACACCAGTTCAAACAGAAATTATAATTGTTTATTCTGCAGTTTCCATCCTGATCTACAATCATTGGTCTCCAAGCCGGATCTTCGCAATTTGCCATTTCTGGCGTAATGCCACCCAAAACATTTTTCATTTCGGTTTTGCTGAGTAAGTTCTTTCTTTTCATTGTTTGAATATTAACTTTGGTTGTAAGTTCTGTAGCCCCTCCACGCTGGGCTACCGATAGCGATGCCGGTAAACGCCAGCACTCGTTTTGGGGCAGTTTCGTTTGCAACCGGCTGCCCCATTTTGTACAAAAAGTTTAATTTCCTGATGGTGTAAAATTCAGTCGCCGGCCTTTAAAACAAAGGTCATTGACCACAAGCACCAATTATCTGATTATTCTTAGGTTAACAAGTACTTGATATCCTCCAATCGATAAGGTTCTGGCAACTTATAACCATTGATTAAAATGGTTGGGGTGTAGGCAATTTCGGCCATATCGCACCAGGCCTTCTGCTTTTCGGTCACGATATCCATTTCACCATTAAAACTGATTGGAAATTTCTCGGCCCAGGTTTCGTATTTTTTAGGACTTTGGGCATACCAATCGTTCAGGGCTTTTTCTACCAGTTTCTGGTCGTTTAAAGTGGTTAACGCGCTTACATGCCTCGAAACCTTGGTTCTGGCATCGTCGTCGTGGTTGGCGGTGGTGAAAATGATTTTGAGCTGTATATCGTCGCGATAGCTCAACCATTCGTCGATCGTCTGATGGGCTTTGGCGCAAGGTCCGCAGAACGGGTTGCTCACCATGGTAATCACGATTTCTGCCTCTGGGTTACCAAGCACCACTGGCATCAACTCGTTCGGAACGGCATAGCGAGGCTGGTTTTTAAGCACCTGCTCAAACAGTTCGCCGTTGTATTTGAATTTCTTTAATTGTTCTTTAAGCGGTTTAAATTGGGCTGAACGGGCCAGAAATGGCTTAACAAAAGCCCAGGCCAGTATCGGCAATAAAAAGCTTACGGCCGTTGTTAAAACGACTTCAGGTGTAAGGGTAAGTACATAGGCTGAAGGCGCAAAAAAGAGTGCAAAAAACTCTAGCCATAACAAGGCCTGTACGCTGCAACACAACACACACCAATTTTTGTTTTTATACTGATAGCCAATAGAGTAGACCGTATAAGGCAACGAAAGCAGATTGAGCCAGCCAATTATAGACATACTAGCCGGATTGATCAAAAGCGCTAAAAAGGAGCCTGCAAAGTAAAAGAAACCCACTTCGCTCCAACTTAGCCAGCTGGTTACCTTGGCGGCATCAGACCTTAAAATGGCGTTGCAGTTATTCTTATCGCCCAAGCTGCACAGGTTTTGTATGAGCGGGTTATTGGCATCAATGCTGTGCATTAAAAGCAGCACACCGACAACAAGCCCAATTAATTTTATCAGCAGCACCAAACCAAAGTTTAATTGCAGGGTCTGGTAATCGACACTCAACAAAACCGCTCCAAGGGCAACCAATAGCAGGGCCGGAACCTTGATGTTGTTAAAACTTTCTTTGAGTGCCTGTGCTTTGTAGTTAGGTTCTATACTTGCTTCATTGGGTTCGGCATGCAACACCACGCCACTCCATTTTTTCAGGAACTCCTCTTCAGCCATTATTGCCTGATTATGCTTTTCGTTGCTGTAGGTTACCTGACCATTTTTAATGGCATGAATAAGCATAAAATTGCCTCCATTCATGGCAGAGTGCGCTAAAAAGGGAAATTCGAGTTCCTCTACCGAATAATCTTCTTTGGCAATTTTGTAAGCCTGGTTGGGGATATGCCATTCGGTTAGGCAATCGCTGATGGCCAAAAGGCTGGGATACTCCGGGTGGTCTTCCAACACCTGTTGCAAACCATCGTTAGTAAATTTCACCTTTAGTTTTTTAAGAAACAGGGCAGTTACGGCCACAGCATTAGCCTGGCTTGCCGAAGAAAATAGAGTCATAGCGTGTTTTATATCTGGTTGATCTTGTCCTTATCTAAAAACAATATCCTAATTTAAAGATTGAAAACGATGTTTCATAAGGCTTTTATCTTTCTTATGCACATCAACAGGAAAGCCTCGTTAGACTGAGACCTTCTCTGTATTTGTATTAAAGCCAATGCAGGCATCAGCGTCTACAGCTGGCTTTAAGCGATTCGGCCTTAATCTACATAAGGCATATCGCAACCGTAAGCCGAGCCCGAAGGACAGAACATTCCTGCTTCGGCCAAGCTACTGCAGCAGGCATAAAAATACGAATGGCCATCGCCCGAACCGCCGTTATCAATGCAGATTACATAGCCCTTGCCTCTCGATGCGCAATAGCTCGGATCGCCGCCTGGGGTTTCTGGAGGTAAGCCACCGCCTAATACTTTCTTAAGTTCAGCTTTACTGAGTTGGTTCACTTTTTTCATGTTTAGTTTTTAGTTAAGTTTAATTCATGCATCCCGATTACGCTTGGGCTGCTTCAGCGGTGCCGGTTAAGCCGCCACTATTAAGCTATAAGGCTTTGGTTTGCCCTTTATAATTCCGGTTTAGGTTTCACCTAAAAATACCTGTTGTAACTCATTTATTTTGTTCATATTTTTTACATTTCGGATTTCTTTTTCCGACCCAACGTAGTGCATAAAGGTCTATTTTTGCATGCGGGTTGCGCATTGGCACGATAATAGTCATACCTAACAAGCTGGATCAAGCCGAGGAAGCCCATGAAAACTGTATATTATTTTGTCTTGCTTTGCCTGTTGAGTACAACATACGCTTGCACCAAGCTCAAATCCGACCATCCACAGGCCAACATGGCCGACGAGCATGCCACCGACCTGAATTCGAAATCGATTTTACATTATGCCGATTCTGTCGACAAGGCCCTTTCCCAGCTAGCAAAAACTACAAGCTTGGTTTATATGCTTGGCGACCTGTCTTTTTATGTAGACAAATACAGCAACAGCGATCAGCCCATTGTTTTAATCGAGCATGGCTACAACGGCCTCAGCAACAACACCAAAAAATATTATTTCAGAAACGACAGCCTGATTTTGGAAGCCGTTAGAAACGAGTTGAGCAGCGACAATGGCACCGTATTAAAAGATACCCGTACCTATTTGCGCAACAACACTATTTTTAAGGTAGAGAACCGTACGGCTGCCGACGAGGCTGCCATCAAAAACCTGCCCTACATAGACTTTCCCTTAAGCGAAGCGAATACTTCAGACCACAGCTATCTTGAAAAAATAAAAACCCTAAACCAGATTTTAAGTGGTAGCGACAAGTTCGACATGGTCTTTGAAAATATTACCACTTTCCCCGATTCGAGGTACATTATGCTCAAAAGCAAGCTGCAGAACAGCTACACAGCCAGTATATTGGTCAGGGAAAAAGATGCGCTCATCAACAGCCTTTTAAATAACCCCATCGATTTTAAGGACCAAAAGCTGAACCTCAAATGGATGGTTCAAGACCAGGAAGCGGTTTACGTTCCGGTAGCCAGCCAAACTTCGGCCAAGGGGTTAAAAAGATAGGTATTTCCGTTATCGAGGCATACACACCTGTAGCGTTTGCGTATGCGTTCGCCCTTTTTAAATTTACGACCGTCTTTCAACACAAAAACAGTATGCAGCGGCAGCTCTTCTACCCTAGTGGTGGCAAGCGTGGTATCATATTTTTTAAGTGCCCGGGCCAGGCTTAAATCGGTACAGCTTGAAGCTGCTGGATTATCGAGGTAGTTGATGATGGTATGGTGAATATCAGCCGGAAAAACCTGAAGCTCGAAAAAAGGCTTCATCATCCTTTTAAAATTGTGCTTCCACTCGGTGCCATGCGGTTTTACTTTGCCTTTATGGTCGTTCCAGGTTAAGAGGTGCGCAAACTCATGGACGGTAGTAACCAGAAAAGCATAGGGATTAAGGCCATTATTGACCGAAATTTTATGCCCTTTGCCTTTAAAGGGGTGTCTATAATCGCCAAGCTTGGTACTTCTGTCTTTCGAAATCTTAAACTCGCACTGAAAATAGTCGATCCATTTGGCAATGATGGGCGCCGCCGAAACGGGCATATACTGTGCTAGAACCTCTGTTTTATCCATTCTCTACCGTTCTTCTCTTCTGGGAGATTATTTTAACGCAATTTATCAAATCCAAAGGTTAAAGACAAGCTGGAGAAAGACTAAAGCTGAAAGACTAAAGACTAAAGGTTAAAGGTGGATGGTAGAGGGAACGAAGGCGGGAGGTTAAGACCAAAGCACAAAGACTAAAGACCAAAGGTGGATGGCAAAGGGGGCGAAGACTGAAGGTTAAGACCAAAGCACAAAGACTGAAGACCAAAGGTGGATGGTAGAGGGGACGAAGGCGGAAGGTCAAGGTCAAAGCAAAAAGACTAAAGACTAAAGGCAAGCATATTATTGTCAGAAATCCGAACAATCATTTGATTGACGCCCGCCCCCATTCAATCATCCAATCATTCAGCCATTCTCTAATTCACTAATCCACTAATTCAATCCTTCTCTAATTCCATCATTCACTCATTATTTAAGCACCTGATAGGCAACGAGGCTGGCTACATAAGCCATGGCTGTCATGTAAACCAACTGGATAACCGGCCATTTCCACGATTTGGTTTCGCGGTAAACAATAGCAACGGTACTCATACACTGCATGGCAAAGGCATAAAAGAGCATGAGCGACAAGCCGGTGGCAAAAGTAAATATCGGTTCGCCGGTATCGGGGTTTACCGCACCGCGCATTTTATTGCGGATGGTCGTGGTTTCTTCATCGGCGCTATCCACACTATAAATGGTCGACATGGTGCCTACAAAAGCCTCACGTGCGGCAAAAGAGGTAATTAAGGCAATACCTATCTTCCAATCAAAACCCAATGGCTTGATGACTGGTTCGATGGTTTGCCCCAAAATACCGGCATAAGAGTTTTCAAGTTTTTCGGCAGCCCTATCCCTTTCCAATTCGGCCAGCTTAACACTATCGGTAGCCGGGGTTTCAATGGCTGCATATTTCTTTTCAATGGCTTCAAATCGCTTGGAAGGTCCGTAGGTAGCCATGACCCACAATACGATTGAAATAGCAATAATAACTTTACCGGCTTCAAGTACGAATGTTTTTGATTTTTCGTACATGGTATAAAGTACGTTCTTCCAGCGAGGCATTCTATACACCGGCAATTCCATGATAAAGTACGATTTCTCTTTGGCTTTGATGATGAACTTCATCACCAGCGCCACCAAGATGGCGGCTACAATGCTGATCAGGTACATGAGCATCAGCGCCAAGCCCTGTTTATTGAAAACGCCCAATATCTTTTCGTTCGGCACCACCAGCGAAATCAGCAAGGTATAAACCGGCAAACGGGCCGAGCAGCTTACCAATGGCGTAACCATAATGGTAATGATACGGTCTTTCCAGTTTTCGATGTTGCGGGCACTCATAATAGAGGGCACTGCACAGGCAATACCACCAATCATAGGCACCACCGATTTACCGCTAAGTCCAAATTTGCGCATGATCTTGTCCATCATGAAGGTTACCCTCGCCATATAGCCAGTATCTTCCAAGATGGAAATGAGTGCGAACAAAATGGCAATCTGCGGAATAAAAATAACGATGCCTCCCAATCCGGCTACAATCCCATCTAAAAACAGGTTTGTTAGCACGCCATCGGGCAAATGCGCATGGCCAAAATCGGTTAGCCAGGCAAAGCTGCTTTCGATGAGGTCCATTGGATAGGTAGACCAAGAGAAAATAGCATTGAAAACAAAGAAAAGGATAAGCAGGAAGATGGCAAATCCCCAAACGCGATGGGTTAATATCGAATCGAGCTTATCGGTAATCTTGAATTTTTTGGCCGCGCCGAGGTCTATTACCACATCGCTTAAAATGGTACTGAGGTAACGATACCTGGCTACGGTTTCGGCGCCTTGTATTTTAGACGATTCGAAGCCATACGACTGTTCTATCTGTTCTATTGCGGCCTGGTCTTGTTCGTTAAAAAAGGCCAGGTGCTCATGCTGGTGCAATACCTGCAAGGCAAAATAGTCGTTTTCGGTATTGATTTTCGCCTTGATGGCTTCAATGGCTTCTGGCGCAAATTGCTTCGAATCGATACTGGCCAGCTGCGTACTGATGGCCGTGGTATTGGCAATGGCTTCTTTAAGCTTGTCGAGGCCTTCGTTTTTTCTGGCCGACATGGCAATAACCTGAATGCCCAAACGCTCGGCCAGCTTATCAACGTTGATGTTGATGCCTTCCTTTTTGGCCATATCGGTCATGTTCAAGACCAATAGCATGGGCAAGCCCAAATCGGCCACCTGCGAGCAAAGCAGGAGGTTACGGCGCAGGTTGGTTGCATCGGCCACCAGCACCACCATATCGGGGTGGCTGGGATTGCCTTTATCGGCCAGCACCTGAAAAACGATACTTTCGTCTTTGCTTTTGGGATACAAGCTATAGGTACCCGGCAAATCGATAACGGTGGCTGTTTGGGTTGAGTTAAGCTTGCTCAGGCCGGTCTTCTTATCTACGGTTATGCCTGGAAAATTTCCAATCTTCTGATTTAACCCCGTTAAGAGATTAAAAAGGGTAGATTTCCCCGTATTGGGATTACCAACAAGTGCAACTTTTATATCAACCAAAATATTACTGTATTAGGATAACCGATGCTTCGCTTTTGCGTAAACAAAGTTGGTACCCCGCTACACGAATGGCCATAGGATCGCCTAGTGGTGCAAAGCGCTCCACTTCGACCACTTCTCCTGGCAAACAGCCCATCTCCATCAATTTCACAGACATTTCTAGGTCTGTAAATGCTACGATGGTTCCTCGTTCTCCTGGGTTTAACTGCGAAAGCTTCATTATTTGAAATTATGGGCGCAATTTACCCTTTATTTGTATTAATTCCAAATAAGCCCCATCAAAATCTCATAACACTTGGCGGCGCCGCTACAGCAGAAGCACCAAACTTCCTGAGGCGATAGGTTAAGCCCAGTAAAAAGTATCTTCTCATGCCCAGATTTACGCTTTCTGTAACGTAAATCTCGTTGGCAAACCTCGACGTATTGCGACTATTGTTAAACACATCCGATACGGTTGCCTTTAGGCTTAATGCTTTTTTCATGAACAACTTTTCGAAACTTACATTGGCCATGTGTATGGTATTGTTATTGGTACCCAGCGCGATGTTCGAATTATAGGTAAGGTTACTCTGCAAGGTAAACCTCAAGTCGTAAGGCAAAGCCGCATTTAGGCTAAGGGTGTTGTAAACGGAGGTAAAGCTATTATCGGGTAGGTTATTGTAGTTGTAGCTTAAATCGCGTTTGTTGTAGCTGATGCGGTTAAACAGCTGCAGGTCTGAACCAATGGCATAATTAATACCCAAACCGGCATTATAGGAGGTAGCATTTGAGCTTACCACACCATTGTTCAGGAACGAGATGTTATGGCTATAGTTGAGGCTGATGCTCGGGCTAAAGGTAAGCCCCAGAGTTTTAGCCCTGATGCTTCCGCTCAAACGGCCGCTGTAGCTATAACTTCCGCTGATGTTATCATAAAAAGTGGTTTGTATACCTGTTTTGGGATCTAGCACCGAATTGTTCATGATTTGATCTTCATAGCCATAATAGCTGCCGTTAAAACTAATGCTGCTACCCGAAGTTGGGTTAAACCGGTTGTAAGAAAAGTTTACACTGTTTTGCTTAGAAGGTTTAAGATTTGGATTTCCGGTTGTAATCTGTAAAGGGTTAGAATTATCGGTAATAGGCTGCAGTTGCGAAATGTTTGGCGTGCTCACATAACGATTACCGTAGAGCGAAAGGCTAGAGGTTTTATTGATTTTATACGAAAGGAAAAAGTTGGGTTGCAAGAAGTTGTAATCGTTGGTAACGTTAACATTGTTCATGAGGTTGTTGCCTTTAAGCGCTACAAATTTCTGATCTGCACTTAGGCCCAAGGTCAGCTTATCGGTAGGATTATAGTTCAGCCTCAATCCAGTGGTATGGCTTTCGTTAAAGTTTTCCAAATTGCGCGAAAGGCCAGGATTAATCAAATCGTAGCGGGTGCTGGCGGTATTGTAATCGTACACCATGCGCTCAACCACATCTTCTCTTTTGCTATAGTTGTAAAAGCCGCTTAGGCTGAGCTTTTTACTTAAAGGTTCCGAATAATCGGCACCAAATCCGTAACCCGTTACATCGCCTGCCTGATCAATGAGCTGGTTAAGGATGGTGGTAGTTGGAACGCCATTGTTATTGATGGTGATATTAGAGAAATTGAGTCCATCAACCGAAGAATCGCTCCTGTTGCCATTGGCCGATAACGAAAAGCTTCTTCCTTTTTTGCTCAATCGTTTGTTATAGGCAAGCCTGCCTCCAAAGCCCGGCGTTTTGTTGTTGCTGGTATTGGTAGAATTGCCTTTGTTGATATTGGCCAGTGTATTTTGCAGGTAAGAACTGAATACGGAGTTGCTTTCGGCATCTGATCCGCTAAAGCCAAAGTTTGGCGTGAACTGTATTTTGGCAGTCGAATCGAGCGCAAGATCTAAGCGCATGGTAAAGCGGTGTCTGTTGCTTGTAGTCGTGGCATCGTTGTTCTTATCGTTAAAATAGCTGTCGGCACCCAACAAATTGAGTCGGCTAGTTAAGCTCTGACGAATGCCATAGTTGCGGTTAAACATGTAGCTGAAAGAAATCTTATTGGGGAATTTCTTGTTTTTGCCCCATTCGTCGTTGTAGTTTAACCCGATGCCCTTGTTATCGTTAATGCCACCTCCGCCACCTCCAAATCCGTCATCGCCATTTAAACCTACGGACATATTGCCGCCTGCATCAACCATAATAGAGCTTACCATACCCGAGCTGAACACATCGCCACCCAAGAAATCGCTTAAATCAGAATAAGAAAAGCTGGTTTTGTTGATGTTGTTGGCCAAGCCGATGATCGACAGCTGCTGCTTGCCATTAAAGCGGTTGATACTGGTTGAAGCATCATACAAACCACTATTGCCCTTTCCGGCAACTATATTTCCGAAATAGCCTTTCTTCTTGTCTTCTTTTAAGGTAATGTTCAGCACGTTTTCGCGCTTGCCATCGTCAATGCCCTTAAATATGGCGTCGTCGGTTTTCTTTTCGATAACCTGTATCTTGCTTACGATTTCCTTGGGCAGGTTCTGCGTAGCCGTTTTGGGATCTTTGCCAAAAAAGTCCTTTCCTTCAACCAATACGCGGTCAATCTTCTTGCCGTTAAAGGTAATGTTGCCATCTTTATCCACTTCCATGCCCGGCATTACTTTAAGCACATCTTCTACGTTGGCATCGGCCTGGGTTTTAAAGGCATCGGCAGAAAACTCGATGGTGTCTTTTTTGATGATCATGGGCAAAAGCTCGCCTTTAATAAGTACGTCGTTTAGCGTAATGGCACTTTCTTCCATTTCTATGGTGTTAAAATCTGCCATAGGCTTGGCGGCATTAACCTCGAATGCCTTGATAATGGGCTTATAGCCAATTAAGGCGGCATAAAACTTGTATTGGCCAAATGCCAGGCCTTTAGCCGTAAAATTGCCTTCGGTTGTGGTGGCACCCATGGCGGCAACGGTAGAATCTTTGACGTTTTTTACGGCAAAAGAAACAAAATCGACAGGTTTTTTGGTTTTGGCATCAATTATTCTGCCTTTTACGGAACCAGATTTTTGCTGTGCAAACGACAGCGTTGTGCTCAAAAAGAAAAGCAGGAAAAAGCTTAGGTAAACAGATTTAGTCATTAGTTTTTAGTTTGGTTCCCCTAAACTAACTAAAAACATAGTAGTTTGCAACTATTTTTATAGTTAAAATATGTTAAAAAAAATCGCCATCGGCAATTAAGCCGATGGCGATCTGTTGACGAGTGGCTAGGCTTACATGCCCATACCGCCCATTCTCATTCTTTGGCCACCACCCGGACCACCTGGTCCTTGCATGGTTTGGCCACCTACCCTATTTAGCGAGTAAGTGAACGAGAACATATAGTAGCGTTTCAATACGTTGAAGTTCGAATCTACAATGCTGTTGTTCGTAGCCGTACGTGAGATACCGGTATTTTGGTTCAACAAGTCATTTACGGCAAATTTGAAAGTACCTCTGTTTTTAAAGAACTGGCGACTGATGTAACCATTAATGATGGTATAATCGGTGTTATACGCCGCACCCCTACCCGTTGTTTTGTTATAGGTAACATCGGTTTGCAAGCGGATATTGCCTGGGAACAAGTAGCTGATGTCGATATTTGGTGCCAAAGTATAGAAGTTGGTCGGATCGCCAATAGTAAAGTTACTGTGGCTCCAGCTTCCAGAAATACCACCAATCAGATCTAATTTATCCATATTGGTTACTAGCTTGTAACCATTGGTAATAGACGAGCTTCTGGTAATGTTTTCTATGCTATTGGTAATATTTGTTGCTTGTCCGTAGTTACCGCTTAAATCGATTTGCAAGGTTAGTTTATTGCCTTTAATAATTGGCTGGCTCACCCTGCTGAAAAGAGTTGCATTAAAGTTGCCATCAACGTTTACATAGCTGTTGGCAATTTTTCCGTAGTTCGGATCTGCCGTATTGGTGATCAAGCTCTGGTTGTTACCAAAATCGTTGAAGGTTTGGGTAATGAATGCGCCAAACAATAAAGTACGATAGCTTGCAAAATCAAAATCATTAAAGAAAATATTCAATGAGTTTGAGAACGACGGCTTCAAGCTAGGATTACCCAAGGTAATGGTTTGGGTATTGGTATTGTCAGGAATTGGCTGGATTTGATCGATACCAGGTTGGTTGGTACGACCATTATACCTGATGTTTAAACGTTTGCTGTTGCTGAAATTATACCTGAACTGTGCCTGTGGCGTAATATTGGTAAAGTTTTGCGTAAACACGTTTCCGGTAGTCTTATTATCGTTTTCACGATTGGTGCGTTGTACCGCTACACCAATGTTCCAGTTGTATTTTTTCTCGTTCTGGTTCAAACTGAAACCTAAAGCATTGGTTAAAGTTGTGTTTTCGAACTGGTTGCTATAGGTATTGTCTTTGATGTCGTAATCCTGAGTAGCCGGGTTGAAATTATAAACCAGTCTTTCTTTGTTATCGTGGCTATAGCCATTCTGATAGTTGAACTCCAAGCTAAAGGTCTTGGTTAAAGGCTCTGTATACACCAATCTGGCCGTGTTGCTCAGCGAACTCGAATTTTGGTCGTTGAACTGGTTGGTCAGCTTTTGCGAAACTGAAGATCCTTGGGTAATATTCTCTGAAATATAATTGTAGTTGCCCGCATCATTGTCGTTGATATTGGTATTAACGTTTAATGACAAGGTACGGCCTCTGCGTTGGAATTTTCTACGGATTAACAAATTGTTGCTGATTACAGGCGATTCTGATCCGCTATCATATTTCTGCAAACCAATAGTATTGCTGTTCAGTACATTCCTGTTATAATTGGTCGTACTTGTACCGCTGTTTTTGGTATAAGAAATAGAAGGTTGTACCCTGATTGAGGTCATCGAATCCAATTTGGTATCAACGGTAAAGTTAAACCTGTGGTTAATACGCTCGGTGGTACTGTTTAAATCGCTTAAATTGGTTGTCGTGGTATTGCCCAACAAGTTTTGGGTAAAAGTATTGTTGGTATTGAATAACGAAGTTTTGTTGAAGAAGTAACTACCGTTGATCTGGGTCTGATCGTCGTAGGTATCGGCAAAGTTGATACCTGCGGCATTGGTTGTGGTAATACCGCCCGAACCGCTGCCACCGCCACCACCAAACTGGATGCCACGGCCACCACCACCAAAACCACCACCAGTAATGCCGCCACCAAAGTTTTGTTTGTTGACGTTATTAAATTGACCAATCAAGGATATTTGTTGGTTTTTATCGAACTTGTTAACGTTTAAGTTCACATCGTAACGATCGTCAGAACCATAGCCCAAGGTGCTGTTACCGAAGTAGCCATGCTTTTTGTCTTGTTTGGTGGTAATATTGATGATTTTTTCACGATTACCGTCGTCAACGCCAGAGAACTTGGCTTGGTCAGACAAATCGTCGATGATTTGGATCTTGTCAACCATATCGGCAGGCAGGTTTCTGGTGGCCAATAAAGGGTCATTACCCATAAAGTCTTTACCATCTACCCTTACCTTGGTAATTTTCTCGCCTTGTGCGGTAACGCTACCATCTTTGGCCACGTCTACGCCCGGTACCTTTTTCAAAAGATCTTCAACCACTGCATTCTCTTTAACCTTAATGGTTGATGCACTGATTTCCAAGGTATCTTTTTTAATGACCACCGGAGGAATTTCACCTTTGATTTCTACGCCTTTTAAGGTTACGCCGGTATCTTCCATGCTCAATGTACCAAAGTTCATGCTAGGCTTGGCTGCGGTTAGTTCAAAATCTTGGGTAATGGTTTTGAAACCCAAATAAGCTACGTATAATTTATATTTGCCAGGCGCTAGACCGCTAACGGCAAAAGCACCGGTTGACGAGGTATTGGTACCGCCAACCGTAGATGAATCACTTACTTTTTTGATGGCTATGGAAGCATAATCGACTGGCGATTTGTCTTTGCCATTGATTACTTTTCCGCTAACCGTTCCGCCAGACTGGGCCTGGGCAAAATAGCCTACACACAAGAAAGCAATGAGTAGTGTACTTTTAATCAAATTCTTCATTCTAATTTTTATATAATTTTGTAAAGTTATCCTATCAGACTAGCAGGAGCCTCAAAAGTTTGTTAAGAAGTGTTAAAATATGGGTAACAATTTAAATACAACTAACTTTATCGTTACAGAGCAGCGCCCTCCGTTACAGAGAACCAGCAGCTGATAAAGGCAGTTTAAACGGTGTTAATGGGCTTGGTAATGCGAACGGGGCAGTTTAGGGCAATAGCAAGAAGGCTTGAACAAACCGCATCCACCAAGCAAAAAGCTTAACATTAAAATCATTGTCAGATTAAACCTTTTTTTCATCACCTCTTATTTTCTTGTCGATGCCGTTATGCTTGTTCTTTTGTAATGGGCAAATCGCTGTTGCCCCTGCCGTAATTTGACAGGTGCAGCAAAACATAGCTGAATACGCCCATCAGGGCACCGATCATGTCGCAGGCAAAATCCCACCACTCGGCCGATCGGTAGGTAAACACCTTCCATTGCAGCAACTCAATCCCTCCACCCAAAATGGCCGAAATGAGTATGATTTTAAATATGGTTAGCGAGCGAAAATTGTAGTTATGTTGGTACCTGATCTTTCCGTAAAAAAGCAGCACGCTAAGCACAAAGAAAAAACCCAAGTGCACCAGCTTATCAAAACCTTCAAAGAAAAAGCCAGGCCCATCTGAGTCTGGCATTCTCATGTTACAAAGCACTAAAATAACGATGGTCCAAATAACGGCCCACAGTTGCGACCTTAGCACTCCATATTTTTTCATGGTTTTATGCGCCCACTAATTCTTTGTATTGATCGGCGCTTAACAGGCCTTCTACATCAGCTACATTAGTAATGGCAACTTTTACCATCCAGCCTTTTCCATAAGGATCTGAGTTAACCAGTTCCGGATTGTCGTTCAAATCGTTGTTTACTTCTAACACGGTGGCCGTTAATGGCATAAACAAGTCAGATACCGTTTTAACAGCCTCTACGGTGCCAAAAACATCTTCTTTGCTTACTTCTGTACCTACGGTATTGATGTCGATGTAAACGATATCGCCCAATTCGCGTTGTGCAAAATCAGTAATGCCGATTACCGCTTCGTTGCCCGACACCTTTACCCACTCATGGTCTTTGGTGTATTTCAGTTCTGATGGAAAGTTCATTGTCTTGTATGTGTTTTTATTTTCGTTTATAAGTTAGTTCTCCAAAGGTAATTATTAAACCGCTTTCTAACAACGACTAATTCAGCGTAATGCGCAGGCTAAATCCGAAATTGCTGAAAGAAGTATTGAACGATTGTGAAGTATACGGCTTGGTAATGTTCGAATCATAAAATACCTTAAGGTTAAAACGCTGGTTCAGGATATAATCGACACTTGGTCTTAGCGTAATGTTTTTTGCGCCCGACGACACCTCGGCTTCTGTAATATCGGCCCTGTAAATAACTGTTTTATTATCCCTGATGGCCACATCCAATTTAAAATCCATGTTGTTGTCCATTTTCAGCTGCCTGAACCAGCCAAACGGGAACCTGAACTTGTTGGTGCGGTAGCCCAAGCCAAATGCCAAATTGTTTTCCGACAGTTGTGCCAATTGGCTGTTTGAAAGGCTAAGGGCCAAAATGCGGGTTTTATTGATTTCGAAACTTGCCGTCAGGTTGTTTTTGAGCTTGGTATCTATGCCGATAAGCGGGGCAAACTGCTCAGAAATACTTACCTGCGCAAACTGGTACAACGGCAGGAAGTTTTGGTTCACATCCCTGCTGCTTACGTAGCCATCGGTTTCCTGGTATTTCAGCAAGCTGTTAAAACCGTTGATGCTGTAGAGCGAACGGTAACCGTGCCTGATGCCAAACTCTGAAAAGTTCTCGGCAATGAACGGGATTTTGGTTAGGCCCGAATAGGTAATCCTCCAGTTTGGCAAAGGAATTTTAGGCAAGCTGTTGAGGCTCATCGAGCTGGCATTTCGACCGGTGTAGGCAGCTATAAAGGCCGACACCACTACATCTTGCGAAGTCTTGTCGTAGCCATCGGCAAAACCTCCGGCGGTCTGGCCAGAAGAGTTCGGGTTCTCGGCGCCCAAGCGGCTAGAAATTACCTGCCTGTTGCTCATAAACTTGTTGAACAATTTCGATATGGTCGATCCGTTTTTATCGGTAAAGGCCGTTCCCAAACTGATGATCGAAATGCTGTAATCGCCGGTTGTGGTTGGACTGAAGTTCCTGAAATTCTGAATGCTGTTATCGTACCTGAAATTGGTCGAGTAATTAAGTGTCCGGTTTTTGGTGGCACTTAAGGTAATCTTGAAATCTCTTAAAGGCTCGATGGTACTGGTGAGCTGAAAATCCTCGCGCAAGGTATTGATGTACAATTGGGTCTGGTTTTCGTCGGTGGTTAGCCAGCCATCGTTCAAGGCCATCAGCCTGATGTCTCTCTGGCTGCCAAAAACAAAGCCCAAGCCAGGCGCCCCAGTGGTTGCATCTATACCAAAGAATTTGGTTTTAGGCAAATAGCCTGGCAAGAAGGTACCCTTGGTTTGGGTAAAGGCCACATTGATGCTCTTGATACTAGTCACCAATCCTACTAAGATATCCGAAAAGCTGGTTACCGTATCGGGTTTGTTCAGGCTTTTCTTTACAAAGCCAAACTTGCGGTACAGGCCGCTCATGGTAAGGGTTGGATTGATCTGTATGGTCCTCGAGTTCTGGATGGTATTACCCAGGTTAATGTTCGGATCTCTCAGTGTAGACAAAGGCTCTGTTTGCCAGTTAAAGCTGGTTCCATATACCGTAGCCACATTGATCCAGTCTAAACCCGGTATTTTATTGATCGGCCAGTTATACCTTACGTTCAGGTTATGGCTATAGTCTGTGGTACGGCCCAGGTTTTTAAGATTTTGCCAAAGCGTATCGCGTTTTAGCCCTTCAATCCGACCTTCGGGTTCGTCGACAATCGAATAGTTGGTGGCGTCGAAATCGAGGCTTAACGATTTGGTCAAATCCCAGGCAATGCCATACACCCTCGAAATCAGGAAGTTTTTGTTAAAGGTGGTATTGATTGGGATATAATTGTTCGGGTCGTTGTTGCGCAGGGTGTTTTCAGAATAGAAACGATCTACGTCTATCCTAAAATTGATCGAGCTTGGCAACAGCGTAAAATTAAAGTCTTTCAGCAGTTTGAGCGTATTCGACTTGATGATCTTATCAAAAGGCTGATAGCTTTTAGAAGTCCCGGTATAATTGTAACCCAACGATGCCCTATACGTATGCTGTATGCTGCTTTCGTTCACAAAATCGCGATGGGCAAACTTGGTCTGCGCATACGAAACGTTGAAGTTTTCGATATCCCACAAACGGGCAGGCTTTTCGGTATTGGTACGCTCCTTGCGCACGTTGGTAAAGTTGATGCTGCTGCGCGTGGTATAATCCTGCGCAAAGTTCAAAATCGAATCCTTCTGTGCCTTCGAGGCATTTTTCAATGAGTTTTTCAGCTCGATATCTGGCGTACGCGGATCGAACTGCGGTGTCATAACCTGCTTAGAGTAGCTTACGTACATCGGTATTTTGATGCCTGTTTTCTGAGGCAGGAGCTTGCCCAATTCGATACTCGAAGAAATATCGAAGAAAGTATTATCAGAACGGTTACGCTCGCTTACCTTTTTCTCTAAAGAACCAAAACCGATGGTCGATTTGCTTCCAGAAATATTCACGTCGGCAAAGTCGGCCAGCTTGGCGTTCATACGCGCTGTAGCCGCCCAGCCCCCGCGTTCGTCGAATTCGGTGAGGCGTAATTCGTTAAACCATACCTGCGCATCTTTGTCGAGGCCATCGTCGCCAGCCGGCACTGCCTGATTACGCAAAGGGTTTTTAATACCCAGCATATACACCCGCACTTTGCTCATATCGGGTTGTCCCTTTACAATAATGGTATTGGCTCCGTCAATGTACACAAAAGGCACATTGATAGGCCATGGCGCACCACCGGCAACCTTGGCGTTATTCCTGGCTATTTTGGCTTTTTGGAAAAGCTCCAATTGGATATCCATTTTATTGGCATCTGGCCAAATGGCATACGGATCGCTGGTGCCCGGTCTTGTTACCTTTAAAGGCTGGTTGTATTCGTAATAGTTGTCTTGGTTGTCTGTACCAATGCGCAAGAAGGCACTTACATCGTTATCGTTCAGCGTTGAATTGCCGATTGCCTCCAAGTGGACATACATTTCCAAACGTTTGTAAGACCTAAAATCGTTGATGGCGGTTTTAAAGGTTGCCCTGCCATAGCCATCCCTCAACCTCTTGACGATGACCGAAAGCGACTGTTCGTTTTGGCGGGTATCGCCACGGTAATTGCTAAAATCGCGTTCACGCACAATGCCTGGTGGCACTACGTAAGGAATAGGCGTACGCTTGCCGTTTTCCTCAATGTTTACGGTGGCTACTTCGATAGAAGAATTATCCGGATTTGCCGGTTGTAGGCTTGGATCGGCAATAACCTGGTTGGCCTCATTTTTGGCATTGTAGGTACGCCATTCGCCCCTAACCAACTGGATTTTGCCAAACCTCAAAATGGCGGTATCGGCAAAGTTGGTCATGAACATCCTGATAAAGCGGATCGACTTAAAATCTTGAATACCTCCCACTTTTTGCTGGTATTGCGACAACGGAATACGAATTTGGTACCAAGTAGCACTTTGGGTTTGGCCATTGGCCAGTTTAACCTGCGATACTACTTTATCGGTTACAAAGTTTTGTCCCACCACCAAATCGCCTGGGCGCATCGAAACCTTGTACTGGAAATACTCGTCAGACTGGGTCATATTATTGTCCCTGTTGATATCCTCGCCGTCTGGCAACGAAGTAGAAGCCGAGTTTTCGATGCCCAATTCGTCTATCGATTGCTGCGAGGTTTTAGAGTTGCCTTCGGTACCGTTGTAGTTCTGGTAGCGTTTTAAAATACCGGCATTTTGCTGGTCGAGAGCACCTCCCCTAAAATAGGCATAGTCATCAGACGAAGGGTCGTTCTCAAAAGCCAACGCCGCGTCTGGGTTCAGCTGTGCCTTGATTTGGTTGATGAGTGCGGCAAACTTCGTTTTTTCGTTGGCATTAGATAAACCATCCAAACCTACGTCTTGTGCCTTTCTGGCTGCCGGATCGTTATCGAAAGCCTGGATTACCGGTTGCAGCTTGGCCACCCTTCCCCAGTTGGTTTCGTCGTACTTGCTCGGGTCGCCATTGGCCGGCAAGCCGTTTTCCAGCGATTTTCGGCCGTCCTTTAAAATATCTTCAGAAATGTTTCCGACGTTGAAGTACAAATCGCCACCTTGCGAAGTAGGCTTGTACATATACGGATCCATCACCCAAAGTTCGATGTACTCGATGTTATTGGCCTCAAAATCGTTGATGTCTATCCTTCGCATGATACCGCCCCAACGCGATCGTGGATTGTTCAGCGTACCATTTGGATTAAAGCCATTGGTTACGTAGTTGTAAGGACCACGCAACATTGGGTAATAGGCCAAATCCAAAGTTGGCAGGTTCAAAGGCTGGCCGGTGCTGATTTCTTTGAAAGGAAAAACTTCCTGTTCCAATACTTCCCTCACATAATGGTTAGAAAGCTCGTTGCGGTTGTTTCTTAAACTAGAAGGTATAATGCTCGAACTGCTGTTGTAAAAAGCCGGGTCGATGTTATAAAAAGCCAGTTTTGCGCGGTTGTAGCCATAAGCAAGGTTGTCGACTAGCTGCGATTCGGAAAATAGCTGAGGCGTGCCCGAAATTTGCCATGGCACCGAGCTTTTTAGGTCGATGATAGATCTCGAAGCCTCAAAATCGTCGAGGTAACTCGAACCGCCTTTGTCGCCGCCCGAATTGATGGCACTCGGATGTCCCGGAATCAGCTGCGCATATTCGCCTCCAAAACTAATGCTCGATGGCGCCTTGGTCGATATCAACGGCAATTTATCCACCATTTTGGTGAGCCAACGCGAAGGCGAACTGTAGTTAAAATCCAATCCCAAAATACTGTTCGATATCGGCTCTTCCATGTAGTTTACCTTTTGCGTCAGCGGCTTTTCGGTCAGGTTCATAAAAGTACCGCCAATGTTCAGCTTGTTGTTCACATGGTAATCTAAACGGGCGCCAAAAAGCGAGCGTTGCTGCAGACCAAACAGTTCGTTGTTTTCTGTCGTAATCCTGATGGGCTGACCTGAAGTCAACAAGGCGGTATTTACGATTTTCACCCGGCCCATGTCGTAGTCAACTGTAAAATCGGTGCCCTCCTGCAAAGGAATGGTTCCGGCAAAAACCCTAACCGAACCCTTGGTTACGTTAATGGCATTGAGCGAAAACTCGGAGGCAATCTCCGATTGGTAAGCACCTTTGATGATGTAGAGGTTTTTATTGCTGAACAGCTGCTGCGCCACCACCTTGGTCGAATCGTACAATTGCGGATAGGTATATTTATCGGCCAGTGCCTGTTCGGCAGGCAAATCGAACTTGGCGGCTAAATCTTTGCCAAAAGGCTCGATCAACGGAAAAATAACGCGTCCGTTCAACGGGTCGATGGTTACATAGCCGTTGTTGGTGTTGTTGATCAAGCTGCTCAATCCAGACCCGGTAGGCGAATAGCTGCTTTGCGTATTCTGCGTAGGGTTGGAGAAAGGCTTGTTTTCGGCCTCAAAATCGAACACGCCATCGGGCTTGCGTTCTTTTTGCTGGTTCAGCTGATCGAGATTGGTCAACGAAATATATTGCTTAAGCGAAGTTTTGCTGCCTTCCCTGATCAATGGCATTTCGATACCGGTTTTATCGTCGATCCTGAAAATGTCGAGTTTAAAATTCTGCGGACTGATCTGGTAGCCACCGATCGAGTAAATATTTTTCATCATCAAATCCCAAGTTGGCAAATTGGTTTTGATGGTTTCGTTTTTCAAGAGTTTAGAAAAAAGCACTTTGGGCGTAGCTTGGTCAAAGGCCACATCGGTAGAAAACTCGCCCACCTGATACTCTACGCCATTGTAGGTATAGCGGTAAGAAACGGCCAGCACCTCATCGGCATTAAGCGCATTATTTAACGAAATATAACCCAACTGGGGCTGGAAAGTATATTCGCGCTCGGTCAGTTTTCGGGCATAGGTAAGCTTGGCAAAGTTGTCGGTAGCTCCATTGGCCTGAAAATAGCTGATTACCGAATTGGAATTGGTTTGTCTGGCATCGGCCGGAAGGTTGGCCAACAAATTATTAGAGGCCGTTGGGAAAGTAGGATTGGTAAAGCCCGATGGGAGTACCGAACCACCGCCCGTTACCTGTGCCGTATTGTAAGGCTGGTTCTCGCCCAAATCTAAAAAGGCCAACACATCTCTCGAATCTTGGGTATTGCCTGTTTTATTGGTAATCCAAACCTCTATTTTGGTAATCAGAACGCCTGAAAGAACGGTTGGCGGATTGGCCAGGGCCCTGTTGTAGTTGTCTCTAAAATACTTGGCCAAAAAGTAGTGTTTGTTGGCTTCGTACTCGCTACCACTGATCCTGAATTCGTTCTGTTGTGCTCCGTTGTTGATTTGGATCTCCTTAGATTGCGATTTCTGCTGGGTAAAAACCGCAGCCACATCCAGCTTTCCGAATTGGAGCTGGGTTTTAACCCCGAACAGGGCCTGTGTACCGTTAATCAAGGTACTGTTAAGTGGTAAGCTTACGTTACCGGCCTCTATTTTTTTGATGATATCGTCTTTGCCACCGGTATAGTCGAGCTTGATCTGATTTTCAAAATCGAACTGCGCTTCGGTGTTGTAGTTCATTTTGATCTTCATCTTGGTTCCGATATCGCCCACAACATCCATTTGGATACGCTGGTTGAAATCGAAATTGCTCTGCACGCGTTGGCGCTCGTTAAACAACGGATTTTCGTTTTTGTTGATCCGGCCCAGGAAAGTGAGCTCGGCTTCGCCCCTTGGCTGAATATCAATCGTGGTACCGCCAAAAATCTTTTCGAAAACGCGGCTGTTTACCTTAACCTGCGGAATGATGCCGGTTTTTCTCACGTCGGCAATCTCGGCATTGGACAGGATTCGCCAATTTTCGCGTTTGATTTCACTGTTTACCAGTCGCAGGTATTGTTCAATGGTAAGGTACTGTGGTGGCGAATATAAGCGGTCGCCTATTTTTTCTGTGATGACATAGCGTTTGTTTACCGCGTCGAACTCTACTTCGCGTTTTACGTTGTCGGGCAACGGCAAAAAAGGGTTGTTGTAGGTGCGTAGGCCCAACAGCTGTTTTTCGCGTAAATTGAAGGAATTTTTGAGCGAATCAGTTCCTGATTTTGCAGGCGTAACTTGAGCAAAGGCGTTTGTTCCGGCAAAAAGAAAGAAAAGAAGAATTAAGAGTGTAAATTTATTTGTCAATCGGCGTTTGGTTATAAATTCTTCAAAGCTATTTTTATCATTTGCTCTACCGTTAAGTCCTGCGTCGCATTTTTAACGGCATTGTCTAGTGCCTTCTCTGCCACCTGCTTGCCAAATCCAAGCATGATTAAAGCAGATAACGCTTCATCTTTAATTGTATTATGTTGAGGCACAGAAATTAACGAATCTGTACCTTCTTTCTTCAGTTTGTCTTGCAGTTCGAGCACAATGCGCTGCGCAGATTTGGCGCCAATGCCTTTGATGCGCTGGATGAGGGCCACATCGGCCTGTATAATGGCGTTTTGGATTTCTACCGGCGTAATAGACGACAACATCATCCGGCAAGTGGTTGGGCCTATGCCCGAAACCGAAATCAGGTGCAAAAAAAGACGTCTTTCGCCTTCGTCGGCAAAGCCGTACAAGGTGTGGGCATCTTCCTTAACGTGTAGCCAGGTATAGATCTTGCAGCGCTCCGTTTGTGGCAGGGCCGAATAGGTATTGAGCGAAATATTGATGTGATAGCCTACACCTCCGGCTTCAACCACCACATAAGTTGGGCATTTAAAGGCCAATTTACCATCAATATAATCGTACATGAGCGTTTATTTTTTAGCTATTCTATTTAATATTCCCCTTCTCTTTACCGGATTAGCATCTTCTTCCTTGGCCTGAACATCGAGTACCGCAATGGTAATCATGTTTACAATTTCCCTTACCGAACTGCCCAGCTGCACAATGTGCACCGGCTTTTTAAGGCCTAGCAAAATTGGTCCCACGGCTTCGGCACCACCCAACTCCTGTAAGAGCTTATAGGCAATATTGCCCGACTCCAAGTTAGGAAAAACCAATGTATTTGCAGGTGCGTCTGCTAATCTACTAAAAGGAAAATTATCTTTTAGCATAGCGTTGTTAATTGCAAAGTTACCTTGCATATCGCCATCTACAATGATTTGGGGATGTTTTTCGTGTAATATTTTTACTGCTTTACGCACTTTCTCAGGCACTTCGCCTTCATTTGACCCAAAATTGGAGTACGAAAGCAGGGCTATGCGGGGCTGGATATTGAATTTGCTCACCGATTTTTCGAGCAACAAGGTCAAATCTACCAGTTCTTCAACCGTTGGATCTACGTTAACCGTGGTATCGCCGAAGAATACAGGCCCTTTGTCGGTCATCATCATGTACATGCCGGCCACGCGGTTTACACCGGCCTCGGTACCAATTACCTGCAAAGCGGGCTTGATGGTTGACACATAGTTTTTGGTAAGGCCAGAAATCATGGCATCGGCTTCGCCAAATTCGACCATCGAAGCACCAAAATAGTTCCTATCGCGCATCAGCTTATTGGCCTCGAACAAGGTAACTCCCCTGCGTTGGCGTTTCTGATAAAGCGATTCGGCATATTTTTTCATTCTTTCTGGCTCCAAAGCCGGATCTACGATTTGTACGCCTTCCAAATCGAGGGCATTTTCTTCGATAATCTGCTGGATGATTTCTTTGTTGCCCAGCAAAATAGGAATGGCAATATTATCGTCCCTTACAATTTGTGCAGCCTTTAAAATCTTGTAATTGTCGGCCTCGGCAAACACCACGCGTTTCGGCGCCTGTTTGGCCTTGTTGGTAATGGCGCGCATGATCGAATCGTCCATACCCAAACGGCGTTTCAACTCTTCGGCATAAGCATCCCAATCGGTAATGGTTTTGCGGGCCACGCCACTTTCGATAGCCGCCTTTGCCACTGCCATCGACACATTGGTCATCAAGCGGAAATCCATTGGCTTGGGAATGATGTAATCTTTGCCAAACTTGATGTTTTTGGCATTGTAGGCCATGTTTACCGCTTCCGGAACAGATTTTTTGGCCAAATCGGCAATCGCACGAACAGCCGCAATCTTCATTTCCTCGTTAATGCTGGTCGACCTCACGTCTAACGCGCCCCTAAAAATATAAGGGAAGCCCAACACGTTGTTTACCTGGTTGGGGTAGTCTGAGCGACCGGTAGCCATAATCAGGTCTTTGCGCGAGCTGATGGCCAGATCGTAGGCAATTTCTGGATTGGGATTAGCCATGGCAAAAACAATTGGGTTTTTGGCCATCGACTTTAGCATGTCTACAGTTACGCAATCTGCCGAAGAAAGTCCGATAAACACATCCGAATCCTTCATCGATTCGGCCAAGGTATTGAGGTTTCTGCTGGTGGCAAATTCTTGCTTGATCGAATCGAGATTAGCGCGGTCGCTACGAATGACGCCGCTCCTGTCGCACATCACGATATTTTCTTTTTTGGCACCTAATGCCACATATAAACGCGAACAAGAAATGGCTGCGGCACCAGCACCGTTGACCACGATTTTAATCTTGTCCATTTTTTTCTTTTGCAGTTCGCAGGCGTTGAGCAAGGCGGCTGCCGAAATAATAGCAGTACCATGCTGATCGTCGTGCATCACCGGAATGTTCATTTCTTCTTTTAGCCTGCGCTCAATTTCAAAGCATTCTGGCGCTTTGATATCCTCGAGGTTTACGCCACCAAAAGTAGGCTCAAGCGATTTAACGATCTTTACAAAATCGTCGACGTTTTTCGTATCCAGTTCGAGGTCGAATACATCGATATCGGCAAAAATCTTGAACAACAAGCCCTTGCCTTCCATTACGGGTTTACCGGCTTCGGGGCCGATATCGCCAAGGCCCAACACCGCAGTACCGTTGCTGATTACGGCTACCAGGTTGCCTTTGGCTGTATATTTATAAACGTCTTCTTTGTTATCAGCTATTTTCAAACAAGGCTCTGCTACGCCCGGCGAATAGGCCAGGGTCAAATCTCTTTGCGATGAATAGGGTTTGGTAGGTACTACCTGGATCTTGCCCGGCCGGCCCTGAGAATGGTAGTCTAAAGCGTCTTGTTTTCTGTTCGTTTTGCTCATACAGTACAGTTTGGTAACAGGCAAAGTTACAATTATTTTGTCCTAATGTAACTGTTTTTTAATTGTTATCACACGTACTTACAGAGAATTATGCAATAACTCTCTACGCTCAAAAAGTATTGAAACAGGTATTTTTACGGAGAAATTTAGGCAAAAACGCCCAACGGCAACGCTCTGAAATCCGACTTGCGATTAGCTTTTGATCTTCAGCACCATACCTGGCTGCAAGACCGCTTTTTTAAGGCCATTTGTTTTTTTGATTTCGGCCACCGTTACGCCGTCAAATTTTTCGGCAATGCCCGACAAAGTATCGCCAGCCTTTACTTTGTAGTTAACAAAGCTCGCTTTGGCGGCTGGTTTAGCCTGTTCGAGGGCAGGTCCGTAAATCTTTAGCTTTTGCCCCGGAACAATCGTACTGCTTGGCAACTTGTTCCAAACCTTAAGATCCTGCACTTCTACTTTGTACAAATTGGCAATGGTGCCCAAGCTTTCGCCGGGTTTAACTTTATGGTAATTGGATTTGGCCACTGCTTTTTGTACCGGTGCTTTCTTGCGCAGCTCTCGCACATCGTCTGTTGAGGCCAAAATTACCTCGTGATCCATTTCGATATCGTTATTTAAAACCTCGTAAATTTTGGCAAAGTTTTCCTGTTCTACCTTAGGCATGATGATGCGCTTGGGCAATTCGGCAGTTCCGTTAACGATTTTTTTCTTGTATGATGGGTTTAGTCCAACCAAGGTTTCTTCTTCGTAGTTCATGGCCTTTGCCAAATCGGCCAATGCCACAAAATGGCTCACATGAACTGTATCTGTTTTAAGCGTAATTGGCGAGGTTTGCATGGCAATGTTATGCGTATTGGCATAATTCATCACATACACGGCGGCGATAAAAGCCGGCACATAATCCCGGGTTTCTTTGGGCAGGTAAGGCCTGATGGTCCAAAAATCTCTCGAGCCAGCCTTATCCATGGCTCGTGTTACATTGCCTTTGCCACAATTATAGGCTGCAATGGCCAACAGCCAATCGCCCAACTCTTCGTAGGCATCCCTAAAGTAGGCCGCTGCGGCATAA
Source organism: Pedobacter albus (assembly GCF_036324255.1). Taxonomy (NCBI): domain Bacteria; kingdom Pseudomonadati; phylum Bacteroidota; class Sphingobacteriia; order Sphingobacteriales; family Sphingobacteriaceae; genus Pedobacter; species Pedobacter albus. The sequence continues at coordinate 478,825 of NZ_JAZDQT010000003.1, read as the reverse complement.
CTGGCCTGGATTGGGTCCTTGCGCTCGTCCACAAAATTGTCCATGTTTAAGCCGTAAGCCTTGGCGGTGCCAAACATAAACTGCCAAAGGCCGGTGGCGCCTACCCTCGAAATGGCGTGCGGGCTCATTGACGATTCGATAATAGGCAGGTATTTGATTTCGGCCGGAATGTTATAGGCCTTTAGTGCTTTTTCGAAGATGGGAAAATAGTAGTTAGACAGTCCGAGCATTTTGCCCATCATGTCCTTACGTCGACTGTAGATATCGATAAAATTCTGTACATACTCGTTATAGCTCAGTGGTACTGTTTTTTGGATCGAATCCAAACGCAGCTTGTACACCAGGTTCTGGTTATAAAACAAGGGCTTGTCTATTAAAGGTACGGCAACGGTATCGTGTGGCAAATTGGCCGTAATGGTTTTAAACAGGGAATCGCTTTGGGTATTTCTGATCGGATTTTGGGCTGTTGCATTGAAAAATGCCACTAAACTTAACGCAAATAGTACAATTTTTTTCATCAGCTTATCATTTGGTTTTAAATGATGAGGAACCATCCGCGAGGAAATCCAACATCAACTTTATTCGGCTTGCCGATGAATGGCCATAAGCATGCCTGTACAGCACAGCCGAAAAACGGCTAGTCCTAATTTTTATTTAAAAAGCTATGCGACAGGGAAAGTAGCTCCTGCTCGTTAAAATGTTTGGTCATTAACTGAACACTTAACGGCAAACCTGCCTGGTTATTGCCCAAAGGCAAGGCAACTGCCGGAATACCAGCCAATGAAGCCAGCACGGTATAAATATCGGCCATGTACATCACCAGGGGATCTTGGCTATGTTCGCCCATTTTAAAGGCTGGCGTTGGTGTAACCGGACTTAACAGGAAATCGTAGGTCTTTAACAGCTCTTCGATCTTTTCCCTAATTAAGCGGCGTACCTGCTGTGCCTTTTGGTAATAGGCATCATAGTAGCCAGCGCTAAGCACAAAAGTGCCCAACATGATCCTACGCTTTACCTCTTCGCCAAAACCTTCGGCCCTCGACAACTTGTAAAGGCTGTTCAGGCTTTCGGCATCGGTGTTGCGATGACCGTAGTGCACGCCATCAAAGCGCGAAAGGTTAGAAGAAGCTTCGGCAGTAGTTAAAATGTAATAGGTTGGCACCAGGTAATCGAGCAGGTTAAATGATACGTACTCAATTTCGTGGCCCAGGCTTTTGAATTGCTCCAAACTAGCGAGTATGGCCTGTTTGATTTCGGGGTCGAGGGCTTCGTTATCGATGGTTTCGCGAAGTACGGCAATTTTTTTGGGAGCCAACAGTGTTAAATGTTGCGAATACTGGGGCACTGCAAGCGTTGCTACGGTGCTGTCTTCTTCATCGGCACCTGCCAATACTTCGAGTAACAAGGCCACATCGCTAACCGAACTGGTTAAAGTACCTACCTGATCGAAAGAAGAGGCATAGGCAATGACGCCGTAACGAGAAATTCGTCCATAAGTTGGCTTAAAGCCGATGTTGCCACAAAAAGCTGCAGGTTGGCGAACCGAACCGCCGGTATCGGTACCCAGGGTGGCCAGGCACATGTCGGCTTGTACGGCTACTGCCGACCCACCCGAGGAGCCCCCTGCTACCCTGGCTTCGTCGGCCGCATTTTTAACCGCACCGAAATAAGAAGTTTCGTTAGAGCCGCCCATGGCAAACTCGTCGCAGTTTAGGCGGCCAATAATAATGGCATCTTCCTGCAACAGGCGTTCGACTACCGTTGATGAATAAGGAGAAATAAAGCCTTCGAGCATTTTAGAAGAGGCCGTAACCTCATGGCCGGCGTAACAGATGTTGTCTTTGATGCCAATGACCATACCTGCCAGTTTGCCTGCCGTTCCGTTGGCCAGCTTTTGCTGTACCAGGGTGGCTTGCTGGGTTGCAGAATCAAAAAACACCTCATTAAACGCGTTGAGGTGTTTATGAACAGCTATCTGCTCGAAATAATATGCCAATAATTCCTGTAAATCAAGCTCTTTTTGGTCGAGCTTTGTGCGTATCTCGGCTAGTGAAGTAAATTTCTTCAAGACTTGGATTTAAAAGAATTAGAATAGCGTGAATTAAATTAGTTTTTTTCGTCTCTGTTAGTTGGGTTGCCGCCCGAATCTAACCCGTCTTTACCGTCTTTAAATTCTTTTACGCCTCTTCCCAAACCGCGCATCAATTCTGGGATTTTCTTGCCTCCAAAAAGCAACAAAAGAGCAGCGATAATCAAAAGGATCTCTGGTGTGCCTAAGCTGGCAAGAATTGTTGGTTGTACCATGATTTTTTTATATTAAGTTTTTTAAGTCTGATTTTATGGCCTACTAATAGGCTTCTTTATCCTTGTGGGTTTCGGTTGCCGTTGGCTCGTTGGCCGGGGCTTCGCTTGCTGGTGCAGTTGCCTCTTCTGTTGGATGATGGCGCTCTGCATTTTTCTCAATCTCTGCCTCTTCGTTCAATTCTTTGTCTATATCTACGGCATTGATGTTGCGATGGATTTCACGCTTGACACCTTCCGACGCATCCTTAAACTCTCTGATACCTTTTCCAAGCCCTCTTGCCAATTCTGGCAATTTTTTACCTCCAAATAACAAAAGTATGGCCACCATAATGAGGGCAACCTCGCCGCCACCCATGTTTAGGAACTCTAATAACACCCCTGAATACATCTTTAATCAATTTTTATACAAATATAGACAAATATTAGTTCTTAAAGGTTTAACGTGCAATCCAACCTTCCGGATTTTGCGCCTTATCGCCTTTTCTTACCTGGAATTCGAGCTCGCCTACGCCATTGCTATCACCTACTACACCGATGACCTGCTTTGTACTCACCGTTTCGCCTTTTGATACGCTCACGCTCTTGAGGTTAGAATAAACCGTAAAATATTCGCCATGATTGATCAGAATAAAGTAACGTCCCTGGAAAGGGCTGATCGAAGCAACCTTGCCGTTGAAAACTGCACGAACAGCCGTGCCTTCTGCCGTGTTATAGGTTACGCCATCGCTGTTTGCAGTAGCCTGATCAACTTTATAGGCACCAAAATGCTGCACAATATAGCCCGTAGCCACCGGAGCTGGCAAACTGCCTCTATTGTTTTCAAAAGCGGCTGATAATTTGGCGGCTTCTGGAGTTGCCCTCAGCATTTCGCTGGTCGTTGCCGATTTAGGCTTTGCCGGTGCGGCCGGAGCTGGCCTGTTTTCGGCCTTGGCTTTCGCCGCCGCAATCCGCTCTCTTTCTCTTTCCTCTTCTTCGGCTTTTTTTCTGGCGGCTGCAATCTCTCTGTTAATGGCGGCCCTGATTTCTCTGCTTATGGCTTCCTGCTGCTGCCTTTTCTTTTGGATGTCTTGCTTATATTGCTTTTCCTGTTTGCTCAATTGGTTAAGCACTACGGTTTGCTCGATCTTCTTTTTGTCGAGCTTCGATTTTTCGCTGACCTGTTCTTTGAGCAGGTTGTTTTTGTTCTTTAAGTCTTTGTCAAGCACCACGATCTGATTGCTCAGGTCTTTTTCGGTTCCCTGTATATAGGCCGCCTGTTTTTTACGGTATTGGCCAAATTGCTGCAGGTATTTGATGCGTTTATAGGCCTGGTTGAAGTCGCTGGCGGCGAAAACAAACATCATCTTATCGTACGAGTTGCGGTTGCGCTGCGCAAAACGGATCATGTTGGCATACTCCTTTTTCAAATCGCTCAGTCGGTTCTGCAGGTTGTGTACCTTACCCGTATTTTCGGTAATCTGGTGATCCAGATTTTTCATTTCCGAGTTGATGGTAGAGATTTTATCCTGCATTAAACGCACCTGGGCCTTGATCGTATTGATCTCGGTCAGCGTCAGTTTTTTGCCACTGGCGGTTTTGTTCAGGTTCTTTTCGGCTAATTCTATCTGCCTTTGCAGGGCTTCCTTTTTTTTGATCAGCTCTTTGCTCGATTGTGCAAAACCGGTTGAACATAGGCCCGTTAACAGCAGGGAAAGGAGTAACTTGTTTAACTTCATTGCACCAAAAATATAAAAATTTAGTTGATAACCTGAAAATTTTTAGGGACGGTAAAAGGGAAATCTACCGGCACATTGCTCTCTATCTTAGTGAATTCGATTTCTATATTTATCTTTTTCTCGCCCGACATCGTATTGATTTTAACGCTCGATGGAAACAGTGCATTGTTTACCGGCGTATATTTTCCGTAGCTTACTTTGAGGGCCTGTGCCGCCTTGGCATCGTTCAGCGTAACTTCGGCTGGTTTGAGCAAGGTGTTAAAAAGCGTTCGGTAAGCCAAATCGCCACTGTTGCCACTCAGTACCCATACGCCGTTTTCCTGAACCAGGTTGGCATCCATGGTCGTAAACTCTGGAATGGTATTGCCTGCAAATATGGCCTGCAACAGGCCAAAACTGATCTGCTTGTTGGTGAAATTATAAATATAGCTGAACGGTTTTTTGGTGTAGGTTTTTTCCAGCTTATTGAGCAGAAGCAAACTGTCGGGCGTAATGACGGCCCTGGCCACTTCTACGATGCCACCGGCCGCCGTAATGATGGCCCAGATCTTTTTGTCTTTTTGGATCCTGATGTTGATGGTTACGCTATTCTCGTCGCCATTAATGTCTAGCTTTGTTTTGCCCTTTAAGGCCAAGGTATTAAAAGAAAGATCTTTGCCTTTAAGCAAGTTCAGGTTGTCTTGCTTTTTATCGGGTTGCGCGGGTTGCTCCTGACTAACCGGAGGTGTGGCCACAATAATCTTCTTAGGCTTACACCCTAGCCCAAAAACTACCAATGCCAACAATAGGCTACTTAATATATTTCTTTTCATTGATTTTCTTGTTTAGTTTATCAGAATCGTTTCCTGCCTGTTTGGCCTTTTGCCATTGCTCTAGCCCCGCGGTTGTTTCTCCTTTCAGGAAAAGGATATCGCCGTAGTGCTCTAGGTAAACAGGGTTTGAAGCCTCATTGTTTTGCAATGCCTTTTCGATCCAGTTAAGTGCTTGTTCGTACTTGCCTTGTTTAAGCAGTACCATGGCATAAGTATCGGCGATGGATGCATTTTGTGGCAATGCCGCCGCCGCTTTGGCTGCGAGTTGTTCGGCTTTGGTTAAATTCTGATTTCTTAACGCTAAATAATAGGCATAATTGCTCAAGGTCAAATAATTGCCCGGATCGAGCGCAATGGCCTTATCGAAAGCCACATCGGCCTCTTTGAGCTTGGCCTGGTCTATAAAAACCTCGGCCTGCAGGGCAAAAATCATGGCCTTTAAGCTATTGTCGTCGGCATCTAGCTGCAAAGCCGATTTGATTTCCAGTCCAGCTTCGGCATTTTGCCCGTTTCTATGCAGTGCAAAGGCCTTGTAATAATATAAAATGGCCTGATTGGGATAAATGGCTAGGGCATCATCGCCGGTTTTAATGGCTTCTGTGTATTGGCCCAGCAAAGTTTGAATGCTCAATACCTTTTCCCAGGCCATGTACAGCTGATCAGACAGCTTCAAGGCGGCCATATACTGTTCTTTGGCATGATTAAGGTTGCCTTGCTGATAACATACATCGCCATACAAAAGCAGGAGTTTTGGCTCGCTAGGGTGCGCCTTCAAGGCCGTTTGAGCCAGAACCGTAGCATCTTTGGCTACACCCGGATTGCTAAATTTGGCCAACATGGCACTAATGATCTTGGTTTTATTGGCCACGGGCATCCCCGGATTTGCAAAAGCACTCTTTAAGGCCTCTACGGCCAGTTCGTTGTTCTTCTGCGATTTATAGACATCGGCCATCGCCAAACCAATTTCGTAATTATCGGGTTCTAAAGCCTTGGCTTTTTGCAAAAGCGCCAGTGCTTCGGCCTGTTTGTTCTTTTCTAAAAGGATGCCACTTAAATAGAGGTAGTTTTTTACATCGGCGGGGCCTTCGCTGATCATTTTGTTCAGGGCCTCGTCGTTTGCCGGGGTTTTGCCCTGCACGGCAATGCGTTGCTTGGCCAAAGTCAGTTCTTTCGATGAGCCGAATTTCTTTTCTACGGCATCGTAGGCCTTTTGGGCTTCTTCGGTTTTTCCGGCAATGGCCAAAGCGCTGGCTTTGTCAAAATAATATTCTTCGGTTTCTGGGGCAAGTTTAACCAATTGATCGAGCACTGGTATCAAAGCTTCCATATTGCCGTTGCGCTTGTAAATCTCCGATTGGAGTTTCAGGTACCAAACATTTTCGGGGTTAAGGGCGATGGCTTTTTTGATGGCTACTTCTGCATCCAATAATTTGTTCTGACGCAGGTTAAGCGAAGCCAGCTCAAAATAGGCTGCATGGTTTTTGGCATCCATGGCCACTACCTTGTTAAAGCTAACATTGGCATTGGCATAGTTTTCGGCCATTTTTTCTTTGAGCCCGGCAAAAAACAGTTCTTTAATGGCATTGTTTTCCCGCGAAGGAAGCGTGACGGCTTCTTGCGCCCCCGCAAGAGCACACCAGGCAAAAACCAACACCAAAACAAGTTTAACTTTCATACCCTTTTAGTTTTGAATAAATGAATTTTGAATGAGTGAATGGCTATCCATAAGCTTTATTCTTTACATTCTACCATTCAAAATCCAATCATTCAATCATTAATTATTTTCCCGTATGGCCATAGCCTCCGGCACCACGTTGGGTATCGCCCAGTTCGGTTGCCGGTTGCCAATTAACGGTTTCGTGTTTGGCTACCACCATTTGTGCAATCCGCTCGCCATCGTTCACCACAAAATCGGTGTCTGACAGGTTAACCAGCAACACCTTGATTTCTCCGCGGTAATCGGCATCAATGGTTCCCGGCGAATTGACAATACCTATGCCGTGCTTAAAGGCCAATCCGCTTCTGGGCCTGATTTGCGCTTCGTAGCCTACCGGCAACTCGATGTGTAAACCCGTTGGAATTAAAATACGCTGCAAAGGTTTAATCGTGATGGCTTCATTTAGGAAAGCCCTTAAGTCCATACCCGCCGCATGCTCGGTTTCGTAGGCCGGCAAAAGATGGGTTGAATGGTTGATAATCTTGATGTTTAACATGGATTAGCCTTTTTTTAAGATTTTCATTAAACCGTCTTTCTCTACATAAAAAATACCTGCCACAAAAACGATGAGCATGGCATTGCCGATATAAATGTTGCGGTGAAAGATGAAAAACGACGAGAATACAATCGCTGTAGAGATTACCAAATAAGCCAAGATCTTTTTCAGGTTATAAGGTATGGGGTAATATTTCTGTCCCAGTACGTACGACAAAACCATCATCACCAAATAGGCCAACATACTGGTCCAGGCCGAGCCCATGTAACTGAACCTCGGAATCAGCACCAGGTTAAGCACAATAGTAATGATGGCGCCTGCCACCGAAATGTACAAGCCAAAGCGGGTTTGGTCTGAAAGACGGTACCATACCGAAAGGTTCATGTAAATACCCAGGCAAACATAGCCCAGCAACAGGTAAGGTACGGCAGGCAGGCCAACCCAAAACTCGGCAATGTGCTTTTCGTCACGACTGATGAAATATTTAAGGATTTCGATATTGGCAATCAGCGCCACAAAAATAATGGCCAAGGCAATTACAAAGTACTGCAGAATGGTGGCATAAGTATTTTTGGCGTCTTTATGCTTGGCATGGCTGAAAAAGAAAGGTTCGGCACCCAGCCTAAATGCGGTAATAAAGATGCTGAGGAAGATGGCAATTTTGCATACGGCGCCATAAATACCCACTTCGCCATTGGCAACCGCAGGGGGCAACAGCTTGTTCAATACTATCTTATCCAAGTTTTCATTCACGATGAAAGAAAGGTTGGCCACCAAAATTGGCCAGCTGTAAGAGAACATGGCCGCAAACAATTTCTTGTCGAACCTGAGCTGCAATTGCAAAAACTGCGGAATGAGGTAAATAAAAGTTACGATACTGGCAATAAGGTTGGCAATAAACACATAGCCCACCCAGTGGTGCCTGTACCAGGTGGCCAGCCAATCGGCACCCAGCCAATGGTGCTTGATAATTGCCGGAATGCCATAGATAAAAAACAGGTTAAAGCCTACAAAACAACCAATATTCAGGAATTTGGCTACGCTGTAACTCATGGCCATTTCGTCGGCACGCAGTTTGGCAAAGGGAATAACGCTGATGGCATCGATGAACAAAATCCACAAGAAAAAGTTAACATACTGCTTATAATCGGGTATTTCGCTGGGTTTATTGGCCAGATAGCCGGCAATCTGTTCGTTAAATACGATGCCCGTTAACAAAAACAAGGTAGAAATAAAGGCAATGCAAAGGAACGAATTGTTGTATACCTCCTGTTTCTTGTCTTCAAACTTGTTAAGGTACCTGAAATAGGTGCTTTCCATACCAAAAGCCAAAATAGCATTGATGATGGAGGCATTGGCATAGATGTTCGTAAAAATGCCATACACGCCCTTGGGATAAACCCTGGTGTAAATTGGGGTCAGGATAAAGTTGAACAGCCTCGAAAGGACCGTACTTATGCCATAAACAGCGGTTTGACCAATAAATTTTTTATATACAGACAATGTAATTTAGGTTTTAGATTGACGATTTTAGATTTTCAGCTAGAGCTCTCGCTACCATAAACCATCCATCTCAATTCGCCAATTGAATTTTACCACAACAGATTCTTTTTGATAACTTCAAAGTTGCGATAATTTTTAATTTCTCCATCAGCTACTTCTACATTTTCTACGACCGATTTTTCAGGACCTTCCTTGCACCAATCTAAAAAGAGGTCGAGTATGGTTTCACTGGCTTCGGCTTCGATGTAAACACTGCCGTCTTTTTGGTTCTTTACCAAACCTTTTACGCCCATTTGGTCGGCCACGGCCTTGGTGCTCGCCCTAAAAAAAACGCCCTGCACCTTGCCTGTTACTTTGATATTGATATGTTTCATTTTTGTTGGTTCATTAGCCGTTAGTTCATTTGTCATTGGTTCATTAGCCATTGGTCATTCGTTCATTAGCTCATTAGCTCATTAGTTGATTGGCTCATTAGCTAATTGTCCATGGCCCATAGCTCATGGTATTGATACTTTTTAGTTAATCTTCACTATGGACAATCGACCATAGACTATTAACCCTTTTTCTTGATTTAAAATTCTGTTGCTAGAAGCCTCTTTTTCTCCTGCAAAAATTCTTTCCAAATTTCGCTGAGGATATGGGCTGCAGGTTTAATTTCGTCAAGCATGGCCGAAACTTGTCCGATTTCGAGTTCTCCTTGGTCCATATCGCCCTCAAACATACCCAGTTTTGCCCTGGCCCTGCCCAAAAGCGTGGCCAATTGTTCGGTGCTGGCGCCATCGGCCTCGGCTTGTCCAACCGCAGCCGCAAATTCATTTTGAAGCAGGCGCACAGGTACCAGTTTTTTCAGCCTCAGCTTGGTGTCGCCTTCGTTAGCCTGGATAATTTTTGCTTTAAAGTTGGGGTGGCACGACGATTCTTCGGCTACCGCAAAAGCCGAACCTATTTGCACTCCAGCAGCGCCTAAAGCCATGGCCGCCAACATGGCTCGCCCGCTGCCTATCCCCCCTGCCGCAATTACCGGAATTTTTACCGTCTTGGCAATCATCGGGATAAGGCACATGGTAGTGGTTTCTTCACGTCCGTTATGCCCGCCGGCCTCAAAGCCCTCCGCCACGATGGCGTCAACCCCCTCCGCTTCGGCCTTGAGCGCAAACTTGGTGTTGGCAATGACATGAACCACCGTAATTTCGTGCGATTTTAAAAAAGATGTCCAGGTGGCCGGATTACCCGCCGAGGTAAATACGATTTTTATGCCCTCCTCTACCAAAATATCCATAATTTCCTGGATATTGGGATAAAGCAAAGGCACATTTACCCCAAAAGGATGCGCTGTAGCCGCCTTACATTTTCGGATATGCTCTCGAAGTACCTCGGGATACATAGACCCGGCACCTATAATGCCCAATCCGCCAGCATTCGAAACCGCCGAAGCCAGCCTCCAACCACTGCACCAGATCATTCCGGCCTGTATAATGGGATATTTGATGTTGAATAATTTACAGATGGGGTTCATGTTTGATTTACCTTATTTAAGTACTTCTGGATTTACAATATGCGTTGGCCTGCCTTTGCTGTAGTTGACCACGTTTTCGAAGGCTTTGCCAAAATACAGTTCATAGCTGTTTTGCTCTACATAGCCCAAATGTGGGGCACACACTACATTGGGGAGCGTTAACAATTCAAAATTAGCATTTTTGATGGGTTCGTTCTCATAAACGTCGACACCCGCAAAACCTGGTCGGCCAGCTTTTAGGCACTTGAGCAAGGCACCACTTTCAATCAATTCGGCCCTCGCGGTATTGACAAGTACGGCGGTGGGTTTCATCAGGCTCAGGTCGCTTGCTTTCACGATGGCCATAGTTTGTTCGTTGAGGCGCAGGTGCAACGTCACCACATCTGCTTCGCTAAAAAAGTCGGCTTTATTGTGGGCCGCTTCAAAGCCATCGGCCACAGCATTGGCCCGCGATTGTTCGCTTCCCCAAACCAAAACCATGGCACCAAAAGCCTTGGCGTAATTGGCTATCAGCTTGCCTATTTTGCCATAGCCCCATATACCGATGGTTTTTCCGTAAACACTGGTACCTATATTGGTTTGCCAATTCCCGGCTTTCATCGCCGCAATAGCATTGGGCAACTGTCTTAAGGTATTCATGATCAGAAGCCAGGCTAGTTCGGCAGGTGCCACTGGCGAGCCCACGCCTTCGGCTACGGCTACTTTATGGTTGTTGCAGGCTTCTAGATCCAAGTGGCCGGCTATTTTACCTGTTTGGCTAATCAGCTTCAGGTTAGGCAGTTGTTTAAGCAGGTCAGTCGTGATGGCTGTTCGCTCTCTAATGAGCACCAATGCCTCTACATCCTGCAGCTTGGCAGCGAGCAATGCCGGATCTTTTTCGGTATCGTTCAGAATTTGTACGTCGTGGCCCTCAAGCAGCTCGAAACAAGCCAAGGTTTTGACTACATCCTGATAATCGTCTATTATGGCTATCTTCATGGCCTATTCATTAAAATAAACGTTGAACCTGGTCGCTTTCCAATTTAAAATCGGCCGAGAGCTGCACCAAGTTCAAGCCTGGCTTTTTGCCAACTTTAAGGCTTCCAAAAATTGAATCGATATTTAAAAACATGGCTCCGTTCAAGGTTGCCCATTGCAGCAAATCATCAAAAGGAAGTTGCAAACGGTCTTGCAGGGTTTTCATTTCGGCCAAAATATTAAGCTGATGGTTGCTGGCCAAGCTATCGGTACCCAAAGTTAAAGCGACCCGCTGGCTCTTGAACATCTTTACATCAGGCAGGCAGTTTTCGATATATAAATTGGCATTGGGGCAAAGGCACCAATACAAATTAGGATGTGCCTGTTCGGCAAACCGTACATCTTCTACCTCGCTCATCGTATTATGAACCAACAACGTATTTAAGGTTTGGCGGAGCTGGGGCAAATGGTAGCGGATTGCATTCTGGCCCGAGGCCTGCGCTTCGTGCGGAGGTATGCCTACGCTGGCAAAAAAATCGACAAGTGGGCCTGTGCCTTTAGCAAAAAGTTCGTTCTCGCCAGCCGTCTCCTGGTTGTGGATGCTCAAAATATCATCTTCGGCATTGTTCTTTTTAATTTCGGCAAACAAGCTCGAAGAAACCGAATATGGCGCATGGGGCACCACAGAAGCTTTGAGGGGCGAGAAATCGGCCTTGAGTTTTAAGCCGGCTTCTATTACAGGCTCCGATGGCCTGCTAAAACCAAAAACTTCTACAAAGGTATGGTAGTAGATTTTACTTTGCAGCTTAACGGCTTTCGAATCCAATTGGTTGGAAATATCGCCAACCGCAACAATACCATTGGCATACATGGCTTCGTCGGCTTTTTGCATCGCGGCCGTGATTTCGTCTTCAGGCTGTGCACGCAAGGCCAAAATCTGTCTGATGAACTGGGGCAAGCCGGTATGTTCGTCAATTTTCCCGAACAGGTGCGAAAGCTCCAAATGGCAATGGGTATTAACCAAGCCCGGAATAATGGCTCCTTTGTAGCTCACTATGCCTTCAAGCCTCATTTCTTGCACTTGTTCGGGTGTAAGTACGACGGTAATGGTTCCATCGGCATCAAGGCCAATTACGCCATTTTGGATAGGAGCTGTTTCAACCGGAAAGATCCAGTCGGCCGAAATGTAATGTTGCATGCCACAAATTAAGCGCATTCTGTTCGAAACCTAAGAAGTTTATCTGTTTTTTGACGACAAAATCAGCAAGTTGTGGAGAAACGCAACAGTGTTCAATCTTGCAAATAAATTTATCATATTGATTTTCAGCTAATTGAAAATAATTTTTCTTTTGGCACCATTATGCACTATAGCTCAGTGTAATTATTTATTTCAAAACCCTAATTTAAAAATACAGTTATGAAAAAATTATTTTTAGCCGCTACGTTAGCATTCGCAGGATTTTCAGCAGCACAAGCAAGTGAAGTAAAATCAAATCAAATTGAAATCGTTACTACCGTTCAAGACAGTGTAACCAAAACTCCGGTAAAATTGGAAGATTTGCCAGAAGGTATAAAAACTACTTTGGCTTCTGAGCCTTACAAAGCCTGGACAGCTACTGCAGCTTTCTTGGTTAAAGACGAAAAAGCTAAAAAAGAGTGGTACCAAATCGACGTGAAGAAAGAACAGGAAACCGGTTCTATCAAACTTGACAAAGACGGTAAACCTGTTGAATAACCAAAAATCAACAGTATCATTGAATAGCAGAAAACACAATTATACTTTAACAAAGGCCGGATTTATCTGGCTTTTGTTATTTTTGTATTATGTCAAAATTCCTAATTGTTGAAGACGACTCCACTTTTGCGCAAATTATTGAAGGCTTTTTAATTAAAAGTGGTTTCGAGGTCTTATTGGCATCAAACACCAAACAAGCGTACAAATTGATAGACCAACAGGACTTTGATCTGTTGCTGGTCGATTATCGCTTGCCCGATGGCACGGGGCTCGATGTGCTCAAATATGCCCGCGAAAAAGGCATTGCCACTCCCACCATCGTCATGACCAGCTTTAACGATGTGCGCACCGCCGTAAAATCGATACAGCTGGGCGCCTTCGATTACATTACCAAGCCGGTAAATCCCGACGAATTGCTGATGGTGATCAAAAATTCGCTGGCCAAAGACGAAGCCGAACCCGTAGTAGCAGACGATAACTTTATTAAAGGCAAAAGCGAGGTAGCCGAAAAACTGCACCAACATATTGCCCTGGTAGCGCCAACCGATATGTCGGTGATCATCCAAGGCGAAAGCGGCACCGGCAAAGAACATATTGCCAAAACCCTGCACCTACAGAGCAAGCGCAGCACCAAGCCCTTTATTGCCATCGATTGCGGTACCTTATCGAAAGATTTGGCTGGAAGCGAGCTTTTTGGACATACAAAAGGCGCATTTACAGGGGCATTGAACGATAAAAAAGGACAATTCGAGGCCGCCAATGGCGGTACTTTGTTTTTAGACGAGGTGGGCAACCTGAGTTACGAAGTGCAGGTAAAACTGCTCAGGGCCTTACAAGAACGTATCATTCAGCCCATTGGCAGTACCAAGACTATTTCGGTAGATGTGAGGATCATTGCGGCTACCAACGACGATTTGGCCAACAGCATCCAACAAGGCGAATTTAGGGAAGATCTTTACCACCGCCTAAACGAATTTAAGATACAGTTGCCTGCCTTGAGGGATCGGGGCAAGGATTTGGAACTGTTTATCAACCACTTTATCGCGCTGAGCAACAAAGAACTGAACCGAAACGTGCAGGCTATTGAACCTGATGCCAAACAACTGTTGCTCGATTACGATTGGCCAGGCAATTTGCGCGAGCTCAAAAACGTAATCAAAAGAATGGTGCTTTTAAGCCCTGGCGATACAGCTGGAACAGCGAGCCTGCCCGACGAAATGAAAATGGCCGTAAGCCAGTTGTCGAAAAACAGCGGTACCGACCTCAAAGCCGTAAACGAACAAAACGAGAAACAGCTCATTACCGAAACCCTGCAAAAAGTAAGGTTCAACAAATCAAAGGCGGCCAAGTTGCTTAATATTGATCGTAAAACGCTTTACAGCAAAATGGAACGCTACGGCATCGAATAATCCATTTCGTTAACCAATAGGAGCAACTGATCAAGCTCATCGACGAGGTTGTTGACCTGATGCTTTATCTTCTCGTCAATTCGGACGCTTTCCTCTATTTCAAGTTCCAGCTTTCTAAATTTTTCCGCCAGTGCGGCAGCCCCAACTTGGGCAGTACGTCCGGCCAAACGGTGTACAATAAGTCGGCAATTGGCTTTGTCTTCTTTCAGGAGGCTTTCTTTAAGCATTTCGCTGTCGTGCTGGCAATCGGCTTGAAACTGGTTCAATATCCTTTGCAGCAATTGCTGATCGCCCAAAGTCATCTTCTCGATAGTGCTAACATCAAACGCTACCTGTTCTTTAACCGCAATTGCCCTTTCGAAAATAGACAAGAGGTCTTCTGTTTTAAAAGGCTTCGTAATCAAGCCACTAAATCCTTCGGCTAAAATAGCTTGCTGTTCATCGGGCAGTACCTGTGCCGTAATGGCATAAAACTTAACATGCGGAGGCATTTTATGTTTCAAGATGCGGTGCAGTTCCAACCCCGACATTTCTGGCAAACGCATATCAATAAGCACATAATTTACGCCGCTTTGTTCGGCATTGAGTATGGCCTGCGCCGTGTTAAAGGTTTGGTAAGGAATATGATGCTTTTCGAAAATCAATGCACACAGTTCCAAAATCAGCTGGTCATCGTCTATCATCCATACTTTGCCGGTATGGGCAATGGCGTTTTGGCCAATGGTTTCCAATTCGTTTTCAGGTTTTTCGGCATACCGATATTTCAGGTGGAAAGTAAATGTAGTACCCTTCTCTTTTTGGCTTTTTACGTTAATGCGACCATCCTGGCTTTCGACCAAAGATTTAACAATGGCCAAGCCCAAGCCTGTTCCGGTTTGGTTATGGATGTATTTTTCACTGCTTTCTATTTGTTCAAACTCGTTAAAGATCCGTTGGATATGTGCTTCGTCAAAGCCAATGCCGGTGTCTTTGATCACAAAGTTGAAATGCACAAAATCGCCATGTCTTTTTAGCGAAAGGTCGAAGTTAATTTGGCCCTCTACCGTAAATTTAATGGCATTGCCCAACAGGTTGAACAAAATCTGCTTCAACCTAAAGGCATCGCCCAGGGCATAATGCACGCCATCCAACTCAAAATCGGTAACCAAACTCACCTGCTTCTGTTCGGCCAGCGGGCGCATCACCTCCACCACCTCATCAAGCACTTTGCCTACGTTAAACACCTGTTGATTAAAAGTAAACTCGCCCGAAATGATGCGGTTGTAATCGAGCACCTCGTTTACAATCTGCAATAAATGCACCGCCGACTGGTAGATCGCATCCACGTTTTTCTTATTCGGCTTATCCTGTTGCGCAATCAGCTCGGCATAACCCAAAATAGACTGCAAGGGCGTTCTGATTTCGTGGCTCATGTTAGAAAGGAAGCGCTGTTTGGCCTTGCTGTGGTACTCGGCCTCGTCTTTGGCGGTTTCGAGGTCTTTTCGGTAGCGGTTAATGCTGGTAATGTCTGTTAAGATGAGGTACACCAGCACAATGGTCAAGAAGAAAAAGCCGATCAGCAAAGCCGTAATCTGTCCAGCGCCTTTATTAACCACTGCTTTGGCCTGATTGTTTTTCAGGTCAACCTGCGCCACCGCATCGGCCTCTACCTCTTTCAGGATATTGAGCATTTGGGTGGTAATGAGCGTACTGGCCGTGGCCAAATCGGCTTCCCTTTTTAAAAACTTGGCGCTTTTTTCTTTCTGCTCGGTTTCAATGGTCCTTAAAATGGTGTCGATGTGATTGGCAATGCTATCTTCTACTTGCGTATTTAAGGTATCGCGCTTGATTTTAAATTCTTCATTAATGATTTTATAGACCTCTGATTTCTTCTTGCCAAACAGCTTGCTTAAAAATCCCCTCGATTTCTGTTCCTCTTCTGGCGCGACAATAGTGGTCGAAGTAGAGGTTTCGGTAGTCAAAAGGGCACTGTCGCGTTGTTGGCCACGCTGGGCAATCAGCTTATTCAGTTTGCTTACCTCTTCAGAAAACGATTTGGTATTGACCAAGGTTTCGCGTACCTGCATGTACATCACAAACTGCTGGTCCTTATCATCAAGCAGCCTTTTGATAGACCTGATGCGCCTCAATTGGGCCTTGTCTTTGGCGTAAAGCTTGGCCAAAGTATCCAAATCACTGCGCGAAGCCCGCGATTCCCTGATAAACTCGGTACTCTTTCCTTTGTTGTTGATGGCCTGATCGCGCTGCAACTGGTCGAGCTTTGAAATGCTGTGCGACAACTGGTTTACCATTTTGAGGCGTTCGTTCGGTGCCGAAATCTCCTCCACAGTGTGCAACATCTTCTTAAAGGCAAACCTGCTGATAGCCCAAGCTGTTAAAAGGGCAAAACAGGCTAACAAGAAGCCAATCACCACTTTGCTCTTCGCTACCGTAAAAAAACGCTTTTTGATATTGGTCTGCATTAAAATTGTTTCACTATAAATAACCTCTTAGTTAACGCAATGGTTTAGAAAATGTGGTTATACTTAAATTTCGGTTTCGTTTCTAAGCGATTATCTGTATTTTTATCACAGCTATTTTCAGGCCAAAATGAACAGAATAGACAGACTTTTCGGAATATTAATCCTTTTGCAATCAAGAAAATACGTAACTGCCGAAAAAATCGCCGACCAGTTCGACATCAGCATACGTACGGTTTACCGCGACATGCGGGCACTTGCCGAACAGGGCGTTCCCATCAGTTTCGAACCCCATAAAGGCTATTTCATTGTGCAAGGTTATTTTCTGCCACCCATTTCGTTTAATTCTGACGAGGCCAACGCGCTCTTGCTGATGGAGCGTTTTTTAACAGGCTTTGGCGATAAATCCATTGCCCATCATTACACCACAGCGCTGAACAAGGTAAAAGGCGTACTGCGCAGCAGCCAAAAGGAAAAGCTCGAAAACCTGAACGAAAACATCAGGCTACAGTTGCCTGAAAGACTGAAAAACGATACCGAATACCTTTCGGCACTCCAAAATGCCATCAGCGCCAAATGTATTGTAGAAATAGATTATAAAAACAAGAAAGGCGAAGCCAGCAAAAGAGAAGTTGAACCAATCGGCCTCATTTTTTACGCTTTTAGCTGGCACTTGATCGCCTGGTGCCACCTGCGCAATGAATATCGCGATTTCAAGGTCATCAATATCGTGGCGGTTAAATGCACCGAAATCCCCTTCCGCAAAAGCGAACACATGGCCCTGAACGACTACATGAAAATGTTGCCAGTGGATTATTAATGGTTAGTCCTTTTGTCTTGAAACAAAAGTGACCAAAAGTTCAAGGCTACTGCATTTTATCAGCTGCCGTTCGTCAATCACTTTCGTTGTATAGCGCGACATCAGCTGGCCAGTGCCAGAAAAAACTACAAAAGCATAGCACTTCCTTACAAATCGCTCTTCCGAGCCTCGAGCGAAGCGATTCTGCATCATTTACTTACTGGCATTCTTTAAGCACTTACCAAGCAGAACGAAGCGATCGGCTTTTGTAGTTGTGTATAGGGCATGAGCAAAAGGCACATGAGGCCAGCGATGCCCTTTCTTTGCTTCGTTTCTTTGGGCACACAAAGAAATGAAGGCAAAACCTCCTTATCTCGACAAACAGAAACTACAATCTTCTCAAATATTTTTCATCCCCAATTTTACACTGCCATAGGGTTGTCAGTAAGCCCTCGTTACTTTGGGTAAACAAACACAAAAACGATGAACATTATTGAACTTTTATTGACCGAATTGGCGCAGGAAGCGCAAACAACCCGTAAGATGCTGGCTTTGGTACCTGCCGACAAATTGGATTGGGCACCGCACGAAAAAAGCATGAAAATGAAAGACCTGAGCGTCCACATTGCCGAACTGCCTACCTGGGTAACCCTGGCCTTAAAAACCGACGGACTGGATTTTGCCACCGAGCCTTATAACCCAACTGCGGTAAGCAACGCTGCCGATTTGCTTGCCCTGTTCGAAAAAAGCTACGAAGATGGCCGTGCAAGCCTAAGCGAGACTACCGACAAAGACCTGAGCGGGACTTGGGTTTTGCGCAACGCCGATCAGGTTTATGCCACCATGACCAAATACGAAACCATTAGGCATGCCTTTAGCCAAACCATCCACCACAGGGCACAGCTAGGCGTTTACCTGCGTTTGTTAAACATCCCAATTCCGGGAAGCTATGGCCCCAGTGCAGATGACCCAAGCTTTTAAATACTGTACTTTGACAACCTTTTTGGCTACCTTGGCCATCAGGGTTGTCAAAGTTTGGCTAGGCATTGTTTTAAACGTTGCCCGAAGCCTGATTTATTGTTTATTTTGAAATCTTATGCCTTGATTGGCGATATTTCAGCCCTCAAAATTCCATAACATACTGGTTTTGCATCAAAGATTGATCGGCAAAACTCAGTATTGTTGCTGTTTATCGGATTAGAATTGGTTACTTTGTAAGATATTTCATAATCTTTACCACATGTCTGATTCTACAACACGATTAAACAAATACATTAGCGAAAGCGGTTTATGCTCAAGAAGAGCGGCCGACAGGTACATCGAACTTGGCCAGGTTTTTATTAACGGGCGCAAAGCTAAGGTAGGCGACAAAGTGTTTTTTGGCGATGTGGTAAGCGTAAACGGCCAAACCATTGAGCCCCAACAGGCGGAAAGCACCATTCTTTTGGCTTACAACAAGCCTGTAGGCATTACCAGCACCACCGAATCGAAAGTAAAAGACAACATTGTAGATCACGTTAACCATAGCGAAAGGGTATTCCCGATTGGCCGGTTGGACAAAGACTCGCAAGGTCTTATCTTTTTAACCAACAATGGCGATTTGGTTAACAAAATACTTCGCGCAGGCAATAGCCACGAAAAAGAATACGTGGTTACCGTAAACAAACCTCTTACCGATCAGTTTATCGAAGGTATGGGCAAAGGTGTACCTGTGTTGGGCGTGATGACCAAAAAGTGCAAGGTAACCAAAGAAGCGCCCAATGTTTTCAGGATTGTGCTTGTACAGGGCCTCAACAGGCAAATCCGTCGCATGTGCGAGCATTTCGGCTATGAAGTAACGAAGCTGGAGCGCGTTCGGATCATGAACATCACCTTAAAAGGCATTCCGGTTGGCGATTGGCGCGAGCTTACGCCAGAAGAATTAACGCAGATTACCAAACAATTGGCCAAATCGAGTTCGGAAAAACCTGCAACGCCGAAAAAAGAAAGCCAAAAATCAGCCGCTCCAAAGGCCGAAAAACCCGCACAGCGTTTTGGCAAAGAAAAAACCGCAGCCACAAAAGGCAGGGCCAAAACCAATGGAGGCCCAAGCAAATCAAATACAACAGGAAGCGACTGGTTTAAATCTGGCCCCAACAGAAGGCCTACCCGACCAGGCAAGGGCAAATCGGGTGCACCCGCAGCCAAAACCCGCAGTCCAAAAAGATAATTAATACCGATGTCAAATTAGTTGATTAGTCATGGGTTCATTGGTAAAATGATACCCGGATATGAACTAATTTAAGTATCTTTACACCGTAAAATGCTTAGCACTAAGAAAATAGATATCCGTTCGCTTGATTTGACGCAATTGCAGCAGCACTTTGCCGACATGAAAGAGCCTGCCTACCGGGCAAAACAGGTTTACCAATGGCTTTGGGAAAAATCGGCACGCAACTTCGACGAAATGAGCAACTTGTCTAAAGACCTGCGCAAAAAACTTTCAGACAATTACGCCATTAATGCAGTCGAAATCAACAGCGCACAATTTAGCAACGACCATACCATCAAAAATGCCTTCCGTTTGTACGATGGCAACATTGTGGAAGGCGTACTGATCCCGACCGACGAAAGGATGACCGCCTGCGTAAGCTCGCAAGTAGGCTGCAGCCTGACCTGCAAATTTTGCGCAACCGGCTATATGGACCGCAAACGCAACCTCAATGCCGACGAAATTTACGATCAGGTAGTGCTGATTGACCAACAGGCCAAAAAGAACTACAATATTCCCTTAACCAATATCGTATACATGGGTATGGGCGAGCCTTTGCTCAACTACGCCAACGTATTGAAATCTATAGAGCGCATTACCGCTCCCGATGGCCTGAACATGTCGTACAAGCGCATTACCGTTTCTACCGCGGGCATTGCCAAAATGATCAAAAAACTAGGCGATGACGGCGTAAAGTTCAACTTGGCCCTGTCGCTACATGCCGCCAACGACATTAAGCGCCACGAAATCATGCCTATTACCGAACACAATTCGTTAAAGGCATTGGCCGAAGCCCTGAAATACTATTTCTCTAAAACCAAAAATCCGGTTACCTACGAATACATCGTCTTCAACAATTTCAACGACGAAATACAGGATGCCATGGAGTTGGCCAAATTCTGCAAGCATGTGCCTTGCAAGGTCAACCTGATTGAATACAACCCTATCCAATTTGCCGATTTCATCAATGCTGAAGGCGATAAAATAGATGCTTTTGCCAATTACCTGCGCAGCCAGGGTATCAACACCAACATCAGGAGAAGCCGTGGCAAAGACATCGACGCGGCCTGCGGACAATTGGCTGTCAAAGAAACGGCTTAGCTTAGGCTAGCTAATAGTCGTTAGGCTGTAGTCCATAGTCTTCGCCATGATTAAAAACCATGCAACGAAGCAATCCCTTTGGACAAGTTTCCGGTCTACCCTATTGTCCAATCAACCCTAAACCATGGACTATTTACCATTATGTTGTTCGCATTATGCCAACAATTGCTTAAATTGTAAGTATGATAGCCATCAAGCGTTTAGCCGAAGATACGATCAACCTGCTCTTCCCATTGCTCTGCAATGCTTGTGGAACGCATTTACACTATGGCGAAAAAGAAATCTGCAGCCATTGCCTTTACGATCTTCCCTACACCGATTTCCATCTGTACCCAGACAATCCCGTAGCGAAGCAATTTTGGAGCCGCATACCTTGTAATGCTGCCACGGCGATGCTCTATTTCAAGAAAGGCAACAAAGTACAGCAATTGATGCACGGCTTAAAGTACAAAGGCAAAACAGAAACAGGCAGGCTTTTAGGCCATCTTTTAGGCCAAAAATTGCTTTCAAACCCATCCTATGCCGATATCAGCGCCATTGTACCCGTACCTTTGCATGCACACAAGGAAAAGCTGAGAGGCTACAACCAAAGCCTGTTCATTGCCAAGGGCATAGCCGAAGTTTTTGATGTTCCGGTAAAAAATGCTAACTTATTACGTCAAAAGGCAACCAGCAGCCAAACTAAAAAATCGCGATATACCCGATACGAAAACATGGAATCGGTTTTTGAAGTGAGGCATCCCGAAGAATTGAAAGACGGACATATCCTTTTGGTCGACGACGTGATTACCACCGGCTCAACACTAGAAGCCTGTGGCCAAGCGTTATTAAACATTGGTGTTAAAAAATTAAGTATAGCTACCCTAGCTTTTGCAGAATAAGATGAGAGTAAAACTACTGCTTCTGAGTATCTTAACCAGCCTGATCTTTGCGGCCTGCAACAAGGACGAGGAGCTGACGCTAGACTTGGATGCCAAACTCAACTTCTCATCAGACAGCGTGTTATTCGATACCGTTTTTACGGCAGTAGGTTCAAGCACCAGAAGATTAAAAATCTATAACCGAAATTCGAGGGCCATCAACCTGAACCAAATTCGCCTAAGCGGAGGCAACAATTCGGCTTTTAGCCTGAACATTAACGGACAGGCCGTTTCAGAAACCAATAACCTTAAAATAAACGGCAACGATTCGATCAATGTCTTTGTAAAGGTCAACATCAACCCAACCCAGCAAGACCTGCCTTTTATTGTGCAGGATTCGATTTTGTGCTACTTTAATGGTAAAAAGCAACGCATCGCGCTCGTCGCCTACGGACAGAACGCAGTATTTATCAACAGCGCTACCATTAAGAACAATATGGTTTGGAACAGCAAATTGCCTTACATCATCTACAAATCGCTTACCGTAGCCGAAAATACCAACCTAACCTTAGAGCCGGGCACCAAAATCTTGTTTCATGGCAATTCTACCATGAGCATTAAAGGTACCTTAACTGCGCTGGGCACCAAGGCTGATAGTATTGTATTTGCCAGCGATAGGCTGGAGAAACTGTACAGCAACGAAACCGGGCAATGGAATGGCATCCATTTCTATCCCGAAAGCAAAAATTCGCGCATCAATTATGCAGTCATCAAAAATGGCATTACCGGCATTACCGTCGATTCGCTATCGGTAAACGACCAGCCCAAGCTGTTGTTAACCAATACCATCATCAAAAACATGGAGGTGGTAGGCTTTTTGGGCTATCAAACCGACCTTACCGCTTTCAACAATCTTTTCTACAACTGTGGCCAATACCTGCTGTATGGTGTAGGTGGCGGCAAATACAACCTCAAACAAAATACTTTTGCAGGCTACAACCCCTACTTTGCGCGAAAAACAGCGGCCGTATACTTCTCAGATTATATCAGCAATACGCAATCGGGCAACCTGAGCATCGATTTTTACAACAACATTGTATGGGGAAGCCTGAGCAACGAGTTTCTGATCGACAAAAAAGCCACCAATACGCTATTAACGGCTACCGTAAAAAACAACCTGCTCAAAATAAACACGAATACTTTAAACGGCACTAACCTCCTGAACAGCGATCCGCTATTTATAAATGTAGATGCCGGAAATTTTAGGCTGGCCAAGGGCAGTCCGGCCAACAATAAGGGGTTTGACCTAAGTACCGACAGCTATTTTAGCACTTACCTGAACAAAGACCTAAACTATAAGTTAAGAATATTTCCCTCAGAACTAGGCTGTTACGAAAATAATTAAAAAATTATCACATTTTTTAAAACATTTGATACCTGCTCGCGTTTATTATATCGAGAGCGTTAATTTAGATGGTAAGGGTCGATATTTTTTAGGAAATATCGGCCCTTTACTTTTTAAGGAAGTTATGGAGCACCTGCTTGATTTCTTCTGGATTAAACGGCTTTAAAACGTGTCCGTTCATGCCACAATCCCTGAATTTCATATTTTCGTTATGCAAGGTAGATGCCGTTAGGGCAATAATGGGCAGGTTCTTGTAATAGGCACCCGGTATTTCGCGAACAATGCGCGTGGTATCAAAACCATCAATACCCGGCATACGGATATCCATAAACACCAGGTCGTATACATTATCCATGATTTTGCGGATCGCTTCTTCGCCGTTGGAGGCAAAATCGATATCCAAGCCCCATTTGCTCAAAAATCTTTTGGCAATCAGGATGTTCACCTCGTTATCGTCTACCACCAAGATGCGTTTACCCGTAAAAAGACTAGGCAAGGCGGCTGGCACTTGGGCTTTTTCGGGTTGCCCCAGCAATTTGAAGCTAATTTCGAAACAGAACACCGTTCCCTTGCCTTCTACGCTTTGCACCTCTATTTCCGATTGGTAAAGCTTGATTAGTTTTTTGGTGATGGCCAAACCCAGCCCCGTACCTCCATACTTTCTCGAAATATCGGTTCTGGCCTGCGTAAACGTTTCGAAAATATAAGACTGCTTTTCTTTGGGAATGCCAATGCCATTGTCAGAAACCTCAAAATAAATCAATGCTTCATTGGAGGTTTGCTGTTTTAGTTTGAGCGTAAATTCAACTTTGCCATGATCGGTAAACTTGATGGCATTGCCCAATAAGTTCATCACAATTTGGTAGAGCCTGGTTTTATCGCCTAGCAGTTGCTCAGGTATTTTATCGTCGTAAGTTAATAGCAACTGGTTTCCTTTTTTGCCGGCGGCCACCTGCAACGAGTTCACAATGTCTACACAAAGCGTGTGTAAGTCGAACGGCAAAGCCTCCAACTGCAGGTTTCCGGTTTCTATTTTGGTAAAGTCGAGGATGTCGTTGATGATGTTGAGCAGGTTTTCGCCCGAGAATTTCAGGATGTTCAGGTCGTCGATCTGCGAATCCTTAGGTTCGTTTTCCAGCAACAGGTGCGTCATTCCGATAACGGCATTGAGCGGCGTCCGTATTTCGTGGCTCATCACCGAAAGAAACATTTCTTTGGCTTCGCTCAACTGCAGGGCCTGTTCCCTGGCCTCCACCATTTCGCGCTCTACCTGTTTGCGCTGTGTAATGTCGTAGATAAGCTCTACCTGGCGTTCTAATTGTCCATTGACATTGATAATCGGCGTATTGGCCACCGAAAGCCAAATCGGCGTGCCGTCTTTTTTATGCGCCAAAACCTCAATGGTGTAGGCTTGCTTGTTGTTGGCCTTTTTCCGCGATTTAAGGATCAGTTCCTTATCGGTATCCGGTGTAGAAAGTACATCGCCCAGCATTTTGCCCGAAAGCTCGGCCAGCGAATAGCCGATCAGGCCTTCCAAGGCATCGTTTATCCAGGTAATTTCCCCCTTTTCGTTCGAAATGGTTACGCCGGTATTGGTTTTGCTCGCCACCAGCGATAGCACCTGCAGTTCTTCTTCGGCCTTTTTCTTTTCGGTAATATCGATGATGATTTCTACCTCGGTTTCTACCTTGCCTTCGTCATCTAGTACTACCGTATTGTAGATAGATAGCCAAATGGGTTGCTTATCTTTGCGGTAGGCCAGAATATCGACGGTAAAAGATTGTTTTTGCTGGGTAAGCTGACGTGCCTTTTCAATAAGCGACCAATCGGTTTCTGGTCCGCAAATCAAATCGCCTAAAGGTTTGCCCTTTACTTCTTCGAGGGTAAAACCGGTAATTTTCTCAAAAGCATCGTTAACCCAGATGGCATTGTTATTGGCATCGTTAATCACCACGCCGTTGTTTACCTTGCTGGCCACGAACGAGAGTTTGGTCAGTTCGTTTTCTACCTTTTTGCTTTCGGTAATATCCCTGCCATAGCAGTACCAGCGATTGTCTTTGGCCACCATGTTCCAGCCCATCCATTTCACCTGGTTGTACTTGCTTACCAGCCTAAAATCGATGCTGAACTGTTTCTCTCCGCTTCGCAATCCATCCTCTATCGCATAAACGGTTCTATCTACATCTTCGCGCAGGCAGTAGTTCCACATGCTTTGGCCAATGGTTTCTTCAACAGTATACTGCAACAGCGAGGTTACGGCATCATTGATAAAAAGAATGGCTCCATTCCGATCTAGAATACAATGGATTTCGGGCGAAACCGTAAAAATGTCGACAAACTCGTCAAAGCGCTTGGTTTGGGCTTCGAGCTGGGCATTTTTTCTTTTAAGTGCCAGTTGGGCTACCACCTGTACCGCCAGGGTAGACAGGGCTTCGAGCTGGTGTTCGTTCAGGTTTCGGGGCTGTACATCAAGCAGGCAAAGACAGCCCAGCGCAAAGCCTTCGCTGTCTTTTAGCGGCGCACTGGCATAAAACCTGATGTGGGCATCGCTATTAACCAATGGATGGCTCGACAATTCGGGTTCCTGCGTCACATCTGGCATCAAAAAAATATGATCGGCCATCATGGTATACTGGCAAATGGTTACCGCTTTAGGCAACTTTCTGTGCTCAGCTTCTACACCTACGGCCGATTTCAGGATCACGCTATCGCGATCAACGAAAGACACATAGGCAATAGGCACGTTGGCAATCTGCGCCGCGAGCTTCACCAAATTGTCGAGCTCATGCTCCAGCCCATCTCCCAAAATGTCATAAGAATACAAGGCCTCAAGGCGCTGTTCTTCTTGTTCGGCAGAATAGGGAGACTGGTTGAACATTGCTTAAAAAGCTTATTTATAAAGCGGGAAGCGACTGGTTAAGGCTTGTACTTGTTGTTTAACCTGGTTAAGGTTGTTTTCGTCTTCCGGATTGCTCAACACCTGATCTATCAGGTCGACAATTTGTCCCATTTCGCTTTCTTTTAATCCCCTTGTAGTAATAGCGGCTGTACCTACGCGCATGCCCGAGGTTACAAACGGCGACTTATCATCAAAAGGAACCATATTTTTGTTAACGGTAATGTCTGCTTTCTCCAACGCGTTTTCGGCCAACTTACCGGTAATGCCCTTGTTGCGCAGGTCGATCAGCATCAAATGGTTGTCTGTTCCGCCAGAAATGATACCATAACCTTTGGCTACAAAAGCTTTGGCCATGGCCTGTGCATTGGCACCAACTTGTTTAATGTAGGTGAGGTAATCGTCGCTAAGCGCTTCGCCAAAAGCAATGGCTTTAGCGGCAATGATATGCTCTAGCGGGCCACCTTGTGTACCTGGGAAAACCGCCATGTCTAAAATGGCCGACATCATTTTGATTTCGCCTTTTGGCGTTTTGTGTCCCCAAGGATTTTCAAAATCCTGGCCCATCATGATCATGCCGCCACGTGGACCGCGCAAGGTTTTATGGGTAGTGGTGGTAACGATATGGCAATGTGGCAATGGATTATTCAACAAGCCTTTGGCAATGAAACCTGCAGGATGCGAAATATCGGCCAGTACCAAGGCACCGATTTGATCGGCTACCTTGCGGATAAAGGCATAATCCCATTCTCTCGAATAGGCAGAGGCACCGCAGATGATCAATTTTGGTTTTTCGGCCAAAGCCACTTCTTCCAATCTTGCATAGTCGATCAGGCCATCTTCTTTTTTAACACCGTAAAAATGTGGCTGATACAATTTACCAGAAAAGTTTACCGGCGAACCATGGGTTAAGTGGCCACCATGCGAAAGGTCGAAACCTAAGATTTTATCGCCTGGTTGGATAACAGCTAGCATAACCGCGGCATTGGCCTGTGCACCCGAGTGGGGCTGTACGTTTACCCATGCTGCGCCAAAAAGCTGTTTTGCTCTTTCGATAGCTAAATTTTCGATGTCATCTACCACTTGGCAGCCACCATAATAGCGTTTGCCCGGTAAGCCTTCGGCATATTTGTTGGTTAATACCGAACCTGCTGCTTCCATTACCTGTTTGCTCACAAAGTTTTCGGATGCGATGAGCTCAAGACCATGCTCCTGTCTATCTAATTCTTTGTTAATTAGATCAAAAATTATAGTATCTCGTTTCATTATGGGAAAAGTATTTTTGGTAAAAATACTAAATTATTGCTGAATTTTAGCGCCAAAACCGGATGCTTTGCAATGCCCTAATAAATTGTGATTTTTTCTTGGATGTTCACATTTTTTACTAAATTTAATCTCTTATCTAATTTATTAAAAATGAAAAAATTAGCGTTTCTCGCCGTTGTATTATGGACAGCTTTATTGGCAAGCAGTTGCAATAAAGAAAATACAACCGCAAAAGCCAACCTGAGCTACAGCTTTGGCGTAAGTAATCTGTATGCCTCTTTAGGCACTACTGCTGCCACCAGTGGCACACCTGTTGCCCAAGGAACAAATGGCAGCATCAACTGGACCAGCATGTCGCTTAACATTGCCAAGATCGTGTTCAACGCCAGTCATGCAGGATCAAACGTAGCCTTCGAATCAAAAAACTTCAATGCTGTCAATCCTTTACAGGCCGGCATCCTTTCTGGAACCGTTTCTATTCCGGCAGGTGTTTACGAGAACATCAAGTTCAATTTAACCTTGACGGAAAATGCCACCGTTCCTATTTTTACACTTAACGGCACCTATATTGAAGCCAGTGGCACACAAATTCCAGTTTCTGTACAGTTTACGCAATCGCAATTGCTTAACTACGAAGCCAAACGGGTAGAAGTAGTGGCAGGCGACTATGTAGCCAATGTTTCGATCAAGATCAATATGCTGGTAACTGGGCTGACCAGAAACGACTTCGGGCAAACCACGCGCACAGGCAACAACAACGCCATTGTGGTTAACAGCACCACCAACAAGGCACTATACGACAAATTAATGGCTAACCTTGCGTCGACCATTAGTTTTGACGTGGCCAAGAAATAAAAATCAGGTGTTTTTTAGGATGAAATTTGAAACGATTCTTGATAAAAGTGTTAAACAAAATGCCGTAATTTGTACTTTTTATATACGGCATGGAAATTAAGACTGGAGCTTTATTATCTACTATCAATTATCCCGCTGATTTAAAGCGATATAGCGAACAAGATTTAGAGCAGATTTGCCAAGAGTTACGCCAGTACATCATCGATGTAGTTAGCATTAACGGCGGGCATTTTGGGGCAAGTTTAGGTGTGGTAGAGCTCACGGTTGCCTTACACTATGCCTTGAACACGCCTTACGATAAATTGGTATGGGATGTGGGCCATCAGGCCTATGGGCATAAGATCCTTACCGGACGAAGAAACCAGTTTCATACCAACCGTATTCTGAACGGCATTAGCGGCTTTCCTAAAATAAGCGAAAGCGAATATGATACTTTTGGCGTAGGCCACTCTTCCACTTCAATTTCGGCAGCTTTAGGCATGGCTGTGGCCTCGCATTACAAAGGCGAAAAAGACAGGCAACACGTGGCCGTAATTGGCGATGGTGCCATGACTGCAGGTTTGGCCTTTGAGGGTTTGAACCATGCCGGCATCGAAAACTCCAATCTTTTGGTGATTTTGAACGACAACTGCATGTCTATCGACCCTAACGTGGGTGCCCTCAAAGAATATTTAACCAGTATCACCACTTCTAAATCGTACAACCGTTTTAGAGACGACGTTTCGAATGTATTGACCAAGCTTTCAGAACTTGGCCCCAATGCACACAAATACGTTAAAAAGATAGAAAAAAGCATCAAAGGTACTTTGTTGAGGCAAAGCAACCTTTTCGAAGCACTTAATTTCAGGTATTTCGGCCCTGTTGACGGACATGATGTTAAGAAATTGGCTTCTGTCATCAAAGACCTGAGCGCAATTCCTGGACCGAAACTATTGCATTGCATTACGGTAAAAGGCAAGGGATTTGCCCTAGCCGAAAAAGACCAAACCAAGTGGCATGCTCCTGGCTTATTTGATAAAATTACCGGCGAAATCAAGAAACCAGTGGTCGATAAGCCACAGCCACCCAAATATCAGGATGTTTTCGGCCATACCATTGTAGAATTGGCCGAAAGCAATTCGAAAATCGTGGGCATTACCCCGGCGATGCCTTCGGGATCATCGATGAACATCATGATGAAAGCCATGCCAAATCGCGCTTTCGATGTGGGCATTGCCGAACAACACGCGGTAACCTTTTCGGCTGGTTTGGCTACGCAGGGATTGGTACCTTTCTGCAACATCTACTCGAGCTTTATGCAAAGGGCTTACGACCAGGTAATCCACGATGTGGCTATTCAAAACCTGAATGTAGTATTTTGCTTAGACAGAGCCGGCTTGGCCGGTGCCGATGGCGCTACGCATCACGGCGCCTATGATTTGGCTTATATGCGTTGCATCCCGAATATGGTGGTGGCCTCGCCGATGAACGAAGAGGAACTCCGCAACCTGATGTATACTGCCCAACAAGAAAATATCGGTCCGTTTACCATCAGATACCCACGTGGCAATGGCGTAATGCCAGACTGGAAACGTCCGTTTAAGGCATTGGAAATCGGCAAAGGCCGTAAAATTTGCGATGGCGAAGATGTAGCCATACTTACCATTGGCCATGTAGGCAATTTTGCCGTAGAAGCCTGCAAAGAACTCAACAGCGAAGGCATACATCCCGCTCACTACGATTTGCGCTTTGTAAAGCCTCTAGACGAAGCCCTGCTACACGAAGTATTTAAGCGTTATGCCAAAATAGTAACCGTAGAAGATGGCTGTTTACAAGGCGGGATGGGCAGTGCCGTATTGGAATTTATGGCTGATCATAACTACAAAGCAGACGTGATCCGTTTGGGCATTCCTGACGAATTTATAGAGCATGGCGAACAGCCTGAACTTTGGGCACTTTGTGGCTATGATACGCAAGCCATTATCGAAACCGTGAAAAAAGTAGCCGTAAGCCGTACCACAAAAACCATGGCCTCTTAAGCCATCTGAACACCTAAAGAACATACATTTTATAACATTTTGGAAAAACATTCAAAAATATACGTTGCCGGCCATAGAGGAATGGTTGGCTCTGCGATTTATCGTAAATTACAAAAGGAAGGCTATACTAACCTTGTTGTTAAAACTTCAGAACAATTAGACCTTAGAAACCAGCAGGTAGTTGCCGATTTCTTTGCCAACGAAAAACCTGAATACGTATTTTTAGCTGCCGCCAAAGTAGGTGGTATTGTAGCCAACAACACCTATCGTGCCGATTTTTTGTATGAGAACTTAGCTATCCAGAACAACGTTATCCATTCGGCTTATGTAAATGAGGTAAAAAAACTCATGTTTTTGGGCTCAAGCTGTATTTATCCTAAACTAGCTCCGCAGCCATTAAAGGAAGATTATCTGCTTACTGGCCTGTTAGAAGAAACAAACGAGCCCTATGCCATCGCCAAAATTGCGGGTATTAAAATGTGCGATGCCTACAGGGCGCAATATGGTTGCGATTTTATTTCGGTCATGCCTACCAACCTGTATGGCTACAACGACAACTATCATCCCCAAAATTCGCACGTTTTGCCGGCACTGATCAGGAAGTTTGACGAAGCCAAGAAAAACGGCTCGAAAGAGGTAGTAATTTGGGGTTCGGGCACGCCTATGCGCGAATTCCTCTTTGCAGACGATCTGGCCAACGCTTGCTATTTTCTGATGCAAACCTATAGTGAGCCTAATTTGATCAACATAGGCACCGGAGAAGACCTTACCATCAAAGATTTGGCATTGCTGATCAAGAAAGTAGTAGGTTTTGAAGGCGAATTGACATTTGATGCGAGCAAACCAGATGGAACGCCCCGTAAATTGATGGATGTTTCTAAACTGCATGCCTTGGGCTGGCGACATCAAATCGAGCTGGAGGAAGGGCTAAAATTGGCTTATCAGGATTATTTAAGCAAAATATAACCCAAAAGAAAAGGCTCATAAAATTCATGAGCCTTTTCTTTTCTATTAGCTATTGATAGTATTCTCCTAAACTATCGGCAACAGAAGCAGACACGTTTTTCACTTCTTGTTCGAGATTTTTAGGGTAGATCATCAACACTTCTCCATCATCTACAACAATATAATTCGCCAGACCTTTAATTACCGCTATCTTTTCCTTCGGTATTTGAATAAGACAGTTTTCCGTGTCTTGCAAGAACGCGGCTTTACCTCCAAAAGAGTTATTACTTGCGTCTTTACTCATTACCTCATGCAATGAAGCCCAGGTACCCAAATCTGACCAGCCAAAATCTCCAGGCAAGGTATATACGTTTTCGGCCTTTTCCATTAATGCAAAATCGATTGAAATATTCTCGCATTTTGGATAATTTTCTTTAATAAAAACATATTCATCATCAGTATTATAAAGCCTTTCACCCCTTTCAAAGACAGAATATAATTCTATTGCAAAATTCTTAAATCCAGATAACAAAGCATTCACGTTCCAAATAAATATACCTGCATTCCAAACATATTCATTGGTTGCCAAAAAAGCCTTGGCTTTTTCAAGCGTTGGCTTTTCTAAAAATTGTTCAACTTTAAAAATTTCGGTAGCTGATGATTTCAGATATTTGATATAACCATATCCCGTATCCGGCCTCGTAGGTTCAATGCCTAACGTTACTAATGCATCGTTATGTTCAGCAAACGCCAATGCTTTTTCTATTTTCGAAATAAAAACATCTTCTTTTAAGATGAGATGATCAGAAGGTGCAACTACCAAGTTGGCATTAGGATTCAGGTCTTTTATTTTAAAAGCCGCATATGCAATACATGGGGCAGTATTGCGTCTGCAAGGCTCAGAAATAATATTCTTATCCGATACCCCATTTAGCTGCTCTTTAATTAGATCAGTGTAAATCTCGTTTGTTAAGAAATAGATATTTTCTTCCGGACAAACCTTTAGAAACCTCTCATAGGTTAGCTGTAGCAATGATTTGCCAATGCCCAATATATCAATAAACTGTTTAGGAAAATTGTTCCTGCTTTTTGGCCAAAAGCGGCTACCCACTCCACCAGCCATAATGAGGACGTATGTATTATTGCAAGCCATTAAAAATCCTGATAAATATTTCTGAAGGTACTTCTTAAACCAAAGGTAACCATGGTGGTTTTATCGTTGCTCAAGCTGTTTTTCTCTTGCCTATAAATACCACCTAATTCTAATCTTAAATTATATTTGGGATTCAACACATAAGAAACACGGCCATCCAAATACATAAAGTTTGTTTTAAGTCCTCCGCCGGTTTTATAGCCATATTGTCCGGTTCTGGTATCGTAAGGCTCGTTGATGTCTTTACCTACGTTCTGTCCGTTGTCTAAACCATAACGTGCATAATTAGCTTGTGCCGAGAAAGCCCATTTATTGTATTGGTAGTTCCAGATAGTTAGCACCTCCCTAAAATTGGCACCCATCGGGTGTGCTAGCGCTTCGGCATAATTGCCATAGTTGAGCAGGGAAGTTCTTTGAGAATAAGTAAACGGACGTGCCATATTAAATTCGGCCAAGTAGTTCAGTCCAGCCACTTTAAAAGCATCAAAACCTTTAACACCTAGCTGGTAGGCAAATTTATTGCCCCAATAGCCCTTGTTGCTAAACACCTCTTTTGCCGTAAACTCATCAATGGCCCATTGCCCATAAACCGTTAAATTGTTCAGCAGTTTATATTTTCCCGTAAAGCCGATCAATGCATTATCTGGTGAACCGTTCATCCCTTCAACAGTTCTTAAAAAGATGACAGGGTTTAGATAGGAAACATCAAATCCTCTTTTGCCAGTAGCGTCGGCATCTTGCCAAATAATCGAATCAAAAAAACCTAAAGACAAGCGATTGTTTACATTCCAATCTAAGTAATGAAAAGCACCCCATTTTTTTCTAAAGCCATTATCATAGGAGAATTGTTGCGATAGCGGATCCTGAAACTGTGCCCACATGGTCATGTACTTTACATTGCCTAATGTAGTTACAATTTTAAAAAACGGATAAGAGGCCGATACATCCGACAGCAACATGGAGCGATAACCATCACCTACAAAATTCTTATCATGTCCCAAAGTGAATGAAAAGAATTTATTCGGTGTAAAGTTAACAACAGCAGTAGCATAAGCCCAATCTTTAGTGTTTTTATTAGCACCAAATTTATCGTTCACCATGCCAGGAATTACGCCAATGCTATTGATGTAATTGGTCAAGTAGTTGTTAAAACGAGATTGGTTTTCAAAACCACTGGTATAAAAGCTGAATTTCTTGCCAATAGTACCGCCAACCTGATAGCCTCTTGTATTGAGCCAGGTCGTAATTTTATGCTCAGTATCTCTACCAATCTGAAAATCGGGAAGAAAATCGAGATAAACCGAAAAATCTTCTTTATTGATTTCAACAAGATGTTCATTAAAAAGCTTTCTGGTAGCCCAGGGGTTCCGAACCCGATCTGTACCAATCATACTCAATGAATCCAGTTGGCGTACAATAGTCGTATCATCGCCAATAGTGGGCCTTAAGGAGGTATGGAAGCGGGTATCTTTGCTATACAAAGACTTGTTCAGCTTTTGGTATTGGGAGTAGCTATAAGGAATAATCTGTTGTGCGGATGCAGAGAGCCCTGCCAGCGTTAATAACAAGCTAAATAAGTTTCTTTTCATAAATTTATTTGGATGATTAATTTGCCGATGTCCCATCGAGCTCTTCAAAGATAGAGTTTTTACTCTTATATTCTTTTACCAAAGCTTTCATTGCCATTACAACCTGACGATCGTCGTTTTGTTTGGCATGCTGCAAAAGGCTATATATTTGTTCTTCAATTTCCGAAAACACAAACTCTCTTACCCTTCCGATCATGATTTTTTCATGGTGGGTAGGCATGGTATTTTCATTGTCGTTCAACAATTCTTCAAACAACTTCTCTCCGGGCCTTAGTCCCGAATATTGGATTTTGATATCTTGGTTTGGCACCAAACCCGCCAAGCGGATCATCTTCTTGGCCAATTCTATAATCTTAACCGATTTACCCATGTCGAAGATATAGATTTCGCCACCTTTGCCCATGCAACCGGCTTCCAATACCAGCCTACAAGCTTCCGGAATGGTCATAAAGTAGCGGGTAATTTCGGGATGCGTAACCGTAACCGGCCCGCCTTTTTCAATCTGTTGCTTAAACCTAGGTATAACCGACCCATTAGAGCCCAATACATTACCAAAACGGGTGGTAATAAATTTCGTAATAGGCTTTACATCCAAATCGTTGATATAGCTTAGGCCATTGCTGAAAACGAAATTATGGTTGCTTAAAGAGTTGTTTAAAGATTGTACATAGATTTCGGCAATACGTTTGGAAGCACCCATTACATTGGTAGGATTTACCGCTTTATCGGTAGAAATCATGACGAATTTCTGTATGCCGTGCTTAACCGCCATATCGGCAATGGTTTTGGTCCCCAATACGTTGGTTTTAATCGCCTCAGCAGGATTGTCTTCCATCAAGGGCACATGCTTATAGGCCGCCGCATGATACACATAGTGTGGTTTATAGGTTTCGAAAAGATGGTCCATTCTTTTTTCGTCCTTTACATCGCCAACAAATGCGTGGAAATTGGTATTAGTATGTGCTTCTTCCAGTTCGAGATAAATATGATGCAATGCGGTTTCCGACTGGTCGCAAAGAATGATCAACCCTGTTTCGAACTTCATTAACTGCCTCACAATCTCGCTACCTATCGAACCGGCGGCACCAGTAATCAGGATGCGCTTGTCTTTTAATTGATCTTGTATGCCCTCAATATTGATTTGAATAGGCTTTCTGTTCAAGAGGTCTTCGATGTTGATATTCTGTATCTGCGCCCGATGAAACTTACCTCCTGTCCAAGCATCTGCCGGTGGAATATTGAGCACTGTAACATCATGCTCGAGACAAACATCAACAATTTGGTTTTTCCGCTCTGTTGGAATAGTGTATGAGGCAAAGATGATTTCGTCAACTTCGTGTTCTTTAATCAATGATTCCAGTCGCTCGGCGGATAGGATCTTGATCCCATCAATTGTTTTGCCCACTTTGCGCTCATCATCGTCTACGAACGCCATAATGGTTTTGTTCACCTTGCCATCATGATCAAAAGTACGTTTGGTAGCCAATCCGGCCTCTCCCGCCCCATAAATAATCACTTTGATCTTATCAAGACTAAGATTCTTGATGTACATGAAAAAGTACTTGATCATTACCCTGTAGGTAATCAGCAACAAGAAGCTGCACAAGCCCGTAACGATAATAACTGAATTGGAAATATAGGGAGGCTTATTGAAGGCAATGACAGCCAGATTAAGGAAAAAGAATATGCCACTACTGATCAATACGGCAAACAAGATTCTAAAGGTGTCTTGTGCACTGGTATAGCGAATAATGCCCGAATAGGTTTTAACGTTAAGGAAAACCACCACATTAATGATGGTAAACACTAAAATGTTGCGACTAAACTCTACGACGTCCAGTCCGGAAAGATCAAGGTTATACTTAACAAAATAAGCTATGGTTAAAGATAATAGGCAAACACCCAAATCTAGCAGGAAGATAATCCAACGAGGTACTATGTTTATTTTATTAAACAAAATAGAATAGCCTTAATTTAAAAGTAAAGGTAACATAAAATTTATATGGTCTCAAAATTTTTATGCGGCTAAAGTTTCTCGAATATTTGCCCGCATAAATAAAAGCAAAACCACCTACAGGTTATTTTTACCAACCAACCTGCTCTTTCCTTCAACCAAGAACCGTACCACAAGAAACAAAACAGATAAAGTTAATGTTAAAGCCAGCATTAAGGATATTGATCCCTTTACATAAAAAACAAGCACGCAGTTAATCAGCAATTGGATAAAGAAATACAATAAGGACACCAACAAATGGCTCCATTTTAACTGATTGGCTAGATATTGATAAAAGTGGCTTCGATGTGCCTCGAAAATATTTTCCTTCCTGATTACCCTAAAAAAGACGGTAAAGACCACGTCTAAACCATAAACCAGGAGCAACAAGATATAAGTTATATTCTCGGTCTTTATGATTAATTGCCCTATTAAAAACACAATAATGTAGGCTATGCTTACACTGCCCACATCTCCGGCAAAACATTTGGCTTTTGGACGGAAATTAAAAAAATTAAACACCAGCGTTGAAAGGCCCACCAAGATCAGCAAATCATTTGATGTAAAATCAACTACATAATTGTTGATATAATACAAGCTTGCCAGGGCAATCAAACTATATCCTCCAGTAATGCCGTTGATGCCGTCCATAAAATTGTAGGCATTAATAGTTCCGATTACAAATATTCCTGCAAAAACGAGCCAATACCAGGGCAACGAATATATATCCAGTTGATAAAACAAAAGCAAAACAGCCATTAAATGGACGCTCAGTCGAATTTTGTTGTTCAGCGTTAAGATATCGTCCAGAAAACTAATAACGGAAATTGCGAACAGCCCAATGGCAAAGTATACATATTGAAAGTTGGATATCCCAAAAAAGAGAAGCCCAGCAACACAGAATATTATCCCTCCGCCCCTCAGCGTAACCGCGCTATGAGAACTTCTCGAATTCGGTTTATCAATGATATTAAAATGGTTCGCCAGCCTGAAATAGACCAACTCAATTACATAAAGTAGCAGTAGCAGTAAAATATAATGCAATAGAGACATAAATTCATTTAATTTTAAACCCTTCTAAAATTAGAGTCGGATTCCAATTTAAAATTCTTCTTGCTTTGGAATCATCAAAGGCTAGACCTGATGTTATTTTTTTAATTTATAGGTATTAATTGGCAATTATTGCACCTAAAATTCTAAGGGGAGATTAGGTTCTGCTAATGATCGTTTTGGCACCCATGATATTTATTTATCAGTACTTAATTTTCTCAACAACAATCGTTGTTTAGTTTTCAATTGACCTATAAAGGGCTTCAAGTCTTTTCCAAAATAATTCCTGATCAAAGTTTTCCTCTATATATTTTCTTGAGTTCATTTTAAACTTATCCCTTAAGTCTGCATTATTAATTAATTTTTTTACTGCTGACTCAATGGCATCAATCGATTTTGGGGCTATCAATAAACCATTGTGATTATCTTCTATCATCTCATTACAACCATTTATATCTGTACAAATAATACAGCTGTTCATTGCACATGCCTGCATAATGATTTGTGGAAAACCTTCTCTATAACTGGGCAATAAAAAAACATCAGATATAAGTATATAAGGCCTAATATCCTTCTGGTGGTCAATCCTAATAATGTTTTTATTCGATTCGATGGTTTCATATACATCCTCGTCTAATGGATCGTTGGGTTCTTCTTCTCCAACCAATAGTAACTTTACATTCTTGTAGTCTTTTTCGATACGTTCGAATGCCCTAACTAGCTCATTGATACCCTTTGGCTTTCCCACTCTTCCAACATAACCAAGAACAAAATCAGTTTCCATTATACCAATTTCGCTTTTTAACGATAAAACATTTTCCTTCTTTAACGTATTGACGTTAAAATAAGATAAATCAACCCCGTTGCTACTTCCCTTTCCAATGATTCTAACCTTTCTTTTGTTTATCCAGCCATTGCTTATTACAAATTCTGCCTGAGCTACCGAATTAAAAACAACGACGGATGAACATAAATATGTAATCTGTTCGCATCCTATCAATAGCCGTTTGATTATTCCGGTTTTTTCGACCAAAGGGAGCCCCGCCACAGTATGTATTCTTCTAGGAGTTCTACAAATAAAAGCGGCCAACATTCCTATTAAACCTGCTTTGGGAGAATGTGAATGAACAATTTGTGGCTTTTCCTTAATCAAATATCCAATTAATTTAATGAGTGCCCTGAGATCCTTGAATGGGGTAATTCGCCTTGTTAGGTTTAATGGCAGATATTTTGCATCCTCTGCTTTCGCTACATCTTCTATTAAGTTATCAGGACTGCACAATAAAGTATATTCATAGCCCATCCCCTTAAGGTACTTAAATTGCCCCCTTAGGGTGACTCTCAAAGACTGAGATACAGTCGAAATTCGAAAAACTTTGATAGACATTAATTTTTATTATTTGATTTAATTTCTTTTCGACTTTTGGAAGCCCTGATAGATTGCATAAGGGTTTTCGTAAGAAACCTAGTCAGCTTATCAAATTGACTATAGTTTACGAATTTATATGCTTCGTTAAATTTGATGAAATCTTTTTTATTTTCTCTCAAAAATTTAACAACGCTGTTAAACTTTTCGTCACTTATAGTATTCAAGTGTAAACAAAATGTGTATACCCCACTTAAAAACATTTTTCTTGGATTCGCAAAAAGCTGAGGCACCAATAAAATATCGTTAACCATATACGGATTTAACCCATATCCATCCGTAATATATTTTATGCCTACCTCTTTAAGAGCTCTAAGCGTATTTTCATCAAAGCTATGTGCTGGCGCCATAAAAGAGCTAGGATAAATATCATGATCGTGAAAAATACTCAGCGCTGACTTAAATTTTTCTATCTGCTCTTGTAAAGACAAGCCTACAAATTCACTGTATCCGTTGATTCTCAAAATGCCAGAATCGCTTTCGAAAAGTATATGCCTATATCCATGAATGGCAATCTCCCACCCTTTTTGATCCAATAGCTTTATTCTTTCCCAAAAACCTTCCTGATAAGGAAATACAAGGAGATCGGGGTCAGAATTGGAAGGTATTACTCCGATTATTGGAGTAATATTTAACTCATCAAATATTCTTTCCAAATGTTCGAATCTTTTCCAATCCATATTTGGTGCAATATCATCTAAGCGTATAATATATTTTACATTTCTCATAGCGGCTTATTTTTGTAGATCTTCTATTAAATCCTTCCAAATTGGCAATACAGTATGTTTATCAAATTTATTAACATAAGCCAATCCAACATCCTTATACCTTTTTAATTCATTATCTGAAAACAATTTAATCAATGTATTTGACCATATTTCAAGTACCTGTTCTTTATTGGCAGTATAGAAAGAGGGCATCAATATTCCATATTCTGCATATTCTGCTACTGATGTACGATAGCCTAATGGAGAATTCGGTGATAATATTTCTCGTGGTCCATTATCAATATCTGCAGACACTACGGGCACACCACATGCAAGGGCCTCGACCAATACGTTTCCAAAACCTTCAGACTTAGAAGGGCAAATTAAAATATCGCAAAGATTCAAATATGGATATACATTTTGTTTTTGTCCGAGAAAGTGAACAAAATCTGAAATACCAAAATTTCTAGCTTCATCTCTCAAATCCATCTCTAATTCGCCACTCCCAATTAAGATGAGGTGCATGATGATACCTCTTTGTTTTAAACCTGCCAAAAGTCGAATAAGATTTGATTGGCCCTTCAAGATATTAAATCTTCCTATACAGGCTATTTTTGGGAAGTGTTTTAAATTCTCCAACAATTCTTGGTCAATAAAAGCCAATTTTGATTTTTTGATATCTTCAATGTCAAAACAGTTATAAATTACTTTAACGATTTGGTCATTCATATTAAATGTACCTATCAGTTCGGATTGTGCCTTTTTAGAATTTACTACAACTCTAGAAGCAACACTAAGCACTTTCTTCAACAGGAAAAACCTCAGTTTTGATGACAGATAAATTTTGGTATCACTATGTATCCAAAAAATTGTTTTTATTTTTCTAACAAAGAACCCAAAAAGGGCTACTACGAGCATACTTTTATAAAGAGATGCAACCACCAAATCATCTTTTTTTATGATCTTGGTTAATCGATATAATATTACAGGCAGTCGATACCACTTATATTTTTTCCCATTACTAAGATCAATAACATTTAAATCATCGGTTTTATAATCTATTTTGCCCTGTAAGATTAGTATGGTGTCAAATTTAAGCTCGCGATAGAGACCAATATTTAATATTTCAGCACCTCCATTACCTAAGTCATTAATCATTAAATATTTGCTCACGCTCCTCCTTCTGTTTAAAATATATGATAAATACACATAGAAACCAAAACCATGGATACCAATAATTAGCTATCACAATATAATGTAGGAATCCAGAAATAAAACCTACCGCCAAAAAGAAATTTATCTTTGATTTTATAGCTAACAATTGATAAAAAACATAGGCAAGAGCCGAAATAAAAAACAATAACCCAATGATTCCGCTTTCAAATAATATGGTAGGTATCAAGGATAGAAATGCATCCTTTAATCCGGCTGTTTTATACCCAGAGGGTCCATATCCAATCAGCAAGTTTTCTATTCGCGAATTTGGAAAGGTTTCAATAAAGCTTGTAAACCTTCCGCTTCTCTCATCAGCCGAACTAGAATCAAACTTGCTACCAATTGCCAATTCTATCAAGAGCTTTAATGGCAACTGAGCAAGTAGAAGGCCTAATACCACGAATACAGGTATAAGCTTGATTAGAATCGATTTAATATTGCGCAGTACTTTTCTCCAGTACAAGCAACAAGATAAAAAGATTGCTACAGGAATAATCAAGAAAGCAGCTGTACTTAAAGTAAATAAGAGAGTAGCTATTAGCAACAACAAGATTGCCACCTTTATTATTAACTTCATTTTACTATAACCAGAGTAAAAGAGGTAAAAAATAGCTAAGGGCGCCAATATCTCTAACATGAAAGCAAAGTGGCCAGACTCTTCGGCAAAGCCTCTAATTCTTCTGGTTCTGAACACATCACCCAAACCATCAGCATCGTACTCTTGTACTGCTACTCTTGGTATATAATTGTCAATTGGTGTACCCCTAATTGCCATAAAGTACTCTACACAACCATAAACACTAGAAACAACGATGCTTAAGGTGATAAAAAACAACAATCTCCGATAAAATTGCTGATCATCACAATTCTTAAGCAGCCAATACTGCACGCTTAAAAAAGAACAAGAAAATATAGTAAGATAGGCAAATAAGTGATTTGTTGTGGTTTGATCGCCAAAGCTATTTAGCGTGTAGCTGAATAAAATAGTTATCAAGAAACATAATATAAAAATGGAGTGCATTTTTATATTTGTCCTATTGATCTTTTTTGTAAAGTAAAGATCAAGGGGTATCATGGCTAACATGAAAACAGATATCAATAATGAAATATTTAAATGCTCACTGATTGCAAATGCCGATACAAAAGGCATCGCAAGAACATATAAATAAATTAATTTTTTCATACATACCTATTGGGCTTGTTACAAAAAATATACTTGATCCAATATAAGCCACCTAACACCTTAAAATATAACGAATTAGAAATATTTTTCCTGTTATTTTCTATAATATGTAGCCTCTCTGCATTCATTTTATTTGACTGGGTAGATGTAATTGATTCTTCGTGAGCCCTAAAAACAGTAAAACACGATTTTATGTGCATTACCTTATATTGGAGCAACAACCTGAGTAAATAGTCATAATCGCTTGCAAATCGATATTGCTTATCAAAAAGGCCAACTTTAGCAATGGCTTCTCGAATGATAAAAGTAGCTGGCTGTGGAAGGAATGTACAATGCTTAGAACTCAACAATATATCGAAATCAATATCAAATAGTCTAATCTTTCTATGTTTATCACCTCTCTTGATTACTACATCACCAAAATATGCTCCATATTTTCCCGCTGTTTGCAGATACTTTTCAACCACTATTGAAAAGACATTATCGTTAAACAAAACGTCGTCCGAATTTAAGCAGATGCACAAATCTCCAGATACAAAACGCAGTCCTTTGTTTATCGCATCGTACATACTTTCATCAGGCTCACTGCTCCAATATGTTAGCTTGTGCTCATATTTTTTTATGATATTAAGCGTATTGTCCTTACTACCTCCATCAATAATTATGTACTCAATGTTTTTATACTTCTGATTTATAACGCTTAGTATCGTTTCTTCTAAAAAAGCCTCGGAATTATAGGTTACAGTAATTACAGATATTTTTACTTCTTTGTTCAATCTCTCTTTCTTAAATGTTATTTAACCACCCAAATTGTTCAGCTTACTTTTTTGTAAACAACTTCTTTACCGAAAGGTAAACACTCTCTATTGTTGAGAAGTATGAAGGATAATAATTATACTCTTCTACAAGGGTCCCTCCAAACGAATCTTTAAACTTATTTATTCCTTGGAGACTTTTGTCCGTGCTATCCTTTGCATATCCACCCATGTCGTATTCGATTATTCCTATTGACTGAAAATAGACAATAGCTTCATGATGCAACAATCGATTGGCTCGACCCACGAAAGCTTTCATTGATATATCTTCAAAACTCCTAAAGGACGAGGCCGAATACAGCAAACGGACTCTTTTCCCGTCCAGATCAACAACATACAAAGACATCGCCAAAATATTATCATTCAACTTTGTTTGTACAATTTGATAGGAGGGCATACTTTTTATTTTCTTAACGCTAAGCCTTTGCCCATATCCCTTGCTTTTTGCAAATTCATTGAAAAAAGACACAAAAAACTCTACGTCCTGGGATAGTTCAAAGGTTATCCCATCACGTTTCGCTCTTCTAATCTCGTATGCAGTTGAGCTATCGTATTCCTTCTCTATTTGATCAATGTCCTTGTCAAGAAGGATCAACTTTGTATAAAACTTTTTACAGTAACCATTCGTTATTGTCAGCTGATTTCTTGACTGAATATGTATTGTAAATAACGACCATGGTTTAGGTGTTTCAGAAAACCAAAACCTTTTAAAAAAAAACTTTCTTTCAATCAACATTTGAACTACTTTTATATAGATTGATAACTCCCCACTTAACTTCGCTATCAAATGTTTTCTCTAAAAAGAATGCATTAGAAGCAACAACACTAGCATGGAACTCTGGATTACAATAAATAAGTCTAACCACTCTGGGCGATCTTTCGATCGATTCCTTAATATTTTCTAAAACAACTGACATTACTTCTCCAGGAAACGGATTATAAAAATAGAAATAATTATAGTCATCTAAATCTTTACAAGTTGTTGCATTTTCATGTATAAGTTTCACTTTTTTTATTTTCAGCTTTTCAAGATTGCTCTCCGCAATCTTAACCAGCTTATCGGAAAGTTCAACGCCAGCAATTCGACCAAAAGGGAATTTATTAAATAAAACCAAAGTAGCACCTTTGCCAAAGCCAAAATCGAATATGCCATCTTTACTGCTTATATTTAATTCTCTTAGTAGCGTACGTAATTCTTCAAAATAAGCTGACGAGGAAAAGTAATTACCCTCAGACTTATTAACTCCAATTCTTTCATTATCTAATTGTTTTGAAAAATCTAAACCCCTCAATCTTTCAAAAATAACCAGAAGTCTATATCTATTCTTTCTTAAAAACGACTTAATGCTCATAAATTTATATTCTTCGGATCCAAAAAGATCCGGGTTCCCTATCCTGCAAAAGCATAGGACATTTTGTTTTTAATTCTTTATAGTTTCTATGTTTTAGCAAATTTAACGCCCCTAT
The DNA here is from genome assembly GCF_036324255.1 of Pedobacter albus. Taxonomy (NCBI): domain Bacteria; kingdom Pseudomonadati; phylum Bacteroidota; class Sphingobacteriia; order Sphingobacteriales; family Sphingobacteriaceae; genus Pedobacter; species Pedobacter albus. Next base: position 435,208 of record NZ_JAZDQT010000003.1, on the reverse strand, counting down.
TATTTCGAATGCATTATTATGTGATAAGAATGCTTCGAGCAAGTATTGCTCATTCCAAAAAACCACTCCCTTTTTAAGCCATTCATCAAGATAATCTTTTGGCGAAAATATATCATGTATATGTACTATTACTCCTTTCTTCAATAAAGGCAATATATTCAGAAATTCGAATAATACATCGCCCTGGGGCCTAATCATATGGCTAGAATCAATAAATAGGATATCATTTTCATCGAGTTCCATAAACTCTTCTAGTGCAACATCTTCCACTACTTTTCTAACAACTCTTACAGATAGGCTTTCTAACCAATCATTTTCATAAGGTTCAATACAAATATGTTTACAATCATAGCCGGCACTATCTTTCTTATTATACTCGATCGCATGCTGTATCATTAAAGTAGACGAACCGCAACCAACCTCAATTATTCGCTGAGGTTTGAAGAGTCTAATCATATTAAACAAATATTCTGCATCCCCGCTTAAAAAGGCTCCTCTATTAAACGAGAAGGTAAGTTTATTTTTAGGCCTACTATCAATTTCTAGGATTTCATGATTGAAATTAAATTTTTCCAATAAATTTAATTGTGCATCGATATTAAAATTAATGCCCGGCAAATCTCTATCCTTACGCAAGGAATGCTTTAGTAGCCTCGCATCAAATAAAGGCTCATAATAGTGATTTATTATTGGGAATACCCCTACCAAATTAAAGATTCTTTTCGTTAATAGGCCGTTGAGTTCCCAAAACCTCAACTGATATAACCTTATAAACCTCATCCATAATGCAACGAATAATGTAATCGGAGAAAATATAATGTCGATTACTCTCAGTCCTATCAGAAAAAATTTCTTCATTTTAAATCAATTTATTATGCATAAAAAGGTGCTATCATTTAGGGAAAGCTATCCATTGCCCTTCTTCATATTGTTCTAATCGATACCCCAAATTATATAGGAATACTATTACATCTGCTACTTTATAATCAAATCTTCCAGTATATTGTTCATCACACTCCATAATAATAATGGGCGCATCAGGAGAAGATAATAATTTTATAGCACCTTTAAAACACAAAAATTCGGCACCTTCGATATCTATTTTTATAACATCGACCTTGGAGATTGAATTTTCTACCAAAAAATCATCTAAGGGCAGGGTGGCTACTCCATTTTCTTCTGATGCGGTCTGTTTTAAGTCCATAAATGAGAAAGCATCACTATATTGAAAATCTTTAGAGACTTCTTCCGGTTGTGTAAGCACCACAAAACCTTTTTTATCAGATAGTGCTAAAAACTGTGGGTATACATTAGTGCAATCATTCAAGCGAATATTTTCCTTTAACGCATCGTACGTTGCCACATTAGGCTCAAAAGCATAGACTTTACCGGAAGCACCTACAAGCTTCGATCCTAATATCGAAAACAATCCAATATTTGCTCCGATATCCAAAATAACATCTCCTTGCTTAACCACGCTATGGTATTTTGAAAGTGTGGTAAATTCAAATCCTCTATTGAATCGGACAAGATGCTGTAAAGAGTACAATATTGTGGCTATATCCCCATAATGGGAGAATTTTAACTTCGTGTTTTCATATACTTTAATTTTATGAAACTTTTTTTTATTTAACTTCCATACAACCTTAAGAAACTGTGCATAAATACTGGATAATAGATTTGCTCCATGGAACAGGATTGCCTTCATAATTTTCTTTTATTTTTAAATTTTATATAAACGGGGATAAAAAAGATAAGGGAATAGCAAAGGAATTGAGAAATTATCACTCCATTAACCCCCAAAGTACCCACTAAGTAACTTTTTAAAACTATAGAGAGCAATGATGCCAATGGATAGACCCTTAAACCAAATTTCAAATAATCCGAAGTTAGTATTATTATTGAAAAATAAGCATTCAAATTATAAAAAAACAATAAGGCTATAAAACCCAGTATGAGTTCGCTACTCAAGTTAAAATCCTTTCCAATCCAATGATGAACGATAAAATTGGTTGAGGTTAACATTATAGCTGCTCCTATACAAGATATCATTATTAAAATGCGGAAATTTCGGGTTACAATTTTATTTGCCCAGGTATATTCTTTTTTTGCAAAAGCATCATTTAGTGCTGGGAGCATTGATGGGGTGGTTACTTGAACAGGCAGCGTTAACAGGTTAACAAGTCTCTGACCAATTGTATAAATACCTACTTCTATTGGGGATACCCCTCTTGCAATAATAATATTGTCGCTAGAACTATTTGCTATTGCAGAAAACTGGAGTATAAAATATTTCATACCATCCCGCATTAAGCTTTTGATTACGCTAAAGTCAATATTTTTTATTGAAGGAAAGAGACTAGGCCTTTTAAAAATAAATTGGTTCAGAAAGTTAAAAATTAAAAACAAGGTACCAGTTCCATACAAAGCCAAAATCAAGAGCGGTACGCCAAACTTCAATTTTATAAAAAAAGTCAAAACTATAAGTCCAAAAACATTACCTCCGGCTATCCAAAACTGATTGAAATAACCTTCTTGATAGCCGTCTTGTATTTTCTGAACAATTGAAAATGGCAGAGATAAAGAAAAACAGATAAAAAAAACCTCTACGGCCTTCATTGCTTCGTCTTTGGCCAATTTTTCCTTTACATTAAAAAAATTAACCCAAGAAATATGGTCCTTTAGCCCAAAAAAAACAGCGATCAAAGCTACAGCCAAAAGAAATAGGAAAAAAAAAGTCCCAGAAACCGCTTTTGAGAGATCTTCTTTTTTATCCAGCATATCGTAATAAGCTATCCTGTTTTGAAGTCCAAAACCCAAACCTAAATCGGCTATACCTAAAACAGCGATAGTGGCAACAATACTCATCATCATGCCAAACCTTTCGGGGCCGAGATAGCTTCTGGTAAGAGGAATTGAAACAAAAAGCGTTCCCGCATTAATAACCTTAGCCAACATAGTTGCTATAGACGTTAGAATTATTCTTCGCTCTCTATGATCTTTTGTAATCCTATTTAATGTTGCGCTAATCTTATTCTTCATCAACAGAAAAATTAAGTTGGTGTGTTCATCTTATACCAATCATAAGTTTTAACTAGTCCCACTTCTACCGGATCTTTTGGGATATAGCCCAACAGTGAACTGGCTTTAGAGATATCAGCTAAGCTTTGCAGCACATCTCCTGGCCTCTGGGGCCCATAAATAGGCTCTATGTTTTTTCCTGTTATTTCCTTGAGTGTATCCCATAGTTCGTTTAAGGTAGTTCTCTGAGCGCAAGCAACATTATAAATTTGATTTATTGCTTTTTCGTCTTCAACAAATAACGAAAGAAGATTAGCTTGAACAGCATTTGACACAAAGGTAAAATCCCTACCTATTGACCCATCGCCATTTATAATTGGAGGCTCTCCCTTGATAATTTTGCTTATAAACAAGGGAATAACTGCAGCATAGGCTCCATTGGGATTCTGTTTGGGGCCATAAACATTGAAATATCGGAGCCCGATAGTCTCTATGCCATAATTTAGGGCAAAAACATGAGCATAAAGCTCATTTACATATTTAGTTACTGCATAGGGAGACAAAGGCATCCCAATTATATCTTCAACCTTTGGAAGAGAGGCACTATCTCCATAAGTTGAGGAGGAGGCCGCATATACCAGACGCTTTACATTACTATCCCTAACAGCAATCAGCATATTAAGGAAGCCGCTAATATTTACATCATTAGTGGTTATAGGATCTTTTATCGATCTTGGAACGGAGCCCAATGCCGCTTGATGAGAAACATAATCGATATCTTTACAGGCCGATTGACAGTCGTCAAGATTCCTGATATCACCTTCAATAAACTCAAAATTAGGTTTTCCAACATATTCAGCAATATTGTGAAAAAAACCGGTTGAAAGATTATCCAGTACCCTTACTTTCTTCGCATTATTTTGCATCAAAAAAGCAACCAAATTAGACCCTATAAAGCCCGCCCCGCCAGTAATCAAAAAACGTCCTTGCTCGATTCTATTTAAATCCATTATAACCTTTTATCAATTAAATGTTTTGGCAAAATACCTTTCACATCGTAAATCACTGACTTTTCCTTCCTCATTTTAGAGATATCCAAAGATAAAAACTCGCGATGAGCAACTGCTAAAACAATACCATCAAACTGCTTTTCTACTAATTCATCCAAAGAATTGATTATATCCAAGCCATATTCATGTTTCACACTTTGTCTATCTGCCCAAGGATCTAAAACAGTAATGTTTACATGGTATTTTGCAAGCTCCTTTATAATGTCCACAACTTTAGTGTTCCTCACATCAGGACAGTTCTCTTTAAAAGTAATCCCTAAAACCAGCACATTTGCCAAGGCAACATTAATTTGCTTCTTTACAAGCAATTTAATTGTCTCATCTGCAACATAACTCCCGATACTATCGTTTAGACGCCTTCCTGCCAGTATAATTTCTGGATGATACCCCACTTCTTGAGCCTTTTGGGCAAGGTAATACGGGTCTACCCCAATACAATGCCCTCCAACCAAGCCGGGACTAAATTTCAGAAAGTTCCATTTAGTACCAGCGGCTTCCAATACTTCTTTCGTATCTATACCTAACAAGTTAAATATTTTGGAAAGCTCATTTACAAAGGCAATATTGATATCTCTTTGAGAGTTCTCTATTACTTTAGCTGCTTCTGCAACTTTAATGCATGATGCCTTAAATGTTCCAGCTGTGATAATGGAACCATATAATTGATCAACTATTTCTGCTATTTCCGGCGTAGAGCCAGAGGTAACTTTTAAAATCTTTGAAACAGTATGCTCCTTATCACCTGGATTAATTCTTTCTGGAGAATAGCCACAATAAAAATCTTGATTAAATATTAGTCCCGAATAATTTTCCAATATGGGTACGCATTCTTCTTCTGTTGTTCCAGGATATACTGTAGATTCATAAATAACTATGTCTCCCTTATCCAAGACTTTGCCTACAATCTCACTGGCTTTTTTTAGGGGAGTTAGATCCGGCTTGTTATATTTATCAACAGGAGTCGGTACTGTTATAATAAATATATTATAATTTCTTAACTCTTCTGGATCATCGCTATAATTCAGCTTGGTGGCGGCACTTAAGGCGTTATGATCAACCTCTAAGGTTTTATCTACGCCCGTTTTCAACTCGGCGATCCTCTTCTTATCAATATCAAATCCTAATGTTGAATATTTTTTACCAAATTCAACGGCCAAGGGTAGTCCAACATACCCTAAACCAATAACAGCTATTCTATAATTACTCACCTATAATTTCTTTTAAATTCTTCCTTAATATTAAGAAAATTAAGCAGAGAAAAACACCTAACATCCCTCCGATAAGTCCAGCTTTCGTTTTGCTAACCCGATCATTGTCCAATGGAAGGATAGGTTTATCTATAATCTGAATAAGCGGTTCTTCTCTTCTTAGCGACAATTTTGCTAATTCCAAGTTTTTAAGGAGTTCGCCTAATATTATCTTATTTGTTTCTGCTGAAAATTGGGATTTCTGTATCGGAGCAATTCTCTGTGTTTGTCTGGTTAGGTTTAAATTTGGGGTTGCATCAGCAATTTGGGCAGCAGAATATATCGAGCCTGTCATCACTTTCCTTACCGAATCTACCTGAAATTGTAGAATGCCAACATTTCTTCTTGATTTTTTTATTTTTGTTTCGGTATAAAAGTCATTTACATTTTTTACAATGACATTTCCAAAGGCTTTTGCAAACGGCTCATCGTTAGATTCTACAGTAACATTAATAATGCTTAACTTTTTATCCGGCTTGCCAACTTTTAAATTCTCCTTATTTATATTTTTTACAATTTCACCGATTAGACTATCCTGCTTCAAAGTAAAGTTTGCTGAATCGGAAAATGTGATATTCTTTAGATCCGGTTTTTTATCCCATTTTTTTCTAAGGTCATTTGCTTGGATGTAACGATCGATTAAAAGCTGTTTCTTGCCGTCAAAAATATCAGTGCTAAGCAACGCTTTAGTAATCATTATGCGAGACCTGTATAATTCAAGTATGTTATCACCCTGAAAAATACCACCGCCCCCACCAATATCCACACCTGCAATAGAAGCTATCCCTGCTAAAGAACTTAGCCCACCCCCCGACTTTTCTTCCTCTAGTACAAAGCTAGTGGTAGCTATGTAAGTCGTTTTTCTAAAGTAGGCATTAACAATACCAATCGTTCCGCCCACTAATGCGACGATTAATATAATAAGCCATTTAGAAAGTAAGAATCTATACCATTGAACGACTTTATACAATACGTCCTTGATTTGAATGTCTTCTACAGAAGAGATTTTCTTCTCCTTCTCTTCAATCTTCATTTTTCAATTTTCTTGGTCTATCGTTATTAAGAACTATTTCAACAAGCTTACTATTATAGCGGCTAGAGAGGCCAATCCCGTACCAATTCCAATCCACGCTTGAGGGCTTATTCTTTCTCTTTCAGCTCGTTTTGGTACAATAATCTCAGCGCCCGGTTTTACTTTAGGAAAGTTATTAAAGAACAGGAATTTCTTTGTTGCTTCAACAGAACCATTCGCGTACTTGATGTGCATTCCTCTTTTATAAGCATTAAAAGTTAAACCACCAGAGGAGTTTAAGTATTGTTTAAAACTCTTGCCCGGCATATATACTATACTATTAGGATTGAGCACTTCACCTGTAACTTTTACAGTCTGTAACTGACGCGGGATCCGAATAATATCACCATCCTCTAATATTAGATCGTATTTGGATTGCGGTTTTCCAATAATCTGTTCTAAATTGATCCCAACTAAGTCTGACATCAGTTCTTCTTCAATTACTTTTGTTCCAACCGTATCTTTAACACCATTTTCTTGGAGCCTCTTTAAACTATTTTTTGTTCTCTTTTGCTCTTCTGTCTGATCGATTGCATTCTTATCAGCCGGATTTACTTTATTTGCTCCCGGTCTCTTTAACGATGCCCCGTCTACGTAAGCCAAAGGAGTTAATCCTCCAGCTCTTTTGATTAGGTCGGAAATGGTTTCATTCTTTTTGGTAATGGTATATGGTCCAGGATATAATACTTCTCCTTCGATTTTGACCTGTTTCTGTATCTCATATCCTTCCGAGTTTCTAACTGTCACTATATCAAAAGGCTTAAGTACAAAAGGCTCTCCTATTAGCTTCAAATTCTGATCTACATTAACCGTAAAGACCTCCGCAGTACGAGCCGACACAGAACTCACATCGCTATTCTTGACTCTTCTAGAAACATCAATTCTGTTCGGCGTTGCCCCTTCCTTAAAGCCACCGGCCATTTGGATAACGGATTCCAAAGTCATGTTGTCTGCATAGTCGAAAATCCCGGGAGCCCTAACTTCTCCCTGAATACTTACTTTATATTCATCGCGAAGGTCGAAGAGTGATGAAATGGTGATTTTATCTTCGCGTTGCAAATTAATGTCTTTCGTTTCACCAGCTATTATTTTAGCAACATCAAATGGAATGAGCGATTGGGTATTATCAGCGTTCAGACGCATGATATAGCCTCTGTTTAAGAAAGCATCTTCGGTAAGACCATCCGATTTTTGGATCAAGCCCTTTAAAGTCAGGCCCTTTTCTAGTTCATAAAATCCAGGTCTAAATACAGCTCCTAATATTTCTACCCGATTGGCGAACCGATCTAGAATAGCTTCAACAATATATTTGTCGCCGTTTTTAGGAATATAATTGGCAAATTCTGAAGAAGCAATATCAGTAATTTTACGTTCCTTATCAGTGTTCTGAAAAGATTTGATCTTAGCTGTGTAAGCTAATGTTGTAAAACCTCCTGCAAAATTAATAATGTCCTGTAAAGTTTCCCTTTTTACAACCTCAAACAAGGCTGCTTGTTTCACTTCTCCCGACATTTCTACACGCTTATCGTACACTGGCACATTAATGACGTCTTGATCTTGCAAACGAATATTATCTTGTAGTATACCCTTCAACAAAAAGCTATATACATCTATCGTTTTAACGACTTTATTATTTCTGATAATTTGGATATTACGGAAAGAGCCATTTTGTGACGGTCCACCGCAAGCATAGAGTGCAGTATAGACAGTTGATAAAGAAGACAATGTGAACGTACCAGGTCTAACTACATGACCGGTCATAATTACCTTAATACTCCTAATATTTCCCAAGTTCACCGCTAATGAGGTACGACCTGTATTTAATGCGCCATAGGTTTTGGACATTATACCACGAATTTTAGAAGTGGCTTGCTCTATAGTCAAGCCTCCTACTGCAATTCTGCCTACATACTGAATATTAATAATTCCATCTGGACTAACCTGTGGGTTATAGCTGGCCTCATTATCTCCAGTAAGATCAATGATTAGTTTGTCATCTGGGCCAATGATATATCCCTGTGGAGTAGCTATACGTAAATTGGGTTCAAAAGTGATGTTTCCATTACGGAACAATTCGGAGCCAAAAACCTTTGGTGCTATCTCTTCGTCTTTTTCCTTTTTGTCATTGGTTATATCTCCTCCTTGCGTTGTTTCACTGTATTCTCTACCCGTGCTAATCGATTTATTTTCTGTTTGAGATGTCGTTCCTTGGCCTTTCAGTTTAGTTACACGCAACCGCAGTTTCTGAATCTCTTCAGTTTTCATACCTCTGGCAGTAGCCATCTGTTCCAATTGTGCTTCAGTATACCCCATCGACTCTGCTTGTTTAATCATCTGCAAGATCTGCGCATCTGAAAGTTGGTCGACCTTAGTATCTGCATAGGTACTTTGGGCCTGCACAGCAAGTTGAAATAAGAAAAGGAAAGCAAATAGAAATAGTACGGTAATTTTTTGCTTCATTGGTTTAAATCTAGCTCTTGTGTATAAATGTTTTATATCAATATCTTAAGCTACTCAAAATAGTTAAGGGTAGTAAACCCTCCATCTTTTAAGAACTCATCTTTCTTCATTAGGTGCAAATCGGAAATCATCATATCACTTACCAATGCTGGCAAATCATATTTTGGTCTCCATCCCAGCTTTGTTTTTGATTTGGTAGGGTCGCCCAATAACAAATCTACTTCTGTTGGCCTAAAATATTTCGGGTCCACTCGCACAACCGTCGTGCCAAGTTTCAGGTTATCTGAATTTAAACCTAATTTTTCGACCTTTTCTTGGTCAATATCGATGATTACGCCCTTTTCTTGTTCGTCTTTTCCCGAAAATTCAATTTCGATTCCCAGCTCAGCGAAGCTCATCTTTACAAAATCGCGGACAGTGGTGGTGATACCTGTAGCAATTACAAAATCCTCGGGCTGTTCTTGTTGCAAAATCAGCCACATCGCCTCGATGTAATCTTTAGCATGCCCCCAATCGCGTTGGGCAGAAAGATTGCCTAGGTATAAACAGTTCTGAAGCCCCAAAGCTATTTTGCAAGCGGCGCGCGTAATTTTGCGGGTAACAAAGGTCTCGCCTCTTAAAGGGCTTTCGTGATTAAACAAAATACCGTTACAAGCGAACATTCCATAGGCTTCACGATAATTTACGGTAATCCAATAGCCATATATTTTGGCCACGGCATAAGGTGAACGCGGATAAAATGGCGTGGTTTCGCTTTGCGGAACGGCCTGCACTAAACCATAAAGTTCAGACGTTGATGCCTGATATATTTTGGTTTTCTTAGTCAAGCCAAGTATCCTAACGGCCTCTAACAAACGTAATGTGCCAATTCCATCAGCATTAGCTGTATATTCTGGCATTTCGAAACTTACCTGTACATGGCTCATGGCTGCCAGGTTATAGATTTCGTCGGGCTGTGTTTCTTGTATTATACGAATAAGATTTGTCGAATCAGTCAAGTCACCATAATGCAACTTAAAATGCACGTCGTTTTCATGTTGATCTTGATAGAGATGATCTATACGGTCTGTGTTGAATAAAGACGATCTCCTCTTTATACCGTGAACGAAATAACCTTTTTTAAGTAAAAACTCTGCCAGATATGCCCCATCTTGGCCAGTTACTCCAGTAATTAATGCAACTTTCATCTATAAAATTTGACTTTTAAGCTTGCAAACATAACAAATATTTTCTGCCTTTTATTACAGAACGTTTACATTTAGATGGTTTTTAAATAGACTGGAAATATATTCATAAACTTGTAAATCAATGTTTAAACATACATTCCGCACTGAATTGCTCGCTGCTCGTCTATTTTATTTACTTGACTATTTTTAACAGGTATTCGCCGTAGCCACTCTTTACCAATGGCGTGGCAATCTGCCTCAGTTGATCGGCATTAATGAAATTCATCCTGTAGGCGATTTCTTCGATACAGCCTATTTTCAGGCCTTGGCGTTCTTCGATAATCTGTACAAATTGGCCGGCCTGCATCAAAGAGGTAAAAGTACCTGTATCTAGCCAAGCGGTCCCCCTGCTCAAAATGCCTACTTTTAATTTGCCCCTTTTGAGGTACTCTTTATTGACATCGGTAATTTCGTATTCGCCCCTAGCCGATGGCTTGATGTTTTTGGCGATTTCTACCACAGCGTTATCATAAAAATAAAGCCCTGGCACTGCATAGTCTGACTTGGGTTCTTTTGGCTTTTCTTCAATAGAGATTACTTTGTTTTCCTTGTCAAATTCGACCACACCATATCGCTCCGGGTCTGACACCTGATAGGCAAATACTACGCCACCATCAGGATCTGCGGAAGCTTGCAGCAACTTGGCCATTCCATCGCCATGGAAAATATTGTCGCCCAAAATAAGCGCCACTTTATCTGTACCAATAAATTCTTCGCCAATTACAAAGGCCTGCGCCAAACCGTTGGGCTCGTGTTGCACGGCATAACTAAATTTGCAACCCAAACTTGCACCATCGCCCAATAGTTTCTCAAAATTTGGCAAATCATGCGGCGTAGAGATAATCAATATCTCTCTAATTCCAGCTAACATTAATATAGACAAAGGGTAATAGATCATGGGTTTATCATAAACCGGCATCATCTGTTTGCTCACGGCTAATGTTAAAGGATGTAGCCTTGTGCCACTTCCTCCTGCTAAAATTATTCCCTTCATTGGTTTATTCGGTATGGTTAGTCTTTTGAAGTTACGCTATTTTCTAGTTCGGCGTACCATTCGGCGCCATATTTTCTGATTAAAGGTTCTTTGAGGAACTGGTAAACCGGTACTTTGAGCTCACGGCCAAAGGCACACGCGTCGCTGCAAATGTGCCACCTATCGTAATGCAGTACATCAAACTCCGGGTATTTGGTAATCCGGATCGGATACAAATGGCAAGAAATCGGTTTTTTCCAATCTACCAGGCCTTGTTCGTAAGCCTTCTCGATAGCGCATTTGGTAATACCGTTTTCGAAAGTTACATAGGCGCATTCCTTGTTGCCATCTACACAGGTAGTAGTTAGGTCGCCATCGGCATCTACTACATAAGTCCCCTGTGCCTCGATAGCTTCTATGCCTTTTGCGGCCAACAAGTGCTTGATTTTAGGATAGATTTCTTGTAGGATTGCGGTTTCTGCAACTTCTAGCGGAGCGCCAGAATCTCCTTCCACACAACAAATACCTTTGCATTTATTCAAATTACACACAAAGCTTTCGCTAATCACATCTTCATGCACCAAGGCATTTTGTACTTCAATCATCGTTTTATTTAACTTCCTATCGGATATTTCAGGCCTTCGGCCGATTTGATTTCTAGGGTTACAGAGCCTACCAAAATCTCTACCTGCGCCTTTACGGGCACCCTGTTGCCATCGTCGGTTATCCAAAGGTACAATTTACTATCTTTTCTAAAAACACGCCCCGGCTTAATAGAAGGGCTGAACTTAAGGCAACGGATATTGCCCAGTTTGCTTTTTACGTTTTCCTTGCCCACATATTCTATTTCCAGCGCACTGATTTCGTCGCCCAAAAAATAGTTGAGCTTAAATTTATCGCCGATTTTCAATTTCGAAATATCCAGGCTACGGGCAAAATAATAGGCCGAAACCAAATCGAACGTTTGTGTGGTCGGTGTGGCGAACGTGCCTTTGTTGGCCACCACTTTTTTATCGTCTTGATGAAACCTGGCCTTGTCTTGCCTGCGGTAACTGGCCTCCCTGATATTTTCCTGATAGAAATAAGGAGTAAGGTCGGTTTTATCGATATAAGAATCGTAATGGTCCCTGATCTTGTAAAAAATATCAAAGGTTCCCGAAGTCTGCGCGTCGACCGACAGCCTGTAGGTAGGCTTATTGTCGAACTTTACATCGCTACCCAACACTTTAATGGTCGCTTCGGCAGCGGTTAAAAATCCATACTTCAGCTTATAGGTCAAGACTTCGCCCTCCTGAAAGATCGGGTCTTTCTTAAGTGGCAGCTCTTGTGCGAAAGCCTGTACGCCAAATAATGTAACAGCTATCCATATTATTAGTCTTCTCATATTTGGTGAACAAACAAAAAGCAATCCAAAAAAATTAATCCTTACGCTTATAAATTGGCACTGTTGAGCAAGGTTCGCCAAACATAATGCTTTTGGCCACTGGCGTTAGCAATGCCGTAATTTCTACATAAGCGGCCACAGGCACTTCCAAGTCGGCGCAGCCTTTGATTACCACACGCTGTCCGGCAAAGGCATTGAGGTCTATTTTGGCCAATGCCTTGGTATAAAGCACGGCCTCAAGCACGTCAAGGCTACCAAACACCACTTCGTTGGCATAGGGCTGCATTTTATTGGCCAACAACATATAGGCCCAAGTAGGCACAATGGCATCGGCGCTGCAAATAATAGCCACGTTTTTATCTTGATACTGCGACCAGTCGTGCTCCTTGATAAAGGCCCTAAAATCCTGCTCTTTGAGAATCAGCCCATGAAACAGATTGTCTTTAATATCATACACCAAGCGTTCTCCTTTGTGGAAATATTCTTCAAGATTTAGGGTTATCAAACCACTTGAAGCCACTTTATTAACGATGTTTTCCTGAATATCCATAACCTCTATAAAATAAAAAACCGTCCCGACTAAAGTGGGGACGGTTGTAAAATTACGCAAATCAGCTTAATAGAATTTCACCCTATTGTCTTTTATATCGCTTTTTTCTTGCAATGCCTGGAAAGCGGCGCCCAAAGAGCGCTGGCCTACGCCTAGCATCATGGTTTCTTTTTGCTTAAAGGTGTTGCCAAGCGGTGCAGGAGCAGTGAAACCTTCTACGGTAAACACATACACGCCTTTTTCGCCATCAACTGGTTTAGACAGCTTGTTTACTGCCGAACCGAAAATAGTACCAACCACCTTGTTTTCTTGGGCCAAACCTGGAATAATCGGGTTTGCAAATACCATATTTTGTACCGGAGTAGCGGTTTTACCTAATTTTTGGGCTACCTGATCGATGCTTGAAGCACCTGCCAAAGCTTTGTTAGCCTGCTCGGTCAACATTTTGGCTTTAACGGCATTCATTACCATTGGCTGGATTTGTTTTTTCACATCTTCCAAGCTCAATTGGCCTTTAGGCTTAATATCTGTTAAATGGGCAACTACAAAGCCGTTGTCCATGGTGTAAACCTGGCCAAGCACATCGCCTTTTTTAGCATCGTAGGCATCTCTGATCAACTGACGAGGATTATCCAAACCCGGTGCGAAACCTTGAGAAGAAACCACCTTGTCTGCTACGCCTACGGTATAACCTTGTTTTTGGGCCAAAGCATTGAAGTTATCGCCTTTTACTTCGTTTAAGAAGCTAGATGCTTTTTTATAGGCAATATCTCTGGTCTTGGCACTTGGCGCCAATGTTTTTTCGATATAAGCTAATTTGGCCTCTTTTGAAGAACCGATTTGTTTTTCAATCTTGATCAAGTGAACACCGAACTGGGTTTTCACTACTTTCAAGTCGCCGGTTCTTCCGCCGAACGCAGCTTCTTCGAATGGAGCTACCATGGCATTGCGGCCAAAGGTACCCAAATCGCCACCTTTATCTTTAGAGCCGTCTACACTGTATTTTTTGGCCAATTCGGCAAAGCTTCCGCCTTTTTGTACCACTGCTTTTAATGAGTCGGCCATTTTAAGTGCATTGGCTTCGCCACCTACTTTGCTCGGGTCGATTAGGATATGGCTTGCTTTTACCGAATCAGGAGAGAAACGTGTACCAATTACCTTAATCAATTTATATGAATTGCCTGAGAATTTAGGACCATAGAAGCTTCCTGCTGGATAGTTGAAAATTACCGAATCTACTGCCGGATCCAATTTTCCTTTAGAGATATAAGCATAAGGAACTTTTACGTCAGAATTGTTGATGGCAAACAACGAATCGTTAGGCGTTACCTTGAAATCGGCAGCCAATTTTTCTACTTGAGCCTTAACTCCTGCCGAATCGGTTGCAGTTGGCTTAATGCTGAAAGAAACATATTCGAAAGAACGGGTCTCTACAGGATTGTCGAAACGTTTTTTGTTGGCATCGTAGTAAGCTTGATAATCAGCATCTGTAATTTTAACGTCTTTATCCAAAACGGCGCTGTAATCCAAGTTTACATATTTGAAGTTAACCAGCTTGTTGCGGTTGATGTATTCGTCGTTGGCTTCTAATGAAGTTACGTATACCGAATTGCGAACCAAGTTGGCATATTTTTGTTGCAAAGCCTGTTTCTCGATTTCAGCTTGCAACATATCCCATTGCTGTTTAAGCTTAGGGTCTTTTTGCTGTGCTTTTAACGAAGTGATTACGGCAGTACGGTCAAGCTCGCCAGTTTGCGGGTTTGAGAAATACTGTTTAATCAGCGGACTTGGGTTTTTGCCTTGCAAAAGATCAAAAAGCTCATCACCCGAAACGATTAGGCCCAAACGTGTATATTCTTTGGTTAACAATACATTGGCAACTTCAGCCTGCCAAGCATTGTCCACAGCCATCGCCTGCATCTGCGGGTTGATACTGCCACCATATTGTTGCTTAAACTGTGCAACGCTTTGTTCTACCTTAGGATTAAATTCTTCATATTTAATCTCCTCGCCGTCTATAGAGCCAACCGAAGTTCTCGAAGCTCCCCAAAGAGACGAAGTATGCTGCAACAAAGGCTCTAATACAAATAACGCTAATACCACTGCAATACCTCCTACTAGAAAATACCCCATCTTGGTACGCATGAAAGTCATTAATCCCATATTATTCTTATTTTATCAATTTTTTTTAAGAGGGCGCAAGATACAAATTTGCGACTAATTAGAAAATATAATTTTTATCTGTTTAACTATTGATTTTCAGTGGTGATAAAGCAATCACGATTTTTCAATCATTTCCCCTGCATGGCCGAGTAAATCATGATGGTTTTATTTGATTTTGCATTGCGCATTAAGCCAGATGACATTACGCTAAGGGGCTATTTTGTCTTTGAGATACCCTTCGGCGGCGGCGTCTTTGATATTATAGGTACTAAAATCCTGAGGGGCCGAAAACTGCGTTCCGGTTACTACATTGCCATCTTTGGTGGTAACCGTACCAAAAGGCGAAAAATACATGCGCTTGTTTTCGTCCCAGGTCAGCTCTTCGGTGGTAAACGTAATCTGATCGTTGATGACAACCACATGTTTCCTAAAAATGGTGATTTTTTCGCCTTCCTTGTTAATGGCGTAATCTGAAGTAATAGATCCTGTACTTTTTAAGAAATCGTCAAAGAAGTTGATTTTGATGCCTTTGGGCATTTCATTGTACTTCGGCCCTTGCGATGGGGTAACTTGATCGAGGATCGGGGCAAAACCCTTTGCTTTTACTTTGGCCGAATCGCTATAGATAATTTCTACGCCATAAGAACGGTCTTTGCTCAGGATAACCTTTTTGGCAGAGATTGCGGTAGCATTCTTCAGATCGTCGTCGTTGCAAGCCAGCATGATGCTGCTCAGCACCACAAAAAGCAACAATAGGCCAAATGGGTTACCCGACTTTCTCATCAGTCTACATTATTTTCATCTGTAACGAAAATTTACGCTACAAAGTCTGTCTTAGTCGAACCTAAATCTGCTGAACCACTTATCGTTAAGCGTAAAGCCCAAGTGGAAATTGATGTATTTCTCTTGAAGCAAGCCATTGCTAATGGTTCCTCTTTTGCCCAGCTCGGCACTAAAGTTCATTTTATAAAGGGTACGGCCAAACGATGATAAAGGCAAGCCCAAACCTACGGTAACAGCCATTTGCTTAATGTCTTGTCCAGCCATTTGGATATAGGTTTTATCGTATTGGAAACCAAAACGGTAATCAACCCTTTTAAAATAGCCATTGATGGCGGTAATATCTGGCGTAATCTGGCCACCAACAGAGAAACCATAAGTGTCTTGCAGGCCTTGATTCACGTTATCAATGGTTAAATTAGACCATTTGCCTATGCGGTAGTCGGCACCAAACAACCATTTATTGTTCTTCTGAATGCTGATACCAAAGTTGTGTACCAAAGGCATTTTAAGGTTGGTTGGGGCATTTTCTACAAACACCAAAGTGTCGATAGCTGTTTGCTCGTTGCCTTGTGAATCGTTGTAATATTGCGTAACTACCTGGCTTCTTTTCGAATTGATTTTAGACGATGATGATCCCGAATAGCCCAACATGATAGAGGTTTTGCTATCTAGGCTGATATCATACTGTGCTCCATAAGAAAAACCGATACCGCCTACGCTATTTTTAGCCTGCAAACGCGAATTAATAGCGCCCGGTTCGTTTACATATTCTGTAGAACGGTTTTCCAAAAGGTTACCAAACAGGTACTCGGCATTGGCACCAACCCTAAGATGATCGCCAAACTGTATACCATAGCCCAAATAAGCCTTGGTTAAGCCACCTTCGCCGGTATACCTGTAATCAACGGTTTTGGTATTATCGGTAGTGGTACCCACTTTTGTAGAATTGATAAAGTTGTAGCCCAGTTCCGAATAAGGCATGATGCCAAAACTCAATGCCGATTTTGTCGTTACCGGAAAAGCAAGCGCCACATGGCTCAAAGTAGAGTTAAAACTATTCTCTTTTTGCGTGCTGTTGCTCAATTCGGTAAAACCTGCGGCCATACCGATATCCAAGGTCGTCAGATTGATGGAGGCATACGAGGCCGGGTTCTGCATGTTAATGTTATTGAAAAAATTAACCTTGTTAACCGCGGTAGAAATACCACCCATTGCCCTTAGCTGAGGCAGCAACGAACCTTTGATGTTACCTACTCCGAATTTAGAATATGGAGATTGCAGGGTAATCTGTGCATTTGCAATGGCACCTGTAAGCAAAAGGCAAACTACAAATGTATATCTTAATTTTTGGTACATATTAGTGTATAAAAACTTCATTCAATCCTTTTAGAACCAAATAGGGTTCGTTTATTATTTGGGGTGCAAAGATGCTATTTTTTAATTGTTTACTCAAAAAATCAGCATCGCCACCTGTTATTATGACCTTCAGGTCGTTGTATTTCTTATTTTCTGAAGCTATAAATCCTTCTACTTCGTTCAGCACGCCCAGCAGAACCCCACTTTTGATGGCATTGGCGGTGTCTGTGCCTTCCGGAATAATTTCTTCCTTATCCCAGTCGATCAGCGGCAACCTACCCGTATAATGGTTCAGCGCCTTAAACCGCATGTTGATGCCCAAACTGATGCTTCCCCCAAAATATTCGCTGTTGGCGGTCAGTACATCGTAGGTAATGCAGGTGCCCATGTCTATCATCAAACAATTGGTGCCAGCATATAAGCCCTTTGCCGCAATTACTTTTGCCCACCTGTCTAATCCTAGCGTAGGCTGCGTTTTGTAGTGGTTTTTGATGCCGGTATTGATTGCGGTGGTAAATGGGGTATAGCGAACAGACCGACTCAAAAAGTTGCCTAGTGCTGTTACATCTCTGCTTACGCTCGAAACAGTGGCATTTTTTACCTGGTAGGTTTCGATTAGGCTTTGCAGGCTAATTTCGTCCAGTTCTTTTAGCCTTTGGAAATGAACCATGTTTTGGTGGTCGAAAACCGCAAGCTTGCTATTTGTATTTCCAATATCTATAACCAGATTATGCATAAGCTCAAGCCTGGAAAGATTTGTCCGCAATTTGAACCAGAAAAGCTACTACTCCAAATTTCATGGCACAAAGCTATCAATCTTTGGCAAGTTTCAAGGTCTCAAATTGTTAAAAAAGGTTAAACAAACAAAAAATACTGGATGCTGCACACCAAAACGGCGAACAAACTTTCGTAGAACCAGCGTTTTTTGGCATTTGAAAAATAGTAGGCCAGCAATACCGCACCCGGGGGCACGCACAGCAAAAAATGGTAAACCCTGAAATCGGGCTTGGTATAAAAGCTGATGATGGCGATGACAAACATGAAGAACAACATTTGGAAAGCCTTGCGTGTGCTGATAAAGCTCCTGAAAAAGTTCTCGCGCAACTGCAGGGTGGCCAAAATGATGATTACACCGATAGGAATCAGCACCAAGTAGTCGTTATAATTGATTTGCAGGGCCGAAGGAAATTTGTTGATCAAAGGCTTCCAAATTTGGTAAAACTGGCTGATTTTATCATTCCAGTAATAGAAAACGGCGATGAAGAAAAAGATGGTGAGGAAACCGATAATACCAGCAATCCATTCGCGCCAGTTGAACGAGCGGTACAGCAAAAGGCTGAGCCACAACATGAGCAACAATACGATGAAAGGGAAATAGATGAGCGTACCCAAGGCTATGATCATGCCGATGTCGAACATGGTCATCATGGCGTTGGTGGTTTTGCCAATCTTCAGGAACTTGTCCATGATCCAAATGAGCAGGAAATTGCAAATGAGTGGTGGACTCAAAATCAAAAATTGCAAAAACAGGCTAGAACCCGTTACGTACAGCAATGCTGGCAGGTAGCTGGGTTTGGCCAACAAGCCATGGTTATTGATAATTCGGTTAAAAAGCAAGGCTTGGACAAAAGTGATGACCATGGCCAAAACGATGTTAATGGCCGGCGAAAACGAATCGGTAATCGGAATTTGGATCAGCAACTTGGCATAGGGCTCCAAAAATTCGAAACTCAGGGGATCTGGCAAATGAATAAAAATAGCCAAACGCATAAAAATGGTGTATGCGGCCAGCAATAAAAGGTTGAATGGGCTTAAGCTCCGAAACTGATTGATCATGCCTGTTAATAAGGACAAAGTAAAGAAAATTTCGTGAAATCTTCTCGAAGCAAATAAGCCATGGACCATAGTTAATGGTTATGGCGAAAAACTATGAACCATTGACCGTTGACTATGGACTATTTACAACTAGCCTCTGGCATATTTCTTCACCACTTGGTCAATAATAGCTGCCGTTTCGTCTGGAAAGTTAAACTGGTGTTCTTGGGGCTGTGCTACAAACTGCTTTAATACAGGCAACCAGTTCTTGTTGCTGCCCCAAATTACCGGCAAGCCCAATTCCTTTAAGGCATAGGCATTGCATTGCTGTTCGTACTGGAATTTCATGGGCGCTACCAATAATTTTTTGCCCAAGAAAAGGGCTTCGGCAGGGCCCTCAAAGCCACCTCCGGTAAATACACCTTCGCAACTGGCCATGCTTTTGTTAAAACGCTCGTTATTAACCGGCTCTACAAAAACGTTTCCCTCGGCATAGCTTATTTTGGTATGCTTTGAAAAAACCTCCCACCTTACATTCGGGATTTGTTGCAAGAGCTTAACCAGGTGTTTATCATCAATGGCAGGCAGGTAAACCGTATAATGGCCTAAGTTGGTGGCCTGCAGGTTTCTGATTTCGCTCCTGATTACCGGTGTGTAGATAAAATCGTCGTAACGCTCAAAATGAAAGCCGATATGTTGGGTAGTAGGTGCATAATGGCTTAAGATAATTTTGCCCCAATCGATGGTTTTGGGACGTGGCACTTTTTTCGATTTGAATGAAGCCTGATGACTCAGCGAAACGCTTTCTAGCTTCTGCATTTTGCAGGCCCAGGCGGTAACCGGCTCAAAATCGTTAATAATCAGGTTGTAATCGGCTAACGGCACCTTGCGCATGTCTTTTCTAAAACGTGGCAAGTTCATGTTTTTCCAGGTTTTGTAATGGTCTACCCCACCTTTTTTTCCAAAAATAAAACTGAAACCATGCAATTGGTATTTTACTTCCTGACTCAGTTTTACGTCGGCTTGCGTGCCTGAAACCAATATGTCTAAATCGCCGTGTTGCTGCAACAAGGGTACGATTTCCCTTGCCCTGCTAATGTGCCCATTACCAGTGCCCTGAATTGCATAAAGTATCTTCATCCGCTCCTAATATCTATATTTTTCGGCAGTATTTATAGTTTTTAATGGAAATGAAGCGATCATGATGATTTTATGTTTTAGGCAATTTCTAACTTGATCTTTTGCAACAAGGTGTTCACGTCTAATTTGCTGTGCAGGTCTTCGCCATCAGATAGGATTCCTTGTTCCACATCGTCCTTTTCAAAATCCTTGTATTCGAACTTAAAGATTTTCCATTCCTTTTTATGGTATTCCAGTGCGGTAAGGCTTTCTACCCAATCGCCACTGTTCAGGTATTTAACACTACCCTCTTCGGTACTGATTTCCCTGATTTCGGGCTGGTGGATATGCCCGCAAACCACATATTCGTAGCCTTTTTCTATGGCCAGCTCGGCCGCCGTTTGTTCAAAGCTGTTGATGAATTTTACGGCATCCTTAAACTTGGCCTTTATTTTTTGCGAAAAACTCATTTTTTGTCGCCCAAACAAAGTAAGACACCAATTTACAAAGCTGTTGATCAGGATTAAGCTGTCGTAACCAATGGCCCCCATTTTGGCTAGCCATTTAGAATGCTGCATCGTGACGTCGAAAATATCGCCGTGAAAAAACCAGGCCTTCTTGCCGTCGAGTTCGAGCACCAGTTTATTTTGCAGGTGGAAAGTACCCATGTGCATATCGGCAAACTTGCGCAGCATTTCATCATGATTACCTGTAAGATAATAGACCTGCACGCCCTCCACAATAAACTTCATCAGTTTGCGCAACACTTTCATGTGCGATTCGGGCCAATATCTTTTGCTGAACTGCCAAATGTCGATGATATCGCCATTTAGGACAATCATTTTGGGTTTGATGCTTTTTAAATACTTGAGCAGTTCTTTGGCGTGACAGCCGTAGGTACCCAAATGCACATCAGAAATTACAGCAATTTCTACTTCTCTCTTTTCCATAAGCTGATTTTTAGGGGGTAAAATGCCCGATGCCCATGCAAACCGGCATAACAAGTTGTTGAGGAGGGGCCTGTCTTAATCTTCTTCTTCATCAATAGTCAGGTCGTAGGGACTAAAGAAAAAGGCTACGATTACAAGAAGGCAAACAATTAGAAACAGTTCAGGCATCTTGATACAGTTTTATGACTGCAAAATTGCAAGCAACAGATTAACAAGATGTTAAGAAAGTATTATTTCAAACAAATGTTAACAAGTTGAAAAACTTAAGCCCGTTGGTGAAGAACACCAACAAAAGCGGAGAAGAATACCAACAAAAGCGAACAAAAAAAGCCCCTTGCTAGGCAAGAGGCTTCAAATTATTTAAAATGGCCGGAATTAAGCCGCTTTCTTCTTTTTGTTGTCGGTATAAAAACCAAAGCCCAAGAAAGCCAGCAACAAGATAGAGCCTGCTAGAGAAATCTTCTCGCCGGTATAGTATGATTTTGGCTCGAACTTAAATTCTACCTTGTGGTTGCCTCCAGGCAATTGTGCGGCACGCAACACATAGTTTGCCCTGAAATACGGTTTTTCAACCCCATCTACATACATATTCCATCCTTTGTCGTAATAGATTTCAGAGAATACGGCAATGATATCTCTAGGCGCGCTATAGCTGTATTCGATATGATCTGGATGATAGTGTTCCATTTTGATGAACGCCGTTGGATCGGCACCCAAGCGCGTGGTATCGACCAGTTTTTTGTACTGCTCGTCAACAATAGCTTCTTGTTTGGGGTCGAAACTGCTGATGGCTTTCATTTCCTCGTCGGCATTTTTTACAAACTGGATGCCTTTTACAATCCATACGTTGCCTAAGGCCGTGCTGTTACGCTGCATTTTATAAGAACCGTTCTGCGGATCTTGTAAGATAAAATATTTGGCATTGAGCATATCCAAAACATCCTGGTTCACGCTTTTGCCAAATTGGTGCTCAATCAGCTCGTCGTAACGTTTAAGCTTGGCCGCATGGTAGCCACCAATGGTTTTATGGAAAGCCGAAGTACTGGCGTTTTGGAAGGTTTCTATACTCTGATCGTACACCCTAAAGTTTGGATCTTTATCAGACATGATGAAAGTATCGACATCGCGCGGCTGGAAGTAATTGTTTACTGCGCTTTCGCTTTCAAAGTTTTTATTGTTCAGATAACGACGATCAACCTGCCACATATCGATCAGTACCGCAAGCGCCAATAAGCCACAGGCCAATTGCGTATTCATTTTCTTGGTAAGCAACGCCCAAACAATGGCAAAACCAATGGCAATAAACAAGAACGAACGAATAGCATCGGCACGGGCAATGGAAATCCTGTCTTCAACTACTGCCGAAGCCAGCCTATGTGCAACACTGGCATTGTTCTGCAGGCCTTGGGTTAGATGTGCCACAAGCTCATCGTGAACCTGGCTCTTGAAGCTAAAGAACAAGGTTGGCAAAACAGCCACGATTAAGGCAAAGCCACCGGTAATGCCTGCCGACCAAGTCAGCTTTTTGATCAGTTCTTTTTGATCTAATTTCGATTCCATCGCTTCCTTAATGGCCAAAAAGGCTAGTATCGGCACCATCAGGCCAACAACGGCCAAAATAGATTCTACAGCCCTAAACTTGTTGTAAAGCGGGAAATAGTTAAAGAAGATATCTGATACCCATGGGAAGTTTCGGCCAAAAGACAAGAGCATAAACAATATGGTTACCGCTAAAGTCCACCATTTGAGCCTGCTTTTTACGATAAACAAGCCAAATACGAACAAGAAACACACAATGGCACCAAAATAATAGCCTCCAGAGGTACCTGGCTTTTCGCCCCAGTATTGGTTCATGTTTTGGGCAAAAAATGATAGGATCTGACGTTGGTCCTGCTCAGGGTACTGAGAAAAACTCTCTCCAAAAGCTTTATAAAAATGGCTTTCAGGCTCCATCATTTTGTCGATGCTCGAAGCCCCGCCGTATAAATCGGGAATGAGGAAGGTAAAGCTTTCGCCCACCCCCTGGCTCCAGTTATAGGCGTATTTTTTAGACATGCCTGTATTTTTCTCCGTCGCATCGCTGGTTAGGTTAGGCTTGCCACGATTGGTTTCCTTGGCATATTCTGAGGTAGTCCACAACAAACTTGCGTTTACCATTACCGCCAATATTACCGCAAGGCTTAAAAAGCCAATGGCTTTGCCTAAAGCAGGAAATGTTTTGTTTTTATAGGCCTGATAGATTTCAATGCCCACAAAAATAAGGATAGCCAAGAACAGGTAATAGGTCATCTGTACGTGGTTGGCCCTGATTTCGAGTGCCAAAAACAAGGCCGTTAAGCTGCCACCCAGCCAATATTTGCCACGCAAGGTGATCAATATACTGGCTATGATAGGCGCAAAAAAGCCGATGGCCAAGGCTTTATTGCTATGGCCCGCAGCAATAAGCACAAAATTATAAGTGGTAAAGGCAAAGGCTATGGCCCCCGCCGCTGCCAGCCAAGGGTTGATTTTTAAGGTAACGAACAAGAAATAAGCACCTACCAATAACAATAGCACTGTTCCTACCGGATCAGGAAAGGCTTTTGTAATTAAGGCTATGCCATAGGTAGCGCCGTTGTAGGCATACTGTACCCAAATTTGGTAAGCAGGCATGCCGCCAAACATTTGGTTGGTCCAAAGAGGGCCTTTGCCATCTTTATCCTTGTACTCCATAATCTCCTTTTGCATCGCTTTCGATTGGACTACGTCGTTCTGCACAGGAACTTTTCCCTGCATTACCGGGCTGAAGTACGCGAAACAAATAACCGCAAAAATTGCAATGATGGCCAAATGAAGGCCATTCTGTTTAAACCAATTGTTCATTAAGGTTTTATATTTAAAATTAAACTAAGCCCAAAAATAGAAAATTGATGCAGATTAAAAAGGAAAAATTTGGGGAAGTGCGCGATGTAAAGTGTTTCGCCTTGTTTGTTCCCTCATTTACTATGGCAATCGATAGTGAATAAAAATATAGCTTCAATCCAAAAGACAATTTAATTTTCAATAATATTTGAAAGTTCAGAAAATCATTCTACATTTGGTTAGCGAATCAAAAGAAAGATACTGTTGGGCCGAAAGGCTTATTTTTTAACCCAGTTCTTTCAATTTTTTCTGAAACTTAAAAACAAAAACAATGAAAACGCTGGCCAATCACCTCCTCCTTTACGACGCCGAATGTCCAATGTGCAACATTTACACCAAGGCTTTTATCAAAACGAAGATGCTGGACCCAAACGGCAGGGAAGCTTATCAGAACATGCCTGCAACGGTTTGTCCTTTGGTTGATCGCCAGCGAGCGGTTAACGAAATTGCCTTGGTCAATACACAAACCGGCGAAGTAAGCTATGGCGTTTATAGCATCTTTAAGATATTGGGCAATGCCATGCCTGTTTTCAGGCCTATATTCAATTTCAGGCCTTTTAGCTGGATAATGAGCAAGGTTTACGCCTTTATTTCTTACAACCGTAAAATAATTATGCCGGCAAAGGCCAAACCAAACGAACTTTTGCCCGATTTTAAATTGCATTACAGGATTGCCTACCTCATTTTGACCTGGCTATTAACCGCCGCTGTACTTACTGCCTATGCCAAAACCTTAAGTCCGTTGGTGCCACTGGGTACGGCTTATCGCGAATATTTGATTTGCGGCGGCCAGATGGTGTTCCAAGGCCTGGTTTGTCTTTGCTATAAACCCAAAAAATATTGGGATTACCTGGGCAATATGATGACCATTTCATTTGCTGGCGCCCTCTTGCTGTTGCCTATGCTTTTGATAAGCAACTTTGTCCCCGTTGATGCGACAGTCTGTGCTCTTTACTTTTTAGGAGTAGCCGGACTCATGTTTTTAGAACATTTGAGGAGAAGCCACATTTTAGACTTGGGGCTTACTTTAAGCCTAACATGGGCTATTTATCGATTAGCTGTTTTGGTTTGGATTTTAATTTAATTGACGATGAAAAAGTTCAAAAAAGTTGTCCTCGCTGGTGGCAACGGCTATTTGGGACAGGTTTTGGCCAAGCATTACAGCAGTTTAACAGACGAAGTTATTCTATTGGCCAGGAAACCAAAAACCAAGCAAGCCAACATCAGAACCGTAGTTTGGGATGGCAAAAGCGAAGGAACCTGGGCAGAAAACCTGGAAAATGCAGATTTGTTGGTCAACCTTTGTGGCAAAAATGTAAACTGCAGGTACACTCCAAAAAACCAAAAGGAAATTATCAACTCGCGTGTAGTACCTACCCGCTTGTTGAATTGGGTGCTTGAGCGATTGGAAAATCCGCCGAAGGTTTGGATCAACATTACCTCTGCTACGATTTATCGCCATGCCGAAGATTGTGCCCAAGACGAAATTAACGGCGAAATAGGCTATGGTTTTTCTGTTGATGTATGCAAAAAGTGGGAAGCCAGTTTTTTCGAGACTTCTATACCAGGCACCAGAAAAGTAGCCCTACGAATGGGTATCGTTTTAGGAAGTACCGATGGCGTTTTTCCAAGGCTTTTGAATTTGGTTAGGTTTGGCCTAGGTGGTAAACAAGGCGATGGACAGCAATATGTGAGCTGGATACATGAACAGGATGTTGCTTTGAGTACGCAATGGATATTAACACATCCCGATATCGAGGGAATAGTAAACTGCACGGCCCCAAACCCCATTAAAAACCGTGAATTGATGAGGCTGATGGGAAAAGCTTATGGAATTTCAATGGCACTACCTTGCCCAACGTGGATGCTAAGCTTAGGCGCTTGGCTTATTGGAACCGAAACCGAGCTGATTTTAAAAAGCCGATGGGTTTTGCCCAGCCTTTTGTTAGCTTCTGGCTTTAAATTCCAATACCCAACAGCCGATGTGGCGATAAGCGATTTGGTGGCGCAGGCAAAAGTTCGTTAGTTCACTGATTAATCAAATTGCAAACCATTAGTCATAAAATTTTCACCACCTAAGACACATCAGAAGCAGAAGCCTTTGGGGATCGCAATAGTAAATTAGGAATCAAGAACTGAAAACTACTTCACTTCTTCAAAGTCGACGAAATCGCCCAACTTGTCGGCGTTGCCTTTTTTGTCTTTCTTGTTAGGCATGTAGTCTATGCTGATAGAACCTTCTGGTCTTCTTGATCTTTGTTGCTGTTGTTGTTGGCCATAATCGCCTTGGCCCGGCATGGTTCCGAAGGCTTTTCTTACCATTACGGGGAATATCATTCGAACCAATATGCGAATGATCCAAAGGATGAGGATGGCTATGAAGAGGAATTTTAACAAACCCATTTTATCTAATCTAAAATTCAAAAACAAAAGTTAATCATTGCTGTTGTGGCAATTTCATCAACCCTTAAACACAAATATAGACGAGGTCGGCGTTTTTTTGTTACTTTTCAAAAAGATAGTTACACTTTAATTACAATTGGCAACTGCAATTGTTTGCAACTGGTCTTATCGGCTATTCTTCAATAATCTCTACCACGCGGCCAATCTGCCCGTCGTCCAGCCTTACTTTTATCCCCCTCGAATGGAATGCAGCCGAGGTTAATATATTCTTCACAAAGCCGTAGGTTACTGTGCCGTTGCGTTGGTCTTTTTTCAGGATAATGCCTACTTCCAAACCCGGATAAATGTCTTTTCTGTTCTGTCCTTGCATTATAAAGGGAATTAGTTCATTGGCTCATTAGTAATTGGGAGCCTAGCTTATTTAAGTTCAAATTTAGGCTTAATCGGCTAAACTCCCAATTTATCAAGGCAGCTTACTGAAGTCTATTTCGGGCTTTCTGTTTGTTTTTTTGCGGGTAAGCATGGTTTTGTAAGGCGTAAAATCGTTAAAGAAACCGTCTATCTTCAAATAGAAGTTTCCGTTTTGGTGTATACCTCCCTGGTAATCCTTGCGGTAATTTTTACGTCCGGTTGCATCGATGCTGAACATGGCCTTGTCTATTTCTATCCAGTTGCCTTGGGTATCGCACACCCATTGGTTGCCGTAGGTTCCGGTTCTGGCCACATCGCCCATATTTGGCGAAAAGTTTTCGAGGAACGAATACAGACGCTTGGCATAGGTTTGCGTTTGCGGACGCTGAAAGCAGGCAATCAGCTGCCATTTGTTAAGTTCGGGCGCAAAAAAGTAAGCGGTATATTCCGAGTAGTTATCGGCCACCGGCCTTACACGCAACAAAAATTTATAGGTATTTCCGGCTTTCCACATGTAATTGAGGTAGCTCTGTCCGCCACTGCCTTCGCCACCAAATTCGCCGCCATGTACGCCTTCTCCCTTTTTAATCAGCTTGATTTTGTGGCTTTCGGGAATTTCTTTCGGGTTATCGGTAGTAAAAGGGCTCCACACCGAAAACAGGATATGGCGCTCTGTTGGCGAGTTGACCTGCATGCCAAAATAGCCTTCGCCAAAGCCATTGGCCATAAAATAGCTGCCCATTTTATCCTCGCCTACGGGAATGGTTACTTCGTTATAAAACCATTCTGCATCTACGCCCTTAGGCTGTTCGTAGTTTAAATGGGTTGATGGACCACGACGGCCAAAGTGAAATAATCCATCTTCGTTGCCTTTTACATAAACCACGTTTCCAAGCGTAGCTGTACCACTCAGGAGCAGGTTTTTAATGGCCGGAAATTCGTTGCCATTTTTGCTCAATCCCTTGATTTGGATAGCCACATAGCCTGTATCCTTGATTTTCCATTCGCCAACTTTTTTGTTGCTGGCATTGTCGGCCTCAAGGTCTACCGTTTTGCTCGATTTGTTGATGGTAAACTCCAAAGTGGCCTTGCCTTCGGTTTTAACTTCGCCCAAAGCTACCGCTAAGTTTCCAGGTTGCCCTACGCGAAAATAGACCGTAAAAATATCGGATGGGTTGGTCCAGCGTTCGATACCGTTGTTGGTAATGCTGCCTCTCCTTTCTGATTTGTTAGCGCTGTACACGTTGCCACCCAATGGCACGCTGATTTCCTGTGCAGCTAAATTTAAGCAGGCCAGCGCAAGCAAGCCCAATAGGATTGATGTTTTGAATGTTTTCATGATGGTAGATTGATTATTGCAATTTTAACAGAAAACTTTAACTATCAACCACTTCTATTAAAAAGTTACTCAAACGATTGTGTTGACTTCAAGCCATTGCTTTGAATTGGCGATTGCCTATTTATTAATTCTCATAAAAAAACTAAGTTTACGTGATGAAAAGAAATCAGGTTATCGCCATTATTTTAGTCCTTATTTTTTTATACGATGCCGTAGACTATGGCGTGATGCTCTACCATACCTTAACTGAAAAATTGGAGCCAGGCACAACCCGATACTTCCCTTGGCAGAACTATATTTACCCTTCTACGCTCCTTATCGAATTACTGGGTATAGCACAATTTATATTGTCAAAATACCAAAAATCAGCTTTGCTCAGGCTGATTATTCTTTATCAACTGTTCAGCTACTTCATTTACCAGATCCTACTTGTTAATAAAGGCCTGTTTATCAAAGTCCACTTCGATTTCGTTTCCTTGTTTTACGATTTAGCTGCTTGTTTTAAAATCTATGTTTTAATCCTGCTCCAAAATCGGCTTAAACCCAAACTCATTGAAAACACGGATGGCCATACCTATTTTGACCAGGTCGGCAAATGGAACAGGGTGTTGCACCGCTTGATTGATACGGCTATGCTGGCCTTATTGATAGGACTTTACCTGGATAGCTTTGATGATTTGATCAGGTCGTTTATTCGCAGCGAAAACTACTTTGCTTCACTTTTGGGCTCTTTACTCAACTACCAGGAAGGCGTATATTTTCCGTTTTATTTTTTGTCCACGCTTTATTACCTCCTCAGCGAAGGTATTTTCAACACTTCCGTTGGAAAGATAATCATGGGCAATATGATTGTCGATGATGAAGCCCAAAAGCCCTCTGTAGGCCAAAGAATCGGCAGAACTTTTTCCAGGCTGATTCCTTTCGACGCCATATCGTTCTTTTGGCCTAGGGGTTGGCACGACAGGCTTACAGACACCTATGTAGTTAAAGCCGCAAAGAAGGATTAATCCTATTTCGAAAACCGCTCTTCAAAAACTTTTTCCAAGGCAAACATCTCGTCGCGCAGACGGGCAGCCAGCAAGAAATCCATGTCTTTTGCTGCTTTCTGCATGTCTTTTCGGGTTTTGTCTATGGCCTTTTGCATTTCGGGCTTGGTCATGTATTGTACAATCGGATCGGCAGCTACGCTCACTTCATCTACTTCAACATAGGCTTTGGCGCGCTCGTTGCCTTCGGCCGACATGCTGAGGATAGAGCCTTGTTCCATGATCTCTTTTTTGGTTTTGCCCACCGTTTTAGGAATAATGCCATTGGCCAAGTTGTAGTTGACCTGTTTTTCACGCCTGCGGTTGGTTTCTTCAATGGTGCGTTCCATCGATTCGGTGACGCTGTCGGCATACATGATTACACGGCCACGATCGTTACGTGCCGCACGACCAATGGTCTGGATCAAAGCCCGATCAGAGCGCAAGAAGCCCTCTTTATCGGCATCCAAAATAGCCACCAAGCTTACTTCCGGCAAATCCAAACCTTCGCGCAACAGGTTGATACCCACCAACACATCAAACTCGCCCAAACGCAAGCCTCTCAAAATTTCTACCCTTTCTAAGGTTTTTACTTCAGAGTGGATGTAGCGGCATTTGATGTTCAGCCTATCCATGTATTTGGTCAGTTCTTCGGCCATCCGTTTGGTTAAAGTGGTTACCAAAACACGATCGCCCATTTTAATGGTCTTGTCAATTTCGTCCAGCAGGTCGTCTACCTGATTAATGGCTGGCCTTACTTCAATAACTGGATCTAGCAAGCCGGTAGGCCTAATGACCTGTTCAATCACCACGCCATCCGATTTTTGGAGCTCGTAATCGGCCGGTGTAGCGCTTACGTAAATGGTTTGTGGCGCCAGACGCTCAAATTCATCAAAGTTTAAAGGACGGTTGTCTAAAGCCGAAGGTAAGCGAAAACCGTATTCTACCAGCGACATCTTGCGCGAACGGTCGCCACCATACATGGCGCGGATCTGCGGCACGGTTACGTGGCTCTCGTCAATCACCATCAGGTAATCGTCTGGGAAATAATCCAACAAACAGAAAGGCCTCATGCCTGGCGAGCGGCCATCAAAGAACCTCGAATAGTTTTCAATTCCGGAGCAGTAGCCCAACTCTTTCATCATTTCGATGTCGAAGTTTACCCTTTCCTCTAATCGCTTAGCCTCGAGCAATTGCCTATCGGCCAGCAACTGGTTTTTACGCACTTCCAGTTCTTCCTGAATGCCCCAAATCGAGGCATTGAACCTGTCTTTTGGGGTAACGAAAAGATTGGCTGGATAAATGGCCATGTCTTCTAGTTTTTCCAGCGTTTTTCCGGTAATGGGATCGATGATGGACAGTTCTTCAATATCGTCGCCAAAGAACGAAATGCGATAGGCATTGTCCAAATAGGCAGGGAAAATATCTACAGTATCGCCTTTTACCCTAAAAGTACCACGTTTAAAATCGTTGATGGTACGAGCGTATAAAATCTCGACCAAGCTATGCAGAAAGGAATTGCGGCTAATTCTTGTGCCCACGCCGAAACGGAAAACCGAACGGGAGAAATCTTCTGGATTTCCCATACCGTAAATGCACGAGATGGAAGAAACCACGATTACATCTCTCCTACCCGACATGAGCGCCGAAGTGGTGCGCAAACGCAACTTCTCGATTTCTTCGTTGATGCTCAAATCTTTCTCGATATAGGTATTGGTGGTAGGCATGTAAGCCTCTGGCTGATAGTAGTCGTAATAAGACACAAAATAGTTGACCGCATTCTCGGGAAAGAACTGCTTAAACTCGCCATAAAGCTGGGCCGCCAAAGTTTTGTTGTGGCTCAGGATGAGGGTTGGCTTTTGGGTCTGTTCAATTACATTGGCTACCGTAAAGGTTTTGCCCGATCCGGTTACGCCCAGCAAAGTCTGATAATGCTCGGCTGCGTTTACGCCTTCTACCAATTGTTTGATGGCCTCTGGCTGATCGCCGGTAGGCTTATAATCTGAGATGAGTTTAAACTTCATTATAAGTAAAGATACTAGATAAAGGTTAAAGCGAAAAGACCAAAGCTTAAAGATGGAATGAAGTTGACAGTTGGCAGTTCTCGGTTGCCAGTTGGCAGTTTGAAGTTATCAAACCAGAAGCCTATCTTCATTATTCTTAATTCCTTAATGGTTCAAGCCCTGTATCGGTTCTCCATTTTGAGCGACCAAAATGGAGGAAAAGTCGCCGACTGCGCCCTTTGCTTCAAAGTTTGTACGAAGGCCTATACCCTGCTCCCGCAAAGGACAAGGTCGGATTAGAAGCAATCTAATGGTCATTGCTAGGGCTTGAGCTAATGCATTAGCTAAATATAAAATAATGCGACTCTAGCCTGCCGGTTCTCGGTTGCCGGTTGGCAGTTTGAAGTTCAAACTAGAAGTATATCTTTATTATTCTTAATTCCTTAATGGTTCAAAAATGGTTCAACCCAAAAAAAAGCTGTACAAATTTCTCTGTACAGCTTTTTCATCTCTATCTCTGTGGTTTATGGCACACAGACCATTTCAAGAAATAACATCAAAAAGTGGCCTGTGGGCCACAGGACACGGATTGGGTTTAAAGTTATCAAACTAGAAGCTTATCTTCATTACTCTTAATTCCTTAATGGTTCAGCCCCAGCATTGGTTTTCCATTTTGAGCGACCAAAATGGAGGAAAAGTCGCCGACTGCGCCCTTTGCTTTAGAATTATCAAACCAGAAGCCTATCTTCATAATCCTTAATTCCTTAATGGTTCAAAAATGGTTCAACCCCATAAAAAAAGCCGTACAAATTTCTCTGTACAGCCTTTTCGGTTTTATCTCTGTGGTTTATGGCACACAGACCATTTCAAGAAATAACATCAATCAGTGTCCTGTGGGCCACAGGACACTGATTGGAAAATGATTCAACCCCATAAAAAAGGCTGTACAAATTTCTTTGTACAGCCTTTTAGTCTTTGCTAAACGCAATTATTTGCTTTTCTTTTCGAGTTGCATTGGGTTTGAGCCAACAGATTGTCCCCTAGCTGGCGCCGCATTGGCCGATCTTACTTTAAACAACTGGAATTTTGACGGCTGTGCGCCCGAACCCCAAGTGTTGTTGCTTTCGTCGATATCCGCAGTTTCGCGCATCGGATCTAGTTTAATCGAAGCCACTTCTTTATCGTATACATAGAATTTAGAAGCTTTTTGCTCGTTTAAGCGCCAAATTTGCGCTGGAATCCTATCTACAAACTTAGAGCCATCCTTAAAGGTAAACTCTACGATAATCGGCATCACCAAGCCTCCTTTGTTGCCAAAGTTCAGTTCATAGAAAAACTTGTTGGCATATTTGGCTTTTTCTTCGGCTGTAAATTCTTCCATTGGCAAACGCGCAGGCTGTGCTGTTTTAGGTGCCAAAGTGGTATCAATTTCTACCAAGCCCCTGTCGTATTTCCAGTAGAAATCTCTAGCGGCCAAATCCTTATCGGTATAAAACTTGATCTTGTTGTCTTCGCGGTTTCTGATCTTAGAAATATCTTCGAATGCATTTACAGCTGGTTTTTCGATTCTGTTGCCCCTGTTGGCACCCATCATACGGCCACCTGCAGGTGCATTTCCGCTTGGATAATCTGCTTTGGCATACCTTACGCTATCCAATGAGATATCGCAGGCATCGGTACCAAAAAACCAGCCTCTCCAAAACCAATCCAGATCTTCGCCACTGGCATCTTCCATGGTTCTGAACAAATCGGCAGGCGTAGGGTGTTTAAATGCCCATCTTCTCGAATATTCCTTGAAAGCGTAATCGAACAGCTCACGACCCATGATGGTTTCGCGCAGGATATTCAATGCCGTTGCCGGTTTAGAATAAGCATTTGGTCCAAAGTTGACGATGTTCTCCGAATTAGACATGATTGGCTCCAATTGATCTTTTGGCAACTTCATGTAAGGCACAATGGTATAAGCCGGTCCTTTTTTGCTCGGAAATTTATTGTCCCAAAGTTCTTCGGTCAGGTATTCTACAAAAGAGTTCAAACCTTCGTCCATCCAGGTCCATTGACGCTCATCGCTGTTTACGATCATTGGGAAGAAATTATGCCCAACCTCATGGATTACTACGCCCAACATCCCGTTTTTGGTGCTTTCGCTATAAGTCCCGTCGGCATCTGTACGACCATAGTTGAAACAAATCATCGGATATTCCATGCCATTGGCGGCTTCAACGCTTTGCGCAACCGGATATGGGTAAGGAATGGTAAAATCTGAATAAGTTTTAATGGTATGGGCTACTGCTCTGGTCGAGAACTTGCTGTACAAACCATAGGCTTCTTTGCCATAAAAGCTCATGCACATGACGTTTCGACCGGCAATAGGTTGAGCCATGGCATCCCAAACAAATTTACGGGAGGCTGTCCAGGCAAAATCACGGACATTGTTAGCTTGGAAAACCCAAGTTTTTTTGGCTTCCGATTTTTTGGCTTCAGCCGCCTTAGCTTCCGCCAAGGTTACCACTTCTACAGGAGCAGTAGTGCTGGTTTTGGCTTTGTTGTACCTGGCCAACTGGGCTGGACTAAGCACCGCGCTGTAGTTGATACATTCGCCGGTACCGCCCACAATGTGATCAGACGGCACAGTCATTTGTACTTTAAAATCGCCAAAAGTTAAGGCAAACTCTCCCCTGCCGGTAAACTGGTGGTTTTGCCAGCCCTGAAAATCGCTGTATACGCACAGGCGAGGATACCATTGCGTCATGGTAAACAAGTAGTTGCCGTCTTCTGGGAAGAATTCGTAGCCTCCACGACCACCACCTGCAATACGATCGGTTATTTTATATTTCCAATCGATATTGAACACGTATTGCTGACCCGATTTTAAAGCCGGGATTTCGATACGCATCATGGTTTTGTTGATGGTATAGTTTAATTTTTTACCGGTAGCATCGGTAATCTTGGCAATAGAAATACCATAACCATTATCAACCGGAGTTGTTGGCGTGGTCATTTTTTCCAGCTGTACATTTGAAGTACCTGCCGGCATTCTGGTACTGCTCTGGTAATTGGCATTGCGCAAATTGTTGTGCTCGTTCTCGTCCAACTGGATCCAGATGTAGGTCAGTACATCGGGCGAGTTGTTGTGGTAAGTAATGGTTTCACTACCGGTTAGGGTCAGCTTTTTCTCATCCAATTCGCACTTGATGTTGTAATCGGCACGTTGCTGCCAATACTTTACGCCTGGTGCACCGCTGGCGGTACGCTGTTCGTTAGGCGTATTTAAAATGGTGCCCAGCTGCTCGAACTTGTTGCCGTGGTTGCTACCCGGATTGTTCAAGATGTTTTGGGCAAAAGCCGCTTGGCCTAGGAGCGCCATTGAAAAGAAGATTTTGTAAAATTTGTTCATTCTTCTATAGTTTAGTTAGGAATTCTTTCTAAAGCCATTTGTAAAGCCAGGCTAAATACGGCTGCCGATAAAAATATAACCCATTCCCTGCGCTTGATCTTCAAAAAAGACAAGGCAAACCAGGTAAGGGCCAAAATAATAATTACAAAAAACACCTGCCCTACTTCCAAACCCAGGTTAAAGCCAAAGAGGCCCCAACCCATATTTTGGTCTTTGGCCAACATCATCCGCACCGAATTGGCGAAACCCATGCCATGGATCAAGCCAAAGAACAATGCAAGATAATAATTTGTATTGACTGCCTTGGCAGAAAAGTCTTTTTTAAAGAGGTTGCTCAGCGCAGTAATAAAAATGGTACACGGAATAAGAAATTCTACCCATTTGCTCGAAAACCTGACCACATCCAACACGCTCAGCAACAGGGTAAGCGAATGGCCAATGGTAAATGCGGTAACCAAAATCAGCACCTGCTTAAGATTACGGGCCGTATAAACCGCCACCAGGGCCAAGATAAAAAGCTGATGGTCTAGCGCATCGAGGCTTACGATATGCGACCAGCCTAGTTTAAAGTAGAACAGAAAATCGGCTAAGGGCATTAGAATGTTAGGGATTTATTCAAAAGAGCTTGTTAACTTTGTTTCAGAGTCTAAATTAGATTCTTTTTTATATTTAAACGAAACATTGTTGCAAATGCAGGCCTTCTATTCAAAATTGTTACTTGTTTTGTTCTTTTTTCTTCCGGCCGGACTGAAAAAGAGCGACAAACATCCTTTGCACGTGAGCACCACCGAGATTAATTTCAACGCGAAAGAGAAAAGCCTGGAAATAACCTGCCGCATTTTTACCGACGATTTCGAAAACGTTTTGGCCAAGCAGTTTAAAGCCAAAACCGATCTTTCAAAGCCAGCCATGCACAAAGCCATGGACGAGCTCATCAAGAAATACATGAACCTGAACCTACAGTATATTTTAAATGGCAAAGCTGCAAAAGCTAGCTATGTAGGCTTTGAAAAGGATAACGAAGCCACCAACGTGTACCTGGAAATCGACAACGTGAGTGCCTTAAATACGCTAACCGTAAACAACACCATTCTCTACGACCTCTTCGACGATCAGATGAGCATTCTGCACGTAGAAAAAGGGGGCGTTAGAAAAAGTACACGCAACAATTACCCCAACCGCGAACTGAGCGTGAGTTTTTAGCGAATAGGCCATGGTCCATGGATGATAGTCCATAGACGAATAGACTATAGTCCATGGACTATGGACCAGCCCCTAGTTATTAATCAAATCATCGTTGTTTACGCCTTTTTTCTTCGACAGGTTTTCTTTCAGCTTGCCAAAATTGTAGGTAAAGCCAAAATAGATGACCCGATATGGCGTAGTTGTAGTAGATAAGGTTCGGAAATTAGCATCTTCGGTATAGGATTTAGCGGTAAACCATTTGTTGAAAAAGCGATTGAAATTAACCGAAGCGGTCAGTTTTTTATCGAACAGCTCGGCACCAATATTAACCTGGTAGTAAGGGAAGGCGTTTACGGTGTTGATCAACGTATAGGCCGGCTTGCCCACACCGCCGTTGCCGCTTAAAAATAACGACTTATAAAAGCTATAGGAGAAAAATCCATACACCTGCCCGCTAAAACCCTGCTCGTGCTGCGTTGGCATAGCGGTATTTTCAATTTTGTTGTAACGAACGGTACCACCGAAACCACTCCTCAATTTTTGGAGATTGGCCGCAAATGTAAAGGTTGCGCTTGCCTCCCGGTTTTTGCCCAAATTGCCATATTGCGTGGTGCTAATGCCATTGGTTTCGTTAAAAGTGGTGTATTGTACAATCATGTTGCCGGTATAGGATGCATTGAGGATAAGCGACATGAAAATAGGTCCCATCAATAAACGATTTTGAAGAGCTAGCGAATGGATGGTCTGTGCGCTGAGATTGGGATTGCCAAAAGAGATATTCAGCGGGTCGTTATTGTTCACAAACGGATTAAGCGTATTGATGTAAGGGCGTTGCAAACGCTTGGTATAGCCAAATACCAAGGTATACTTATCACTCAGTTTGGTATTCATCGAAAAATCTGGAATAAGCGAAGTATAATTTTGCTTTACGTTGGTGTGCGAGCTCAAAAAATCGCCATCTACGGTAGTGTGCTCTAGCCGAAGCCCCGTTCTAAAATTGAGCTTGTTGAGACTGAACGAGAGCGAGCCGTAGCCGCTGTACACCTGCTGCTTGTAGGCAAAATTGTTCGAATTGGAATAATCGGGTTCAAAAGGATCGCTTTCTTGGGTTTTGCTCAAGCTCAGGTAATTGGCATTGGCATCCCTAAAAATGAACTTGGCACCTGTTTCTAACCTCGTCGATTGGGTAAGCGGCTCGATGTAATCGCTTTGCAAAGTATACTCCCTGTTTTTGGAGTAGCTGTCGTTTTGCCTAAACAGGTTGCCGTTGGCCATGGCCATAAGACTGGTATTCAATCCATCGTTTTTGCTAAACTGCCCGTTAAACCTGAAACTGAGCTCCCGATTGGCATTGCCTTTAAATTTCTTGATAAAATCACTGCCTAGCCCAAAAGTCGGGATGCTGTTTCTTACATTTTGCGTAAACAAATCATGTTGTGAAGCCATATTGGCAAAATCGGTAGTGATATTTTGAGTAAACCTGCTTTTGTTGTTGCCACCGCCCACATTGGCATAAGCCACAATGGTTTGCAGGGTATCGATGTTATAGCTCATTTCCAGATTTCCGTCGTTCGAAAAGCGATTGGTTATGCGCTCGCCTTCCAAAAACCTCCTTTGATACGCGGATGGCTGCAAAGGCAAGGTTTCGCTGGTTATGCCCGCCTTGTTGTTGTGGTTTCCACTTAAGAAATACGTACCTGTAATGGCAAACTTGCCTGAGCGTACGCTGAGGTTGGTACTGGTTTGGTAATTGAGGTTAGAATAATAGGCACTCAAAAACCCGTTATAGCCCATAATTCCTTTTTTGGTAATGATATTGATGAGGCCGCCAACACCCTCGGCATCGTATTTGGCCGATGGATTGGTAATAACTTCGATTTTCGACACCACTACGCCCGGAAAGCCCCGCAAGGCATCTTTGGTATTGGCCACAAACATGGCCGTTTCCCGACCGTTGAGCAGCACCTTGTAATTGGTTTGCCCGTTCAGCTGTACATTCCCCTCGCCATCAACGCTGAGCATGGGTATTTTCCTGAAGATCTCGGTCAGGCTTTCGCCTCTGGCCGCTACGTCTTGTTCTACGTTGTAAACCAATTTATCCTTGTCTTGGCTAATCAATTGCTTCTGACCGGTTATCACCACCTGTTTCAGCTGATTAGACATGGGCTTCAGCACATACACTGTTAAATCGCCTGCGTTAGGCTGACTAACTTTGATGGGCTTAACCCATTTGTGGTAACCGAACAAATTGAACGACAAGAGATAGGTGCCCGAATCTGCATGAAGCACAAATCGGCCGGTCGAATCGGATAAGACACTGGCAACAACAGCCTTTGTAGAGTCGGTTTTTAAAAGACTGACGGTTACAAAAGAAAGTGGCTCATGGCTGGCGCTGTCTTTAAGCAAGCCCTGCAATTTGGGTTTTTCTTGGGCTTTCGCCGCTAATCCGAAAAAAGAAAGCAGGATCAAAATTACGAAACAATTCGTAGTTGATGGGCGCAATGGAAGTATTTTTATTCTTTTCATCTTTTTGATTTGGTTTGGTTGCTTAGCCTAATAGACGTCTGAAGTCTAAAAAAGCTCCACCTGCCGAAACAGGCAAGCAACAAGACGAAGATAATACTAATTAATTAATATCAAAACTAATCGATTAGTATTTATTTGGTTAAAATCACCAAAAACTGTTAAATGGTATTAAAAAGACCAAAAAACAGCTTTCTAAATCAATGAAAAAAGCTTTTTAATACTAGGCTTCCTAACGAAGAAGCAAATTGATAGGCGATAAAAAAAAACAAAAATCATGGTTTTCAGGGATGGACGATCTACAGGAAAACCATTACCAAAAATTTATCTTCCCAACTATTTGTTACTTCCATTGTTTCTTTGAAGTTCTTATCTTAACATGATAATCCTCCCTACTATGCAATTGTTAATCTACTGTCCGAAGGTTACCCCCCGCATCAAGTACACATTTAACTTTGTTTTGAGGGAAGTTTTGGGTTGCGATTTCGAATTTACGGGCATTGCCCAAGATTTTTTGGCAAGTGCACAGCCTAAAATCAGTTATGCCGATGAGCCTTTGGCTGATGAGCTTTTCTTTGCCAGCGCTCCCCTGCTCAAACAGCATGCCATTGTGCCTATTGCTATTGAACTTACCGAGTTTGGCGATAAACAGGTACCCTTTGCCGTAGCCGATAGCGCTTTGCCTTTCGATGTTTTTGCCGCTTCTTTCTATTTTTTGAGCAGATATGAAGAGTACCTCCCTTTCGAGGCCGATGAACATGGCCGTTTCCGTGCCGAGCTGAGCCTGCAATATCAACTTGGGCTATTAGCCGTTCCGGTTATCGACAACTGGGCCTTGCTGCTGAAAAACATCCTGCTTAAAAGGTTTCCATCACTTGTTTTTGCCAAGCGAAAGTTCAGTTTTGTGCCGACTATCGACGTTGATCGTGCCTATCATTTTCGTTCGAGTGGCTTGTTAAAAAATACCATCCGGTTTTTCAAGGCGGCCCGGCAACTGAAAACCGACAAAATGCTGTCGATCATCAAAACCGGGCTCGGCAATAACGATCCTTTCGACACTTACGACTATTTGAAACAAATCCATTCCGAGCATGGCTTAAGTCCGATTTTTTTCTTTCTATTGGCCAAATCCAACAACAACGCCTTCGACAGCAACCTAGATCCTAACGAAGAGGTTTTCAAAAGCCTGATTTTCGAAACGGCACAATACGCGAGCATTGGATTGCATCCTTCTTATGCCTCCAACACCGAAACGCACAAGATTAGCGAAGAACTGCAAAACCTGGAGCAGATTAGCAGGCAAAAGATAGATTCATCTCGTCAGCATTTTTTAAAAGTGCATTTGCCCCAAACCTACCTGCAGCTGATTAAAGCCGGTATTAACCACGACTATTCGATGGGCTATGCGTCGCAAGTGGGTTTTAGGGCCGGAACCTGCACGCCGTTTTTTTGGTACGACCTGCAATTGGAAAAGCAAACACACCTTAAAATTCATCCCTTTGCCGTAATGGATGTTACCCTGCAACAGTACCTTAAGCTCAGTCCGCAGCAAGCCATGGCACAAATAGACGAACTGATAGCCAACATCAGACTGGTAGGTGGCACTTTTTCGAGCCTTTGGCACAATGAATCGCTATCGGAAGCCCGCCCTTGGAAAGGCTGGAAAGCTGTTTACGAACATCTGCTCAAACAAGCGGCTAACGCTTAAATCAATTGGCGGTTTTCAGTTAGCAGTTTTCGGTTGACTAATCAATCCGTTTAACGATTTAACCATAGATTCTCAGTTCCAACCGGTCATCAAACCATTTAACAATTCAACAATATACCTCAACCACTTCATATTCTTAATGACTCAACCCAATCGTTTCCTTTTGGCAATTCAACAATAACCTCAATTGCTTCTCTTTCGCAATTAAACCGCCTAACCCTTCAACAATCAAATTGCAATTTGGTATATTTACCCTATGATTTTCGACCTGAGCAAAACTAATTCTATTGCCAATACTTTTATTGCCGAACTCCGCGACGAGCAAATCCAAAAAGATTCGATGCGTTTCCGGAAAAACCTCGAACGCTTGGGTGCTTTTTTTGCTTATGAGATCAGCAAAACGCTAACCTATCAGGAAGTACAGACCCAAACGCCATTGGGCACTGCCAAGAGCACGGTTTTAGAAGACCAACCCGTATTGGCTACCATTTTGAGAGCCGGTTTGCCTATGCAGCACGGTCTTTTAAGCGTTTTTGATCGTGCCGATTGCGCTTTCATCACGGCCTATCGCAAAACCAAAAAGAGTGGTGATTTCATTATCCAAATGGAACACATCTCTGCGCCAGACCTGGAAGGCAAAGTGGTGATTCTGGCCGATCCGATGTTGGCTACGGGCCTGAGCATGGTACTTTGTGCCAAAGAACTCATCAATCGTTATCAGATCAGGAAATTGCATATCATTGCCGCCATTGCCAGTACAGAAGGCGTTAAGCATGTGCGCGCCAATTTGCCCAAGGCCGATTTATGGGTGGGTGCCATAGACGACGAAATGACCAGCAAATCTTATATTGTTCCGGGTCTTGGCGATGCCGGCGACTTGGCTTACGGCATCAAAAGCTAGTCTTTTATCGAATGAACATCCTTTTTGTGTGCAGCCGCAACAAATGGCGTAGCGCTACCGCCGAAACCATTTATCAAAACCATCCTGTGCATCAGGTTAGGTCGGCAGGCACGGCGCAAAGTGCCAGAATTAAGATCAATTACAAACACATCAATTGGGCCGATTTGATTTTTGTGATGGAAAAGAAGCATAAACAAAGGCTATTCGAAAATTTCGAAGCCGAATTGGCGGGCAAGTCTGTCGTGGTGCTCGATATTCCGGACGAATACACCTACATGGACGAGGAACTGATTGCCACCATCGAAACAAAAGTAGCGCCTTACCTTTAATAGCCGATTGCTTTATCCTACCTTTGCCATCGTAACGCCCTGTTTTCAAACCTTCAAAATTTTACGACTGTGAAATTACCGATTAAGCATATTTTCTTCGACCTTGACCATACCATTTGGGATTTTGACCGCAATGCCCAAGAAACATTGATGGAGCTTTATGAAGTGTATCAGCTCAGGGCATTGGGCCTCCATTCGGCACAGGAATTTATTGACCGCTACACCGAAAACAACCATCGCCTTTGGGCACAATACCACTTGGGCCAGATTACCAAGGAAACTCTGCGCGAGGAACGTTTCAGGTCGACCTTTTTGGAACTGGGTGTTAAACCAGAGGCTGTTCCGTTACAGTTTGAAGACGATTATGTAAAGATCAGCCCTACCAAAACCAATCTTTTCGACGGTGCCAACAAAGTATTGGCTTACCTGCAAAACAAATATCAGCTGCACATCATTTCGAATGGCTTTAAGGAAACTACCTTAACCAAAATGGAGCTTTCGGGACTGAACCCCTATTTTACACAGGTTATTATTTCTGAAGATGTGGGTGTAAACAAACCCAACAAAGCTATTTTTGAACATGCCCTGCAAAAAGCAGGAGCCCAAAAAGACGAAAGCATCATGATTGGCGACAGTTTAGAGGCCGATATTCGCGGTGCCCAGGCTTTCGGTTTGAAGGCCATCTTTTTCAATCCTCTAAAAATAAGCAGGCCGGCAGATGTAGAATGGGAAATTGCCCACCTGGAAGAACTGTTGGAACATTTTTAACATTTCTTAACAATTTTCGGTTTAATCTTTGAACTAGGCCTTACACACACAAAACTGAAACAAATGAAGAAGATTATTTTATTGGCCCTGGCACTTTGGAGTGCGCAGCTGGCTTTTGCGCAAAGCAACCGCACCAAAGCCGAAGTTTTTATCGAAGTTGAAGACAGAGGTGCTTTTACCGTTTACCTCGACAATGAATTTGTAGGCTCTACAAACGGCCGTTTTAGGTTCTACGATGTCTACAATGCTTCGCCAACCTTGTCTATTGTACAGGGCAACAAGAAAATCTACAGTGGCAGAATCAATGTCAGACCAGATGAACGTATCGTATTCAGCTATTCGATCAGGCAAGGACTAAGACAAACCAAAGAACTGAACCTGTACAGAAACAGGCAATATGCTTTAGACGATTTCGACGATTATGCCGGCGCCTACAATACGGGCATCGTATCGCCAACTAGACCGGGCAATACCAATGTGGCCAATTTCGAAAACCTTGCAGCCATGGTAAAAAAGGAAGCTTTTGACGATGCCAAAACAAACGTCATTCTGGCTTACACCACCAACAACAGGCTTTATACCGATCAGCTGGCCACTTTGTTACAAGGTTTTACCACCGACGACAAAAAATTGAGCCTGGCCAAAAGTCTGTGGCCGTTAATCGGCGATCCGCAGCAATATTTTTCTTTGGCCAATTCGTTTACCTTTATGAATACCAAAGACGAATTTTTGAACTTTATCAAAAACAATCCTTCATCGCGACAAGCTCGAGGAATGGATGTTGTTACCTTCGAACAATTAAGAAACCAGATCAAGCGCGAGAGCTTTGATGACAACAAGACCAAGCTGTTACAGGTAACTTTCCAGAGCTCGGCACTCAGTACGGCACAGCTTGCCGAACTGCTTAAACTTTATTCGTTTGAAGACAAGGCGCTGGCCTGTGCCAAGCTGGCCTATCCTTATATTGCAGATCCTCAACGCTATTTTACCCTAAAAGACGTTTTTACTTTTAAAAGCAACCAAGATGCCTTGCTCGATTTTTTGAGGCGCCAGCAATAAAGCTTAAATTAAAGCATGAATTTAACCCGGGTACACCGCTCCATTAATCAACTAGTCAATGCCTACCAGCAAAGGCTGCATACGTTTAGGGAGGATAATTTTCAGTTAGCCCCGCCCATGGGTGGCTGGAGCTACAGCGAAGTGTATTCGCATATTTTCGATTCCAGTTTGCTTTCGTTGATGGCCATGCACAACTGCATCAGAAACGAAGGCGAAAACAAGCCTACGGCCCTTGGCGTAAAACTGGTGCTGTTTTTTGGCCAATTGCCACCCGGGAAAAGATACAAGGTGCCCAAACGCATGGCCGATAGGGTGAAGAAAATTACTTTGGCCAATGCCCAACAGTTCATCACCGATTTTGAATTGCAGCTGGCCAAGCTTTATCCGCAGGTTGATGGAGCCAACCCGAAAATCAAAACGAAGCACCCTCGATTGGGCTATTTAAATGCCAGGCAATGGTTGAGGTTTATCGAAATACACCTCAACCATCATTTAAAACAGCTGCAACGCATAGA
This sequence comes from Pedobacter albus, assembly GCF_036324255.1. Lineage (NCBI taxonomy): Bacteria > Pseudomonadati > Bacteroidota > Sphingobacteriia > Sphingobacteriales > Sphingobacteriaceae > Pedobacter > Pedobacter albus. Next base: position 391,552 of record NZ_JAZDQT010000003.1, on the reverse strand, counting down.
ACGCAACTTTCTGCAACATGCATAATTTTGAAGATAGCCCAAATATTTTCACATCTTTGCGTTTATGAAACTACCGGCCATTAAAGGTTTTGACGAGGAAGCCCTGAAAAAGTATTTCAAAAATACAGGGCTATTGATGTTTGGCCGGGTGGGCAGTGCGGCCATCAAGATGCTGATCAGCATAAAAGTAGCCAACTACCTGTTATCGTACAACAATGGTATCCTGAACACTTCTACCTCTTATATCTTTCTGTTTGCTTCTATTGCCGGACTAGGCTTAGACAGCTTTATTGTTAAAACGCTACACCAGTCGCCACAAAACAGAGACAAGATATTGGGTACGGCTTTTACTTTAAAAGCGATTGCGGGATTGCTCTGTATTCCGGCCATTTTCTTGGCCTGGCAGCTCTTTCCGCTCTCCGACGTGCCTTACCTTATCATTTTTATCCTGTCGTTTAGCGGCTTGTTTCAGTCGTTCACGGTAATCGATTCCTATTTTCAGAGCGAAGTACAGTCGAAATACATCATGCAGGTACAGATTTTGGGTAACCTGTTATCGGCCGGCATCAAATTGTTGCTCATTGTAGGCAAAGCCAGCCTGCTTTATTTTGTGGCCGCCTTTACCTTCGATATCCTGTTGCTCTCGTTTGGCTATATCTTCACTTACCAGCGGAAAGGCCGCAGCATTTTTAAATGGAGTTATGACAGGCAATTGGCCAAACACCTATTGCATTTATCCTGGCCATTGATCATTTCGGGCATTATGGTTTCTATTTACATGAAAATCGATTCGATTATGCTTAAAGAGATTCTGGGCCATAAAGAAGGTACCGAGGCTTCGGGGGCCTATGCCACGGTGGTCAGTTTTAGCGAAGCCCTTAACTTTATGCCGGTAGCTATTGTTACTTCCTTGTTTCCGGCCATTCTCAATGCCAAACGCGACGATGTTGACCGCTACCAGAAACGCCTGCAAAACCTCTTCGACCTGATGGTGTGGCTCAGCCTGGCTTTCGCCATTTTTATCACCATTGCCGCGCCTTATATCTACAAATTTTTCAAACCCGAATACGCATCGGCCGCACCAGTACTTTCGGTACATGTTTGGGGCAGTATTTTTGTGTTTCTGGGGGTAGCCAGCGGCCAGTTCCTGATTGCCGAGGGCTACAACAAACTTACTTTTGTGCGCACCGGATTGGGCGCCGTCATCAACATTGTGCTTAACTTTATCCTGATTCCCAAAATGGGCATGATGGGTACGGCCATTGCAACCGTTATCGCCTATTTTTCATCCACATTCCTCATTATCCTCATTCCGAAAACCCGCAAGCAGGGCCTGATGATGCTCAAATCATTATTGCTGATCAGCACCTTTCAAAAACTGCTCAAAAATTAAGGGTTTAACCGATAAACGCAGGTACGCAACGTTTTGGCAAAAAAGCTGTAGCCCTTTTCTTTAAGGAAAGTATAGATTTTCGAATCTTTGATGGCGTCTACATCAACGTTTTCTTCTACCAAGATTACGCTGGGCTTGTAAAGCTCCCAATTGTTAGACAGCAATACCTGAAAATCGAGGCCTTCTACATCGATGCTCAAAAAATCGATGGTTTGACCTTTAGGCAGGTACTGGTCAAAAACTTCGGCCAGGGGCAATACAGGGATATCGAGCACCTTGATGATTTTATACTTGTTCGATTCGGCATCAACGCGCATTGAAACTTCTTTAGAAAAGCTGTTGAGGGCAGGTTCATTGAAGCAGTAGAATTTCAATTCTCCCCTGGTTTCGCCTATGCCGATGTTCAGGTTGATATCTCTTTTCCTAAAAAGCCTAAAGGCCTTTATCGCATCTGGTGTGGGCTCGATGTTGATGCCTCGCCAGCCTCGCTTGTAAAAGTACTGGGTATTGGAAAACCTAACGGGATGATGGGCACCCACATCCACAAAAAAACCTTTATAATTCTTTTTTTGCTCAAAAAGAGCCTTTAAAATCATGTCTTCTCCGTCTTGGCTGTAAGACCTGCTGTACTGAAAATAATGGACAGGAAGATATTTTGAAAGAATTCGTTTGAGGTTCTTGATCATTAAGCCTTGTTTGTTAAAACCGTTGCCGTAATTATTTTAAAGCCCAATTGCTTTATCGGACACAAAGAAACATTTTTGTTCGGAAAAAATATAACTTTTAAGCTTTTAAATGGCCTGTGCTAAACTTGGGAGCAAAGCGTACCAGCCTAAAGTGGCAACAAACTTGAATATTTCTTTTACATTTACTGTTGATTCACATCCGTATTAAATTAATGTTCGTCAGCAAGCTCTTCCCTCGGTTATTCTTTTTATTGCTTTTCGGCCTCTTTTCTAGTACCGCACTTGCGCAACAACAGCCTATACCCGATTGGGTAAAAGACATTGGAGGCACAGGAGAGAGCAAACTGACGGGTATAGCCGTTGATAAGTTCGACAATGTTTACGTGGCTGGGAACTTTCAAGGCAAGGTCACCGTCGATCATTCAGGCGTATCGCCAGCGGTAGACCTGAATTCTAATGGTAACTACGATATATTTATCGCCAAATACACGGCTGATGGCAAACTGCTTTGGGCAAGATCCATTGGCGGATCAGGCCTGGACCAAGTGAACAATCTTACCGTCGACATTAGTGGCAATGTAATCCTGGGCGCTTCATTTGGGTCGGGCATTATCGATTGCGATCCAGGACCCGGTATTTTCAATGTAAGCAGCGCAGGTGGCGATGACGCCTTGATTGTGAAGCTCGATGCCAATGGAAATTTTTTATGGGCTAAGGGTTTGGGAGGTTTCGGCACCGAACGAGGCCACGTGGTCACTACCGACAACAACGGCAATGTGATTTTTGTAGGCGCATACGGCTCTGCAAGCATAACTTCTGGAAGTTTTACCCTGACCAATAAGGGCGGTTTAGATGGCTTTATGGTTAAATACGACCCCAATGGCAATACTTTATGGGCTTATGCCATCGGCAGTTTTAGCGACGATGAAATCAAGAGCGTAAAAACCGATTCGAATAATGATATTTTAGTGATGGGCTACTTTGTTGGGGGCGTAAACCTCAACCCTAAGGGACCGGCCTATAACCTCTCCAAATCTGTACCTACCTATTTTATTGGCAAGTACAGTACAAATGGCGATTTGGTTTGGGCCAATGAAATCGAAGCATCAGGCTCGCAAACGGTTTCATCTATTGCAGTTGGTCCAACAAACGATGTGTTTTTAACTGGGGTCTATTCGGGTCAGATCGACTTCAAATCGGCCACGAACATGCAATCGCTTACCGCTGTTGGCGCCAAAAACCTCTTTGTTACCCAATACAACAGCAACGGCAGAGTAGTTTGGGCCAGAAACATCCAAGGCAATGCCTCAAATCCGTATAGCTACTATATTACGGCCGATGTGGAGAACAGTGTTTACATCGGTGGCTTTTTTGATCAATCGCTTACCTTTTCCGATGGCACCAACAGCAAAACCATTACCTATCATGGCAACCGCGATACCTTTTTCGGAAAATTTAGTGGCACAGGCGATTACCTCTGGGCATTTAACTTTGGCAGCAGCTGCGTAGGAAACTATGGCCATAAAATAGCTGTCGATTCTAAAAAAAATGTACTGTTAGGTGGCGCCTTTTGCAGCACGGTTGATTTTAATCCGTCCACCTGCGAACTGAACTTAACCGCCAAGAATTTTAGTTCGGATGGCTATATCTCCAAATTCAACCAAGTTAAGCTCACAGGCGATCCTTTGATCATTTCCTTTGCACTAGCCGAGCAGAGTGAACCTGCAGTAATCGACAACGTAAACAAGAGAATAAAAATAAAGGTGAAAGAAGGCACCGATGTCACCAAATTAAGGCCTACTGTGCAAACCGACATTGGTGTGCTTACCCCACTTTCTGATACGGAGCTTGATTTTACCAATCCCAAGCCTTACATCATCTCGTCTAACTGTGTAAATTATATTTGGACGGTTGAAGTAACCGTAGCGGAATCAGGGAAACGGGAAGCCTGCTCTGAAGAAACCGTTAGTTTAAATGGCGAACCCGGAGCACCATCGAATGCCACCTTTCAATGGCAAATCAAAGATAGCAATGGGGATTGGATCAACGCGCCTAACACTTCGAACCAATCAGATTATATTTTCCAGAGCCCGGCCAACAATGGCAATGGCGACTTGATCATTGAATTAAGGCGAAAAGTAAGTGCTAGTGGCAACGACACCTATGATTCTGAATATACCTTGACCCTTCATGCTGTTACCACCAATAACCTCATTAGCACCACACAGACTGTTTTCTGCAACGGAACTGCTACCCTAACTTTAGATGGCACTGCACCGAATGGAGCAAACTCTATCGCTTCGGTTTTTGTGTGGCAACAGAGCAGCAATCAAACAGACTGGACCGACATCAGTAATTCGAATACCGAAGACTTTTCGCCACAGCCATTTACCCAAACCACTTACTTTAGGCGAATCACCAAATCGAATACGTGTAGCGTATGGAGCAATGTCTTGAAAATAGAAGTATACCCAGCGGTTACCTCGGCTCATGCAGGCGCCGACATCCAGCTTTGCGAAACCTCAACGCTGACCTTGGGTGCAAACTTGCCTGCTGCCAATGAAACAGGTACTTGGCAGGTGATGAGTCCTGTGGGCTACAATCCTTTTACGGCAGCCAACCTCAACGACCCTAAAGCCACTATTACTAACATCCCCCAGAACCAGGAAATCATCCTGAGGTGGACCATCAAACAACTGCAGGGCTGCGGCAGTACTTCCTATGCCGAACTCAAACTCTATAACTACGCCAAACCGATTGTTGCTATACCGGCAAGCACCACTATTAACCAAGGGCAAAGCATGGTGATCCCTGCATCCTTTACACCCGACCCCAACACCGCTTATACCTTTAAATGGAGCCCCTCAACCGGACTTGACGACGACAGCAAGTTAAATCCTACGGCAAGCCCTTTACAAACCACTCTTTATACGCTGACCATAAGTTATGGCCAAAACTGTACTGTTGTAGCCAGTACGAGGATTATTGTAGACAAGACAACCCAATTGGATGTGTGCTCCGAAAATACCTTCACGCTAACTGGCGATACCAATAATGATATTCAACCTATTTTTCAATGGCAAAAACTGGTGAATGGCAATTGGACCGATTTACCTGGCGAAAGCCAACAAAACCTCAGCCTAACTGCCGATCAAAACACTGGAAACAGTACAATTCAATTTGATTACAGAAGAAAGGTAACCGTTGGCAACATGATTTATTACGACTCGAAATATGAGGTTGCTGTTGCGTCAACTACTTTCAATAACCTGATTGGCGCAAGCGCTACAGTTTTTTGCAGCGGTACGGTAAACAATTTGCAACTAACAGGCAACAACCCAAGCGGTGCCTCAAATGCTACGATTAGTTTCAGTTGGGAGCAAAGCATTGATGGCGCTTCATGGCAGGCCATAGCAGGCAGCTCGAAAGACCTGACCGTTAACTCGCTTTCTCAAACCACTTATTTTAGGAGAACCACAAAAGCCACTAATTGTACAAGTTTGAGCAATATTTTAAAGATAGAGGTGTATCCTGTGGCAACCATTGCCAATGCAGGGCCAGATGCAAGCTATTGCAACGTGAGCAGGGTAACGCTCGATTCCAACCCTGTTTTGCCCAATGAAACCGGAAGTTGGCAGGTTGTTTCTCCAATCGGCTATCAGCCATTTACGGCTCAAAATGTAAATAACCCGAAGGCTACCATCAACAATTTGCCGCAAGGCCAACCGGTTAAATTAAGGTGGACCATTGATAATCCGGATTGCCAAACCTCCAGCAGTTCGGAGCTCACACTCATGTCTTATCCAGCCTTGATTTTACAGGCGCCAAGCCAGCAGTTTGTTGATTTAGGCAAAACCATTAATCTTGGCGTAAGTGCCAATTTAAGCAGTAATATTCCCTACACTTTTGTATGGAGCCCTCAAACTGGTCTCGATCAAAGCGATGTGCTCAGTCCAAATGCCAGCCCTACCGAAACCACCACCTATACGCTACAGGTTAATTACGGCGATGCTTGTATCAAAACCATTTCGGTAACGGTTAGGGTGGTCAAAGAAATCCAAATACCCAACGCCTTCTCGCCCAATTTGGATGGCGTTAACGATACCTGGGAAATCAAGAACCTTGACAGCCACTTAGGCTCCAAGTTGACGGTTTACAACAGGAATGGCACTATGGTTTATCAGGCTTTCAATTATGCTGGAGGCTGGGATGGCAAGCACAAAAACAAACCCTTGCCAGTGGGGGTATATTATTACGCCATTGCGCTCAACGACAAAAAATCGACTATCTATACCGGCAGCGTTACAATTATCAGGTAGAATCAAACAACTTATCCAAGCAAAGGATTCATCTCCTATCTTTGTGGCTACTTAACAACCCCATTTAATGCAGCACTTTGCGCCTATAGCCCTTTTTGTATACAACCGTCCCAAGCATACCGAGCGGACCCTAAAGTTTTTGCAACAGAACGAATTGGCATCGGAAAGTAGGCTTTTTATCTTTTCGGATGGGCCCAAAACCGCAGCCGACGAAGACAAGGTGAAAGAGGTAAGGGAGTTCATCAAAAAGGTAGAGGGCTTTAAAACTGTCGAAATTATTGAAAGTCCAACCAATATGGGACTGGCCAATTCGGTTATTGCGGGTGTTAGTCGGCTTACCCAAACCTACGGACAGGCCATTGTTTTCGAAGACGACCTGATTTCATCGCCCTATACCCTCACCTATTTTAACGAGGCGCTAAACCGTTATCGCGACGAAGAGAAAGTAATGCACATTGGGGCCTACATGTATGCGCTTAAGGACGAAAGCCTGCCCGAAAGCTTCTTTTACAGGGCGGCCACCAGCTGGGGCTGGGCTACCTGGGCAAGGGCTTGGCAACATTTCGAACCCAACATTGATACTTTGCTGGCGCAATTCGACTCCAAAAAGAAACACGCCTTTGCCATCGAAAACACCATGAATTTCTGGAAACAAATGCAGGATTTCAAGAACGGCAAAAACAACTCCTGGGCTATCCGTTGGTATGCTTCTATTTTTTTAAGAGGCGGATTGACCTTAAACCCTTCGCAATCGTTGGTCAACAATATTGGCCACGATGGCAGCGGCATCCATTCGGGACTGAGCGATATTTACAACGTTATCATCAACCCCAAACCCATTAAGCAGTTTCCAACCCTCATTGCCGAAAACGAGCAGGCTTATCAGGCCATTAAACACTTCCTGGCCAATCGCAAAGGCAGTTTGTGGGCAAGGATCAAGCGTTTTATAAAAGAGAAACTGAATTCATAAGCAACGCTGGAGTAGTTTTGGAAGTGCATGCTTTTTCCAATATCCTTTGATGAAAAGCCAATATAGTTTAATGGCCATCCAAAAATTAGGGTTAAGTTTGAATAGCTACCAAATCTATTCCCATGAACAAAATACTGATTTGCTGCCTTTTCGTGTGCAGCTTTGCTTATGCCCAAAAACCCATCAAGCCTTATGGTGCCACACCGTCTAAAAGACAATTGGCCTGGCACGATGTAGAAGTTTACGGCCTTATCCATTTTACACCAACCACCTTCGAAGACAAGGAATGGGGTTATGGCGATGCCGATCCGAAAATTTTCAATCCGACTAATTTTGATGCCGAACAGATTGTAAAAGCAGCTAAGGCCGGCGGTTTAAGGGGCATCATCCTCGTGGCCAAACATCACGATGGCTTTGCCTTGTGGCCAACCAAAACCACGTCCTACAACATTTCTAAAAGTCCGTTCAGAAACGGCAAAGGCGATTTGGTGAAGGAAGTACAGCTCGCCGCGCAAAAATACGGCCTCAAATTCGGCGTGTATTGTTCGCCATGGGACAGAAACAACCCACAATACGGCACACCGAACTACCTGGCCATTTACCAGGCGCAGCTTAAAGAACTGTACAGCAATTACGGTCAGCTGTTTATGAGCTGGCACGATGGCGCCAACGGTGGCGATGGTTATTATGGCGGTGCCCGCGAGAAAAGAAGCATTGATAACACCGTATACTACGACTGGAAAAATACCTGGGCCATTACCCGTAAAATGCAACCCATGGCCAATATATTTAGCGATGTAGGCCTTGATGTAAGATGGGTGGGCAACGAAGAGGGACATGCAGCTGAAACCAGCTGGGCCACTTTTACACCCATGCCTCCACAAGGCAAAAACGTGGCCGTTCCGGGACAGGCCAACTATCCAGAAAGTCCGGCCGGAATTAGGAACGGAAAATTCTGGATGCCTGCCGAATGCGATGTGCCTTTGCGAAGCGGCTGGTTTTTTCATGCCAAGCAAAAACCTAAAACGCCCGAAACCCTATTCGATCTTTATTTGAAAAGCGTTGGCCATGGCGCAGCCTTAGATTTAGGTTTGGCACCCGATACCAGAGGCCTCTTGCACGACGACGATGTGGCCGCCCTGCAAACCTTCGGACAGATGGTTAAACAGACTTTTGCCCAAAACCTGGCCAAAGGCGCCAGCATCAAATCGAGCAATACCAGAGATAAAACCCACGGCCCAGCCACGCTTTTAGATGGCAATAAGCAAACTTTTTGGGCAACTGCCGATAATGTGCACCAAGCCAGTTTAGAAATCAGCTTAAAAGCCCCTCAAACATTCGATATCATTAGTCTGCAGGAGTTTATTCCCTTGGGCCAAAGAATAGAAGGCTACAACATTGAAGTCTTAAAAAACAATACTTGGGAGAAAGTTTATGATGGAACGAGCATTGGGGCCAAAAGACTTATCAAATTGCCTGAACCCGTTACGGCAAGCAAAGTACGCATCAACATTACCCAATCGCCGGTATGTTTAACGCTTAGCGAAATCGGACTATACAAAAAGGCAAACCTGTAAATACATAAGCCTAGCCCTAACAACAGGCCAATCTTTATCGATTGGCCTGTTTCTTTTTTAACCGTTTGCTAGACTAGCTGGAATAAAATATTTCAGGAAACATTTGCAATTTCAGAATTTATTCTACATTTGTAGAGTTAACTCTAAATACGTAGACATGAGCTTATCGAAAACCGAAGAACAATTAATGGAAATCATTTGGAAAAAAGGCGAAATTTTCATGAAGGAAATTATAGAAACCTACCCCGATCCGAAGCCTGCAACGACCACCATTGCTACTTTACTGAAAAGAATGCAGGTAAAAAAGTTTGTCGGCTATCAACTTTACGGCAATTCGAGGGCTTATTTCCCACTGATCAAAAAAAGCGACTACTTCTCCAAGCATGTAAACGGAATGATCAAGGATTATTTCGACAATTCTGCCTTACAGTTTGCTTCCTTCTTTGCCACAAATACGAAGTTAAGCCAGAACGAACTGGAAGAACTTAAGAAAATTGTAGAGGCCCAAATCAAGAAAGGAGAATCATGATCACGTATTTGGCAAAATTCATCCTATGTTCGATACTATTTTTCATCGCTTATCTTTTCCTGCTGGAAAAAGAGAAGATACACCGCTTTAAGAGATTTTATTTGTTGGCCAGCCTAACTTTAGCTTTGGTCATCCCGCTAATCAGCATCAGTCAGTCTTCTACAGCTTTGCTGCATGAAACATCGACCTATTTAAACAATTACAATAGCCCATTCGATACGGCAGCACCCATCGGCCAAGCTTCCTTTGTGCAACAGCCAAGCAACAATTGGCCTTATCTTTTGGCCGCTGGCTACGCAGGGATTACCATCTTATTGCTTTTCAGATTTGGCCGCAACATTTATCGCCTTTGGCTACAGATAAAAAGGAGCAAAAAGACAACCTGGCATGGCACCAAGATCATCCTCGACGAAAAAATTACTGTGCCATACAGCTTTATGTCGTATATTTTTGTCAACCAAAGCGATTATGAGCAGCAACAGATCGCCGAGGAAATCCTGCAACACGAGTTGGCTCACGTTCGGCAAAAGCATTCTATTGATGTGCTGCTTGTCGAATTCCTGCGTATTTTCTTTTGGTTTAATCCGGTGCTCTATTTTTATCGCAAGGCCATTCAAACCAACCATGAATATTTAGCCGATGAAAATGTAATCGAGCTCTTTCAGGATATTTCAAGCTATCAGCTGATTTTGTTGCAGCATATCTCTAAACAAAATCGATTGACATTAACCAGTCAATTTACTTACCTAACCATTAAAAAAAGATTAATTATGATGAACAAGACCCTTAACCAAAAAATTGTGCTAGGAAAGCAGTTTTTATTGATTCCAACACTTGGCCTTGCCCTATTTTTGTTCAGCACAAGAACAGACGCACAAGTAAAATTCAACAGCAGCAAGCAAGCAGCACCCGGATCGACCACCCAGACCACTTCTACAAAAGATGGCGTTTCTTTAGCGGAAATGAAACAATACAGCGCTATCGAGGATAAGTATACCGCCAACAAATCAATCCAACTTCAAAAGGTTACAGCCGAAGAAAAACAATTACTAGAATCCATTTATACCCGAATGTCGGTTGCCCAGCAAAGAGAAGTAAAGATTATCTTTATTCGACAAAGAAGATTACAGCAAAAAACTCCATCGGCGACACAATTTGAAGCTTTTAAAAATGCCAATGAATATGGCGTATGGATCAATGATAAAAAAGTGGCCAATACCGAATTAGCCAATTACCAGGCCAACGATTTTAAGCAGGTTACGGTGAGCCGATTATATGGCAAGGCGAAGGAAAACAGAACCTACGCACAACAGGTAGATTTAATGACCACCGACTATTTTAACGATTACCTGGCTAAAACAAAGCCCCAACAAAATATCATGCTAGCGAGATACATGATTGCCAAGAACAGTAAATAGGCTAAAAATAGCTTTGCCCATCTTTCTAGCACACTCCGTTAAGATGGGCAAAGTTTTTGATTTTTAATCAGATATTATCGGCCTACGTTACAGGGTCGATTTTTTTGCTTCCAGGATAATATAGGGCGACAACTGTTTCGAATCGAAAGGAAAGATCTTACTGAATACCTTTCCGCCTAGCCAGATTGCTTTTTTAAACAACCTTACGCCAGCCGATTTTTCTTTCTCGTTTTCCAGCCATACGCTAAACCGGCCAAAATAACGCGACTGCAGTACTTCTAAACCTGCATCCTTGCAAATTTGGGCCAGCAATGCCGGATCCATGCAATCGATGTTGTGCTTATCGTAATTGGCCTTGTCGAAGTTCTTTTGGAACCAGCCGTTCAATGCCTTAAAATTAGGCAGGGTAATGAATAGGCTTCCGCCTGGTTTTACAAAGGCAATGTGTCGGTTAATGATATCGGCTGTATCGTTAAAATGCTCTATCAAACCGCAGCTCAGCACCAAATCATATTGCTTTTCGGGCACATAGCTGAACAGATCCGTTTCGATGATATGGATATCGTTTTTTTCGAGCCCGTTTACTTGGAGCAGTTGTTCGGTAATTGGCGGATGCACAAAATAATCGAGCAAGGTAGCCTCCAATTTGAGGTATTTTCTTAAAAAAACGGCATAATAGCCCGGAAATCCACCCAGCTCAATCGCGGTTTTAACCTTATTTTTTTCGCTGAGTTCGGCCAGTTGGCGATGAAAAAGATAGTTTTCAGGAATAACCACCGATAAATCAGTTTTGCTCTCCCAGTACTTTACCCAAAAATCCCTATCGGTTAATAAATTCGACATTATTCCTTTGTGCTATTGTTACTACTATTGTTGTATTGTTAAATTGTTTGCCTGAAGGCTTGTTTAATTGTAAGTATTGTTAAATTGCTACTTTAGATCCTTCATAATCTCGGCTACGGCTTTTTCCAGTTGCGGATCTTTGTTCTGCAGGCGGTCTTCGAAGGTATTTTTCACATAAATATCAGGTTTTACGCCTTCCTTTTCAATGTTCTTGCCGTCCATGGTATAGCAGCCCCACGATGGCAAACGATACGACGAACCATCAACCAAGCCTTTGGCTGAAGTAAAAATAATCCAGCGGTAGCTTTCCGTACCAATGATCTTGCCCAGTTTCAATTCCTTAAATCCGGCACCGGTCATTTCGGCATCGCTCAACGATTGTTCGTTAATCAAGAGCACAATAGGTTTCACGGCTGGCGCAAAGTTGCTTTGAGGCGACATTTTGCCTCCGCGGTATTTCCATTGCAGGTATGGCCTTTGCGAAAGGAAACGCAATACCTCGTCGTGCACATTGCCACCCGTATTGTAGCGCAAATCCAAAATAATGGCGTCTTTGTTGTTTTCTTGTTCTACCATATCGAGCAGAAAGCGTTCTAACTCGCCACCGCTCATGTTTTTCATATACGAATAAGCGATACGGTTATTGCCCCATTTAGCCACATTATCTCTGTTTTGGGCAATCCACTCGTCGTACAGGTTGGTTCTTAAAGCGCCAGCACTTTGCGGATGCACGTTTACATAGATTTTTTTGCCGTTGCGCATCAAGCCCAAACTCATTTCGCGGTCTAACGACGGCTTGCTGAAATAATAGTCGCGGTCCATTTTTTCGTCAACCTTAACACCATTCACTTCTACCAGTACATCTCCTTTTTGAATGTTCTCTCCGGCTAAAAAGGCATTGCTTTTAGCCACCACACGGGCTACTTGATAAGGCTTTTCATTATCGAATAAAATACCCGTTTCGTTGGTGATGTAATTCAGGTTCTTGCGTTCTTCTGCGCCAAAGCTGTTAAAGCCCATGTGCGACGAGTTGAGTTCGCCCAGCATATCGTTCAGCAAAATCCTCAAATCGGTACGGTTATTTACATAAGGCAGGTAAGCAGCGTAACGGGTTTTCATTTTTTCCCAATCCACGCCATGGAAATTCTCATCGTAAAAGTTTTCGTCGAGGCCTACCCAGGTTTCATAAAACATCTGGTTAAACTCGGCATTCAGGTTTCTGCTGAATTTATAGCCGTGGTCTACCTTGTCTAGTTTGTTGGCATCCGGATTATATTTATTGATGACACCACGGCTCAACACATAAAACTTGCCGCCGTTTTCTATCAGGTTAAAATCGCCACCGTCGCTTACCTTTTCGTTTTTGTTGTTCTCAAAAGGCTCCAACACAGTACGATATACCGACGGAGCGCCACCATCTTGGTTGGTGCTATAGTACACAAAAGTCTTGTCGCCTTTGGCAAAAACGTCAATCAGGTATTGGCTGCCAAAATTAGGGCTAACCTGTTCAATGCGGTCCAATATGCGTTGCGTATTGATGGTTATTAGTGCAGGTGCCTTTGGCGTTGGCTTGGTTTCGGCTTTCTTTTTAGCCGTATCGCTGGCCTTTTCGTTCTTTTGGGCAGGTGCTGCAGGCTTTACTTCTTTAGGCTCGGCAGGTTTGTCTTCCTTAAAAAGCTCGTCGAACTTATCCGAGCGGAAAGGCGTGTCGTAATTGTTCAGCGCCATGCGGTACACATGCGGATCGACAAGACCGGTTGGGTACGAAGGCTTGGTACGCGAACTGATGAAGTAAATGTATTTGCCATCTGGCGACCATACCGGGTTTGTTTCCGTCACCCCCGTATTGGTTAGGTTAATGGTTTTATCTTGTTTGATATCGTGTACCAAAATGTCTTGCTCAAAGTTGCGGAAAGCCGTAAACAACACATATTGATCGTTGGGCGAGAAACTTGGCGAGGCATTTTGAATGGCCCAAAACTCGTCTTTTACGATGGTTTTGCTTTCAAAGGTTTTAAGGTCGAGCAGGCGCAGCTCGTTGCGTCCGCTGAGGTAAACCGCCAGGGTTTTGGTTTTGTTAAAGGTAATGTCGCGGTTGTTGGCTTTGTCTTTGGTTAGCTGTTTGGCTGTTCCTTTGCCATCGCCGGTTATGGTGTACCAGTTTTGGTAACCGTTAAAAGTTTGGTTAAACAAAATGGTTTTGTTGTCGGCCAGCCATTTCACTTCCAGTGCGCGTTCGCCACTGTTGCTTATTTTTCTGATGAATTTGCCATCGATATCGCTCACAAAGATTTCGCCCCTCGATATAAACACAAACTTTTTGCCATCGGGCGAGGCATCAAAAGCCGAAATATTTCCGCGAACGTCGTATTCCTGTTCTTTGCTCAGCACTTGGTTACGCGTTGAAGCAATGTTTACCTTCTCGGTTTTTTTGCTGGCTACATCGTACACATACAGCTGGTAGTCTTTCTCAAAAACCACCGTTGTACCATTGGCAGCCACAAACGGACGTTTGATAGAAGTTTCGAAGCGGGTAAGCGCCGTTTTTTTGCCGTTTACGAAGGTGTAGAGGTTGTACTCTTCGTTGCCCTCGTCTGAAGCAAAAAACACATTGCCTTTTTGATCTACGCTGGCCCAAAAATCCTTGCCAATGTAATCGGTGTAGCGTTTATAGGCCTTGGTTTTAGGGTTGTACGACTGGATATCGGGGTTAAATGCCCCTTTGTAATGCTTGCGGTTGGCGAAGTTCTTGCTCTCCCAGGTATCGTTAAAGAAAAGTTCGCCGTTTGGCGCTTCGGCAATATTATGCGTAGTATTGAAATAATTGTCGAACAAACGAACAGCGGTTCCGCCGTTGATGCCCACTTTGTAGCTCGAATAAGAATTGTACCTGCCCGAGGTAAAATAAATGGTTTTCGAATCCCAGCTCCAGCCATCCACCTCGTCGGCGGCATCGTTAAAGGTCAGCTGCTTGATTTCGCCACCGGCCATCGGCATCAGGTAAACATCGTAATTGCCAAACTGGTTAGACGAGAAAGCCAGCCATTTGCCATCGGGCGAAACGCGGGCGTTGATTTCCTCGCCAGGCATAGCCGTTATGCGCGAAGCTAGGCCTCCTTTTACGGCCACTTTCCAAATATCGCCGTCGTAACTGAATACGATACTTTGTGCATCGGGCGTTAATGAGGGATAAGCAGCAAAATAAGTTTGGTCTTGTGCTTTGGCAAAACCTGGAAACAGCAACAGCAAAAATGCCATTGCGCCGAACATATTCTTCTTCATCATTTTGTTTATTGGCTTTAAGGGTTGAAAATACGCAACTATTTTACAATCCTAAACAATAAAATGTATTTTTGATTGATTTGAAAGTAGTACACTTAAATACCTACGACGGAAATGGAGGCGCCGGAAGGGCCTGCTTGCGGCTGAGCAATGCGCTTAACGCAAATGGCATCAGCTCGAAGGTAATCGTGTATTACAAGTTTGGGCAAAACCCAGCCATCGACACGTTTAGCAAAGGCATTTTTGCCAAGCTGCATGCCGTTTTCAATATCATGGCCGAACGTTACCTGGCCAAATTCCTGACCAAAGCCGTTAAAACGCCATTCTCGCTACAATGGTTTGGCAAATCGATCAAAAACCATCCCGACCTGAAGGCTGCCGACATCATCCACCTACACTGGGTAAACCATGGCTTTTTGTCGCCAAAAATGCTGGCCGAATTAGACGAGCTGGAAAAACCCATTGTATGGACTTTCCACGACAGCAACGCCTTTACGGGTGGCTGCCATGTGCGCTACAGCTGCGAGCATTTCCATAGGCAATGTGGCAACTGCCCTATTTTGAGTTTAAGCGGCCCTAAGGATATTTCGCACAAAACCTGGCTGCGCAAGCAAAAGGCTTATTCTGAGCTTAATTTTCATGTAGTTGCCCCCAGCCATTGGATGGCCAACTCGGTCAAGCAAAGCAGCCTGCTCGGTTTAAGGCCAACTTCGGTTATTCCGAATACCATAGAAACGGATATTTTTAAGCCCTATGTAAAAGCCGAGGCCAAGAAGGTTCTCAAAATAAAACCCGATCAGTTTGTGATCATGAGTGGTTTTATGCCCTCCAAAAACGACAAGCACAAAGGCACGCAATATTTGCTGGATGCGCTTAACGAATTGGCCGCGAGGCCCGAGGTACCCAAAGAAAAAATAGAGTTGGTTATTTTTGGCAACAAAGACGAGAAAAACCTGCCCGAATTTCCTTTTAAAACGACCTTTTTGGGCACCATTGGCAAAGACGACCACCTGGCTAAATGCTACTCGGCCGCCGATGCCTTTATTACGCCATCGTTGGAAGATAATTTGCCCAATACCGTCATGGAAAGCCTGGCTTGTGCCACACCGGTGATTGCCTTTAAAACGGGCGGCATTCCGGATATGGTTAAGCACTTGCAGAATGGCTATTTGGCCGATTACCAATCGGCAAGCGACCTGGCCGACGGCATAGAATGGCTATTTTTGCACGAACAGCCCGAAGAAGTACAAAAAGAAGCCAGAAGAAGCATACTGACCTATTTTGCACCTCCGGTAATTGCCAGCCAACACGAAGAATTGTATCATAAACTCATCAGCGCCCTACCCCAATAACCAACCAGCCATGCATCCCAAACTCAGCGTCATTACTATCGTTTACAACAATGTTGCCGCCATTGAGCGCACCATGCTTTCGGTGCTTAACCAAACTTATCAAAACATTGAATATATTGTAATAGACGGCAATTCGAGCGATGGCACCACTGAACTGATTGGCAAATACAAAGACCGCTTGGCCAAATTTGTTTCGGAAAACGATAAGGGCATTTACGATGCCATGAACAAGGGACTGGCGCTGGCCACTGGCGATTATGTGCTTTTTATGAACTCGGGCGATGAAATTTACGCCCCCGAAACGGTAGAAGAAGTCTTTGCCTCGGCTCCATCGGGCGATATTTATTACGGCGAAACCGAAATGTACGATGCCGATTGGCATAGCTTGGGTCAGCGCCGCCACGAAGCGCCCGAAAAGTTCGATTGGCACAGCTTCAAATACGGCATGAACGTGAGCCACCAGGCCATCTACATTAAGCGCAGCCTTACCGAACCTTATGATTTGCAGTACAAATACAGCGCTGATATCGATTGGATTTTAAAGGCGGCCAAAAAATCATCAAATATTGTGAATACACATTTGTATGTAGCCAAATACCTGGTGGGTGGCATGTCTAAGCAAAAACACCTCGAAAGCCTCAAGGAACGCTTCAGGATTTTGAGCAAATATTATGGCTTCATCCCGAATCTGTTCAACCATTTTCTGATCGCACTTAACTTAGCTTTCTACTACATCAAGCACCGCCGCACCAACGATTAAAGCCGTGAATTAGAAAAGATCGCCTTCTAAAAAGATAGTTTGCAGAAGGGGTGCACCAAGAGCAACATGCCTAAAAGAAAAGATGCCTAGCGGTGTAGCTAAGCATCTTTTAAAATTATTCGCCTTTATACTTCGGATCGTTCTTTCTGAAACGAGCGGCTATTTTGGCTAATTCATCATCTGTTAGTTTAGTAGTTAGCTTCAATGATTTTACAAAGGAATCTACTTCTTCTTTAGCGGCAGGGCAACCGATGATGTTTTTTCCTCTCACTTCCATACCCACACCTTCAGGCCTCAAATGCGAATCGACTAACAACTTGCCATTCGTATCGAAGATAAACCAAACCGGAATACCAAAACCATCGCTGTTGTATTGTTTAAGCATGGCATCTGCACCCGGGTTTTCGGTTTTCTTTAACTCCGCATTATTTTCCATAACTGTTAGGTGCTTAACCACAAAACTCTTGTCGAAGTAGGCCTTCACTGCCGGATCGTTCATGCTATCGTCCATTTTGTGGCACCAGCCACACCATGAAGCGTGAAACAGAATAAACACTTTTTTCTTTTGAGCTTTGGCCTCTTTAATGGCATCCTTCAAAACTGTTTCGGCCGAAGGAGGTGTGCTTTGCGCAAAAGCCATGTTTACCGATAGCATGGCGACAAAAGCAATAAATAAGGTTTTGATTTTCATACGATTAGTTTTCTACGAATTTAATATTTCAGATTTGATTTACAGCTTATTCCTTCAATATTATTAACCACAATCAGCTTATGGTTTGGGATATTGAAAAGGCATCCCCGCCAAATACCGGCTCACTTTACGGTAGGGATAATCGCCTCCGCCCTTATCGGCAAACACCACAATAATGGTTTTGGTTAAAGGATCTACGTACAAGCGCTGACCCAACATGCCTTCTGCGGCATATTCGCCGTTAACACCTTCCTGTGGCAGCCACCACAAATAATTTTGCGTTGTTTTTTGCCAGCCCTTACTGGTTACCGGTGTGCTGTCTTGCATTTTAATGGTCTGCAAAACCCAATGTTGAGGAACCACTTGTTGGCCATTGTATTGCCCATCGTTCAGGTATAAGCGACCAACCTTTGCCAAATCAGTAGCCGTAACCTGAAAGCGACTTGCCGTATTGGTCAGTCCGTTTACATGGTCGAGGCCCCAGCTGGCCCGGTATTGGGTACCGATACGTTGCCACAAGCGTTCCTGAAAGTATTGGGCCAAGCTCTTTTTGGTAGCCTTTTCAACTACCCAACCCAACAAAATGGCATCAATGCTTTTATACTGCCAAGCCTGTCCGGGATAGCCCACCCGTTTTACCTTCAACAGTTCGCGCTTCATATCGTCGGTGTAGTAGTATTTGGCTTCGTCGGAGAAGAAAGCATTGATGATGCCTCCATTGGTATCGCGAAAGGCCAAACCCGATTTCATGGTAAACAGGTCGCGCAAGATTAAGGTGCTATAAGCCGAATTGGAACCAAGCTCTGGAATATAGTTGAGGATGGGGTCGTCGAGGCTTTTGATGCTGCCATCGGCCAATGCCTGGCCCACCAACACCGAAAGCATACTTTTAGCCACCGAAAACGTAGTAACCAAGGTACTGTCGCTATAGCCTTTATCATATTTTTCATACAAAATACTGTCGTTCCTGATGACCATAAACAGATTAACCCGACCTGCCTTGAGGTAATCTTTTAATGGCAGGTAGTGATGCTGCCCATCAAAAACCTTGAGCGTATCCAAATCGTTGCGTTGCTTAGCCAGCCTGATGAAATGGAAAGCCGAATCGCTCGGTTGCACATAAGCCTGCGGAAAAATCTTGTAGGTTTCGGCATCGGGTGTACGATAGCGCAACACTTTAAACAGTACCGGTTGCCAAATAAACAGGATGGCCAAGCCAAGCACCACAATGCCTAGCAAAGTGAGCAGGCTATATTTAATAATTTTCACAAGCTTGTTATTTGAATTGCTAAAATAACAAACTCCAACAACTTGCCATAGGCCTGCAACGATGGCCGGTCTGGACCTACAGCCCAAAACAGTTAACACAATATTCAAACAGCCTTAACGCTCTACTCATCAAGGGCAAATACATTTGCTAAAACATTTATGTTCAGGCAAATCAAACAACATCGGCTCTATTTTGCACTTGTATGGCTTACCCTTGCAGTGGGCATTATTCTCCATCTGTTGTTTACCAAAACAACCTGCTTTGTATGGCTCAATGCTTTCCATACTCCATCGCTAGACTTCTTCTTTGCTTTATTTACCTTTTTAGGCGATGGCATTTTTGCCCTCTCGGTAATCCCCTTGCTCTTTCTTTTTGCAGACCGAAAAAAAGCCATCTCGCTTTTGTTCGCTTTTTTAACTTCTGCCTGTCTGGCTCAAGTTCTCAAACGGATCTTCCAGCAGCCAAGGCCTAAGCTTTATTTTGAGGAAACGGCTTTTCAGTATCTACACTACGTTAATCATATTACCTTGCACAGTTCTTATTCTTTTCCATCTGGACACACCACCTCAGCATTTGCCCTGGCCACCATACTGGTTCTATCTTTCAAAAAAATGCGCTTGGCAGTACCCTGCTTTTTATTTGCCGTTTTGGTCGGGTATTCGAGAATTTACCTGGCCCAGCATTTTCTGCTCGACGTTTTAGTTGGCGCGGCCATAGGTACCCTTTGTGGCCTATGGGGTTATTATGTGGTGGTTGACCTGCAGGCTTTCGGATCATTCAAGAAAAAAACTGTTACCAAACCTGCTACGCTATGGACATAACACGATTGACCACCCTTACCGCTAATAAAAAAATCCAACAGTTCTTCAAGTTTGGCCTGGTGGGATTTTCTGGTCTGGCCATAGATTTTGTCATGACCTACCTCTTAAAAGACCAATTGCATATCGACCAGTATTTGGCCAACACCATTGGATTTGGCACGGCAGTAATTAACAACTATTTGCTCAATAAAATCTGGACTTTTAAGAACAAAGACAAAAACCACGCTAAACAGTTCATCAGATTTGCACTTATTGCAACCATTGGCCTATGTTTAAATACGCTATGTATTTTAGGCCTGCAACAGCTCCACATTCCGTTTTACCCGGCTAAATTGATGGCCATAGCTGTGGTATTTGTGTGGAATTTTACGGCCAACGCCACCATCACCTTTAAGGAACATTGAAACAATACCCCAACAAATTATGGATTTTGGTGGGCTCGCTTACCATCTTCCGTTTGCTGGTTGCTCTTTTTTTAGAATTGGGCAACGACGAAGTATATTACTGGACCTACGCCCAGCACCTGCAATGGGATTATTTCGACCACCCGCCAATGGTGGCCCTCTCAGTTTGGCTCAGTACGTTTGGCAACTTGTTGCATCCTGAAGTTTTTGTAAGACTAGGCGCCATTGTTGCCTCGGCAACCAGCACTTTACTCATTTACCGGCTCGGTCAAACGCTTTACAACGAACGCGCTGGTTGGTACGCCAGCCTGCTTTACAGCGCTTCTTTTTATGGCAGCTTAATTGCCGGCACTTTCATCTTGCCCGATAGTCCGCAAATGCCCTTTTGGCTGGCAGGTATTTTGCTATTGTTCAAAATCAACAAAGCTAACCAGCACAACTTGCCTACGGCTAAACTATGGTGCTGGTTTGGCTTAATAGCAGGCATCTGTACCCTGTGTAAAGTACATGGCCTGTTTTTATGGGTTGCTGTTGGCCTCTTTGCGTTGTTGGTTAACCGCAACTGGCTAAAGGACCGATGGCTCTACCTAGCGGGGCTGATTAGCCTCATCGTGATTTCGCCCATCCTCATCTGGAATATCCAGCATCAATTTATCACTTACACCTACCACGGTAGCAGGGTAAGTTTGGCCCATGCCCGATTAAATTACCTGGCATTCGCCAGAGAAATATTCGGAGAAATATTTTACAACAACCCTGCTGTTTTTTGCTTGACATGGATAAGCATTTGGCAGCTTTACAAACGCAGGTTCTCCATCGATAAAAAAGAAATGTGGTTGCTGCTTTGCACAACCCTTCCTTTAATTTTTACTTTGCTGGTATTGGCCTTATTTAGGGAAACCCTGCCCCATTGGTCGGGACCGGCCTACAGTGTGCTTCTTCTGGTGGCTGCCACCAACTTGGCCAAAACACATGCTCCAGGCACACCCAAAATCATTGTGGGGGCCATGGCCTTCTTCTTTGCTGTAGCAATTACAGGCATTGTATTGATCAACTGTTATCCCGGCACCCTTAATCCGCAGCAAAACCCCTTGCAATGTGGCAAAGGCGATATTACTTTGGATCTATATGGCTGGAAGGAAGCCGGATTGAAATTCGATTCGCTTTATAGGCAAGATGTGGCGCTGCAAAACATGCCGGCCAAAGCGCCCATCATCATCAACAAATGGTTTCCGGCGGCGCATATCGACTATTATCTCTGCTCGCTAACCCAGCAAAGCACCTGGGCTATTGGCAATTTATTCGACCTGCACCAATACCAGTTTTACAATGCCTACAAACGGCAATTGGCCAAAGGCGATTCGGCTTATTATGTAATTCCTTCTAATCTTTTTGACCAGAATAGCCTCAGTTTTAACCAAGGCTTGTTTACCAAAGCCGATGCGCCGGTTATGATTCCTTTGTACAGGAACAAATTGTTATGCAGGTATTTGTTGGTTTACAGATTGAGGGGATTTAAAGGCTACCCCTAAGCACTAAGCGCGGGCTTTTGATGCTTCCATCGCCGGTGGCTCCATAACCAATAGGCAGGTTCTTCAAGAATGATTTTCTCGAGCAGGCGAACATGCAGCTCGGTGATTTCAAATTCGGCAGCCGCAGCCGGGTCTAAACAAAGTGGCACGCACTCTACTTCATAATATCCTTTTTTGAGCACGGTGGTTTTCAGGTAAAATACCGGTCGATTGGTTTTTTTGGCAATCTTCTCAATGCCCAGCTGCACTGCACTGGGTTGGCCCAAAAAGGTAGTCCAGTAGTTGAGTTCGTCTTTAGAGGGCGACTGGTCGTTGCCAAAACAGAACACAGTAGCTTCTGTTTTATTAGCCTGCAAAGCTCTTAGCGTTTGATTCATGGCAATCATCTTATTGCCAAACCTGCTGCGCACCTTGCGTAGCCAACAATCGAAAACCACATCTTTTAAGGGCTTATAAATGGGGTAGTTTTGGGCTGAAATAGCTAATCCGAACGATAGGGTTCCCCACTCCCAATTGCCATAATGTGCTGAACAGATCAGTACGCTTTGCCCTTTTTTAAAATATTCTTCCAACACCTCGATATTCTTAAAACGGAAACGTCGTTGCAGTTCGGCCTTTGAAATAGACCTCATCTTGATGATTTCTACCACCAGTGCCGTAAGATAGGCATAGTACTTCTTCTCGATACACAACAATTCGGCCTCGCTCTTTTCAGGAAAAACCTTGCGCAAATTTGCCCGGACTATCTTTTTCCGATAGCCGAAAACAGCGTAAACGAAGAAATAAAATATCCACGCAATGATATAAAGTACAGATAACGGCAATAAAGACAATAGGGTTAACAGGAATATTCCAAAATAGGACAAGACCCTTGCAAGCATAGATGTTAATAGTCTAGGTGAATGTTTAGCTTTAAAACCAAAAAAAGACTTTAGGCATCGCTGCAATTAATTTACACAATATGAAGCCTATAAAATCGTTTTAGAAGCTTATGCAATTACCATGCCCAAATGAGACTTGGGCTTAAAGACGAAAGGTAGAAGGCCGAAGGCGGATGACTGGAAGGTAGATGTACTCTTGATACTTGATACCGATATGAACCATGGTACTGGTCTTCAACCTCCAGACCATGGACCATGGTCTATTGGACTATCGACTATCGACTGTTGACTACCCCCGCTTATATTTCCAGCGGCGATGGCTCCATAGCCAGTAGGCAGGCTCCTCGATAATCATTTTTTCTAAAAACCGGATGTGCAGTTCGGTGATTTCGTATTCGGCGGTATTGGCTGGCTCTAAACAAATGGGTACACAATCCATTTCGTAATAGCCTCTTTTAATTACCCTGGTTTTGAGGTAAAACACCGGACGATTGGTTTTTTTGGCTATTTTTTCGATACCCAGCTGCACCGAGCTCTCCTGGTTGAGAAAGGTGGTCCAATAATGCGATTCGTCTTTAGAGGGCGCCTGATCGTTGGCAAAACAGAATACGCTGGCCTCGCCCTTGCTGCCCTGCACGGCCCTTAAGGTTTGGCGCATAGCGATGGCCTTGTTGCCGAACTTGGTTCTTACCTTATAAAACCAATCTTCGAAAGTGGCATTGTTGAGGGGCTTGTAAATGATATAGTTTTGCGCACTGCCAGTCAGGCCCAGGCTCAAGCCCGCCCATTCCCAGTTGCCGTAATGCGCGGTACAAATGAGCACGCCTTCGTTTTTTTGCCAATAGGCCTCCATCAGGTCCAGGTTTTTGAATTTGAAGCGCTTTTGCACTTCCTTTTCAGAAATGCTGTCCATCTTCACGATTTCTACCATCAGCGAAACCAGGTAGCGGTAAAATTTCTTCTCTATGGCAATGATTTCCGCTAGCTTTTTATCGGGAAATACATTTTGCAGATTCTCTCGGGCAACCTTTCTGCGGTAGCCAATTACATGATAAAGCAACAAATAAACCCCATCGGCCAGGAAATAAAGTACCGACATGGGCAAAAGCGCCAGCAGTTTTAAAAAGAAAAGACCAATGTGAGTAAATGCCTTTTGTACCATGGAATTAATTTCAAGGCAACAAAATTAAACATTTCTCTTGCCTCGTCCATCGGTTTGACACTCCATTATGCAGCCAAGCCTCAATTTTTTACATTTTGTAGAGATTTGCTTAAAGGTTAAAGAGGCGGATGGCGGGAAAGGTAGAAGGCAGAGGCTAAAGGGGAGAAAAAACAAGAAAGACAGGATGGAGGCAAATCGTAGCGTTGCACCAGACTATAGACTTCCGACTAAAGACTATGGACTATTGTCTATGGACTAAATCCACCCCTAACTCCGTCTGTGCTTCCACCGGCGATGGCTCCATAACCAATAAGCCGGTTCCTTACGGATCATTTCCTCCAAAAAGCGGGTATGCATTTCGGTAATTTCAAACTCGGCAGTTTCTTGCGGATTTAAACAAAGCGGCACAAATTCGGCCTCGTAATATCCTTCTTTTACTCCGGTTACGTTAAAATAGAAAATTGGCCGGTTCGTTTTCCTCGCAATTTTTTCGATCCCCAACTGAATGGAACTTTCCTGATGGAGCAAAGTAGTCCAGTAATGCGATTCGTCTTTGGAAGGCGCCTGATCGCTGCCAAAGCAAAAGATACTGGCTTCGCCTTTGCTGGCCTGTATGGCCCTTAAGGTTTGGCGCATCGAAATGAGCTTGCTCCCAAACCGGCTTCTCGCCTTTTGAAACCAGTCGTCAAACACCGGATTGTTTAAAGGCTTATAAATAGGATAATTTTGGCCAGAAACTGCCAAACCGATCGCTACCGAACCCCACTCCCAGTTGCCATAGTGCGCGGCGCACAGCAACACCCCTTCTCCTTTTGCGAAATAAGACTCCATCAGTTCCGATTTCTTGATCTGGAAACGTTTTTCCAGCTCCTTTTTCGAAATCGAACTCATTTTAACGATCTCCACCACCAAAGCAGCCAAATACTTGTAGAACTTCTTTTCTATCAGCTTGCGTTCTTCGGGGCTTCGCTCTGGCAGAGCCAGCTGCAGGTTTTCCCTCACCACTTTTAGGCGATAACCGATTACCCGATAGAGCAGAAAATACATTGCCTTGGCCAAAATATACAGAATTGGCATCGGCAACAGCGACAGCAAGTTTAAAAAAAAGATACCGATATGGTTAAGCGCTCTTCGAAACATAAATTATTTAAGGCCACAAAGTAATGCATTTACTGGCCACATTCGTCTGCTTGTGGGCCCATTATCACATTGCCTCACAATTTTTACATAAAAAACCCCAATCTCGACATCAATCAGGATTGGGGCTGTTATAATCTTTAATCGTTTACTTACGATTGGAACTTTTTAGCGTTGATTTTGCGTTCGTTCTCTGTTAAATAGATCTTACGCAAACGCATGCTTACCGGTGTAACCTCGATATATTCGTCGGCCTGGATGTACTCCATCGATTCTTCCAACGAAAATTTGATGGCCGGAGCGATACGCACGTTGTCGTCGCTACCCGAAGCACGCATGTTGGTTAAGGCTTTTCCTTTAACTACGTTTACCACCAAATCATTGTCGCGGATGTGCTCGCCCATGATCTGTCCTTCGTAAACATCAACACCCGGATCAACAAAGAAACGGCCTCTGTCTTGTAGCTTGTCGATTGAATAAGCCGTAGTCTGGCCTTTTTCCATCGATACCAATACCCCGTTCAAACGACCAGGAATAGTACCTTTCCAAGGCTCATAAGCTTTGAAACGGTGTGCCATGATGGCTTCTCCGGCAGTTGCGGTTAATACGTTGTTACGCAAACCGATGATACCACGTGATGGGATTTCGAATTCCAAGTGCTGCAAATCGCCTTTTGGCTCCATGATCAGCAATTCGCCTTTACGTTGGGTTACCAACTCGATTACTTTACCGGCAACATCGCCGGGTACGTCAACAATCAGGGTTTCGATAGGCTCATGTTTCTTGCCATCGATTTCCTTAACGATTACCTGTGGCTGACCCACTTGGATTTCGTAGCCTTCGCGACGCATGGTTTCGATCAATACCGACAAATGCAGGATACCTCTTCCGTATACCAACCATGAATCTGGAGATTCAGTCTCAACCACTTTAAGGGCCAAGTTTTTCTCCATTTCTTTATACAAACGGTCTTTGATACGTTGCGAGGTTACCAATTTGCCTTCTTTACCAAAAAACGGCGAGTTGTTGATGGTGAACAACATGTTCATGGTAGGCTCATCGATTTTGATTACCGGCAGTTGTTCTGGTGCATCGAAATCGGCAATGGTATCGCCAATGTCGAAACCATCAATACCTACCACGGCACAGATATCGCCCGAACCAACTTCGGTAGTTTTTACTTTACCCAAGCCTTCGAACGTATACAATTCTTTTACCCTCGATTTAACCATTTTGCCATCGCGTTTGATCAAAGTAACCGGTTGGCTTTCTTTGATGGTGCCACGGTGTACGCGGCCAATGGCGATACGGCCTACAAATGACGAATAATCCAATGAGGTAATCTGCATTTGCAAAGTACCTTCGTTTACCGGTGCTGGCGGAATGTTTTCGACCACGGCATCCAATAAGGCAAAAATATCTGTCGTTGGTTTTTTCCAATCGGTGCTCATCCATCCTTGTTTAGACGAACCGTAGATTACCGGAAAATCCAATTGCTCTTCTGTAGCTTCCAAGTTGAAGAAAAGTTCGAAAATCTGCTCGTACACTTCTTCCGGACGGCAGTTTTCCTTGTCAACCTTGTTTACCACCACAATTGGTTTCAACCCTAGCGAAAGCGCTTTTTGGGTTACGAAACGGGTTTGTGGCATGGCGCCTTCAAAAGCATCGCAAAGCAAAAGCACGCCATCGGCCATTTTAAGTACACGCTCTACCTCACCGCCAAAGTCGGCGTGGCCCGGTGTATCAATGATATTGATTTTTACATCCTTGTATTTTACAGAAACGTTTTTTGATACGATGGTAATTCCTCGCTCGCGCTCCAAATCGTTGTTGTCCAGTATCAACTCGCCTGTTTGTTCGTTATCACGAAAAATAGAACAAGAGTGTAAAATCTTATCAACCAAAGTGGTTTTACCGTGGTCAACGTGTGCTATAATAGCTATGTTTCTAATCTTTTGCATACAATGCGCCTCTAAATTTGGCGCAAAGATAAGGTTTTTTATTGATTTTTTAGGACAAAAGCCCCAGAGATAACGGATTATATTTTTGTTAATTTTTGGGAATCAAGGTTTTGCCAAAAAACAGCTACAACGAGTGGATCAGGCCTAGAAATCCAAGCCTAGGGCAAATGTACCCGTCAGCATTCTCGTATCGATATTAACCTCTTTTTTAAAAACCGGCAACATGCCATAGCTGCCGCGAAGATCTATAAAAAAAGCAGTGCCGTTTTCCAACTTATGCCCTACCTTAAGCCCGAACAGTCCGCTGGCATTAAACGAATTCACAAAGCCCAGTTCTCCGTTCACGTCGGCCTTTCCATTTCCCGGGCCTGCCGTAACTTCGGGATAATCCATTTTAGCCGCCTTTCTAACGGCAATGCCTGGCGCCAAACCCAGGTAAACACTCAAAGCCGTAGGTTTGCTTGAAGGAATAACGTAATAGCTGACCATGAGAGGCAACTCTACATAATCGATCATAAACTTATAATAATCATAGGCCTGCTCAACGCCTTTATCGCCAATCAGCAATACGCTGTTGTTTGGCCTCCTGTAGGCTGTACCCCTTGAATTATACAAAAGTTCGGCATTCAGCGCAAATTTCGGGTTCAGCTTATAGGTTGCGGTTATGCCAGCCATGGCCGAAATCCTGAAATAGTTCTCGAAGGAGTCGTAGCTTACGCCACTTAGCGCCATCAGCATATCCTGTTTATTGGTAAACGCAGAGATGTTGAGCCCGGCCTTAAATCCGAAACCCAATTTTTTGGTTTGTTCCTGGGCATTTACCTGGCCTAAAGCAAGCAACAGCACGGCGAGCATTAATAGATTTTTCTTCATGAAACGAGCGGCTTTAAATTCGGCTGCTAAAATAGAACTATTTTGTTAGTTTAAACTAAACTAGCAAAGCAATCTCCCGTAACTTAAAAATAGTCGGTTATTTAGAAAGTGATTCTAAAGATGTTCGGGCTTATTTGCCAAAAGCCCATTCCAAGAAAGCAGGCATGGCTTTGGCCCAAGTAGGCACATCGTGTTTGCCACCTACCATTTCGTAATAGAAAATATCATGCGGACGTTTGTAGCCCTTTTGCATCAATTCTTTCACTACATCGATGGTATCGTCTATCGAATCGATAATGAAGTTGTGGTTGCGATCGGCCAACTCGTCGTCGGTTCCGGTCATGAGCCAAAATTTAAGTGCCGGATTGGTTTTGCTTTCGCGGATCATTTGGTGCAGAATGCGGTCGTTGTCGGTATAACCTGCACTCAGGTCTTTTTTACGCCACCAGAACGAGCCCGAAAATACGCCAACGGCATCAAAATAGTTATCGTTGTTCCAGGCAATATCAAAAGCGGTTAGACCCCCCAAAGAAAAACCCGCAATAGCTCTTTTGCCATTGATGGTTGCTTTCACCTCGCTTTGCACATAAGGCAACAGCTCCTTAATGACGAAATCGGTATAGGCTTGGGCTTTTGAACCCCGTTTTTTAAAATCTGGTCGGCCAGCTACGCCATATTCCTGTACGCGCTCCGTGCCCGCCTTGATGCCTACCACAACCGTTGGCTCAATCTTCCACTTCTCGTAAAGATTGTTCAGCATGGGCTCCATTTGCATCTGGGCAAGGTCTTGGCCATCGTTAAGTAGCAAAAGGTTAACCCTTTCGTTGCCCATTAAATTATCGGGACTGAAAATTTCGATTTCAACCTCTCTCTTTAAATAAGCCGATTGGAACTGGTGAAGCGTTTTAATAACAGTGGGTAGTAATAAGGTGGTGTACATGGTCAACAAATAGCGTTCTCACTAAATCAGGCGCAAAAATACGAATCTTGAAAAACAATTAATCCACATTACCCATTTTTTACTTAACATACAGATTTGCAAGCTTTAATTGATTTTATTTTTTTGTGTTTGGTTCCGATTTTCATATCTTAAAGCAATCTAAATACAATACCGTGAAAGAAGAGCTCAAAAAGTGGCACAGCCCTAACCTAAACCTCGACATAGAAACCCTCGTCTTCGGACATGCCGGCTACCCTATCCTGCTTTTTCCGACGAGTATGGGCAGGTACTATGAAAACAAGGACTTTAAATTAATCGAATCCGTACAAGGCTTTATCGATGCGGGCAAAGTAAAAATCTATTGCCCCGACGGCATCGACAAGCAAAGTTGGTACAATAAAGACATCCATCCGGCCGATAGGGTGAAAAACCACATCTGGTACGACAAGTTTCTGCTCGAAGAACTGGTGCCTTTAGCCAAACACGAAACCGGCCACCACAAGGTCATCACCTCTGGCTGCAGCTTTGGTGGCTACCATGCCGCCAACTTCGCCTTTAGGCATCCCTGGGCAGTAAGCCATTTGTTTAGCATGAGCGGTGCCTTCGATATTAAGGGCCAACTGGATGGCTTTTTTAACGACGACGCCTACTTTAACAATCCGGTTGATTTTCTGCCCAACGACATGAACCCCGAACTGTGGCAAATGAAAATCGTGCTAGGCACCTCCGACCGCGACATGTGCCGTGCCGACAACGAGCGCTTATCAGGCATATTGCACCAAAAAGGCATCAACCATTGGCTCGACATCAGGCCCAACGCCGACCACGACTGGCCAATTTGGAGGGAAATGTACCCCAACTATTTAGCACAACTCTAAAAAACATAGACATCAAAGATCATGATTACTTAAATCATGATTTGGCCTTACCAAAGGCTCCATCACCATTGAAAATCAAATTATAACAGGATGAAAAAGATTGGAATTTTATTTGGCCAGGAACGCTCGTTTCCACAGGCCTTTGTTGACAGGATTAACCAAAAAGGCGAAAAAGACATTACCGCCGAGTTCGTCAACATTAGCAAGGTGTTTCAGGCCGAACAGCCCGAATACGCAGTCATCATCGACCGCATTTCGCAGGATGTGCCTTTTTACCGTGCCTACCTCAAAAACGCGGCCATGGGTGGCACGGCAGTTATCAACAACCCTTTTTGGTGGAGTGCCGATGAGAAGTTTTTCAACAACGCACTGGCCGAAAACATTGGCGTTCCGGTACCCAAAACCGCATTGATTCCCTCGCGCGAACACCCCGATGATACGACCGAAAAATCGTTCAGCAACCTGGTAATGCCTTTAGATTGGGATGCGATTTTCGAATACACAGGCTTTCCGGCCTATATGAAGCCTTTTGACGGCGGCGGCTGGAAAGAAGTATACAAACTGCACGACAAGCAAGACTTTTTCGACAAGCACAGCCAAACCAAACAAGCTGTGATGATGCTACAGGAAGAAATCATTTTCGAAGAATATTTCAGGTGCTATTGCATTGGTGGCAAATATGTGCGCATTATGCAGTACGAGCCCCGCAACCCGCACCACCTGCGCTATGTAATTGACGGACCAAAACCTGATGCCAAATTGCTCAAAACCATCGAAGATTACACTTTAAGGCTGAACAAATACTTGGGCTACGATTTCAACACCGTTGAATTTGCCGTTCGCGATGGCATACCTTACGCCATCGACTTCTGCAATCCGGCACCAGATGCAGCTTTAGAAAGCGTAGGTGCAGAAAACTTTGAGTGGGTGGTAGAAACCGCGGCCACCTATGCCATAGAAAGAGCCAAAGCACAAAAAACTGGAAAAGACAACCTCACCTGGGGCGAGTACATCAGAACTTCGGCCACAGGCAGCCCTTTAACGGGTCCAGCCAAACCTGCAAGCAGTGCAAAAGCCAAACCAGCCACCAAATCATCCCCTAAAGAAACCACAAAAACAAGCACAGCAAAACCAAAAAAAGCACCAGCAAAAAAATAATTGGGATTTTTTATTTAATAAGGAGATATGATGATGAACGAATTTACGCTCGGAATAGAGGAAGAATACATGGTAGTTGATCCCGTTACCAGAGAATTGACCTCCCACGATCAGAAAATTGTTGAATCGGCACAGAAGATTCACAAAGACCAGGTAAAGGCCGAAATGCACCAGGCCGTAGTAGAAGTAGGCACCGGCATTTGCCACAACACCGCCCAGGCGCGGGAAGAGATTTCGCAATTGCGCTATACCGTATCGCAACTGGCCGGCGAACAGGGTCTGCGCATCGGCGCGGCGGGCACGCACCCTTTTTCGCATTGGGAAAAGCAGCTCATTACCGAACATCCGCGTTACAGCGAAATTGTAAACGAGCTGCAGGAAGCGGCCCGTTCAAACCTTATTTTCGGCCTCCACGTACACGTAGGCTTCCAGTCGCGCGAAATGGCCATCCACATCGCCAACCAAGTACGCTATTTCCTGCCACATGTATTTGCGCTTTCTACCAATTCTCCATTTTGGGAATCGAGAAACACAGGCTACAAATCTTTCAGGACTAAGGTGTTCGACAAATTTCCGCGAACAGGCATACCCGACATCTTCAACAGCATAGAAGATTACGACAACTATGTCAAACTGCTCATCAAGACCAAATGTATCGACAATGCCAAGAAAATCTGGTGGGACATCCGCGTGCACCCATTCTTCGATACCATCGAATTCCGCATCTGCGATTGCCCGATGCTGATTGACGAAACCATGGCTTTTACGGCACTTTTTCAGGCATTATGCGCCAAACTTTATAAATTGCGCCTCCAAAACATGGAATTTATCAGCTACTCGAGAGCACTGATCAACGAAAACAAATGGCGTGCAGCCCGTTATGGCATTGATGGCAACCTCATCGATTTTGGCAAGGAAATGGAAATCAACTGCCGTAACCTTGTCCTTGAGCTATTGGATTTTGTTGACGATGTAGTTGACGATTTGGGCAGCCGCGAAGATATCAATTATGTACACCAGATCTTGGCCAATGGAACCGGAGCCGACAGGCAATTGGCCGTTTACGAAAAAACAGGCAGCTTCGAGTCGGTGGTAGATTACATCACTACCCAAACTTTAATAGGCGCAAAATAAAAAATGATTAAAAGAAATATAAAAGTAGCAGTTATCGACATGAACAATGGCTTCCCCAACCAGGGGATGCGCGGCATACAAGAACTGCTACGAACTTACACCCAACAAAACCAGTTAAATTTAACCTTCGATTTATTTGATTTAAGGCAAAAAGGAGAAATACCAGGCACAGAATACGACATCTACATTTCGAGTGGTGGCCCAGGCAGTCCGTTTGATGGAGAAGGCGAAAAATGGGAACATGACTTTTTTACCTTGCTAGACAGCATTGAAACCTTCAATGCGCAAAACGAGCACAAGAAGCATGTTTTCCTGATTTGCCATTCTTTTCAGCTGGCTTGTCGCAAATATGGACTGGGAACGGTAACCAAAAGGAAATCGAATGCTTTCGGAATTTTCCCGGTTAGCCTGACCGAAGACGGCACGCACGAACCGGTATTTAGCGGCTTGCCCGACCCGTTTTATTCGGTTGATAGCCGCGATTGGCAGGTAGTGGAACCCAAACTGGAGGATTTTGAAGCCAAGGGCGCACAGATTTTAGCCATAGAAAAAGAACGGCCACACGTAGCCTTAGAACGTTGCATTATGGCCATTCGCTTTTCCGAACAGATCATCGGCACGCAGTTTCATCCCGAAGCCGACCCGATTGGCATGAAAATGTATTTGCTCCAAGAAGAAAAGAAAACAGCGATTACCAACAACCACGGCGAGGAAAAGTACCACGATATGCTGAACAGTTTGGAAGATCCCAACCGGATTACCTTAACCCAAAGCATTATTTTGCCTAATTTCTTAACCCAGGCCATCAATACTTTAGATGAGGCAAAAGCGCAATAACAAGCCACAAAGGCTTTTAACTTTTTTGTAGCAGGCCATATGCTGAGGTGCCTAAGGTGGTAAAAAACCAGTATAGCTGTACAGGTAATTCGAATTAAGCAACATCCATTATGATCCAAAAATATCGCCAAGCATTTAACGCCGCCTTTACGGCCGAAAAATATCAGCAGTTTTTACAGGAACTGGGGAAAGGGTTTCCTGAAATTCCGTTTCGAGTAGCAGAAACGCCTATTTTTATACCTGCAGCACTTCAAGAAAAGCTGATTGCCGCAGGCGAAGAGATTATTGCGCTGATTAAGCAGCCCAACTTTAAGGAACTGACGCAAAAATCGATTCCTGCCGAATGGAATGTGCCCAACGAAACCGGTCACCCACATTTCTTGACTTTTGACTACGGCTTGTGCAAAGACGAAAACGGAGCAGTGGTGCCCATGCTCATCGAAATGCAGGGCTTCCCTTCGCTGTATGGCTTCCAAACGCACCTGACCCATACGTTTAAAAGTGTTTTTGGAATCGACGAGCAACTGAGCCCCTACTTTAACGGCTTAAACCAGGCTTCCTATTTCGACCTGCTCAAAAAAGTAATCATCGGCCAGTACGAGCCTCATGAAGTGGCCTTGATGGATTTGGATGCACCCAACCAAAAAACAGCCATCGATTTCTTTGTAACCGCTAAGCATTTGGGTATTCCGGTTTTGGCACTGGAAGAAATCAAAAAAGAAGGCAAGAAATTATATTACGAAAAAGACGGGCAAAAAATCCAGCTGAAACGGATTTACAACCGCTTGATTTTTGACGAGATTGGCGAAAATACCGCAATTTTCGAGCAATCCTTTGATCCGCGCGAAGAACTAGACATTGAATGGATTACCCACCCCAATTGGTTCTATCGCATCAGCAAATACACCATGCCTTTCTTGCAGAGCAAATTTGTACCTGAAACACATTTTCTCCATACCTTGAAAACCATACCTAGCGATTTGGAAAACTATGTGCTCAAACCCCTGTTCTCTTTTGCTGGCATGGGTGTGATTATCGATGTAACGCCAAACGATGTGGCGCAAATCAAAGATCCCGAAAACTGGATATTGCAACGAAAAGTAACCTACGAGCCGCTTATCCAGGCACCAGATGCAGGCGTAAAAGCCGAAATCAGGATGATGTACCTTTGGCCCGAAGGCGAGGAGCCTCAGTTGTGCATTAACTTGGCCAGGTTAAGTCGTGGCAAAATGATTGGCGTCCGCTACAACAAGGATTTTGATTGGGTAGGCGGCACGGTGGGCTTGATGGAAAAATAATTGATTCGTTGGCTGATTAGAGGATTAGCTGGTTGGTCATTGGTTTATTGTTAAATTGCTTAAATTGTTATGGGAGAATCAGAAATCATTTCACTCCATCATTCTCTCATTCATTCAGTCAGTCATTCAATAATTCAATCATTAATTAATTTGACAGTAATCTGAACCGCGCTTCATAAATAATCGTAATTTTGCATCATGGATATTCAGTTTATCTTAATGATTGTGGTTTTTATCATCGCGCTGTTTTACATCGGTCGATTGATTTACCGTTCCATTTCTCCAAAAGCTGGATCTTGCGCTTCGGGTTGCGGCAAATGCGGCGCCAACTTCTCTAATATTCCGGAGCCTAAAAAATAAGTCCCATGCTGGAGAAATTTCAAGCCTACCTGCAAGAACGATTAGCCATTACCGACGAGCAGGCCAAGGAAGCCGTGAGCTGTCTCAAAACCAAAAGCTTTAAAAAAGGCCAGATTCTTTTAAGTCCCGGCGATTTGAAATCAGATTCCTATTTCATTAACAGCGGTTTGTTGCGTTGCTTTTCCATCGACGAGAAAGGCAAGGAGCACATCATTCAATTTGCGCCAGAAAACTGGATGATTTCGGAAAGGAACAGTGCTGTATTTAACGAACCTTCTTTTTTTTACATCGACGCCATAGAAGATACCGAAGTGGTGGTGGTGAAGAAGGATTTTTTTCCGGCTATTCAATATGTCGTGCCCAAAATATTGGAGCTTAACATCCTGATGCTGCACAATTCCATCCGCTTTATGCAGAAAAGGATCAATATGCTGCTGGGTGCAACTGCCGAAGAACGCTACCTCGATTTCATCAAACTCTATCCCAACCTTACCCTGCGTGTACCGCAATGGATGATTGCCTCCTACTTGGGCATTACCCCAGAATCGCTGAGCCGTGTACGCAAGGACCTCGCGAAAAAGCATTTTAAGTAAGCTACACTTGCGAAATTTTAAAAACTTAGCAAGTGTATGCAAGAATTACTTACCATACATCAATGCCCAGGAAAACCAGGCGCCTTAACTTTGTGTTATAAAATTTAAACAACTTAAAAAACATAAAGTTATGGCAACTACTAAATGGACATTAGATCCAACCCACAGCGAACTTCAGTTTAAGGTAAAACACTTGATGATTACTACCGTTACCGGCAGTTTGAAATCTTTCTCATCAGAATTAACTTCAGAAGGCGACGATTTTTCGAGCTCGTCTATATCTTTTAAAGGAGATATAGATTCTATCGATACCGGAAACAAAGACAGGGACAACCACTTAAAAAGCGCCGATTTCTTCGATGCCGAAAAATTTCCAGCTATCGAATTTACTTCTACCTCGGTAGAAAAAGACGGCGACGATTATATCGTTAAAGGTGATTTGACAGTTAAAGGCAATACCAAACCCGTAAAATTAACTGCCGAATTTGGCGGCATTGCAACCGATCCTTGGGGCAACACCAAAGCAGGCTTTACGTTAAGTGGCAAAATCAATCGTGCCGAATTTGGCTTAACCTGGAACGCAGCCTTAGAAACCGGTGGCGTAATGGTAAGCGAAGACGTAAGAATTTTAGGCGAACTACAGTTCGTAAAACAAGCGTAAGCAATACGCGATTAGCGTAGGGCGTTAAGCGTTAAACCAACGCCAAACGCTCCACGCAAAACTCTAATCTTTTCAATGATGAAAGCAAATGTAAAAAAAGTAGCAGCAGTGTTAAATCCACCTGCACCGCACATGGTAGGCGATGGTTTTAGGGTACATAATTTCTTCCCTAGTGGCTATCGACTGAACATGAGTCCGTTCTTTATGCTCGATTACAATGCGAAAATCGAATTTTCCGCACGCAACGAACCTCGTGGCGTTGGCGTACACCCGCATCGCGGCTTCGAAACCGTAACCATTGCCTATCATGGCGCCGTAGCGCACCACGACAGTGCCGGCAATTCGGGCACCATTTATCCCGGCGATGTACAATGGATGACAGCCGCCAGTGGCATACTCCACAAGGAATACCACGAAGAAAACTACAGCAAAAAAGGTGGCCCTTTTCAAATGGTACAGCTTTGGGTAAACCTGCCTGCCCAATACAAAATGAGCACGCCAAAATACCAGGGCGTAAAGCAAAGCGATATGCAAAAATTGACCTTGCCAAACGAACAGGGAATTATCGAGGTCATTGCAGGCGATTACCAAGGTACCAAAGGCAGCGTAACTACGTTCAGTCCCATTGAAATGTACAATGCCCGACTGAACAAGGGAGCCCAAACTACCTTCAGTTTTCCGGCCAATTACAACACCGGTTTTGTAGTGATAGAGGGAAGCATTAAGGTAAATGGAACAGAGCAGGCCAGCACCAACCAGATGGTTTATTTTGAGAACGAAGGCGAAAATATTGAGCTGGAAGCCTTAGAAAACAGCATCGTTTTGATACTCAGTGGCGAACCCATCAACGAGCCGATTGCGGCTTACGGGCCTTTCTTAATGAACAAGCCCGAAGAAATACAACAAGCCATTGCCGACTACAACGAAGGCAAATTCGGTTATCTTGAAGACTAAATTACCTTGATGGTTTTTTAAGAAGTCGGCCATTGCATATTGCATGGTCGACTTTTTATAGAAGTTATTTTTGCTCGAGCCTAATAATTATTCGGCTTGAGTTTTAAAATAACAAATGGCAGCAAGGCCAAACCAATGCCTATTCCCATGATAAATCCCAACAAGCCATCTGAAATTTTTAGGCTTACGAATGCCACCAATGCAGCCGAAATCAATAGAAGGCCAATTGGCATCAGAATAAACAGTTTTCCAAATCGTTGTTTCATTTTGCTGAATTTAAATGGTTCACTATATTACAAGAACAGGTTAAGAAAAACCTAATCCTCGTCTACAAAATAGTTGATTTCCAAAAACCGATCGAGCGCGGCTTTGTCGTCTTTCTTTGCTTTCATTTCCTTTAAAACACCACCAACCTTGAGCTTCTTTTCAGGCAGTTTTTCTTTGCCTCGTTTGTTGCCAATAATGAATGTTTCCGAATGTTGCTCGTCTCTGATTTCGTAAATATCGTATTCGTCAAAAATCGGCACCATCACCAATGCTTTCCCGGCAGGAATAAAGATGAAGCCATTGAGTTCGGAATTCGAATCAATCAGGTGCGGTATGCCGGTAATCACCGTATTCGCGCCAGTAACGCCCTTGGTTTTTACCATAGACGGCAACAACCAGTGCGGCTTATACTTGTTGTAATTGGCTTGCAGGTCTTTATCAAACTTCGACACGATGTCTTGCTTGGCCTCTTCGTCGAGCGCAGCAATAGCCAGGTCCAAAAACAGGATCGCTTTTTGCTTTTCGAAAAACAAACCGGCTACTTTTCCTACTTCAGACAGGCTGACAATCTCATCGTTAGGCTTGGTTAAAACATTATAAAACCTGCCTCCATTATCTAAACTGCCAATGGCTTCGGCCGAATTTTTAAATGTGATGATCTTTTCCATCATGCTTAAGATTTCTGGATTAGGCAAACGGCGTAGGCAACCACGCCTTCTTCCCTGCCTATAAATCCCATTTGCTCGTTGGTAGTGGCTTTGATCGAAATATCTTCCACATCTATCCCTATCGCTTCGGCAATGTTAGCCTGCATCTGCGGGATATGCGGATTTATTTTAGGAGCCTCCAGGCATAGCATCGCATCGACATTACCGATCTGCCAGCCTTTTTCCTGCAACAGCTTTACCGTTTCCTGCAACAGGATGATACTACTGATGCCTTTCCAACGGGGATCGGTATTCTTAAAATGGAAGCCGATATCCCTCAGGTTGGCCGCGCCCAAAAGCGCATCGCAAATGGCATGCAACAACACATCGGCATCAGAATGGCCATAAGCACCTTTATGATGCGCCAAATTTACGCCTCCAATTACAAATGGATGATTGTCTTTTAATTGGTGTACATCAAAACCAAAACCTACCTTGATTTTCATTATTTCGTATTTCCGAAGTTGAACAGCAGGCTAAACCTTAAAGTATTAGCCAGCGGACTTTTTTGTGGATTGGCCAGCAGATAGGCGAAATCCATATTGAAGATATTATATTTTAGGCCAGCGCCCAAAGTTACATAACGACGATCGCCTTTTTGTGGCGATTCGTAAAAATAGCCTGCTCGAAGGGCAAACTGCTGGTTATACCAATATTCTACGCCGGTGCTGATGCTAATTTCTTTCAGTTCCTCGCTAAAGCCACCTGGGGCATCGCTAAAAGAACCAAATATACCGGCCGGAACCGAGCGGTCGGGATCGCGACCCGAAATAATATTGCCGTTCGAATCTCTGATCGGCTGCGTTGGCACCATCAGCTTATTGAAATCGAGGGCCAGGGTAAATTGGTTATAATCGTCGATGATTAACGTAGAAGCACCCCCGATTTTCATATTGGTTGGCAAAAAGAATTTCTCCCCGCCATCTACATAGCCAATTTTGGTTCCGATATTGGAGAAGTTGGCACCTGCCCCGATAATGGCATCCTTGCCAAACATCACGGTCTGTTTTCTGTAATAGGCCGAAACATCCACTGCAAAGGCTTTGCCTGCACGCGTCTGCTGTCCGGCGGCAAACTGGCCCGACGAGAGGTTGGAATAGATAAAGCGACCTGTAGTACCCAAAGCAAACTCGTCGCCAAAACGGCGCGAATAAGTCGCATCGAACGCAAACTCATTCGGACTGTAAATGCCCAAATCTTGTTGGTTGGCATCGGTTAGCTGAATTTGGCCCAAAGAAAAATAACGCAAGGAGCCTCCCAATGTGCTTTGGTCGTTGATTTTATAAAATCCGCTGATGTACGCGAGATTGATATCGGGCACAAGGCTTTTTAGCCATGGACTATAAGAAGCCGAAAAGCCATAAGGCAATTCTAAAAAAGCCAATTTTGAAGGATTGATGCTCATGGCATTGGCATCCGGCAATGCCGCTACGCCAGCCTCGCCCATCGCACCTGCCCTAGCATCGGGCGTAATCAGCAAAAAAGGAACCGCCGTAATGATATTGTTTGACTGACTTCCATTGGTCTGCGTACCCGGTTGCACCACTTGTGCCTGTAGCCTTGCGCTCAAAAACATGGCTATAGAAAACATGCCTAAAGCTGTTGCGCTAAAGTACTTTAATCTCATCAGTTGAAACAGATATATCAGGTATGCAAGTTAACATAGTGTTTACTAATTTCAAAGCATTAATCTATTTATGACTTTTAGCAGCTGCAACTTGTTAGCAAACAAACGTATTTTTTAATTAAATGTTGTTATAGCCAATTAAACGCATAAAAATAGATAAAGAAATGATCTGTTGCATTGCAAAGCATCGAGTTGGCACGCAATCTAAACAGCGATACAGCACTTAATACATTTAGCCACAATAAATTAGGGAAGTTTACGTTTGTAGGTATTGTTCTGTTATTGGAGCAAAGGGTGATGCCTGTTTTTTGGAGTTTAACTTATAAGCAACTAAAAAGTAAGATTTTTTTTGGTGGCCCGCCCTTTTTACGTAATTTTAACGGTTAAGTGTTACAAAGGCACATTTTATGAAAAAAACATACTTATACTCTTTTGCATTCTTGATCAGCTTTACCGTTTTTGCTTCTTGCAAGTCTAAGAACAGCGGCGCGGTATCGAACAAAACCGGATATGCCTACAACAAAAAGGAAAACGGCGGGTTCGAGGTAGCAAATAAGTACAAACGTGGCCCAGGGCCAGGATTAGTGGAGATTGAAGGTGGCGAGTTCATCATGGGTGGCAGCGCGGTTGATATCCCGGGCCAAGACATGAGCAACTACAACTACAAACGCGAGGTTACGGTAAGCTCTTTTTACATGGACGACACCGAAGTTTCGAACACCAACTGGCTGGAATACCTGAACTGGATCAAAAGGAACTTCCCTACCGATGCACAATATTACTACGAAGAATTGCCTGATACATTGGTTTGGCGTAGTCCGCTTTCGTTTAACGAGCCTTATGTAAACAACTACTTAAGACATCCGGCTTACCAAGACTATCCGGTAGTTGGCGTAAGTGCCAAACAAGCCGAAAGATATTGCGCTTGGAGAACCGATATGGTAAACGAAAAGCTATTACGCGATAAGGGCTACATGAATTCTTTTGCCATGGTTAATGGCACAGCGAAAAATTCTAACGCCACTACCGTAACCAAAAAAGATAAGCCTTTTAATACTGATGTTTATCTGAATGGCCAATATGACGACAAGGGACCGAAGGCCATGAAAGATCTAAATCCGGCTGCTACAGGCGCAACAAATGCCACCAACAGCAAAAACGGCCCGACCAGAAACGTAAGATTGGAAGATGGTGTAATTCTGCAGCCTTTCCGCTTGCCTACAGAAGCCGAGTGGGAGTATGCCGCTTTGGGCCTCATTGGCAATACCCAATATGAAAACGTAAACGAGAAAAAAATCTATCCTTGGAATGGCTTGGGCATTACTTCGGCCAAGAAAAAAACGAGGGGATTGATTTTGGCCAACTTTAAAAGAAGCAAAGGCGATTACATGGGTGTTGGTGGTTCTTTGAACGATAAAGCCGCTTTTACCCAAAACGTAAAAAGCTATATACCTAACGATTTCGGTCTTTACAATATGGCTGGAAACGTAAACGAGTGGGTAGCCGACGTATACCGTGCCGCTACTTTCGAACAGGCCGACGCTTTAAACCCATTCAGGGGTAACCAATTCCAAAACAAAGACAGAGATCCTGTAAACAGCCAATTAAAGCAAAACAAATACGGCAAGCCTGAAATGGTAAAAGCCAACTCTGGTGTTAAACAAACCTGGGAAGAGCTACAAGCTGGAAAAGCGGCCGGCACCAACGGCAGTGCGGCCTACAATGCCGATCAACGCGGTTACCGCGACGAGCAAAGTGCCCTGTATGGCGTTACGACTTTGGTAAACGATAAATCGAGGGTTTACAAAGGCGGCTCGTGGAACGACCAGGCACAATGGTTAAATCCAGCAGCCAGAAGGCATTTGCAAGAAGACGAGTCTACTGCAGATATCGGTTTCCGTTGTGCCATGACCATGTTGGGCCCATCAGAAATCAAATCGGGTGGCAAGCCTCAATTCAAGTCAGGCAAGTAAGCCAAAAAGACATAACAAGAAGGCCCGAAAATCTGAGATTTTCGGGCCTTCTTGTTTTACACTTGCGAAGTTTTAAAAACTTCGCAAGTGTTTAGCTAAAGCTAACGAGCAATTCGTTTTTCTCTACTTTATCGCCTTGTTTTACCGCTATCTTCTTAATTACGCCATCTGTAGGCGATTTGATCATATTTTCCATTTTCATGGCTTCGAGTACCAACAAGCTATCGCCTTTCTTTACTTCGTCGCCTTCGCTGGCCAATACGTTTAACACTAGTCCAGGCATTGGCGCCATTACCTGCTGTATTTTATTGGCGGCCAGGTTATCCATGCCCAACTGCTTCAGCAACTGGTCAAATTGATCTTTGATGCTAACCGTATACAAGCTGCCGTTTACCTTAACCGTAGCAGTTTTCTCTTCTTTGTTCAGTTCTACCAATTCTGTAGTGTACGATTTGTTCTGATAAAGTACGTGAGCAGTATTCCCGTTCAAGGGAAAACTATCCAATGCCACTACCTCGTTATTGATTTTTAGCGATTGGTTATCGGCCTCGATCTCAAAATCATACTTGTTGTTTACTTTTACTTGATACATGTTTATTGGGTTAAAGCATATTGCACTAGGTTTGCGCCCATTTTTAGCGCCTTGGTTCTACTTTCTTGCGTATCGCTAGGGTAAGTGCCGTAATCTTCCCAGCCGTTGCCCAGATCGCATTCGTAGGTATAATAGCAAACCACCCTGCCCTGCCAGATCAGCGCAAAGCCTTGTGGCCTTTTGCCGTCGTGTTCGTGTATTTTGGGCAGGCCTGCCGGAAACTTGAATTTCTGGTTGTACAGCTTATGGTCGGCGGGCAGTTCTACAAAGCTCAGCTCAGGAAAAACCTTTTTCATTTGGGGTCTGATAAACTTGTCGAGGCCATAATTATCGTCGATGTGCAAGAAGCCCCCACCGATTAAATATTTTCTCAGGTTCGCGGCTTCCTGATCGTTAAAAATCACGTTGCCGTGGCCAGTCATGTACACAAAGGGAAAATTGTACAGCTCGGCACTGCCTACTTCCACAATGCCCTCGTCTGGGGCAAAATTGGTATTGATATTTTTATTGCAGAATTCGATGAGGTTGGGCAAGGCCGTTCGGTTGCCGTACCAATCGCCGCCCCCACTGTATTTTAGCTTACCCATTTTATAAGTTGGGGCTTTGAAACCAGTTAGACAGACTAAAGCTGAAAGACCAAAGACTAAAGTGCAAAGGCGGAGGGCTGGTTTAAGGTTAAAGGCCGAGGGTTTAGGGTGAAAGGTTAAAGCCAAAAGACTAAAGCTCAAAGGCCAAAGCGCAGACACGCCACGTTTTAGGCGTGAGGCCCAATCGTCAATCGTCAATCTCAAATCGTAAATCAGCTTCATCTGTTGATATAGTTAAGCTCGAAACAGGCATACAAGGCCGCCGTTTCCGTTCTCAGGCGCGTTTGTCCTAAAGTTACGGGTTTGTAGCCAGTTTGCAAAGCGAGCTCCAGCTCTGCAGCCGTAAAATCACCTTCGGGACCAATCAGCACCACATACGATTGATGGGGCTGTACCAAATCTTTGGCATAAGCTTTATCGCCATCCATGCAATGGGCAATCAGTTTATTGGCTGAAGTTTCCTTTTTGAGGAAATCGGTCAGTGCCATGGCCGGATTTAGTAGCGGATGATAAGCCGTAAGCGATTGCTTTACCGCCGAAGTAATTACCTTATCGAGCCTTTCTTCTTTAACGATGCGTCGTTCGGAACGATCGCAAATGATGGGCGTAATTTCGTCAATGCCAATTTCGGTTGCCTTTTCTAAAAACCACTCCAAACGATCGATGTTTTTGGTGGGTGCCACGGCAATGTGCAGGTGATGGTTACGTTTGCCATATTCCTGTTGGCTGCTAACTACCTTCAGGTCGACATGCTTTTTGCTCACCGCACTGATTTCGGCTTCGTAAAAACCGCCACGACCATCAATAAGCTGTACTACATCGCCTATACCCAACCGAAGCACCTTGCTGCAATGCTTGCTTTCTTCTTCGTTAAGCGTATAATTGGCCGATGCAATATCTGGTGTATAGAAGATATGCATAATGTAGGAAATTAATGGTTATCAACCATATCGCTTTTGCGGATCACCAGCTCGAGCTTGATGGTTTCGATGTTTTGCTCCGTTTTTTTAAGGATGGTGAAAAGGTAGCCATAGCATTCTTCACTATCGCCAACCTCCGGAATTTTGCCAAAGGCGTGCGAAACCAAGCCACCTACAGTATCAAAATCTTCGTCTTCGGGCAAATCGTGTGGCAAATGCTCGTTTACATCGTAAACTGTGGCATAAGCATTAATGATAAACTCGGTATCTGAAATCTTTTCTACGGTTGGCTTTTCCTCGTCATATTCGTCTTGGATCTCGCCCACAATCTCTTCCACAATATCTTCGAGCGTAACCATACCGGCTGTACCGCCAAACTCGTCGATTACAATGGCAATCTGGATGCGTTTTTGCTGCAGTTCGCTCAACAGGTCGTTGATTTTTTTGGTTTCGGGAACGAAGTAAGGCTTACGGATGATATCGGTCAAAGCCCACTCTTTTTTGCCTGCCAATAATGGTAAAATATCTTTGGCGTGCACAATGCCGATAATCTTATCGATGATCTCGTCGTAAACCGGCATACGCGAATAGCCTTCGGCAATGATTTTCTGTACCACTTCCTCTTTTGGCGTATCCAGTTCGATACTCGAAATCTTGGTACGAGGTACCATGATGTTTTTCACCACGCGCTCGTTAAAATCGAATACGTTCTTGATCAGCTCGTGCTCGTTGGTATCTAAGGCACCGCTTTCCTTGCCCTGATCTAACAGGTATTGCAGTTCTTCGGTGCTGTGCAGCGATTCGTGTCCATCGGCGGTATTGATGCCAAAGAGTTTAAGCACAATCCTTGCAAAACCGTTGAGCAACCAAATGAAAGGCCTACCAATAAAGTAGAAGCCCTGTAAAGGCAAGGCAATAAACAAGGTAGTAGCCACTGGCCTTTGGATGGCCAATGATTTCGGTGCCAATTCGCCAAACACGATGTGCATAATGGTAATGATAGAAAAGGCAATAACGGTTGATGCCGAGCTGATGAAGGTTTCGCTCATGCCCAGGTTTTGCAAGCCATCGTGGATCAAATCGTGCATCACACGTTCGCCCACCCAGCCCAAGCCAAGCGAAGCCAAGGTAATGCCCAGCTGCGTTGCGGCCAAATAACCATCCAGGTTATGGATGATGTGCTTGGCCATTTTGCCCACGCGGCTTCCAGATTTTGCCTTAATCTCAATTTGGGAACCCCGAACCTTAACGATAGCAAATTCTGCGGCCACAAAAAAGCCGTTCAGCGCAACTAAAAAGAAAGTCCAGAATAGATCCCAGCCCATTAAGCTAATTTTCCAAATGTTTTGTTATATAATTCGATGCTCTC
This sequence comes from Pedobacter albus, assembly GCF_036324255.1. NCBI lineage: Bacteria > Pseudomonadati > Bacteroidota > Sphingobacteriia > Sphingobacteriales > Sphingobacteriaceae > Pedobacter > Pedobacter albus. Next base: position 346,836 of record NZ_JAZDQT010000003.1, on the reverse strand, counting down.
ATTAATTACCTTATGAGCGTATCGCACCCCTAAGAGGTGTTCAATCGTTACCTTTTTCTCTTCTAAAGCCTTATAATCCTGAAAGAACTTTACAATTTCCTTCATGGTATGCGGTGGCAGTTCGTGCAAGTCGTTGATGTAGTTTACCGACATGTCGTTTTTGGCCACTGCAATAATCTTATCGTCCTGTTCGCCATTATCTACCATGTGCATTACGCCGATTACCTTGGCTTCGATGATGGTCATTGGGTACACATCTACCGAACACAGCACCAAGATATCCAATGGATCGTTATCGTCGCAATAGGTTTGTGGAATAAATCCGTAGTTTGCCGGATACATTACCGAAGAGAACAACACCCTGTCTAACTTGATCAGGTTAGAATCTTTATCGATTTCGTATTTTGCTTTTGAACCTTTAGGAATTTCTATAATTGCATTCACAACCTCCGGTGCGTTTTTGCCCGGAGAAACACTATGCCATGGATGATAGCCGTCTTTACTCATTTTTCTTCTTCATTCTCTGTTTCATCTGTCTCGCCAGCACCCAAAACCTGCTTTTTCACAAAGGTGATAATCAGCGGAATGGTGGTGATGACAATGAAACCTATTATTATATAAACCAAATATTCTTCAATTTGTGTGGCAAATTTCTTGCCTAAAAAATATCCCAACAAAGTTAAGGATGCTATCCATAATATTGCGCCAACAATGTTATAAAGTGCAAACTTTTTTACATCGAGCTTAACAACGCCTGCAAAAATAGGCGCAAATGTACGCACAATCGGCACAAACCTGCCCATGATGAGGGCAAAAGCGCCCTGTTTGCGGTAATAGCGTTCGGCGGCCACCAGGTATCTTTTCTTAAAAAAGAAGGTGTCTTTGCGGTTGTACAATACCGGACCTGTTTTGCGACCGAACCAGTAACCCGTAAAATTGCCGAGGATCGCTGCAGCACAAAGTCCCAGCACCAGCACGGTAATATTGACATCGAGCCTGCCTGTAGCTACAAACATGCCTGCCAAGAACAACAGATAATCGCCGGGTAAAAAGAAACCGAAGAAAAGCCCGGTTTCGGCAAAAATAACGAACAATACCAGATAAAATCCCCCCTCTTTGAGCAGTTTTTCAGGGTCTATAAAATGCTGTACTGAATTCCAGAATTCTTGCATAGTTCAATTATTCGTAAAACTACAAATAATAATCTACATCATTATGCTATATCAAATTTAAAATAAGCGATGGATAAACGCCTATTAGCAAGGTTACAATAACGGCAAGCACCAATACGATTTTATACTGCGACGGCGCTTCCAAAGAAATTTCTTCGCCTTCTTTAAAGTACATGGCAACAATTACCCTAAAATAGTAGTAGAAGCCCACCAAAGCGTTTACAATGGCGATAACTACCAAAACTACCTGATAGTTGTCCATCACGTTCATAAACATGAGGTATTTGCCCATAAAACCAGCGGTTAGCGGTATACCTGCCAACGATAGCATGGCAACTGTTAAGGCAAATGCCACCAAAGGGTTCTTCTTGCCCAGGCCATTGAAACTGTCGAAAGTATCGCCACCAGTTTTTTGTTTTACCATAATCAACACCGCGAAGGCAATGATGCTGGCAAAAGTATAAGCTGCGGCATAAACCAATACGTTATTGGCCGAGTTTGGCGTCAATACCACCAAAGAGAACAGCAAATAACCGGCATGCGAAATACTCGAGTAGGCCAACATGCGTTTAAAGTTCTTTTGGTAAAGGGCGGTGATATTGCCGATAAACAAGGTGATCACCACGATGCAGGTTAGCACCGGTGTCCAGAAATCGTGCAAAGGCTCAAAAGCATTGCTAAACAACCTCAAGAAAGCCGCAAAACCAGCCGTTTTTACCACGGTCGACATGAAGGCGGTAATAAGCGATGGTGCACCCTCGTACACATCTGGAGTCCAGAAATGGAAAGGCGCCGCGCCCACTTTAAAGCATAGCCCAATCATGATCAGGATTACGCCAGGATAGAACAACGTTGAAACTGTATTGTGTTCTACCAAATATTTGTTGATGACATCGATATCAAAAGATCCGGTAGCACCGTAAATCAGGGTAATACCGAACAGCAAAAATCCCGTAGAGAAAGCACCCATTAAAAAGTATTTCAGTGAGGCTTCGTTAGAGGCAAAATTAAGCTTGCGAATACCCGCCAGGATGTACAAACTTACCGACATGATTTCCAAACCGATAAACAACATCGACAGGTTTTGGTAAGATACCATGATGATCATGCCCGACAAAGCGAACAAAATCAGCGTAAAGTATTCGGCTACGTTATCGCTGCCTTCGGTAAAATAGCGTTGGGTAAGCAAAAAGATAAAGAAAGTACCAATAATGCTGATGGCGCTAAAGGCAAGTGCAAAATTGTCCATTTGCATCATGCCAAAATAAGTTGTCGGATTATTCCAGGCACACAGGGTAAAGCCCAAAGCTACAAGCAAACCTACCAAGGTTAATGGCAACAAGGCTTTTTTGGCTTTGAACAAACCTGCATAAAGTACTACTAATGCCGTTACGGCAATGGTTATAATAATGTTCATGTTTAGTTTAACCCTGTTAATTTTTGATTTACTTGTTCTAATAAATGTTGCACCGAAGCTTCCGACAATTGCAGCACTGGCTTAGGATATACGCCCATGACGATGATAAGCGCACAAATGATATACAACACCAATTTTTCTGTTCCTTTAATATCTGTAAAGCCAATGGTAAGGCTGTTGGTTTCGCCCAACATTACCTTTTGATACATCCTCAGCATGTAAACAGCACCGAAAATGATAGTCAATCCGGCTACGGCTACCATCCAAACGTTATATTGGTAAACAGACATCAATAATAAAAACTCGCCCACAAAACCATTGGTTCCCGGCAAGGCTACCGTACCCAAAACAATAATGAGGAAAGTAATGGCCAATTTTGGCGCTACTTTGGCCAAACCACCTAGTTCATCCACTTTGTTCGTTTTTAATTGCGAAGAAATGATGTCCAACACAAAGAACAAACCTACCACGTTGATACCATGGCTCAGCATCTGTACCATCGAACCCTGCAAGCCTTGCGTGTTTAGTGCAAAGATACCAGCCGCAATCAAACCTACGTGGCCAATTGACGAATAAGCTACCAATCTTTTGGCGTCTTTTTGCGTAAAGGCAATCAATGATGCATAAACGATACCAATAACAGACAAGATCATGGCCACATTGGTCCAGTCGTGTACACCTTGTGGCACTACTGGCAGCAACCACCTGATTACGCCATAAATACCCATCTTCAACATGATACCCGATAATAGCATCGTACCCGGAGCTGGAGCTTCGGTATAGGTATCGGGTTGCCAAGTATGGAAAGGGAAAATAGGCATCTTAATAGCAAAAGCGATAAAGAACGCCCAGAAAACCCAGCCCTGCTGATAGCTATCGAGGTTTAAGGCATAAAAGGCATTGATATCAAAATTATGCGCCGGATTTTGCAGGTACAGGTAGATCATACCCAAAAGCATAAACAACGAACCGGCAATGGTATACACAAAAAACTTCATGTTGACCTTGATGCGGTCTTTGCCGCCCCACATGGCGCAGATGAAATAAATCGGGATCAAAGCCGCTTCCCAGCCGATGTAGAACAAAAATGCATCGAGCGAGGTAAACACCAACAAAAGTCCGCTTTGCATAAAAAGCACCAAAGCATAAAAAGCGTTGCTGTTTTTATAGTCGTGCTTAAAGCTGGCCAAAATGATTAAAGGCATTAAAATATTGGTCAACAGCACGGTAATCATGCTAATGCCGTCGATGCCTACGTGAAAGTTAATTCCGAACTGTGCTATCCACTGACAGTTGACTAAAAACTGCGTACTGGCATCGGGGGTAAACTTGCACAATAAACCTATGGTTGTTGCCAACGAAAGGATGGAAAACACCAAGGCCGTTTGCTTAGCAGTTTTTTTGGCTAAAGCAGCTGTGACAATGGCACCAATTAGTGGTAAAAATATAAGTATTAAAAGTTCCATTTATTTTGTTTAGCCAATGTTAAGAGATGGATAAATAGGTGTACAACAATAAGGCAATGATACCGAACACCATCATAAAGATATAAAAGCCTACATTTCCAGATTGCAACAGGCGAAGGTTCTTGCTGCCTTCGGTAGCCGTCCAGCCCAAGCCGTTTACCAAGCCATCGATTACTTTTTTATCTACAATGCGGTAGAAGAACTTAGAAAAAGCATCCAATGGTTTTCTGATGATGGTATCATAAATCTCATCCAAATAGAATTTGTGATAAGACAATTTGGCCAATGCCGACCTTTTGCCTTCATCAGGTACAGGGATATCGGCATTTTTCACATATTTTACATAGGCAAAAATCAAAGCGATAAGCGCCGCGCCTACCGAAGCCGCCATCAGGCCGATTTCTGTACCGTGGTCTAAACCCAATTCCTGCGGCTTAATACCCGCACCGGCTAGCCAGTGTGCCAACCATTCGTTGCCTCCAGCAAAATGCGGCAAATTGATCAATCCACCAATGGCGGCCAAAATAGCCAACACAATCAGTGGGAAAGTCATTACACTTGGCGATTCGTGAACATGGCTTTCTTCGTGATGCGTACCACGATATTTGCCCGAGAAAGTCAGGAACATCATCCTGAACATATAGAACGAAGTTAAGAATGCCGTAAGCAAACCTACGCCCCAAAGTACCGGACTATGCTCGAAGGTATGTGCCAGGATTTCGTCTTTAGAGAAGAAACCCGAAAACGGTGGCAAACCTGCAATGGCAATGGTACCGATCATCATGGTAGCAAAGGTGATTTTCAATTTCGATCTTAAACCACCCATGTGGCGCATATCTTGCTCATGGTGCATGGCGTGGATAACAGAACCAGCGCCCAAGAACAACAAAGCTTTAAAGAAAGCATGGGTTAACACGTGGAAGAATGAACCGGTGTAAGCACCAACGCCCAAACCTAAGAACATATAGCCCAATTGCGACACGGTTGAATAAGCCAATACTTTTTTGATATCGGTTTGGGTCAAAGCAATCAGGGCGGCAATTAAAGCGGTAGCCGCACCTACAATGGCAATAATGTTTTGCGTAAGTGGCGCCAAATCGAACAATACGCTCGAACGGGCAATCATGTAGATACCAGCAGTTACCATGGTAGCGGCATGGATCAAAGCCGAAACCGGCGTTGGACCAGCCATCGCATCAGGCAACCAGGTAAACAAAGGCAACTGTGCCGATTTACCACAAGCACCGATAAACAACAGAATAGTGATGGTGATTATCACAGTGTCATTTGAAGCAAACTTAGTGGCGGCTACCGGAAAGATCTGTGCAAATTCGGTGCTGCCAAAAGCGGCCACCAACATAAATACACCGATCAAAAAGCCCAAATCGCCGATACGGTTCATCACAAAAGCCTTTTTAGCCGCGCTTGCGTAGCTCTTGTTGGTATACCAGAAGCCGATGAGCAGGTAAGAACACAAACCTACGCCTTCCCAACCGATAAACATCACGATATAGTTTGAACCCAATACCAAAATCAGCATGAAGAAGATAAAGAGGTTCAAATAGCTGAAGAACTTGCCAAAACCGGCGTCTTCGTGCATATAGCCAATAGAATAAATATGGATCAGAAAACCGATACCGGTAATGATCAGCAGCATCACCGAACTCAACGGATCGAGCAGAAAAGCCAAGGGGATATGCACCTTGCCCGCGCTAATCCAGTCGAAAAGCACTACATTGATTTGTTTTTCGGTACCGCCGCTTAATTGAAAAAACAAAAATACGCTGAGTACAAAAGAGGCAAATACCACACCGCTTCCGATCAAGCCAACCAGGCTTTTGCTAAACGTATTTCGGCCAAGGCCATTAATTACGAAGCCTAAAAGCGGAAGCAAAGGAACCAGCCAAAGTAAATTATTCATCATTCCTATTCTATATAATTACCACTTAAGGCGATTTAACACATTAATATCTATCGACTGCGTATTTCGGTAAACCATCACGATGATACTCAATCCTACAGCAACTTCTGCCGCGGCCAAAGCCATAATAAAAAATACAAAAACCTGTCCCGATGGGTCGTTATGGTGAACCGAAAAGGCAGTTAGCAACAAGTTTACGGCATTCAGCATCAGCTCTACCGACATAAAGATTACGATGGCGTTTCGGCGGGTCAATACCCCGATTACACCAATGGTAAAAATAATGGCGCATAACCAGATGTAGTGGTTAAGCGGCACTACCTTCATATTTTGAAACAAACTATCCATTTTGCTTTTCTTCCTTTTTAGTTAACAATACGGCACCAACCATTGCGGTAAGCAATAAGATCGACGACAACTCAAATGGCAACATAAACGGGCCAAAAAGTTCCTTGCCCAGATTTTTTACCAAGCCCAGGCTTGGGTTCTGCAATACCAGTGGAGTATTGATCGAAACCGCTTTGAACGAACCGATTAAAGTTACGGCCAAGCAGCCTCCGGCAATTACGCCCACGATTTTGATGAGGTTGGATTTGTTGGGCTCGTTCTCTTTGTTCAGGTTCAGCAACATGAGCACAAAGAGAAACAATACCATAATTGCCCCCATATAAACGATAAAGTTTACAACGGCCAGAAACTGGGCGTTCAACAATACATAGTGCACGGTAAACGTAAAGAAGGTCAGTATCAGGTATAGCACGCTGTGGATGGGATTTTTAGAGAAAATCACCAGCAACGAGAAAATGACACTGAGTGCAGCTACAAAATAGAATACTTGTGTACCCATTAATTCTTTGTTTAGTTATTTTTCGCCACGTTTTGCGGGGCACGAAGCAATCTCATTTTTTAAACCGTTGCTTAGGATTGCTTCTTTCCCTGCAACGGCTGTTTTTTATTTGGTCTCCAACGGAGCTTCTACCAATTTATCCTTGCCATAAATAAAGTCTTTGCGCAGGTAATCAGACGGTACGATTGGTCCATCCAAGTAAATGGCTTCCTTAGGGCAGGCTTCTTCGCACAAACCACAGAAAATGCAACGCAACATGTTGATTTCGTAAACGGCTGCATATTTCTCTTCGCGATAAAGATGTTTCTCATCGTTTTTGCGCTCGGCCGCGATCATGGTAATGGCTTCTGCAGGACATGATAAGGCGCACAAGCCACAGGCTGTACAACGCTCCCTGCCTTCTTCGTCTCTTTTTAAAGAGTGCATGCCACGCCAGTTGATCGAAAACTCTCTTTCTACCTCAGGATACCTGATAGTGGCACTTTTCTTAAAAAAGTGGCTCATTGTAGTACCCAAGCCTTTTACAATGGCAGGCAGATACAAACGCTCGGCAAGGTTAAGTGGCTTTTGCTCTAGTACTTTTTTCTTATTGCTTAATGATTCCATTGCTCTCCCTTTTAAAATTGACGTAAGGCAATCCAAATTCCTGTAATGATGATGTTGACGATAGCCAACGGGATCAATCCCTTCCATCCCAAATTCATCAACTGATCATAGCGGAAACGCGGAATGGTCCAGCGTACCCACATGAAGAAGAAGATGAACATAAATATCTTGATAAAAAATATACCCGTTCCTATCAAGGCGGCTGCATTAGGTGCAACGTGCGCTGCCACCCAATCCATCCCCGGATAGTTATAGCCGCCAAAATAAAGCGTAACCATCACGGTTGATGAAACGAACATATTGATATACTCGGCGAACAGGTAAAAACCCAGTTTCATCGACGAGTATTCGGTATGATAGCCGCCGATCAACTCGGTTTCACACTCCGGTAAATCGAAAGGTGCACGGTTGGTTTCGGCAAAAGAGCATACCATAAAAATAATGAAGCCCAAAGGCTGATAAAGCACATTCCAGTGCCAGCTATGTTGCTGCGCCACAATTTCTTTTAGGCTCAGCGAATTAGTTACCAAAAGCAGGGCGATGATAGAAAGGCCCATAGCCACCTCGTAACTGATGTTTTGCGAAGCTGCACGGATAGCACTTAACAACGAATACTTGTTGTTGGAAGCCCAACCACCAATCATTACGCCATAAACGCCCAACGATACCACACCAAAGATGTACAAAACGCCAACGTTGATATCGGTTACCTGCAAAGGCACTGTTTTGCCAGCAATGGTTAAATCTTGCCCCCATGGAATAACCGCCGTACCAATACAGGCACAAAGCATGGCCAAACCCGGACCAACCATAAACAACCATTTATTTGACGTTGCAGGAACGATTTCTTCTTTCATGAACATCTTTACACCGTCGGCCAATGGCTGTAAAATACCAAAGGGTCCGGCTCTATCCGGTCCAAGCCTGTCTTGTAAAAATGCAGCCACCTTGCGCTCTGCATAAGTAGAGTACATGGCAATAACCAAGCTGATGGCAAATAAAATGGTTACCAGTATAAATTTTTCGATTACAAAGTTGATATCCATTAGAATTTAGCAGTTTTTTCTAGTTCTATTTGATTTGCTTTTTGCAACGCCAGGTTTTCTTTAATAACCGGTAGTGGCTTAAAGGTTTCGTAGTGGTTTGATGCAATTACCGAAGTATCAGAAATATGCGTTGGATGCTCGATTACCCAATCGGCCGTATTTTTCTTCTCGAAGCGACAGGTGTTGCAGATGAACTCCTCCACCTCGCCAAACTGATCCTTGCGGGCAGTTACGCGCAACACATCTTCACCTTTGTACCATAGCGTTACCTTGCCATTGCATTTCTCATGGTCGCAGTTGCGATGTGCATCGACAGGTTTGGTAAACCACACCCTGTTTTTAAACCTGAAAGTTTTATCGGTTAAGGCCCCAACTGGACAAACATCGATTACGTTTCCTGAGAAGTCGTTATCAACCGCGGTTTGGATGTAGGTAGAAATCTCCGAGTGGTCGCCACGGTTCAAGATACCGTGTACACGTTTGTTGGTAATCTGATCGGCTGTAAACACACAACGGTAGCACAAAATGCAACGGTTCATGTGCAACTGGATCTTATCGCCAATATCTATCCTATCGAAAGTACGACGTTCAAATTCGTATCTGGTTTTTTGCAAGCCGTGCTCATAGCCCAGGTTTTGCAAATCGCACTCGCCCGCCTGGTCGCATACCGGGCAATCTAAAGGGTGGTTGATCAGCAAAATCTCTACCACGCCGCTTCTGGCTTCCAAAACCTCTGGCGAGGTAATGTTCTGTACTTCCATGCCATCCATCACTGTGGTACGGCACGAAGCTACCAGCTTAGGCATTGGGCGAGGATCTTTCTCAGAACCCTTGCTTACCTTTACGATACAGGTACGGCACTTGCCGCCGCTACCTTCCAGCTTAGAATAATAGCACATGGCAGGCGGAACGATATCGCCACCTATTTGCCTTGCCGCATTTAAGATGGTAGTTCCCGGAGCTACCTCTACTGTTATTCCGTCTATAGTTACTTTAACTAAATCGCTCATGGTTAAAGATTATCCTGTTTAACTTCCACTACTTTTTCTATCGGCACTGCATAATTGGCTATGCCATAGTTCTGTTGCTGGCTCTTAACCGGCTCTTTGATATGCCACTCAAACTCGTCTCTGAAGTGTCTGATGGCACTGGCTACCGGCCAAGCAGCTGCATCGCCTAGTGGACAAATTGTATTTCCTTCTATTTTACGTTGTACGTCCCATAGCAACTCGATGTCATCCATCGTGCCGTGTCCGTATTCAATTTTATGCAAAATTTTCTCTAACCAGCCTGTTCCTTCACGGCAAGGCGAACATTGTCCGCAACTTTCGTGATGGTAGAAGCGCGAGAAGTTCCAAGTGTTTCTTACAATACATTGGTCTTCGTCAAAAGCGATGAAACCGCCCGAGCCCAACATCGTTCCTGTGGCAAAACCACCTTCAGAAAGCGATTCGTAACTCATTAAGCGAGGCTCGCCATTGGCATATTTTAAGGTTAAATTGGCTGGCAGAATAGGCACCGACGAACCGCCGGCTACGGTAGCTTTTAGTCTTTTGCCATTGGCAATACCGCCACAATACTCGTCAGAATAGATAAATTCTTCAACTGGCAAGCCTAATTCGATTTCGTAAACACCTGGCTTAACCAAGTTGCCCGAAGCCGAAATCAATTTGGTTCCCGTACTGCGACCGATACCGATTTTGGCATACTCATCGCCACCATCGTTGATGATCGGCACTACTGCCGCGATTGACTCAACGTTGTTGACTACCGTTGGACAGCCATATAAACCCGCAATTGCCGGAAAAGGTGGCTTGATACGAGGATTTCCCCTCTTGCCTTCCAACGATTCCAATAAAGCGGTTTCTTCGCCACAAATGTAGGCACCACCACCTGGCTGTACATACAATTCGAGGCTATAGTCTGTTCCCAATATTTTTTGACCCAGCAATCCGGCGGCTTTGGCTTCGGCAATTGCTTTTTCCAAAATGCGGATCTGAGGCATCATCTCGCCACGCACATAAATGTAGGAAGTGTGTGCACCCAAGGCATAGCTTGCTACAATCATCCCTTCAATTAAGGCATGCGGAATATAAGTCATTAGATACCTGTCTTTAAAAGTTCCAGGCTCGGATTCATCGGCATTGCATACCAAATAACGCGGAACACCTTCTGGCTTGGCCAAAAAGCTCCATTTCATTCCGGTAGGGAAACCCGCACCGCCCCTGCCACGCAAGCCCGATTTTTTCACTTCTTCCACTACCTCGTCGGGAGTTAGCGTTTTCAGTGCTTTTTCAACGGCTCGGTAACCGCCTTTTTGGCGATAAACCTCCAGCGTGTTAATGCCAGGTACATTGATATGTTCTAATAATAGTTTACGTGCCATTTGCTATAGATATGAGATGTGAGCTATGAGATCAAAGCCAAACCGCTCCGCCCTCAAAACTCAAATCTAAGGTCTCAAATCTTATTTTTTAAATCGTCTATCAATTGATCAACCGACTGTTCGGTCAGGTTCTCATAAAAAGTATACTCAGGGCCAATTTGCAACACCGGACCAAAGCCACAGGCGGCCAAACACTCTACGCCTCTCCAGCTAAACAAACCATCTTCGGTTACTTGGCCTTCCTTAACACCCAGCTTCTGTTCGATGTGGTCCATAATTTTTTCGGCACCAACCAGGCAACAAGGGCCGGTACGGCAAACCTCCAATACATATTTTCCTTTAGGCTCTAAGAAGTACATGGTATAGAAAGAAGCTACTTCATACACTTCGATGGGCTGAATCTGTAAATATTCGGCCACTTTATCCATGGCAGGAACACTGGTCCAGCCAAATTCGGCCTGTACCAAATGTAAAATAGGCAAGAGTGCCGATTTCTGTCTTCCGGCAGGATAACGGTTTACGATCTCGTCGAACTTGCTGAGCAATGCCGACGAAAACTCTACAGGTTGTTGTTCTTCTACTCTAAGCATCTAATTCTCCTGCAATAATGTTCATGCTACTCATGTTGATGATGGCATCTGATAACAACATGCCTTCGCTCATTTTGGCAAACATAGAATAATTAATAAAACTTGGTCTTCTGAAGTGCAAGCGATAAGGCGTACGGCCACCATCGTTGATCAAATAGAAGCCCAGCTCGCCGTTACCGCCTTCTACGGCATGGTAAACTTCTGCTTTTGGCGCATCGATTTCGCCCATCACAATCTTAAAGTGATAGATCAATGCCTCCATATTGTTGTATACTTCTTCTTTTCCTGGCAGATAGAATTCTGGAACCTCCGCATGGAAAATGCCTTTGGGCTCCGATTTTACTTTCTCCATCGCCTGCTCGATGATGCGTACGCTTTGCCACATCTCTTCGTTGCGCACCAGGTAACGGTCATAAATATCGCCACTGGTACCTACCGGAATTTCGAAGTCGAAATCTTGGTAAGACGCATAAGGTTCGCTGGTACGTACATCATAGTCGACGCCGGTAGCACGCAGCAATGGACCTGTCCAGCCATAACTCAAGGCATTCTCTTGGGTAACTTCGGCAACGCCGGCGGTACGGTCAATGAAAATACGGTTACGGTTCAGCAAGCTTTCAAACTCTTTGAGCGCTACTGGAAACTCTTTTAAGAATTTGTTGATTTTAGCAAAAGCAATATCATTAAAATCTCTTTCCAATCCACCGATACGGCCAATGTTAGTGGTTAAGCGCGCACCGCAGATCTCTTCATAAATTTCGTAGATATGCTCCCTGAACTGGAAAAGGTAAAGGAAAGTGGTGGTTGCACCGGTATCTTGCGCGATAATGGTATTGCAAATGATATGATCGGCAATCCTCGAAAGCTCCATGATGATGACACGCAGGTAATCAACACGTTTCGGGATCTGGATATTCAACAGTTTCTCTACCGCCATGTGCCAACCCATGTTGTTAATGGGCGACGAGCAGTAGTTTAAACGATCGGTTAAGGGCGTAATCTGATAAAAAGGCCTATGTTCGGCAATCTTTTCGAATGCACGATGGATATAGCCAATGGTAGAAACACCACTTACGATACGCTCGCCATCCAGCTGCAAAACATTTTGGAAAACGCCGTGCGTAGCCGGGTGGGTTGGCCCCAAGTTAAGGGTTACCAATTCACTCTGCGGATCGTTGTCTGTATATACTGGTTGATTGTGTTTCATGGATTTATCTACCAAAATATTCGTCTTTTTTATCAACTCTGTTCGGATCTTCCAATGGATATTGCTTCAGCATAGGGTGTACGCCCAAATCGTCCATATTCAAGATCCTTCTCAGGTCTGGATGGCCTTCGAACTTTACGCCAAAGAAATCGTAGGTTTCGCGTTCCATCCAATTGGCCGCATTCCAGAGCGTACTGGCTGTTGGAATAGTTGGCTCGTTTTCGTGGATGAAAACCTTTAGCCTCACCCTGATGCCTTTTACCATGCTGTGCAAGTGGTAAACTACCGCAATATGGTTTTTCTCCGGATAATGAACCGCAGTAATATCGGTTAGGAAGTTGAAATCGATTTTGCCGTTTTCTTTCAGGAACGAAAGCACAGCAATCACTTTGTCTTTGGTGGTCGAAAAGGTTAACAGTCCGTAAGGCTCTGTTACATCGAAAAGCTGCTCGCCAAATTTTTCGCCAAGCAATTCGATAATTTCTGTATTGGTTGCTTTGGCCATTATTCTATTCCGTAAGAAGCTAACATTTTTTTGTATTGCTCAGAATGCCTTCTCCTGCCCGATTCGTTCTTCACCAGCTCCTGAATTTTGTTGAAGCCGTCTAAAATAGCCTCTGGACGAGGTGGACAGCCCGGCACGTACACATCAACAGGAATAATCTCGTCAATGCCCTGCAGCACCGAATAAGTATCGAAAATACCGCCGCTAGAAGCACAGGCACCAACTGCCATTACCCAACGAGGCTCGGCCATCTGCAGGTAAACCTGCTTCAATACCGGACCCATTTTCTTGGCTATGGTACCCATTACCATCAGCAAATCGGCCTGACGAGGCGAAAAGCTCAAGCGCTCGGCGCCAAAACGCCCAAAATCGTAATGAGAACCCATGGTAGCCATAAACTCGATGCCGCAGCATGAGGTGGCAAATGGCAATGGCCATAAGGAATGCGAACGAGCCAAACCAATGACCTTATCTAAAGAGGTGGCAAAAAAACCAGATCCTTCGATACCTGGAGGCGCATCTACTATGTTGATTTCACTCATGTTTTTAAACAAAAAATGCTCATTCAAATAAAGAATGAGCAACAAATTTACAATATTTTAAAAGCAATTAACCTAAGCTATTAGCATTTAGAACCGTTCTAAATAATCCGTTTTCAGTTATTATTTTCAAGCAACTGCAAACTGCCGATTGAGAACTGCCAACTGATTAGGCCCAGTCTAGCGCTTTTTTCTTGATGATGTAAATGAAACCCAATAGCAAGGTGCCCATGAAGATGAACATTTCAATCAGGCCATTCCAGCCAAGTTCCTTAAAATTAACTGCCCAAGGGTACATAAAGATAACCTCTACGTCGAACAGCACGAAAAGTATGGCAACCAGAAAGTATTTGATAGAAAACGGCTGACGTGCATTACCGATTACTTTGATACCCGCTTCAAATGTAGAAAGCTTGTCTTTGGTTTTGCGTCGAGGGCCTAAAATGTGCGTTACAAACAATGTACCCACCACAAATCCCAAGGCTACGATAACCTGAAATATAATAGGCAGAAAATCCTGTGCTGTACTTTGCGTTTCCATATCAATAATTTAAGGCAAAATTAAAATAAAAAGGCAGGATTACAAACCCTGCCTTTCGTTTATCTATTAAAAACTTATTTCTTAATTGGAGCCTTCTTAGCTGGTGCTGGAGCTGGTGTTCCATTCAAAAATTTCAAGTTATCTGTAGCAGTTGCATTAGTTGGGTCAATTGCCAAAACTTTATTGAAATATTCTTTAGCTTTTTCCTTGTCGGTCGGAGCAGCGTAAGCACCAAGATTGTTGTAAGCATCTACCAAGCTTTTTGCATTAGCCGCAGCCTTCTCTGGCTTGGTAACCGTAACTAGTTCCACATATTTCTCATAATAAGGAACGGCCAATCCCTTCGGTGTTTCTCCGTTATCTTTGGCGTCAAGCAATTTGTTAACACGTGCTCTTTGCAAATAGCTGATTTCATAATCAGGAGCAAGTTCAGTTACTTTTGCAAATGCGTTATCGGCCTCCACAAGAATACTTCTGTCTGGGTTTTTATTAGCTTGATTAGCATAAGCATAGTTATAGTAATCTGCCAAGCCAAGATAAAAGTAGTTCATGGCGATGCTCGGGCTCTTAGAATTAGACTTCACTACAGTTCTGTAAGCATCTGCAGCCTTAACATAGTTTTTAGCATCATAAAGTTTTTTGCCAATCTCTGCCAATGCATCTACTTTGGTCGAATCCATACTAACTGCCTTTACCACATTAACCAAAGCCAAGCTGTCGTTTCCAGTTGCGGCCAAAGCTTTACCTAAATAAAGGTAATCGCCACCCACAATACGCGATTCGTCTTGTTTGCGGGCAAACAATTCGTTCATGTATTTTAAGCCTTGTTCGAAGTTTTTGTTTTCGATGGCCGAATAGCCACGCATACGGATTACGACAAACTCTTTCGGGTTGTTGGCCTCGGCATGCAAATTAGCTACTTCTTTTTCTAAAGTGGCAAAGTCATCGGCATAGAACAAGAACTGTGCATAACGCAAACGCGATTCGAAAGACTTATCAGTTAAGTCTAAGTACTTTTTCATGTTAGCCAATGCTTCTGCTCTTTTTGCAGGGGCATTTTTAGGATCTGCCAAAGCCCAACGCATTTCGTTTTCGGCCAACTCGCGATAAGCCGGTCCGTAGTTAGGATCGCTTTCGGTTGCTTTTTTCAATTCCGCTTCCGCTTCAGGATAGGCAAAAGCCATTTTATACATCCTTCCAATTTGAACGTGTGCACGGTTCAAGGTTGGATTAATATCCAAAGCTCGCAGATACATCGGGTAAGCTTCTGTGTTTTTAGTCTGCATGGCATAGAAATCGCCTAAAGCCAAAAAGGTTTCGGCATCTTTATCTTTTGCATCTAATTCCTCTGCTTTTTGCAGGTTTGGCAAAGCGGCGGCATAATCAGGTTTGGCCTGATCGGTATAAGCCCTGCCGATTGCCAAATAAGTTTGGTAATCTTTAGTGCCCAGCTGCAAAGCTTTGTCGAAATTTGTTTTTGCCGATGTTGGGTTGCCCGATTTCAAATCGGCATGTCCCAAACCTACATAGTTTAGGGCGTATTTTGCATCGGCTGCGATACCTTTTGTAAATACTGCTCTGGCCGAATCGATATCGTCTGTACGTAAATATACTTCACCAAGGTTAAAAAAGTTTTCGCCCTTTGTTCCTTGGGTGCTTACTAATGTCTTAAGCATCGCTCCCGCCTTTTGGTACTGTTCTGCATCCATGGCCTTCTTCGCATCGGCTAAACTCTGAGCAAATGAGGCAGTACCACCCATCATTACCAAACCTAAACTTAAGGTTATTGCTTTCTTGATCATTTTCATTGTCATCATTTGTTTTAAACTGAAATAAAATCTTCCTATGCCTTTATCTGGTTCTGCATTAAGAATGTTATTTCCTTAGTTGAATATTAAAATTTAGTTCGTGTTCTTTATGTTAAATTCTCTCGGTGCTAATTTATGAGGACCTAGTCCTGATTTGAGTACAATTAACTGTCCACGTTGACTAGTTAACCAATTTGCAAATCCTGTGCCTAAACCATCGCTGTACTCGGCATTAATGATGTAAACATTCCTTAAAAACGGATATTTTGCGCCGATCAGGTTATTCTGGGTAGGTTTATAATAAGAGTCGTCCCCCTTTTTCCCAGGCAAGTTCTTCACGCCCATCATCTTAACTTGTGGCAAATATGCCAAAATATCTTTGTTGTTCTCTAACAACCAATTCACGCCCACCACACCAATGTAATCTTTGTGTTCGGCAATATACTTAATTACATCATTATTTGACTGTAGGGTATATACGCCGCTTTTTGGCAGTTCCTTAACCTTTGCCGAGTCGATAAAGTACCTGATCGTACTGGAGTTGGCATTATCAAACACCAGTTTTCTGCCTGATTTTGAAGTTCCCTTCATGATCTCAAACACCTCGCTTACGGTAATGTTTGTATCGATATTGGCTACGTTGGTAATCAGCGCGATGCCGTCAATCGCAAACCGGTCGGTATACACAGGAACCTGCCTCTGCTTGTAATAGTTTTCTTCCTCCGGCTTCAGCATCCTCGACAAAACAATCATCTTGGTTTTGCCGTTCAGAAAATCTGGAAGGATCTGATTTTCGTTGCCTAAGGTAGTCATTACGTTGGCATTCGGATAATCGCTTTTGAACACTTCAATCTGATCGTCCAAAATTCTGGCGAAAGAAGCATCTACCAGCAGTTTTGTGGTACCCGAAGTCCTGGTTTCCTTCACGGTATCTTTTTTGTCCTTTCTGCGGCATGCGCCAAACAAAAGTACCAAAAGCACCAAGGCCAAACTTATCTTTTTCATTTATGCAGACTCTTTTTTACTCATTATGCGGCTAAATCTTATGCCTGCATAAACAATTAAAACCACGCCGAAGGCAATCCGGTATTTTTGTGGAAACCTTTCGGGATCAAGGTTGATCATATCGCCAAAAAAAATAACGACGATACCTATACCCAAATAGATGAGCATCATGGTGAGCCCTAAAATAAACAGAAATCGCTGCTGAGGCGATTTCTGTTTAAAGTAATTCAGATTAAACATGTGTGCTTATTGTTGTAAGCTAAATTTAATAGGAATATTGTATTTTACACGCACTGGTTTACCATTTTGCATACCAGGGTTCCAGCGTCTAGCCAGTTTCAAAACCCTCAATGCTTCTTCGTCGGTTCCGTAGCCTAGTTTACGGTCGATTTTAAGATCGGTTAATGAGCCGTCTTTTTCTACTGTAAACGAAACGAATACGTTACCTTGAATATTATTCTCTGCTGCCATTGGCGGATATTTGATATTCGCGCTCAAGAAAGCATAGAACTTTTCGATACCGCCTGGATAGGTTGGCGGGTTCTCCATACTCACGAAGTTATAAACCGTGTTATCCTCTACCACAACCGCTTGTTTCGGACCTTCGCCTGCTGGTGCAATCTGAACGATCTCTGCAGTAGGGTCGCCTTCGATTGTTTTTTGTCCAGGGTCGGCTTTTTTCAAGTCTTCCAATTTTGGTGGTTCCTCGTCTTTTACCTCGTTATCAGGTTTTACGATTGGAGGAGGGAATTTCACCTGATCTTGTTTCGGTGGAGGTGGCTCTACCGGTGGAGGTGTTTTCACTTCCGGATCGATTGGCGGCGGTGGCTGCACAATTACCTCAACTGCCTTTTCGGGAGGAGGTTCTGGCCCAAGGCCTTTGATTAAAGCGTAAATTCTTGGCCCCAAGAACAGCAATATGAATACTGTTGAGGCAATCAGTAATGATTTGGTTGTATTCCAAGAATTAGTTTGGCGAAGCTCGTAAGCTCCGTAAGCTTTATTCTTTTTGGCAAATACAATCTCAAGCCATTCTTTGTCAAATAAATCTATTTTTTTTCCAAACATTGTTCAAGTATTTTTATTATTCGCTAATTCTCGTTAAAGGATGCCCTTTGCTTTCATGAAAGCTACTTCAGCTTCAAGCAAGTGCTTAGGGTCGTCATCAATTGCCGGAGCACTGATGTTGGTTTTGGTTACATTGATCTCATCCATAATGTCTACAAAGTTTTTGTAGTTGGCGCCCGAAGTCGGTTTTACCAAAATGATGATATCTCTGCCTGTTTTATCCTTTACTTCTTTTTTGTTTTTTAATAAAGATGCCCTGATGTCTGAAAATCCTTCGATAGTTGGCGCCGTGCTACCGGCCTTTCCCATATACCAGGCAATTCTATCGTTCTTTCCAAGAAGAATTGTCATGGTTTGTGATTCTCTCACTTCTAATCTATTCACGTCTTTATCATCCTTATCAGGTTTTGCAATATCCATTGCAAGCGGCTTTGATAGCGAAGTGGTCAACATAAAGAAGGTAATCAATAAGAAAGCCAAATCCACCATTGCGGTCAAGTCAACCTTGGTCGATTGTTTTTTGCTTCTTACTTTGCCACCTTTTTTGCCACCCCCGCCGGAGGTATCTAATTCTGCCATAGCTCTTTTCTATTGTGCACCGGCTTCAGCCGATGTAATTAAACTAAATTTGTTGACTTTTTGCTCCTGAAGTACGTCTACGATCTTTTTGATAACCGGATATTCTTCTTTCGCGTCGCCCTTGATACTTACGCGCATCTCGGTTTGGTGCAATTCGGCAGTAGCTCTACGTGCTTGTTCAATCCATCTGAACAAATCGTTGTTTCTGGTACTGTCAACCGGAACACCTTTAAACTGCGCCTCGAACTTGGTACGCTCATCGCCGTTCATTTTAATGAACTGCTTCAAGTTACCGAAAGGTACGCCGAACGATGAAATTACACCAAAACGGTTGATTTCTTCTGGGGTGAACTTCACGCTGTACAATTCAGCCATTTTTTGCAAAGTCAGCATTTTCACGTCTTTACCGATGATCTCGACAAAAACCTTTCCTTTACCGATGCTCAAGATCGTCAAATCCTTATCTGGCACTTTAAACTGTACCGAAGAAGAAGGCGTCTTGATTTCCAGTGGGTCTGGCTGACGTGAAGTTGCCGTTAAAATAAAGAAAGTTAACAACAGGAAGGCTACGTCGCACATGGCGGTCATATCTACTGCGGTACTCTTTCTTGGAACTTTTACTCTAGGCATAATATAAAAATTATAATATTTTAATTAATGATGTTAATTCTTCCGGTTTTCCATAAAGCCGGTAAAAAAAATTAAAATAATTCTTATTTATGGGTACTAGCGTAAGTTTGGATGATGCTGAAACCAGCTTCATCGATAGCATAAGTCAATTTATCGATTTTAGAAGTCAAGATGTTGTACATGATGATCGCAAGCGTAGAAGTACTGATACCAGTTGCTGTATTGATCAAGGCCTCAGAGATACCAGTTGCCAAAGCCGCTTGATCTGGAGCACCTGAGTTAGCCAAACCACCGAAAGCTTTGATCATACCTGTTACCGTACCCAATAGACCCATTAACGTACCTACTGATACCAAAGTAGCAATGATCGTTAAGTTTTGCTCCAACATTGGCATTTCCAATGAAGTTGCTTCTTCGATGTCTTTTTGGATAGCCAAGCATTTTTGATCTGTGTCCATGTTGGCTTCTGTTTCCATCTCGCCATATTTTTTAAGACCAGACTTGATTACGTTAGCTACTGAACCTTCTTGTTTATCGCACTCTGCAGCTGCAGCTTGGATATTGCCAGCACTTAAAAGCGATTGGATTTTTTTAACGAAAGAATCCAAGCTTCCTTTACCTGTAGCTTTGCCAATAACAATTAAACGCTCAATTGAGAATACAAACACCATTAAAAGCATACCGATTAGGATAGGTACGATGAAACCGCCTTTGTAAGCCATACCGCCATAGTTTCCTGGGTGTGGTAAAAAGCTGTGGGTATCATCATTGTAGAAAGCCAATGATACAGCACTGTTGTTTTTGGCAACATCAGGTGGAACATTGAAGTTTGAAGGCTTTCCTAATACAAAGATGAAAAGTGAAATACCGATAATAAGACAGATAGGGATTACCAGCGTTGCAAATAGATTAGATGCAGTTGAGCTCTCTTTTTTAACTGTTGTTGGTTTTGGTGCGTTTGCCATTTTTTTAGTTTTTTAGTTTTAGTACTTGTTTTTTAAACTTTAGATAAATTATTAAATCTTTTAGTAATACACACAACGCGTATTGACACTAATTGTTGCGTTAACAAATTTATAACTTTGATTTAAATTACAAATTAAATAATCGTTACACAATTAATTCGTTACGTTTTGCTATCCATCTTCACAAAGCGAACAGGGCATATAACTAAAAAAGATTGCCTATGGTTAGACAATCTTCCGCAATTAAAACTAAAAATTTAATTAAAAGCAAATTTTATGTAAAAAAAATACCTTAAACCACAGGCTCAACCACCTTTGGAAGTGCCTTTTTGATGGCCTCGTCGGCAAATTCCTCGAATTGCTTAAAGTTGTTCAAAAATGCGCCTGCCAGTTCGTTGGCCTTTTGGTCATACGCTTGCTTATCGTTCCAGGTATTGCGTGGGTTTAGTATTTCGGCAGGCACCTCCGGACAAGCAGTTGGCATCAGCAGGCCAAAAACGGGATGTTCTACAAACTCGGCATTGGCTAAACTGCCGTTTAATGCCGCGGTAATCATCGCCCTTGTATAGCCTAGCTTCATCCTTTGGCCAATGCCGTAAGGCCCACCGCTCCAGCCCGTATTCACCAGCCATACATTTACCTGATGCTTCTCCATCTTTTGGCCAAGCAGTTTGGCGTACTGAGCCGGGTGCAAAGGCAAAAACGCCTTGCCAAAGCATGCCGAGAAAGTAAGCTGAGGTTCTGTAACCCCGGCCTCCGTACCCGCTACCTTGGCCGTATAGCCAGAAATAAAGTGGAACATGGCCTGGCCCGTAGTTAGCTTTGAAATTGGCGGCAACACACCGAAAGCATCGGCCGTTAAAAAGAATATGTTCTTTGGCCCTTTAGCCACCGATGGCAACTGGGCATTGTCTATATAATGTATTGGATAGGCAACCCGGGTATTTTCCGTTTTCTCGATATTCGAAAAATCTACCTTGCGCGTGCCTGGAAAGTAATTGGTATTTTCGAGCAATGCCCCAAATTTGATGGCGTTGAATATTTGAGGCTCCTTCTCGGCGGTAAGGTCTACGCACTTGGCATAACAACCTCCTTCGAAATTAAATACAGAATCCTCGCTCCAGCCATGCTCATCATCGCCAATGAGTGCTCTTTGCGGATCGGCAGACAGCGTGGTTTTACCAGTTCCCGACAGACCAAAAAAGATGGCGGTATCTCCATCGGCACCTACATTGGCCGAGCAATGCATAGATAAAGTTTGCTTTTGTTGTGGCAAAACGTAGTTGAGTACAGAAAAAATGCCCTTTTTGATTTCGCCGGTATAAGCAGTACCTCCAATAAGGATAATCTTTTTAGCAAAGTTCAGGATCGAGAAATTGGCCTGCCTGGTTCCATCTGTAGCTGGATTGGCTTCGAAAGAAGGCGCAGCAATAATAGTCCATTCGGGTTGCGCAGGAGGTTCTTCCTGATCGTACCTTAAAAACAGGTTATTGGCAAACAAATTCTGGAAGGCATGTTCGGTTACCACCCTGATGCTGGTGCGATAAGGCTCGCTGGCGCAGGCATAGGCATCGCGAACGTAGATCTGCTTGGCGCTAAGGTGCGCTGTTAGGCGATTGAACAAAGAATCGAAATGCGCAGGACTGATTTTGATGTTGATATCTCCCCACCAAACCGTGTCTTCGGTTACTTCATCGCAAACGACAAAACGATCTTTTGGCGAACGGCCAGTAAATTTTCCGGTATCCACTGCCAAAGCGCCGCTATCGGCCAGCGTACCTTCTCCGTTCTTTAAAGCTTCCTGAACCAACTCTGCTACACTAAGCTGGTATTTAACTGTTTTAGCGTCTAATTTAAGATAGCTTAAATCAGGCGGGTGTACACTATTGTTGCTCATACATTTGGTTAATATGCTGCAAATCTAAACAGTTATTAACGCAAAAAACAACGCAATTTGGATAAAAATTTTACTTATTGTGGCAAATACACTAACAAACAAAACACTAATTATCAATTAGTTAAATCCGAATTAACCACCAGATTTTTTTACTTTATAGCCTTCTTTTTGAAGCAACGAAACGATCTTGTCGCGGAAGTCGCCCTGAATCAGTACTTCTCCGTCTTTGGCACCTCCGCCAACACCACACTTGGTCTTCAACATTTTGGCCAATATTTCCAGTTTTTCGTCGCTGCCTCTAAAACCGGTAACCAAGGTAACGGCTTTGCCTCCCCTGTTCTTACGGTCGAGCATCACCCTTAAATCCTGCTGGGCGTTGGTTAATTCGTCGTTTTCCTCTGGCTCGTTGCTTTCAAAAACAAAAGACGGATCGGTAGAGTACATAATGCCTCCCAAATCGCTTAGTGTATTCTTCTTCGGCTTCATTTTTTGTTGATTCGCTACTTGGTAATAATATTCAAAGATAAAGGCAATATTTCAATATCGATGTCTTTGCCCATAAATGAAGGTTCGCCATCCAAATGGATCGCATCTTCTTTGGTTCTCCTGATTTTGATATGTTGCCCCCTGATAATCTCAACCATGTCTGAGCGGTGGGTCTTCGCCCGCAACATGTGGTAGGCCAACCTCGGAAGCATATATAATGGAAACGGCTTGACGATACAAACATCCAAAAGGCCATCGGTTATTGACGATTTGGGCGAAATGTAAACGTTATTGCCATATTGCGAAGAATTGGCAATGCTGATTACAAAGGCCTTGCGCGCGTAGGTTTGGCCATCTATTTCTATTTCGTAGGGTTGCGCCTTGTAAGACGTCATTTCTTTCAGCCCCATTTCGATGTAGCCTTTTAGTCCCCGGCTTTTATTGCCGGCAAAAACGGCGCTTAGCTGAGCATCAAAGCCCATCCCGGCCATGTTAAAGAAAGGTTTTCCGTTGAGCCTGGCTGTATCTATCTGTTTTACGTTAAGCGTATTGAGCAATTGGATGGCTTTTTTGGTCTGCAAAGGCATCTTCAAGAAACGCGCCAAACCATTTCCAGAGCCCAAGGGAATGATACCAAGCGTCTTGTCTGACTGGACAACTTTTGCGGCCACTTCGTTAATGGTGCCATCGCCACCCACGGCCACGATAACATCGAAATTCTTATTCGCTGCTTCTTCGGCCAATTCTGAGGCATGACCTACATACTCGGTAAAACTGTAATTGGCATTGAACTTTGTCTTGTCCAAGCAACTATCTACCAAAGCAGGTATTTTAAGTTTCTTTTTACCTCCCGAAATGGGATTAATGATGAATAAGATATTCGTTTTTAACAAATTGCTTGAATTAGATTGGCACAAAATAATTGATATTTTTTGACTATTAATAATATATATAGTAATTTTGCAGCTGTTAAAAGTGGACTGATTTGCGATGCTATGCAAGTAGCGGGATTGCAACCACGTAAAAAAAAGTGCTAAAACCTTATTTCAATCGTTTTACCACCTGTTTACAGGACCATCAATCCATTTTACATAATAAGTTTATTTAAAAATTTAATTATTTAAAATGTCGTATTTATTTACATCAGAATCTGTATCTGAAGGCCACCCAGATAAAATTGCAGATCAAATCTCGGATGCGTTAATTGACAATTTCTTGGCGTTCGACACAGAATCAAAGGTAGCTTGTGAAACATTGGTTACCACTGGACAGGTAATTTTGGCCGGTGAAGTAAAATCTCAGACCTATTTGGACGTACAACAAATTGCAAGAGAAGTTATCAAGAAAATTGGCTATACCAAAAGCGAATATATGTTCGAAGCTAATTCTTGCGGTATCTTATCGGCGATACACGAACAGTCTCAAGACATTAACCAAGGCGTAGACCGAAGCAACAAAGAAGAGCAAGGTGCTGGCGACCAAGGTATGATGTTTGGCTATGCCACCAACGAAACCGACGACTACATGCCGTTGGCTTTGGATCTTTCTCACAAATTGTTGCAAGAGCTTGCCGCTTTGAGACGCGAAAACCAAGAAATTACCTACTTACGCCCAGATGCAAAATCGCAGGTTACTTTAGAGTATGATGACAACAATAAACCAGTTCGTATTGATGCCATCGTAATTTCTACCCAACACGACGATTTTGACGAAGAAGGTAAAATGTTGGCCAAAATCAAACAGGACTTGGTAAGCATCCTTATTCCAAGGATTATCAAAAAATATCCGCAATATGCGCACTTGTTCAACGACAGTATCCAGTACCACATTAACCCAACAGGTAAATTTGTAATTGGTGGACCGCACGGCGATACTGGTTTAACCGGAAGAAAAATCATTGTGGATACTTACGGTGGTAAAGGTGCACATGGCGGTGGTGCTTTCTCGGGCAAAGACCCAAGCAAGGTAGACAGAAGCGCGGCTTATGCCACACGCCACATTGCCAAGAACTTGGTAGCAGCAGGCGTAGCTAGCGAAGTTTTGGTTCAGGTATCTTATGCTATTGGTGTAGCTCAACCTATGGGTATCTACATCAATACTTATGGCACCAGCAAAGTGAACAAAACAGACGGTGAGATTGCCAAAATTGTAGAAGGCATTTTTGATATGCGTCCTTACTTTATTGAACAACGCTTAAAACTAAGAAACCCTATTTATAGCGAAACAGCAGCTTACGGACACATGGGCCGCAAGTCTGAAACCGTAACCAAGACCTTCAAATCGCCAAACGGTGAAGAAAAAAAGGTTACCGTTGAATTGTTTACTTGGGAGAAACTTGATTTTGTTGACCAAGTTAAAGCCGCTTTCGGTTTATAGTCCTTAGCCAGTAAATGTATAAAAAGCCCCCGGTGTTAAATCGGGGGCTTTTTGTTTTTGTTCAATATTTTGTCAATCGATCTAAAGCCAAGGCGAATCGCTTATCTTTAAAATAGCCTCTTAACCAAAGGCTATAATCGTCCTTATTTTTTAACCAAAAAAATTAAATCATGAAAAAGACCCTAAACTTGGGCAAAGCCCTAAGCAAAGCAGAACAAAAATCTATTCTTGGTGGCGGAAGCGAGTTTGTTGTGATCCAATGTAGCAATGGAGCCGTAGTTTGCATTTCTTGCGATGAAGGCGATGACTGTGGCGCCATAGCCGATGCGGCTTGTGCTGCAGCCGGCAATAGCGAAAGCTAGGCCCGATTTGACCATTAAACCAGAGCCGGCACTTGGAAACAGCGCCGGCTCTGACATTTTAGCTACATCCCCCTTGCTTGCATAAAAGCACGTTCCTGCGCCAAAACATTCCTGTCGTCTATAAAATACGACTTTACATCGGCGATGTGCATCTCATCAATCACATCCACAAAATTTTTATAGTTGGCCGTAGCGGTTGGCTTAATGACCACCACCATAAACTTCGATGGATCATGCTGATGTTGCTGGGCCACCTGTTGCTTGCCTTGCAAAATATATTTTTGAATAGTAGCCAAGCTTGTGGTCTGCATAATCGCTTTCGTGGCTTCACCCATGTAATAAACCGCCTGGTTATTTTTGCCCAAAAGAATGGTCATGGTTCGTGATTGCGCCAAAGTAATCGGCTCCTTGCTATCAACCGGCTTTACAATTTCCATTGCCCTCATTTTAGCCAAGGAAGTAGTCAGCATAAAAAAAGTAATGAGCAGAAATGCCAGATCGACCATAGCGGTCAGGTCTACATTTGGAGCGTGTGTTTGGGTTCTTCCCTTTACGGCCTTGCCGTTTTGTGGAGCAGTAAGTGTTGCCATATCGTGTTTAGTTTTAAACAGGATGACAGCTTGACAAAAATTGCATAAAAAAGCGACTAAAAATTTAGTCGCCTTTCTATTGTATTATTTTGGGTTATTTGATTGCTTCAATCACGCCACACCCTACCCTAGGCCCCGAATTGCCGGTTGGCTGGGTGGTATAATCGTCGGTACCGCCATGTACAATAATGCCACGACCAACGATATTTTTTACGTCGCCTTCTTTTACGCTCCACCTATCAGTACTTACACTGATGCTGCCATGGCCTTTAGCATCGAGCTTGATATTGCCAATATCGCCCGAATGGTAGGCTGCCGAACCCCATTTGCCGTGCATTTCATTGGTTGGATTCCAATGTCCGTGGGTATTCTCTCCCATGTTGCCACAATCGCCATGCTCATGAAAATGTACGGCCACGTTGCTGTCGGCACGGGCTGGATAGTTGATTTCCAAATCCATCTTGATCTTTCCATCGGCCAGACTGTAAAATTTGGCCGTTCCGATAGGTTGATTATCTGCGGTTGTACTTAAGGTTGCTTGGGCAATTTCCTTGTCTGCTTTGTTGCATGCGCTCCATGCCATTACAAAGCAAAGCGCCAGCGGTATAAGGTATTTTTTCATCATTATATATTTTAAGTTTCATCAAGAACAAACGGAGTAACGCTTTGGTTTCGAATACTTAAGAAAGAATATATCGAAATCCAAAACCAATTTGATGTGCCTTTGTTTTTACGGTATACAAACTTCAACCATCATGGAACAGCCAGTAGAAATGAATACCATGAGCCAGATTTTGGAAAAACTGAGGCTCAAAGGAAGAGATAACGAAATCAGGATGTCGGACCATGGAAAAATGCAATCGGCAAGCCTAAACAAAATATATAAACCAGAAGACCTAAGCATTGTAAAGACCTATCGTTTTGAGGGCATGTCTGACCCCGCGGATAATTCTGTGCTTTATCTGGTAGAAGATGCCGACAAGAACATCGGATATATTTTGGATGCCTACGGCATTTATTCTGACAACGAAGGCCCGGCTTTCGACGATTTTTTGAAAAAAATACCCGTGGCCGATCGCGACGAACAGGAGCTTTTCAGTTAAACTCAAAGCTATCAGAAGGGCTTCCATTTAGCGGAAGCCTTTTTTACGTTCGCTTAAATGACTATGTTTGGCCAAATAAATCTCTAAGCGATGTGGACTTGTCCCTTATGTAGCCGGCCATTTAAGCAAACCAATCAGCAACACTATTGCGGTGGCAAAACAGTTGGCGATTTCCTACGAGGGAAAAGCGATGTTTCGTTGGCATTATTTGATCATTTGTTGGCAAAATTAGCCACGTTCGGCCCTATTCAGCTACACGCCACCAAATCAATGATCGTGCTATCGGCTGTTACCCGATTTGCCTTTGTGATTAACCTGGGTAGGAACTTTGTCGATATGGTATTGCCTTTTAACGAACCTTATTACGACAACCTGTGTTTCCGTAAGATTGGACAAGTGCCTGGAAGCAACCAATACAACCATCACCTTAGGCTCATGTTTGCCGAGGACATCAACGAAGAAGTTTTGGGATATCTACAAAAAGCCTATGCCATCGGAAAAAACGTATGAACTTAACGGATTTAGCCTGCCTGTGGTATTTAAGGATGGCGTAATCCAAATTAATGGACCAGAAGACCTGCAACGCTTCCTCTCAGCAGACATTGACAATAGAACTCTAGTTTTGGTGGCGCTCATCAAATCAGACTACTTGTTGCGCACGAATCAGGCTTTAGCAATTGAGGATGATTCGATGATCGTGGAAATCTGGGGACACGTTTATGCAAGCCATTTTGCCGAAGCATTAAAAAATTTGGTACAGATGCACCTTATCGAGCAAATGGCAGATTTTATTATCCACCGTGCCGACACCATCGACTGTGGTGAAAGAGACAAAGACAATAACCGTGTTTTTTGGGACCTGCTTTCAAATTTTAAGGGATTGATTTTGGAGTTTTTGCCGAACGAGTTAAAAGCATAGGTTGATCAAAGCAGATAGCCGGTTAACTTTGAAAGATTTTTACTCATCCCCACCGCTCAGCTGTGCCACTAAATCCACTTCCAACTTGGCATCGGCTTCGTAAAGTCTGCTAATCTGTACCCAGGTAGCTGCTGGAAAGTCGCCTTTGTAAAATTCCTTCCTCGAATCGTTATATTTTTTCATGGCCTCTATATCTGTGGTATAGAGCGTTTCTTTTACCACATCTCTTGAAGTAGCTCCAAAGGCATTTAGGCATTCTTCCAATGTTTTGTAAAGCCTTGTTATGCCTTGCGGGCTTAAATCGCTTGTGGGAACCCCAGAAATATAAATCGTATTGCCCACCTTAACAACTTGGGCATACCCCGCGCTTTCATTTTGCTTTTGGCTGTTGCCAAAATTCCATTTTTCTTTAATGATGGCTGCCTTTTTATGGCTGGATTTTGCGGTATGCTCTTTGGGTTCGCCAGTGTTTTTACAACCTGCATGGGCAAACAACAACGAAAACAAACAAAATATGATGGCTGGTTTAATCATAAAAAGCTTCTCTAGATACCCTAATATAGGGCTTTAAGCCTTCCTATCAAAATTCTGCCGCGTAAACAAGACAGAGGGAACCGACTATGCAAACACAAAAAGCCTAAAACGAAAAAAGCACCACTGTTAAAGTGATGCTTTTTGCGGTCTGGACGGGACTCGAACCCGCGACCTCCGCCGTGACAGGGCGGCATTCTAACCAGCTGAACTACCAGACCTCTCAACCAAAATCTCTTTCGGTTTGGGATTGCAAATATAGCTTCTTTCTATTACTTTGCAATAAAAATTTTAAAATAATTATAACTCATTAATTTACAGCACCTTCTTTCATCTTCTCGGCGTTCTCTGCAAACTGTAAAGCATCGATCAGCTCTTGTACACCGCCATCCATAATGCCGCTCAGGTTGTAAAGGGTTAAACCAATGCGATGATCGGTTACCCTTCCCTGTGGGTAGTTATAGGTACGGATCTTAGCCGAACGGTCGCCGGTTGACACCATTGTTTTACGCTTGGCGGCAATATCTCCGTTCTTCTTCTGTACTTCCAGGTCGTAAAGTTTGCTTCTCAGCATTTCCATCGCCAATTCGCGGTTGGCCAGCTGCGAACGCTCTACCTGGCAAACCACCACAATACCTGACGGGCGGTGGGTTAGCTGCACCTTGGTTTCTACCTTGTTTACGTTCTGTCCACCAGCGCCACCCGACCTCGAAGTCTGCAAATCAATGTCTGCCGGGTTTACGTATAAATCAATTTCTTCGGCTTCTGGCAATACGGCTACCGAAGCTGCCGAAGTATGCACACGACCTTGGGTTTCGGTATCGGGCACGCGTTGTACGCGGTGTACACCCGATTCGTATTTCAACTGACCATACACATCGTCGCCACTCACCTTCAAAATCACCTCTTTGTAGCCACCGGCCGTACCCTCGGTTACGTCCATGGTTTCTACACGCCAGCCTTTGGTTTCGAAGAAACGGGTATACATACGGTATAAATCGCCAGCAAACAAGGCCGCTTCGTCTCCACCAGTACCTCCCCTGATCTCGAAAACCGCATTTTTGGCATCTTCAGGATCTTTCGGAATCAGCATCACACGGATATCTTCCTCCATTTTTTCCTGTTGTACCAAAAGGATGTCCAATTCTTCCTTAGCCATCTCGCGTAGTTCCTGGTCTTTTTCGGTGCTCAAGATTTCCTTATTAGCCTCGATATTGCTCATCACATTCTTGTAGATTTTGTATTCGTCTACAATTTTGCCCAAGTCTTTGTATTCTTTATTCAAAGCCGCAAAACGCTTCATGTCCTGTATCGTATCAGGATTGCTCAGTTGTTCTTCAACATCTTCCCAGCGTAGCTTAATTGCTTCTAATTTCTCTAACATAATTTTGTTTTTTCTGAAAATATGCGCTGTTGCAGGCAACAGAGCCAGTCCCGCTATCCGCTTCAACTTTAAACAAGTTTCCGCTGCTATCGGGTTTATTTAACGGCCACCTGTGCCGTAAAGGATGCAAAAATACGATTTTAAGACCAAAGGTGAAAGACCAAAGGAAACGGACAGGAAAGCTATGTTTAGAAGCCCTTTAATTTGGTTTATAGTATTCGAGCCTCAAATTCTCTCCGTCGAAAACACCATACGAAGAATAATTAATCCATTCGCCAATGTTTACATAACGGCTATTGTTGCCCAAATCTATATCTAGGGGCAAGTGCCTGTGCCCAAAAACAAAGTAATCGAAATGTTCTTCTTTTAGCTTTTCCTTGGCAAAAATGGCCAGCCATTCGTTTTCATTACCTAAAAAAACCTCTTTTTTGTTGCTGGCTACCCTGCTGCTGCTCGACCAGCCATTGGCAATAAACATACCTATGCGTGGCGGCAAAACCGAAAACAGCCATTGGCAAAAAGGATTCCTGAATACCTTGCGCAAAAATTTGTACTTCTTGTCTCCTGGCCCTAAGCCATCGCCATGATGCAAAAAGAATTTCTTGCCGGCACGCTCTATAAGCAGCTCGTCGCTGATGATTTCCAGGCCAATTTCCTTGGTAAAATAATCATCCACCCACATATCATGGTTGCCCTTAAAAAAATAGATCTTAATGCCCCTGTCGGCCATTTCGGCCAGCTTGCCCTGCAAGCGGATAAATCCCTTGGGTATTACCTTGCCGTATTCAAACCAAAAATCAAATACATCGCCCATCAAGAACAATTCGCTGCAAGTTGGTTCGATAAAATTCAGCCAGTCTACAATATGGGTTTCCCTTTTGCGACTCTCGGCGTAGTTGGGCGCCCCCAAATGAAAATCAGAAGCAAAATAGATGTATTTATCCATAGTTATGGCAAAGATAGCAAATTTTCATGGCCCTGTGAGTTAGCCTTTAAACGCTCAAAAACCGCATAGTCTACAAAAATTATAGACTTTTTTTAGTTTTTATGTAGAACGCGTCTAAATAAGGTCTATTTTTAAAGTTTAATTGTTAAATTTGCAAAAATTTAAAAATATGATTTCAACTGACATAGCCATTATTGGCGCCGGACCCGTAGGTTTATTCGCGATTTTTGAAGCAGGATTATTAAAAATGCGTTGTCATTTAATCGATTATTTACCCCAAGTGGGCGGCCAGTTGTCTGAAATCTACCCTAAGAAGCCTATTTACGATATCCCTGGCTATCCAAGTGTATTGGCCCAAGAGCTGATCGATAACTTGGTAGAACAAGCCAAACCCTTCCATCCCGGCTATACTTTAGGCGAGCGCATTGAGGGCCTTGAAAAACGTGGCGAAGCCGATTTCGTGCTCACCACCAATATGGGTACCATCATCGAAGCCAAAGTAGTGGTAATTGCTGGCGGATTGGGCTGTTTCGAGCCACGCAAACCTGCCGTTGCCGGTTTAGAGCAGTTCGAGAACGGAAGAGGCGTAAACTATATGATCCTAGACCCGGAAAAATACCGCGGACAAAAAATGGTGATTGCCGGTGGTGGCGACTCTGCCCTAGACTGGACCATTTTCTTGGCCGATGTGGTATCGGAACTTACTTTGGTACACCGTAGCGAAAGCTTCCGTGGCGCACCAGATTCGGTAAACAAGGTTATGGAATTGGCCGAAAGCGGAAAAATCAACCTCGTACTAAACAGCAATTTAAATGCAGTTAACGGAAACGGCAAGCTTGAAAGCGTAGAAGTGATCCATAACCGTACCATGGAAACTACCACTTACGAAGCCGACCACTTGATTCCCCTATTCGGATTAAGCCCTAAATTAGGCCCTATAGAGCAATGGAACCTGAACATAAGCAAAAGTGCCATTGAGGTAAATACAGACGACTACAGCACAAATATCCCGGGTATTTACGCAATTGGCGATATTAATACGTATACTAACAAATTAAAGTTAATTTTGTGCGGATTCCACGAGGCCGCCTTGATGAGCCACAGCGCTTATCAATACATTAATCCTGGAGTTAAATACACTATGAAATACACCACCGTAAACGGGGTTAGCGAATTTTAACAATGGAAACAAACGATATTTCTATACAGGTTGAAGACCGTGAGGGCAATGTTGCTACCTTAACGGCCCCTACCGACATGGGCTTAAGCCTCATGGAATTTTTAAAGGCCAGCGAATACGATATCTTGGCCACTTGTGGTGGCATGGCGCTTTGTGCAACCTGTTGCGTAGATGTACTGGAAGGCGAAGAAAAGCTCAACGAGATGACAGACGACGAGTATGCCATGCTAGACACCTTGCCTGACTTATTGCCCAACTCTAGGTTAGCCTGCCAATTACAGCTAAGCCCAGCCATGGATGGCTTAAAGGTAAGGCTACACGCCGAACAATAAGCTTAGATCGAGATTACAAATATGATCAATAGAAAAGCCCGCAAATTGCGGGCTTTTTTGGTTTAAGGCTTTTGAAAACAAAAAGCTCAAGGCATAAAAAAGGCGCTTCATAATGAAGCGCCTTTTTGGTATTCAGGTTTAATTATCTTGCACCTGAGTATTTATAGGTCTCGTCAACAGTATACCTGCCTGCGCCAGCCTTCCACTTGGCATTCATTGAAACTGGATCAGTGCCACTGAACGACATTGCGTTTCCAGTTACATCAAGTACAGCACCACCTTGGAATGCAGTACCAGTTTGGGTAGTAATTGTAATCAGTTTATCTGTAGCTGTATCGAATTTGAAGCGTAAGCTACCACCATTCAAATAAGCATCATCAGAAATCCTGTTGAAGATGTAGTAGTTACCAGCAAAGTCTCTGTTGTAAACATTACAAGTTTGGGCGTCAACCGTTCTAAACTCTACTTCGGTTGGATAGAAACCACGGTAAACACCATTGGCATCAGTTAAAGATCCCGTCACTTTGTATACACCATCATATTTATTTTTAGCACCTATAGCCAAAATGATTGTGCCAAAGTTAGAGCTTATAGTAGCTCCTGTTGCAGACTTGATCCTTACTCCTAAACCATAAGTTTTGGTAAAGTCGAACGACTGCGGCTTAAATGTAAAGGAAATTGTAGTAAAAAATGTTCCTTTTGCAATAGTTGCCGTCGGTGTATTGAAAGTATACAACGAAGTAGGCATGATCATTAAGCTCGACGATTGTTGTGTATTATACGAGGTTACTGCTGCGTCAAAGATATCAATGGTTAGCGGAATATCTTGAGGTGCAGGAGTAGCTCCAGTATAAGCTATTGTAACGCTATAGTTTACGGTTGGTGCATCCAAGCCAAATGACTTAGGAAACATTGGGTAAATTGCACCTGAAGGCGACCCAATAGCCACTGGGTTCCTAAATTCAACCACAGATGGCGAATTATCAGCTTGGATTACTGCTTTATCATCTTTTAAACAAGACGATAAAGAAAACACCGCTACTGATAAAATTAATAGACTAAAATATTTTTTCATGATTATTTTCATTTAATTAATGTTAATTCAAATCCCAGAATATCCTATCAGTAAATGGACCAACACTAGGTACGTTGGCAGAGTTTAATGAATATTCAGATGAAGGATAAACAGATCTTACTGGTAATTTATCAGTGCGGGTTGATACAGATTTAGTTGAAGCAAAACTCAATGTTCCATCGCTAGAACCATTTACGATTCTTGGATAAGTAGTTCTTCTGAATTCAGCAAAACCTTCATCACAAGTAACAAAGTTCAATGCAATCCATTTTTGGGTAATGATGGCTTCCTTTTTCTGCTCAACAGTACCAGCGGTTGGGAAGTTAACCAAAGCATTGCCTGGGTTTGCTGTTTGATAAGCAGTTCTGTCAGTAGTGCCATTTGTGCCTGGAGCATTGGTTGGACCTTCAGCTAGGTAAACAAAAGATTTTTCGATACCTAAGTCGAACAAATTCTGGGCATTGGCCGCAGAAACACCACCAACACCAACTACTGCAGCTTCAGCTTGGATGAAATAGCTTTCAGCGGCCAACATCAATGGCATACCAGCATTAATTCCTTTCATGATACCTGTACTTGTAGCATTTTGTCCTGTTGAAGTTCCTGTAAACCATGCAGAACCAGTAGGAGCTCTGTCGATTGGCTCAGCATCAACACCCAATTGATTTTTCTTCACACTTGGAAAACCTTGATACATTAATTTTCCTCTGGTGTTATCAGTAATTTTAACACCATTATAGAATGACAAGGCGAAAGGTGTTGGCAATTGTTGTTGACCTAAACCACCAGCTCCACCGGTTACAGTCCAAGCAAAGTTAGTGAACCAAGTATTGGCTTTGCCAGAAATAGCGCCAAAACCAGGATTAACAATGGCATCATCAGTTAAGAAAGCGCCAGTTAAGGTTTTTCCTGTAGCCCAAGCATCGTTAACTGTTCCTTTACATTTAACCAAGATTTTTAGACGGAGTGTATTGGCAAATGCTCTCCATTTAGCCATCTCAAGTGCATTAGAGAATGAACTAGTTGGAAAGAAGCTATTTGTACCAAACAATACGTCAACTGTGTTTGTGCCTGAAGTTGCGATTGGTTTCGCACCAACAACATTGGCATCAATACCACCTATGGCAACCGTTAAATCGTCATAAAGAGCTTTATAAACGTCTGCATCTTTGTCATATTTAGGCGTAACGTTCGATGCGCCTTTTAAAGCTTCAGAGTATGGTACGTTACCGTATTGATCAACCAGTTTCAAGAAGATATAAGACTTCATGATACGCGCTACAGCATTAAAATTAACAGTTACATCTGAAATAGATGTATTGTTAATGATATACTGATAATCGTTAGCGTTGTCATAAACAGATGTCCAAAGACCATTGTTATCGCCTGTACTATAGTTATAAGTCCAAACTACACCAAAAGCTCCGAAACCGCCAGCATTGGCCTGGTAACCTGCTTGCCAAGCTCCAGTATTGTTATAAGTTGTGGTTAGAAAAGCTGTTGATACTAGTGCTTGTGGCAATACCAAGTCTGGGGTATTCGTGGTTGGTGTATTCGGATTATCATTGATATCCAAATACTTCTTACAGGAAGAAGCTGAAACAACCAAAGCACCTATAATGAATAAATTAAATATTTTTCTCATCGTATGTCGATATTAGAATGTTAATGATAATGTTGCTCCATAGTAACGAGTTGGAGGCGTTTGGCTCAAGGTATTGATACCAATTGCGTTGCCACCAAGCGTATAATCTGGGTCAGTGTATAAGTTAGTTTTAGGTACAAATAAGAACAAGTTACGTCCTTGCGCACTGATGGTTGCACCTTTCACGTATTTCAAACCTTTCAACAATGATTTTGGCATATCCCACGACAAGCTGATCTCACGGATTTTCCAGAATGCACCACTGTTTACATAGTTTTCAGTTACGTTCATGTTCATACTTCCGTCAGCCCAAAAACCTGCACCACCATCTCTAACTGTTACATTTGTGTTAGCTACGAATTGACCAGTAACTGGATCTTTGTAAGACGAGTTAGGGAATACGAAACGTTGACGGTTAAAGGTTACCGATCTTGCTGATGAACCTGAGAAGTCGAAACCACTAGCACCACTGTTGAAGATTACATAACCACCGCGATACTCAGCAACAGCCGCTAAACGGAATTGTTTGTATCTGATAGAGGTATTTAAGCCTAGGATATGTTTAGGGTTGGTATTGCCAATTCTTTGCAAATCGGTATTTGCACTTGGATAGCCAGTAACTGGATCTACGATAACTCTACCTTGGTCGTCTCTTTTATAAGTAGCACCATACAATACAGGGAACAAATCGTTTTGAGCAGCATATACTTGACCAGTACCGCCAGTTGATAGGCCCAAACGTTTTTGGTCTAAGCTGATTGACAATACTTTGTTGCTGTTATAAGTATAGTTACCACCAACTGTTACTTCTAAACCATAGTTAGTTCTAACTGGAGTAATGCTCAAGGTTGTCTCGATACCTTCGTTAGAAACATCACCAGTGTTGATCAAGAATGAAGTATAACCTGTAGCATTAGAAATATTTACAGGAACGATCTGATCGCTGGTTTTAGTTTTGTAGTAAGTTACACTGGTAGAAATACGGTTGTTCCAGAAATCTGCATCAAAACCACCTTCGAAACCTTTAGTAATCTCAGGAGTTAGGTTCAATGATACGATACGGTTATCTAAACCAAAGCCTGGGTTAGAACCATAAGGATAACCTGATTGTTGGCTAAACGTAGGCACCAATGAATAAGCAGCTAAGTTTACGTTACCTACTTTAGATACACCTGCACGGATTTTCAAGTTGTTTAAGTAGTTATCGCTTTTGATAGAAGGGAAAAATTCAGTAGCGATGAACGACAAGTTCGCAGATGGATAGAATACAGACCTGTTTGCAGGCGATAAAGTAGAATACCAGTCGTTACGACCTGTTAATTGTAAGTACAAATAGTTTTTGTAACCGAATTGTACGTTACCAAAAATTGCTTGTTGGTGAACTGTAGAATTGCTTTCTGAACCACTTGGCTGAGCCTCAGAACGGTTACCAATGTTATAGATACCTGGTACTACCAAGCTGCTTGCCGAAACACCAATGCTTTTGCCCTTGTTGTTTCTTAAGCTCACACCTGCAGTAGCAGTAACTGATAGATCGGTAAAGAAAGTTTTGTTGAATTGAGCCAATAACTCAGAAGTCAACTGCGTGCTATAGCTTTCGCCATCAGAAACACTACCCAATCTGTCGTTCTTTTTAACACCGCTGGTACCAATTGATTTGGTATAAGCACTTAAAGCATATTTAGCGCTGTAATCTTTGTTAGAAGCATTTTGAGTAGTGATACCTACACGATAAATGAAGTTCAATTCTTTGATTGGATTCCACTTAACCTGGCTATTTGCAATGAAATAATCGTTACGAACATTCGAACGGTTAGTTTCTAAGGTAAAATAAGGGTTGTTATAGTACTCATTGTAGTAACCATCAGGACTTGCAAATGGATCTGTTTGCCAATTTTTATAAGAATTTAATTGGATTTGTCCAGGTGTTTGCAAAATCTGATCGTAGATAGATGAAGTTTGGCTGGTAATATCATACCTGTTTTGTACATAGTTGGTATTGAACTCAACTGTTACTTTGTTGCCAAGGTCACGGGTACCGTTAAAACGAGCAGAGAAACGGTTATACTTATCTTCTGGAGTAGTACCGTTTACGGTTACATACTGACCAGCAGCATAGGTAGTTGATTTCTCATCGCCTGATGAAACTGCAAAGTCTGTTTGGTTGGTGATACCAGTATCCCAGAATTTGTATTTCGAATCGTTGTAAGTGTAAGGTACGGTTTGGATTCTGCCATCAACCAATGGTTTACCAATTTGTACCATGCTGCCATCAAATGCAGGACCATATTGCTGGTTTTCATAAGCAAGGTAAGTCTGAACGTCAGGAGCTGAACCAGAACCAAATTGCTTTTGCATTTTAGGATAGAAACTTACTTGCTCAAAGCTGGTTGTGTTACTTACTTTGATGTTAGATTCGCCCCTTTTACCTTTTTTGGTAGTGATGATCAACGCACCGTTTGATGCATCTGAACCATAAAGAGCGGCAGCACCAGCACCGTTTAATACTTGCATGTCCTCAATATCCTCAGGGTTTAAGTTACCTAAGATAGAGTTTGGAACAATGTTATTATCAACTACAACCAAAGCCTGGTTATTACCCAATAACGAACGGTTACCCCTTAATACTAAACGTACAGTTGGGTTAACACCGCTACTTACAGTATTGATCTGCAAACCGGCAACCTTACCGTTCAAAGCTGTTGCAACGTTGGTTGCTTTGGCTTGGGTAAGTTCTTGAGCTTTTAAAGTTGTTGAAGTATAACCTTGCTCACGACGTTTAACTGTCAAACCTCCAGCGGTTACTACCACCTGATCTAAGGTTTTAGAGTCTAAGGTTAGAGAAACGTTAACAGAATTGTTAGCAGGAATAGCTACCTCTTGAGTGTTGTAGCCAAGGTAAGAAATTAGCAAGGTTTTGCCATTTGCAGGCACTCTTAGCGTAAACTTACCATCAACTCCTGTTGTTGCACCTACAGCAGGGGCCTCTTTAACTTTTACGGAAGCGCCCGGAATCGGCAATCCGTCTTCACTTGCTTTAATGGTACCTGTTACCGTACGTTCTTGGGCGAACGCAGCAACAGCCATTGTACACAAGATGAATAAACTTAGTACAAGTTTTTTCATAAATTAATAAAATTTAGGTTAGTTAATAGTTAATTAATCCCTAAATATGAGTAAAAGTATAGGGGAATCAAAATTTTGAAATGTTAAAATGACAATCAAATTTTATAAAATACTGATTATCAGATGTTTAAATTTTAACACTTTTTAACACTATTTTGGTGATATTGGCATATTTGCCTCTAAACCAAGAGAATTGAACTATAAAATAAATTCAAAATAAATAAAGTGTCTTGCTTAATTCTCTGTAGACGAGGTTTTTACTGGACTGCCTATCGTTTTGTAGCTTCCATCGCCTTTTAGGATGGCCAACAGCTGGGCCTGGTTGCCAAACAGCGTTTTTGCCTGCGCCATCTCCCTATCATATTGAAAAGCCTGCTCTATTTTGCCTTTTTCAAAGTAGTAGCGACTGATGATTTGTGTTTCGAGTACACGCTTGATTTCTGCCTTATGGGTAATCAGGTCTGTTTTCTTCGCCGCCAGCAACTTGTTTTTCAGCTCGTCGAGATCTGTTTTCACAGCAACAGATTTGTTTTCCTTTTCTGCTTCGGTACGCAAATCGTTAATCAGCTGTTCTGTTTTAGAGGTATAGCTATAGTCTTTTGAGGCCAGCGAGGTTACAAACTGGCTGTAATCGGCATCGCTAATCTGAAAGGTCTTAACATTGGGCGCCGTTTTATTGGCTTTTTTATAACTGTTGGCATAATCAAAGAACAGATTCTTGCTTACCAAAGAAATGGTAATCGGGCTGTATTTAACCGGCGCCACAAAAACGTCCGGATATACGCCATTGCCATTATATACGGTACGCCCCGCTTTGGTATCAAACGCCTTCATTACCGAATCGGCAAACTTTTCGGCAATTCCATTCTGGTCTTTATGCGCATAATCCAAGGCTTGGATGCACCTGCCCGAAGGTGTATAGTATTTCGCTACCGTAACTTTGACCAAGCTGTTGTAAGGCAGGTTGAATGTTTGCTGTACCAGTCCTTTGCCAAAGCTGCGTTGGCCAACTACAATTGCCCGATCCAAATCCTGCAAAGCGCCAGCTACGATTTCTGAAGCGGAAGCAGAGCCATTGTTGACCAACACAATTAGTGGCAGGTTTGGCGAGATGGGCTCGTTAGTGGTTTTATAAGCGACTGTTTTTTCT
Source organism: Pedobacter albus (assembly GCF_036324255.1). Taxonomy (NCBI): domain Bacteria; kingdom Pseudomonadati; phylum Bacteroidota; class Sphingobacteriia; order Sphingobacteriales; family Sphingobacteriaceae; genus Pedobacter; species Pedobacter albus. The sequence goes on along the minus strand of NZ_JAZDQT010000003.1, from coordinate 307,436 downwards.
GGGTTTCTTCCCTTTTGGGTAACTACCAACACATCTTTGCTTACAAAAAGGTTGACAATTTTAACGGCTTCCTGCAATATGCCTCCACCATTGTTCCTTAAATCGAGAATCAGGCCTTTCGGTTTTTCCTTATTGATGCTTTCAAGCGCATCTTTAACCTCCTGCCCCGAGTTTTCCAAAAACTTGTCGAGGCGGATATAGCCGATCTGTCCATCGAGCATGCCCGAATAGGAAACATTGGGTTGTTTGATTTCTTCGCGGGTTAAGGTTTTGTTGAGCACCGTACCCTCTCTGATGATGACCAAGCTTACCGCCGAGCCTTTGGGACCGCGCATCAATTGGCTAACCTGGTTGCGGTCTTTGCCTTGAACCTCTACGTTGTTGATGCGGGTAATTTGGTCGCCTGGCCTGATGTCTTGTTTGTAGGCAGGATTATTTTCGCTGATTTCGTTTACATACAGCTTGCCTTCTATATTTAAAGTGCCGATGCCGATGCCCCCGTATTGCGTACTTACGTATTTGAGTTTGTAATCTTCTATTTCCGATTCGGGAATGTATTCGGTATAAGGGTCTAACCCGCCCAACATCGCATCGATGCCGTTACGCATCAAATCGGCGGGATTGGTTTCTTCTACATAGTTGATGTTGATTTCCTTGTACAGCGAAGCAAAAATATCGAGGTTCTTCGAAACCAAGAACAGGTCTTCCCTGAAAGCCATCGTTAACGAGGCCAACACTACAACCAATAACAGAATGTGTACCCTAGTCTTCTTCATCTACCAATTTGAAATAAAGGTAAACTTACAAAAAAGCAGAGGAAATTAAAAACGATGCTATAATCGGTTGCCGTTGGGATCGGCCAAGGCTTTACGGATCGTAAATTCGATATAGGTTTTATCTCTGTTTACCAATTGCATGAGCTGCTGCACCAGTTGGTCTTCCTGTCCGGGCACGAACGCAAGATCGGCCTCCGCCAATTCGCGGTACTTCCTCAAAAATTTGATTTTAACTTTTTGCCAGGTTTCGGGAGTAAGTGTAAAGCTTGCCATTGAATACTAATATTTTTTACAAAAGTATTAATATTTTATCAATACACACAAGCAATTGTTAAGGCAGGCTCAGCGGTGTTTGTTAATTACAAATTAAAAAAATAGAACCTTTTTTCAATGTCAAAAAACTGAACATCAATGGTTTAAATATTTTAGTAAATTTAAATAGGTAACTAATCCACCACTAAAACTTAATTATTATGAAAAAACTATTCATCAGCTTGGCTGTAGTATTTGCATTTTTTGCACTGAGTTCTTTTAAAGGCCAATTTACCATGGGCTCCGTTTCGCTCGAAATAAGCTCCTTTTCGGGCCACGGCGGTTCGGCAACCATTCAAAATACCGATACCAATGTTTATTACGACATTACGGCTGTCGATACGCAAGGGTCTATAGATGTGCCCTACGGCAATTACATTGTTGCTTCGGCAGGCACGCCTTGCAGTCCGCCTTTTATACACCAGGTAACTACTTCTACCGGCTCCATGACTTTTGTAATAGATGCAGACACCCCAGGCTTTACCATTATGGCCAACTGCTATTAAACTTTAGGCTCTTTATACCAAAAAAGCCACCCGATTAGGGTGGCTTTTTTATTTAAAGCAACAGGATAGCTACCTGTTCGGCGTATTGTCTATAAAAGGCCTATTGGTTGCCGTACCCGTATAAGGCAGGGTAATATCCCCTCTTAAACTGAAAGAATAAGTATTCGACTTGATTACGCTTACTGCTGTTCTTACCACAACGTTGGTGGTAGGTGCGCTTGGATAACGCAAAATCAAATCGTAAACCCCCATTGGAATCCTGAAAAAGGCAGATGCGCTTTTATAGGAAACACTTGGCGCTACAACGGTTTCTATGCCAGTTGTTGTATTCTTCATGATAAAAGTGAAGGCATTGGCATTGTAGCAGGCATGCACGAAACGCACATAGGCTGCAGAACTGTCGATAGCCGGCAAAGCATCTTCCACTACAAATACATCGGTAGTTTTAGTGGTTGTGTTATACAAGCCCGAAGTATACAGCGAATAGTTTTTGCCGTCGGCCAAGGTAGAGTTGATCGTAGCAATTACTTGATCTGGATCAACAGTGGAAGTGCTCGGGCGCTTCGCTTTCAGGTCGTAGGTACCTGGCGTCATCACAGCATAAGCATTGGTAGATGGGTATACCGCCGCAAAGGCCACGCCTGTAGTTGAACTTTCTGTACCTGTAGTTGAAGAAGCTGCAGAAACCTTGGTATTATTGGCATAAAAGTTAACCACCGGGCTATTTAAACCAAAATTGAAAAACTTGATCTGTGCGCCGCTTATAGGGCTGGAAATGTCCTGCACAGCATTCTTCTTACAAGAATAAATTATGGTGGATAGCAGAAGTACTGCTATTAATATATAGTTTCTTTTCATAATCTAATTATTGAGGAATTGTAACCCACATTTCTTTAGTTTGATAATCTGTAGCCAAGCCTCCAATTACATTCAGTCCGTCTCTGTTCCAAACGTATTCAGAGTTGTACCTAGGACGCATCCTTTGCACCACTTTGGTGTTGTTTTCTGAGAACAATACCAATGGCACTGCAAAACCTATAAACACTTGGTTGCCGGTAGCCGGATCTATATCGGTATAATGATACCTTCTTAAATCCATCCATTGCTCAACATGGCCCCAAGCCCATTGCGCAATATATTTCTGGCACATAATCTGCGAAAGGGTCAGGCTGCTTGGCAATGTCGGAACAATGGCAGTAGACGAAAGATAGGCTGTTTTTTCGGTCGAGCTGATTTGTGTAGGCGTTTGGCCATCGTCGGTGTTACGTGCATTTACAAAATCGATGTGTGCCGAAATACCATTTTTATACGCATTCCAAGCGGCAGTCTTATCTCCTTTTTTATAAGCCGCTTCAGCTTTGATAAACTGCAGCTGCGCATAAGTCATGATCGGGAATTTGTTTTTTCGCGCAAACAAATACCTGGCTGGCGTAGTTGTGGTGGCATTGGCCAATGCTTGTGTGGTATAGCCCCACAAGTTTAATGGCTGTTGCGAAGCGGTTAGGGCACCGATACCAAAAGTTGGCTCCAAGCCTCTGTAAAGGCCATCTGGAGATGGAGCAAGCATTCTGCTCATGCGTGGGTCAACCACACCACCAAACTGCGTACCATCCATCAAGGCTAAAATGAACTTGGTTTGTCTTAAAGTACCAATGTTGTTTCTGGTTGCCGAAAGGAAGTTGGCATCATCGTTTGCACTGCCTGCATAAGGGATCAAGGCATCGTCTACGTTGCCCACAAACGAGGCGTCAACCGCAGCAATGATATCGTCAGGTTTATACAATGCCGATTTGTTAGAAAGCTGGTTCAAGGTCATAGCTTTTAAACCGTTCGCAAATTTGATCCATTGTGCTCTTTTGCCTTTGTATAAAAAGTCTGTTTTGCCCAAATAGCCCTCGTTTACACCACCATCGGTCCTGTTCAGGTTAACGATGGCTGCATTGATCAACCTTAGGGTTTCTTGAAAGGCAAAGTCCTGCGTATCGTAATCGAACGAAGTTCTGCTGGCATCAATGGCTTCCTTAATGATGATTTCGCCATTACAATCGGTAGCAGTTAGCCAACCCCATGCTTTTAAGATCTGAGCCACGCCCAATAAATCCCAACGTTGTTCTTTTTCGGCTTTATTGGTCATGTCGACCAAGTTTTGGCCAAAATCGTAATACGTTGTTTTCCATATCTGTCCGCCTTGGTCTGGTGCAGTACCGCCTTGGTTATGGCCCATGCGCTCCCAAAGGTCTCCGGAAGAGGTTGAAGCGAAGTTTTGCGTATAACGACCTATATATATACCATCGTATTGTGGTGCCGTAGCCATCCAATGTAGCATTGGCGACAAATAAAGGTTGGCTTCTACCACTTGTGGCGCATTTGGATTGGTATTAACATCCAAAAACTTCTTACATCCGCTAAGGACAATAAGACCAGCCACCGTAAATGTTATGAATAATTTTTTCATGTTTTAATGCTCTCCTAATTATAAACCAATTTTAACCCCGAAGTTGATACCGATAGGAATAGGGAAGTTACCATAATCGATACCAGAAGCTCCAGATCCGCCTACAGCTGCCGTGTTACCGTTTACTACCGGATCTAAACCAGAGTAGTTGGTAATCAGGAATAAGTCTGTACCGGTAACAAAAACGCTTGCGCTTTTAACAAACTTCTGTTTGCTCAACAGCGTTTGTGGCAACCTATATTGCAAGGTTACGTCTTTTAAGCGAACCCAGTTGATGTTTTTCTCAATGAACAATTCCTCGCTCATACCGCTATAATAGCTGTTTTGATAGAAAGGCGTTACCACAATATTGTTTTTGGTTGGGTTGGCCGTATTTTCTTTTCCATCCTGCAATACGCCATTTACGATCCTAGGATTCAATCGGTCTAGGGTCATCATGCTCAAACCTCTTTGGGTTAAGAAATGTTGCGTAGCATTTAACACATCGCCTCCTTTTCTCATGTCTAACAAGAAAGACAAAGAGAAGTTTTTGTAGGTAAAGGTATTGGTGATACCGATAGAAAAATCTGGTTGCCTGTCATATCCTTTTCCAGGGCCCTGAATAAAGATAGAAGACCTTACCGGCAAACCGGTTGCAGGGTTGATCAAAATATCGCCATTGTTGTTTCTCAAGTAGAAATAACCGGTTAGCGAACGGGTAGAATAACCTGGCGAGTTACCATTTCTCACGTTACCGTATACCCAAGTATCAGACACATAAGATTCAGGCAACGAATTTGGCAAGGCCAGTACCGTACCTTTTGCACTTTCGAAGTTGGCCAATACGTTCCAGTTGAAGTCTTTGGTTTTAATTGGTGTACCTCTTACAGTAACCTCGATACCCTCGTTGCGGGTTTTGGCACCGTTAAGGTTAAACAATACATAACCTGTTGCATAACTGCCCCTGATATCGTTTACAATCTGGTCGGAAGTTTCTTTACGATAAATCGTAAAGTCTAAGCCCAAACGATCGTTAAAGAAGGCCAATTCGGTACCCAATTCGTAAGAACTTGCAAACTCTGGTTTCAGATCCAAGTTAGGACCGGTAAAGCCATAACCGAAGCCGCCACCTACCGTAGTTTTGCTCTCTAGCGAAGGCACGTATGAATAAGGCCTGGCATCTTTACCTACGTTGGCAAAGGCCGCCCTGATTTTACCAGAAGTAAAAATCTTGCTCAAGCCATCTTTAAATGCCGGCACATCGGTAAATACAAAACTTGCCGATACTGAAGGATAGAAGAATGAGTTGGCTCCGATCGGGATGGTCGAAGTCCAGTCGTTCCTGCCTGTTGCCGTTAAATAAAGGTAGTTTTTATAGTTTAAGGTCGCTCTTCCGAACAAACTGAACAATCTTCTTTGCGTAATTGTCGATTTTGCATTCCTTAACGTTGGCGTAGTATTGTTGATAGACACGAAATTCGGATCTAAAAATCCTTCGCCATATTGCGAATCGATAGAAGATTTCAAATCTTGGATGGCATTACCCAAAGTAGCGTCGATAGACAAATCGCTGGTAATTTTTTGCGAAGTCAGGTTCAATAAGTTTTGGATGTTCACGTTTCTCGTATTGTCGTTTGCGATATCCAAAATACCTTGACGGCTAAAGCCCCTAGAACTTTCTGGATGGCTTAACAAAAGGTTTCTGTTGTTGTACACATCAAAACCGATGTTAGATTTAAGGTTCAGCCATTTTACCGGGGTAATGGTAAATCCGAAGTTTGAAGTGATCCTATTCTGAATCGAATTGATTTTATTCTTATTGATATTAAAATAAGGGTTTTCGATTTCAGAAGTCAAGTCTGTTGCCGTAGTAAACCTTCTTCTGGTACCTGCTGGGGTAAGGTAATCTTTGGCATTGTCTTCTTGCGGCCAAAGCAACAAACCAATTAGTGGACCGCCCGAACCTTTAAAAGGCTGGTTGTTTACCGCATAAGTATAGTTCATTGAAAGGTCAACCTTTAGCCAATCGTTTATTTTGCCATTGGTTGAACCATTCAAGGTAAAACGTTCGTAGTCTGAATTTGGTACTACACCGTTTTGGTCGGTATACGAACTCGAGATACGATAGGTAACATCCTGGCTGCCTCCATCAAAAGACAAGTTGTGCTTTTGGGTAAGCGCAGTTTGAAAAAAGCCATCTACGTTATTGTACAATACTGTTCCAGGCGCATAAGCCGGACCAAAGTACTGCAAGGTACCAGCGCTGGCTACGCCGCCGGTTCCGAGGCCGTAAACACCTTGTACTTCTGGCTGGGTGCTGGTTTTCTCGATACGGAAGCTATTGCTGTAGTTAATCGAACCTTTGCCTGCTTTACCTCTTTTGGTAGTAATAACGATGGCACCGTTGGCCGCATCGATACCATAAAGCGCCGCGGCTTCAGGGCCTTTCAACACCACTAGGCTTTCAATGTCTTCAGGGTTGATATCGGCCGCACGGTTGGTAAAATCGACACCTCTATTAGAAAACGCCGTATTCGAGCTGTTATCCGAATAGAATGCTGAAGTATTCAACGTTTTGTTGTCGATTGGCAAACCATCAACCACAAATAGCGGCTGGTTGCTACCACTGATAGAACTTACGCCCCTGATGGTAATCGAGGTTGATGCTCCGGGTACACCCGAAGTACTGGTTACCTCTACCCCGGCAATCCTGCCTTGCAGGGCGTTGATAAAGTTTTCTCTTTGGGTATTGGCCAAATCCTGGCCTTTTACTTCTTGTTGTGCGGTACCTAAAGATTTTTTAGAAACCTTTTGCCCCAAGGCGGTTACCACAACTTCGTTAAGTGATTTAGAATCTGGAACTAAAGCCACATTGATTACAGTGCTTGAGCCCACTGTCTTTTCTTGGGTTGTTAAGCCCAAATAGATGAATTGAAGTACATCTCCTTGTTTGGTTTTGATCGAGTACATTCCCGCCGGACTAGTCTGCACGGCTGTTTCGGTTCCTTTGATCTTTACCGTAGCACCCGGAATAGGCAGGTTATCCTCCGTAGAGGTCACCTTTCCCGAAACCGTTATCTGCTGGGCCATTACTTGAATAGCCAACAAAAACGTGCCCAAAAACAGCATGAGTAGTTTTTTTTTCATAAACGCCAATTTGGTTAATAATTTAAGTTTTGTTTGTTGTTTTTTTATCTTGCCGAAAACACGCAGTAACACGCAAAATAACAATTGTCAAGTAAATATGATAAATGTTTTTCAGTAAAAAAAGAAAACAAGTAACTATTTTGATAGGGTTCTGCAAACTTTTATTGCACAAACCAGCAAAAACCCGCAGGATATTTTTATTTTCATATATTTATATCTTAGTATTCCAAACAGCTACAATCTATGTTGAAAAAAGAAAGACACGATTTTATTATGCGCCAGATCAACCTGCACAACAGGGTGCTCACGTCGGACCTGGTACAACTGCTCAATGTTTCCGAAGACACCATTAGAAGGGATCTACAGGAAATGTCGGACGACAACCTGCTCTATAAGGTACACGGCGGCGCGCTTTCCAAATCGTACCATTCTTCTTTTGACGACAGTACCGTTTATGCCAAAGAGGCCAAAATAGCCATAGCCAAAAAAACGATCTCGTTGATTAAAGATGGCATGGTGGTACTTACCGGTGGCGGAACGACCATTATAGAGCTGGTTAAGCAACTGCCAGAAAGCCTTCAGGCCACTTTTTTTACCATTAGTCCGCTGGTAGCTGTAGAACTGGCCAAATATGCCCGCATCGAAGTGATTCTGATTGGCGGACTCTTTTCCAAAAATTCGCAGATTACCTATGGTGGCCACGTCATCAACCAGCTTTCTGAAATCAATGCCGACCTGTGCCTGATGGGAACCAGTGCCTTGCATCCACAAGATGGGCTAACCGATACCGATTGGGAAATCAACCAGTTGAAAAAAACAATGCTCAGCTGCTCCAGGAAATCGGCCGTGCTTTGCATTTCCGAAAAACTGAATATTTCTTTAAGGCTAAAAGTAGCTTCTTTAGAAAATATAGACTATCTCGTTACCGAACTCGAAGCAAAAGACGCACAATTGGCCAACTATACGGCCAAATCGCTACAAATTCTATAACATTTAAGCCGGCAGGCAGATCTTGCCCATGCACACTGAGGGTACGCCTTCGCGGGCGCCGAAATTAATTGGTTGGCCAGCCAGGGTTTCGTTGGCCAGCAAGGCAAACAATACGGCTTCCTTGGCATCTGGGTTAATGTCCAACTCATCGGTTGTACCAAAACGCGCTTCCGGCAAAGCTTCTTTTAAAAGCCGAACCAATAAAGGATTGTGCATGCCCCCTCCACTCATAATGATGCGTGGGTGCCGCACCGAACCCGTTGTTTTTTTCACCGCTTGCATAATCCCTTCGGCCGAAAAATGGCAAAGCGTGGCCAATACGTCTTCGTGGGCCAAATCTGAAGTGTTGCTTTGTGCTTGGGCCTTTAATAAATAAGCCATGTTGAACAACTCTGGGCCGGTAGTTTTGGGAAAATCGGCATCGAAAAATTTATTGTCCAGCAAAGCTTCCAGCAGTTTTTTATTCGCTTTGCCACTTTGGGCAATGGCTGCATCCTGATCATAATACAAGCCCGGATAATGCAGCTGGATGTATTGATCCATCAGCGTATTACCCGGACCAACATCGGTAGAAAACACCTTGCTGGCATCTTTATCGCTGGGCAAATAAGTAAAATTGGCAATACCGCCAATGTTCAGCATAAGCCTATCTTCGCCTGTTGCCGAAAAAATCAGGTAATCGCCATATACGGCTAAGGGTGCCCCTTCGCCACCAGTTGCCAAGTGTTTTTGCCTAAAATCGGCAAGGGTAATGATACCTGTTTTAACGGCAATATGGTCGCCATCCCCTATTTGCAGGGTTGCATTTGGATAGCCGGCTTGCCCATGCAGCGATTTGGGCGCATGAAAAATAGTCTGCCCATGACTGGCAATGGCATCTACGGTTTCGGGCTTTATTTCCCATTGGGCCAAAGCCTCCAAAATCATTTCGGCATGTTTGATGCCCACCAGCTCGTTAAGCAGGCATACTTTTTCCAAATCGGCGTCTTTTCTGGAAAAAACGCTTTTAATATCGGCCTTAAAGGCATCGGTATAAGGCAATGTGATAAAATGAAGCACCTTGACTGCCGTTTCCCTGCCACTGCCACTGCACAGGCAAAGCGCAATATCCAGGCCGTCGAGCGAGGTACCCGACATGAGGCCTATGATTTTGCGTTCTTGTTGCTGGGCAATCTGATAAAGGCGTGCAAGCTGCTGGTTCATGGCATTAAATTTCGATAAAGGTAAATAGCGCAAACGTATTCGCAGTAAATTTTGTCGCGCTTTTTAAAAATACTCTATATATTTACTGCTCCGTTCACTAAATAACACAGATTAATGGCAAGATTAAATCTTTTAGAAGAAACGAGGTTCGAAAAACTACCTGTTACCGTATTCAAAACCCCGAAAGAAGCATCCTTAAACGTAGCCAATCGCATTGCGAACATCATTAAGGAAAAACAAAAAAACAACTTACCGGCCGTTCTGGGCCTGGCTACCGGCGCTACGCCAATTGCCGTTTATGCCGAACTGGTGCGCCTGCACAAAGAAGAAGGCTTGAGCTTTAAAAATGTAATTACCTTCAATTTGGACGAGTATTACCCGATGCAGCCCAATGCCGCGCAGAGCTATGTAACCTTTATGAACGAAAACCTGTTCGATCATATCGATATCGAAAAGAAAAACGTACATATTCCCGATGGCACCCTAAAACTGGAAGAAATTCCGGCGTTCTGTTTAGATTACGAAAGAAAAATTGGCGAATTGGGCGGTTTGGATATCCAGATCTTGGGTATCGGACGTACAGGCCACATCGGTTTTAACGAGCCGGGATCGGCGCCAAACTCTGGAACGCGACTGGTTACCTTAGACGATTTGACCCGCAGGGATGCAGCCAGGGATTTTGGTGGCAAGTCTTTTGTGCCAACCAAAGCCATTACCATGGGTATCGGTACCATTTTTAAGGCCCGCGAGATTGTACTCATGGCCTGGAACAAGAAAAAAGCACCCATCATTAAAAAAGCCGTAGAGGGCGAAATGTCGAGCGATGTACCGGCCACCTACCTGCAGCTTTCTGATAATGTAGAGTTTATTTTAGACGAAGATGCCGCCTGCCTATTGACGCGCTTCGATACGCCTTGGTTGGTAAAAGACTGCGTATGGACAGAAGAACTGACCAGAAAAGCGGTAATCTGGCTAGCCAACACCTTGGGCAAACCGGTACTTAAGCTAACCGAAGACGATTTCAACAACAACGGTATGGCCCAATTGGCCCTTGAAAAAGGTCCGGTTTACAACATCAACATCCACATTTTTAATAAACTGCAACATACCATTACCGGATGGCCGGGAGGGAAACCTAATGCCGACGACAGCCAAAGGCCTGAAAGAGCCGAACCTGCCAAAAAGAGAGTGGTTATTTTCTCGCCGCACCCTGACGATGATGTGATTTCGATGGGCGGTACGTTTATCCGCTTGGTTGATCAGCACCACGATGTACACGTAGCCTACCAAACTTCGGGCAACACGGCCGTTTGGGACGACGATGTGTTGCGCTTTATGGAGTTCAACATCGATTTTGCCGAAAGAATGAATATCGATCAGCCTGAAATGAAAGATGTTTACGATAAAATGCGCAAGTTTATCGAGCAAAAACAGCCTAACCAGATCGACACGCCAGAAATACAAAGCGTAAAAGGTCTCATCAGAAAAGGCGAAGCCATTGCAGGCGCCCGCTATTGCGGTTTGGAAGACGACCATATCCATTTTATGGCGCTGCCTTTTTACGAAAGTGGCAAAAACCAAAAGAACCCGGTTACCGAAGCCGATGTGGTATTGACCATGGAGCTGTTGCAAAAAATAAAGCCTCACCAGGTTTTTGCAGCCGGTGACTTTGAAGACCCGCACGGTACGCACATCGTTTGCTTCAACATTATACTCGAAGCTTTAAGACGTTTGCAAAAAACCGAGGCATGGGTAAAAGACTGCTGGTTGTGGATGTACCGTGGCGCTTGGCTTGAATTCGAAACCTATGAGATTGAAATGGCCGTGCCATTGAGTCCGCAAGAGGTAGAACGCAAGAAATTCGCCATCTTTAAGCATCAATCGCAAAAAGACAGGGCCGTGTTTCCAGGCGACGATGCCAGAGAATTTTGGCAAAGGGCCGAAGACAGAAACAGGGAAACTGCCAAAGCTTATGATAGTTTAGGCCTTGCCGATTACGAAGCCATGGAAGCTTTTGTAAGGTATAAGTTCTAATAAACCGATTACACTTGCGAAGTTTTAAAAACTTCGCAAGTGTTTTAAATAAGTATATTCAATTAATACCTAAACTAATTGAATATACCTATGAAAATCATTGAAAACTCTTATTATCATATCTATAATAGGGGAAACAACAAAAATCCAATCTTCTTTAAAGAAGACAACTACAGCTATTTCTTAACCAAATTAGAAAAGCACCTCAGACAATCCTGCACTTTGTATGCCTATTGTCTAATGCCCAACCATTTTCATTTGTTTTTAAAAGTTAACCACAAACACGATTTCGAACTGGGCATCAAAAACTTTTTTATCTCTTATACAAAGTCTATAAACAAAGCCTACGGCAGAGTTGGCGGCTTATTCCAAGGAAGATATCGGGCTTCAGTCGTTAATTCCGACAGTTATTACTCCAGAGTCATAACTTACATCCATCAGAATCCCCTAATGACAGGGCTTGTAAAGAAATTAGAAGATTACCGATATTCTTCTTACTCCAAATATCTAACCAACGATCCAGCATTTATTGACAAAGCTCCTGTTTTAGACTGGTTTGGGGGATTGGATAATTTCATCCGCAGCCATCAAATCATTAATACGTACGAGGCGCTATAACCAACCAATACTTGCGAAGTTTTAAAAACTTCGCAAGTATGTCTATATTAGTTCTCAATCTCCTTATTTATAAATTTCAAAAAATGGAAACCAAACCCCAGCGGTTATTATCGCTTGATTTTTTTCGTGGCCTTACCGTAGCCACCATGATTTTAGTGAACAATCCCGGCGACTGGGGGCATATCTATGCGCCACTAGAGCATGCCGAATGGAACGGCTGTACGCCAACCGATCTGGTATTTCCTTTTTTTCTTTTTATTGTGGGGGTTTCCATCGCCTACGCCATGGGCAGCAAGAAAACCGATCCCAAAAGCCATGGGCAACTGCTCAAAAAGGCTTTCAGGCGGATGATTACCCTTTTTGCGCTGGGCTTTATCCTAGCCATCTTCCCGAGAAACTTCCACGATTTTAACCTGATCGAATCGTTAAAGCATGTGCGTATACCCGGCGTATTGCAACGTATTTCGGTTGTTTTCTTTATTTCGACCTTTATTTTCCTCAAACAATCGGAAAAAAGTATTTTCAGGACCATCATTTTAATCCTCGTGGCCTATTGGGCATTGATGATGTTTGTACCGGTTCCCGATTTTGGACCGGCCAATCTGGAAAAAGAAACCAATTTAGGCGCTTGGCTAGACCGCACGTTGTTAACCGAAGCGCATTTATGGAAATCGTCTAAAACCTGGGATCCTGAAGGCATTTTAAGTACTTTGCCTGCCATCGGCACCTGTTTGTTTGGGGTATTGGTCGGCGTTTACCTGAAACGCAAAGAGGTGGAAGCCGCAACCAAGGTGGCTTGGCTGTTCGTTGTAGGTTTATTGTGCGTAATGGCTGGACTGCTTTGGGACCTCGAGTTCCCGATCAACAAATCGCTGTGGACAAGTTCTTATGTACTGTACACCGGCGGATTGGCCACTATTGGTTTGGCGCTATCCTACTGGATTATAGACGTGAACCAATACAACCGCTTTACCAAGCCTTTTGTGGTTTATGGGGTAAATGCCATCACGGTGTTTTTCTTAACCGGATTAACGCCGCGATTGTTCAACATGATCAAAATCGATATGCCGGATGGTTCCAAACTGGGCGCATTGAGCTGGTTTTATCAAAACTTCTTCCCCCCTTATTTTTCGCCAATCAATGCATCGTTGGCTTATGCAATTGTTTTCATCCTGTTTTGGTACGTTATCCTTTGGATGATGTACAAGAAGAATATCATTATTAAGGTATAGTATACAACGGCCACTTTTGTTGTTAGAACAGAAGTGGCCGCTACATAAATTTAGCAACTCACGCTGATACACATGGGGTCACTTGCACACATGGCTTCCGCATACTCTCTTGCCGAACCATATCCTGACCCGGGAGGATTACTTACCATACCTTCTTCGGTATGTGCACCACCATCTTTCATCACATAGGTACAATAGGCAGAATCACTTCCTACTCCACCCACTACTTTTTTTAACTGTTCTTTGGTCATGACCGATGCACCAAAAAAGGCTGTCTGCTTTAATTTTTTGGTATTTATACGCAAAGCTAACCCGTTTGCTTGCTAATTGATTGTCAATTGTTTATTTTGTATGTCTAAATTAAAATCTCAGATTATGTCTATTCCAGTAACAGTAAAAATTCATCCAGACAAACCAACAATAAATACGCTTCCCAAAAAACTTCCAAACAAGGTGTACGTAATAGATTATGACACTCATTTAGAAATAGAAGGTAAGTGGGTATTAAAGTTCAAAATAACAATGCTTGTAAGGGCGAACGGTGGGGATGTGGAGTTCAGCTACCAACGAAATATGAAGTTTGGCTTTCTTCCTCCAAAGTCAAAGGATGATTTTTACTATGTTTGTAACTATTGTTATCAGACGACAGTAATAGAGTTCAATAAAACATTAGATGACTTGCCATGCGATGACAAGTATATGGATATGCATTTTGAATCTTATGAGGCGCTTAAAAATAAAGTTGACAACGCCCTAAAACCTAATCTGAATTAAACTCTTCAAAATCGCTACTCTCTATTGGTATAATGACCAATGTATCGTCTTCTAGTTTTTCTGACGAATAGAAGTCCAATGCTTTTCTAAGCATTTGCGCAGAGAGCCTAAAAGACTTATCTGGGAAATTAATTGCCAAGTGGCTATTGTAGTCTATTGTTATATCTTTATTTTCCATAATTTTTAAGTGGTTAATTGATTTAAATACTATAAATTTGAAATATTGTTGAACATTTTAGAACGTTAAAAGCATCTTAGAAAAGACTTAACTAAACATATTTAAAACAGAAGCGTTAGCTTTTATTCTTGCACCCTGAATCTGGAAAATTCTCAACACGGCAAAGAATATAGTGGACCGCTCGCGCATAGCGTGGGCTGTTGCTTATTTTGCTGTATGGGCTATTCCAGAGCCTAGGGTGCGAAGTAGTGCTACAGTTCCACGCTTCTTTACTTTAAGGGCCTACAGGAACTGGGGGCGCTCTTCAAAATGAAAAAAGCAATTTTAATGGCGTTTGTCGCTGTTACATTCCTGTGCGGATGTAAAAAAGAAAAATCAACCTCTACATACGAGGTAAAACTGGTGTCTGCTGGAACCAGCTATACCCTTACAGCAAAAGTTTCATCGTCCAGCGGATCTGGAAAAGAATACTTAAACAAGTCCGGAATCAGTGGTTCTACTACCTATACGTTTACTCCGCTAGAATCAGAAGACATAAACGTTGCCTATGCGACTACCTCGAACATGACACTAAAGATATATGTCAATGGCCAAATGGTAGGAGATTATTCCAACACAGCTGGAAGTGGGATATATTTTGTACACAAATAATGCTGGCCAACTTTTTTAAGGTAGTATGGACTATTCTAGGAATGGGACTTCTGGCTGTACTCTATGGCATTTACATAAAAATGGACATAGGTAGGTATCAGATGGGAACCGATGTGTTCAACATTATAGATACAAAAACAGGCGAGCGATATTTCAGGGACGAATATGGAGCAGGCTATTATATCCTAGATAAAAATGGAGACGAAGTAAAAACAAAGTGGTACCCCAAGAACTAGATAAGCCTACTTCTTAGACGGCTTCCCAAGCAGTTTGTCGATAGCCCTGTCAAAAGCCGTGTCCCCGCTTGACTGTGCCTTTTTTCGGGGCTTTGTTGCGACTTTCGATGCGGTTTTCTTTTTTGATGCCGTCTTCTTCGCAACGGCTGTTTTCTTCTTGGTCATGCTATCAGTTGCTTGTATTTGAGCCTGCACTCGAAATTTTCGATAAACTTATCGAATAGTTGCTGGATGGACAAATTTCTGTAGTTATATCTGAATACGCTTTCCTGTACATATTTGTTCAGATGCTTAGGTGTTACCCTGATATAAACGGCAGTAAGGCTCCTTTTCATGTGCGACCAGAAGTTTTCTATGGCATTGGTATGCAGTTCGCCTCCATCTCCATAATAGCCTTTGCCATGGTCGGTACATCGAACCTTGTAAGAAACTTCTAATGCCCTATATCCATGGAATCCATCACCCATAATGCTTGCGCCAGTCCTTATGTTTTCAAGTGCTATTTGCCTAATAGTTACCATCAGCACATTAGGGACTACCATCGCGCGAACTTTACCTCCTCTTTCAAGCATGCCAAATACAGGGGTCTTGTCCTTGTATGCCCTTCCTGGATTGTACTTTATGCGCTTGTTCCTATGGCGGAACTTTGATTTTCCGCCCACGAACGATTCGTCGATTTCTACGGTTCCCTCCATCAGCGGAGCTTCTTCGTTGCCAAGAACTGTTCTCAGCCTCTGCAACATGAACCAAGCCGTCTTTTGGGTTATTCCCAAGTCCTTTGCCAGCTGTACGCTGGAAATGCCCTTTTTGTGCATGACAAGGTACAGCCCCATGAACCATGTAATCAGCCTCAGCTTTGATCCCTCGAATATGGTTCCGGTCTTTGCGGTATAGATTTTTCGGCAACAGGTGCATTTGTAGCGGATGCCGTCCTTAAAGACAAATGACTTATCGTTTCCGCATCCTTCGTACGGACACTGCATATATCCTTCCCATCTCCTAGAGGCAAGATATTGATGGCAAGACTTTTCGTTGGGAAAGCGCTTTACCAAGTCAATTATTGTAGCAAATTCTGTAACCATTGGGCAGATGATTTATAGGTGTTCTATTTTTTTACTTGTTTGGAATAATAAAGCCTTCTGTTAATATTTAATTTTTAAAACCTCAAAAGTATATTTTATGGAAGATTTTTATGTGATTACAAAACCAGTTAACTATTATACTGGCAGAATAAATGTGGAACACGTTCAAACAGATTTATTAATTCAAGAGCAGTTTAAAAGCGAAGTTGCAAAAATTGAAAGAATAAATAATTATGAGATAGATAGGAACACAATAAGGTTTGAGCTGATTGGGGCAATATTATACATCGTCCTGGTTGCCTTCAAGAAGAAGTGAGGTTTGTACCTTTGAAAGAGCATCTATTTTAGACTGCGCATTTTGCAATATTTCTTTTGCACCAGCAACGGGTAATCCATCGAGTACCCTAAGAATCTCTATTGTCTTATTTTCTATATCCCTATTTTCAAGCCATTCTCCAATTAGGGTAAGTTTTTTTATTTCCATAACTCCTGTTTTTTTGACCTCCCATTAATTTTGCGGACAAATTAGTCTTTTTTATTGACTTATGCAAATCTTAACAGGCTGTATTTTAGATTATTGATTAGGTTAATTGAACTACCTGAAGTTTTTGTTTAGGTAGATTGTGGTGGGTAAGATTGGTATATAAGTGCCGTAAATTTATTAACCAAACAAACAGCATGAAATCTAATGTCGAAAAAAGTATGCTACTTAAAGAGCATATCAAAAAAGCAAACTATACAAGAGGACTTGTAATAAATACCATAGTTCAAGTTGAATATATGCTTGATCGTTTACTAGCAGAATATTTTACTTCTGATAACAACCGATATGAAGACATGTTACTATTAGTGTTTTCAACCGAAAGAATAACGTTAGACAGTAAACGTAGAATTTTAGAAGTGATACTTAAAAAATGGTTTAAAGACCAGCACACAAAATACTCAAAGAATCTCAGATACATGGAAAATCAAATGATTCCAATAAGAAATAGGTTTGCACATTCTCCAACGGAGTACATGATAAAAAATGATGGTACAATTATAGATTTGATCAAGGTAAAGGACAAACAAGAAACTATTTCTTTTAATGAGAACCAAATAACCGAATTGAAAGAAAATTGTCAAGTGTGTATCGAGATGATGATGGACCTATTTAGAATAGTTAGACAGGCGCATCCCCGCAACGACTGGAAATAATCCCCAGGCATTGCAGAAATCGCCGGCTCTTTAATCTCAATAAAAAAAAGCCTCAAAAGAGGCTTGGTTATGTTTCCGTATAAATACCAATTTTTTCATAGCATGTTTTTTACTTTAAGTTACACTTATTTTCGCTAAAAGTATATTTCGCAGTTTTTGAATAGCTTTTCTACAAATACGTCTACAACTTAGCCAACAAAATGTAACTTTATTACTATAAATGTTTCCAAGCTTTGAAAACTATTAGATCTAATCAAAATCTATGATGAAAAAAAGACTCCATCTATTTGTTATTGGTTCGCTATCATTGGTTTTAGTCCAACCAGCGATTGCCCAACAAAAAACACCGGCCAAAAAGCCCGTGGCAACCAAAACAGCACAAAAGGCATCAACCAGCGCCTTGATACCCAACGACCCCAACGTAAAAATTGGGACCTTGCCTAATGGATTAACCTACTACATCCGCAAAAACACCGAACCTAAAAAAAGAGCTGAGCTTTATTTGGCCAACAAAATAGGCTCGCTCATGGAAAACGACGACCAACAAGGCTTGGCGCATTTTACCGAACACATGGCCTTTAACGGCACCAAGGATTTTCCAAAAAACGAGATCATCAACTACCTGCAAAAGGCGGGGGTACGTTTCGGTGCAGATTTAAATGCTTCTACCGGCTTTAACCAAACGGTTTACCAGCTGCCCATCCCAACAGACAGCATCGAGGTTTTTAAAAACGGTTTTAAAATCCTAGCCAACTGGGCCGGAAAAGTAAGCATGAACGGACCAGATATTGATAGCGAGCGGGGCGTTATTGTGGAGGAAGATCGTCAACGTGGCAAAAATGCCCAGCAAAGGATGAGCAACCAGCTGTTGCCTTTCCTGTTAGCCAACTCGCGCTACGAAAAGCGCATCCCGATTGGCAAAGTCGACATTTTGAACAACTTTACCCACGACAAGATCCGTTCTTTCTACGCCGATTGGTACAGGCCAAACCTGCAAGCCGTTATTGCCGTAGGCGATTTTGATGTAAACGAGGTAGAAAACCTCATCAAGGCTAATTTTTCTGACCTCAGTAATCCTAAAAATGCCAAACCAAGGCCTAATTACGATTTGCCAGACAATGTACAGCCCTTGGTCAAAATTGTAAGCGACAAAGAACAGCCCTACAATGTGGCACAGGTCATGTATAAACATCGCGAAGGCCCAACAAAAAGCGCAACGGATTTCAAAAACGACCTGATCCAAAACATGATCAATAGCATGTTAGGTGCCCGTTTACAGGAAATTACCCAAAAAGGCAATGCGCCGTTTCTAGTTGCCCAAAGCTATTATTCTCCCTATATGGGCGGTGCAGTTTGGGGGATCAACGCATTTCAAACCATTGCTGTGTCCAAAACAGCTGCTGGACTGGCCGATGCCTTAAGCGCCGCCTTGGCCGAAAATGAGCGTATGGCCAAGTTCGGTTTCACCAACAGCGAGTTCGAAACCGTAAAGAAAAAAGTAGAAGCAGGCATAGAAAAACAGTACAAGGAAAAAGACAAAACCAAATCGGTGGTTTATGTAAACCAATATTTGGAAAATTTCTTAGTGGGCGCCAGCATGCCATCGGCCGACTATAATTACAACGAAACCAAGAAAATACTTCAAAGCTTAACCTTGGCAGAAGTTAATGCCATGGCCAAAAGCCTGATTACCCAAACCAATCAGGTAATTGTGGTACAGGCTCCAGAAAAAGAAGCTAAAGATCTTCCAACCGAAGCCCAGTTACTTGCCGTATTGAAAAATGCAGGCAATAACGTAAAACCTTATGTAGACAATGCGGTAAACAAACCGCTTTTGGCCACCATCCCAACGGCAGGCAAAATTGTAAGCGAAAGCAAAACCGACAAAGTGGGCGTAACCAGCCTCACCTTAAGCAACGGTGTAAAAGTGGTACTTAAACCTACCGATTTCAAAAACGATCAGGTTATTTTCTACTCTTTTGGCAAAGGCGGCTCTTCTCTGGCCAGCAATAGCGATTATCAATCGGCAGAAAACGCCAACCTGATTGCGCAAAGCGGCGTGGGCGAGTTTAATCCTACCCAGCTCTCCAAATATTTGGCTGGCAAAGCCGTATCGGCCAGTGCCTACATCAATTCGGAGTACCAAGGCTTTTCGGGTAGCAGTACGCCCAAAGACCTCGAAACCGCCTTCCAGCTGATTTATGCCTATGCCACCAATCCGCGCAAAGACGTTGAAATATTCAACAAGAACATCAGCGATTTTAAAGTGATTACAGCCAACAAAAACAGCAGTCCAACCAGCGTATACGCAGATACCGTACAAGCCGTAATGGCCAATTACAACAAAAGAGGCATGCCAACGACCTTGCAAGACATCGACAAAATCTCTCTCGACAAGGCTTTTGCCTTTTACAAAGACCGTTTTGCCGATGCCAGCGGGCAAACCTTTGTTTTTGTAGGAAACTTTGACGTAGAAAAAATAAAGCCTTTCATTACGACCTATTTGGCCAGTCTACCGACATTGAACAGGAATGAAAACTTTGTAGACCTGGGCATCAATCCGCCAAAAGGCAAAGTAAGTAAAACCGTATACAAAGGCCTCGAAGACAAAGCTACCGTACAATTGTACTTCCATGGCGACTACGACTACAATGTTGACAACAACACGCAACTAGAAGCGCTAAAAAGCGCCTTGGAAATTAAAATCCTGGAGCGTTTGCGCGAAAAGGAAAGCGGCGTTTACAGTCCGGGCGTACAGCTTAGCGTAGAAAAATATCCTTCGGCGCATTATTATTTCACCATTTCTTTCAACTGTGCCAAGGCTAACGTAGATAAGCTGATCAATGCGGCCTTGGATGAGGTGAACTCGTTCAGGCAAAATGGCGCTACCGAAGACGATATCAAGAAGTTCAAATCGGAAGAGCTGAGGCAAGAAGAATTGAGCCTAAGAGAAAACGGCTTCTGGTTAAGCTATTTAGCCAACCGCCTCAAAAACGGCGAAAGCCTTGAGCAGGTGTTGGGCGATAGGGACCGCGTAAACAGCGTAACCGTTGGCACTACCAAAACTTCGGCACAAAAATACCTCAGCAGCGATAATTATATCCGCTTGGTACTTGTTCCAGAAAAATAATCCTAAAAATAACATGGGGGTGTATAGCTCAGGTCATACACCCCTTTCTTTTTTGCCATGAACAAAACACTACATATTTTAAACGGCGATGCTACCTGGCATAGCTTTAAGCAAACAGCTCTAACAGGAGATGTTTTAGTCTGGCGTGAAATCTTATCCGAAGGTCCTGTTTCAACAACCGAGCTCTGGCCAACCAGGGCCAAATGGATCAGTGAAACTTATGGCGAAAACACCACCGGCTACCAACAAAAAGTACTTGCTGAAATAGAGAAGCTAAACCATCTTGGTCCGTACAACGAGCTTGTGCTTTGGTTCGAGTATGATTTGCTTTGCCAAATTAACCTGATCTGCATTTTAAACATACTTCACGAATCGATCGGGCAGTTGCCAAGCATCTACCTCATCTGTCCAGACCATTTCGACGGTATGCCTAATTTTAAAGGCCTAGGCGAGCTCAATCCGGAACAGCTGACTAGTTTGTGGCCAAGCAGGACAAAACTGCACCAAAGCGACCTAACCTTTGCCAGCGAGGCTTGGCAATGCTATGTAGAAAATAATCCTAAACAACTCGAAAATTTTCTTCATCGTGATTTTGGGCAATTGCCTTTGCTCAAGAAAGCATTACAGGCACATCTGTTGCGTTTCCCACAGGCACCCGATGGCCTCAACCACATCGAAAAAACTCTACTCGAAATCGTCGATTCGAGTAAACATGCCAAACCCGCAATTTATCAGGCCTTTTGGGAAAAGGAACCTATTTATGGCCTCGCCGATTTACAGCTAGAGCACATCTTAAACCAATTGCAAAGCAAGGGCAAGATTACGGCAACCTTGACACCTTAATTATTTGGCTTGTATACCAACCGGTCCGCTAGGCTCGCTTTCGTTCTTTAAACGATCCAGTGCCGTTACCAAATAATTGTAGCGTTTGCCTTTTTCAACATTGGTATCCAAATAAAAAGTAAAGTCTTCAAAGCTAATGTGCACGATGTTTTTGGCATCCAAAATGGAGATTTTCTCGCCCTCTTCAAAACGATACACCACATAGCCCGAAGCCGTTTCGCCATCTTTGGCTTTCAAAGGCTTAGCCCATTTCAGGTTAACGCCATCTGCTTCAGCTTCGGCCGTTAGGCTTTGTGGCTGATTAGGCATTACATCGTCTAGCCAAGGCATTTGCGGCGGCAAAGCCGGATATTTGTACAAATCGTTGCGCAACGAATCGGCAACGGCACGAGCTACCGTAGAAAGCGACTTGGAACTGAAAAATACGCTGCCCTGTACACGGTTATTGGCCCTGATGTATCGGATTTGATTAGGAATTTCGCTCAGCTTGCCCCAGGCCGCTTCCTGCCTTGATGGCATGCCGTGCACCAAATAGGCCGCCTGACCAATATAAAGGTGCCTTCCGTAGGTATTGTTGCTCCACCAATCGAGCAGTACGCCAAAAGGTGCCGCCTGGCGGCTAAACGTAAAGTAAATCTGCGGATTGATATAATCTACCCAGCCTTCTTTAATCCATTTCCTCGAATCGGCATAAAGCTCTCCGTAATTGGAAAGGCCGTTGGTTTTAGAGCCCAGCGTATCTTCGCGGTAGTTGCGCCAAATGCCAAAAGGGCTTACGCCAAACTTCACGTACTTTTTGTAGTAATGCACGCTGTCGTTCACCATTTTAATCAGCATATCTACATTGTTTCTGCGCCAATCGTCTATATTGGTAAATCCGTTTGGATATTTGGCAAAAGTTGCGCTGTCTTTAATGGTTTGTCCGGCAATGCGATAAGGATAAAAATAATCGTCGAAATGCACGCCATCAATATCGTACTCCTTAACCACGTCTAAAATGACCTGCATAATATAGTCGCGTACTTCGGGCAATCCCGGATCGAACAGCTTTTGGCCGCCATAGGTATAAAACAGCTCTGGCCGTTTTTGGGTAATGTGTTCGGAACTGGTTACGGCATTGGCGCTCATGGTAGCCCGGTAGGGGTTAAACCAGGCGTGCAGTTCCATGCCTCTTAAATGAGCCTCTTTAATGGCAAATGCCAAAGGATCATAATCCTGCGTGGGCGCCAATCCCTGCTTGCCCATCAGCCAGTGGCTCCACAACTCGCGCGATTTTGCATAAAGTGCATCCGCCGTAGGCCTGATCTGCAACATTATCGCATTAATTCCGTTCTTCTTATGTTGCTCCAGGATACCTATCAGTTCTTGCTTTTGCTGATCAACAGAGAGGCCGGGCTTTGAGGGCCAGTCGATATTGGTTACAGTAGCTACCCACACGCCCCTAAACTCTCGTTTTGGAGTAATTTTTGTAGTAGTTTGTGCTGTTAGGGAAAATGAGGTTACTAATGAAAGTAAAAGTGCAATAAAAGGGCTTTTATTCATTATTTGGTTTGGTAATAGCAAATATGTTCGGTTTAAATTCTGTAGTCGTAAAGGTACACCTTGGTGCTAAACTTTATAAGTAAACGGTTTTTTCTAAAAAATCTGATACAATAACATTGCAAATTTAAGCTTTTCATTTTTTTATACTATGTTAGCCTCCCCGTAAAATGAAAATTAAATTAAAGTTTATTGCCTTCGCTTTGATGTCAATAAAAATTAATGACTATGCAGAATCAGGATCCCGTAAATAAAGTTGACAGGAATAAGGTCTATTTCTTGGTTGTTGTGATCGCCGCGCTCTTGGGTATCAACGCCTATCTCTATTTTAAAGACAAACAGCAAAGCAGCCGTTTTGTTACAGTAAATACCGAAAAAGACCGGCTCAAGCTCGAGGTTGAAAAAATAGAAGTAGAATTAGACCGCGTAAATGCCATTAATGTAAGCCTGAGCGAAAAGCTGCAGAACGAACAGAAGCTGGCCCGCGAAAAAATAGCCGAACTTAAGCTGGCCCTGCAAAAAGGCGAACTAACCCAGGGCGACCTAGACAAGGCACAGGCCCAAGTAAAAGAGCTGAGGGAATTTGTAAAAAACTACAACGACCAGATCATCAGGCTCGAAAAAGAAAACTCTTACCTTAAATCGGAGCGCGACAGCCTGAAGAGCACCGCCAACGCCATTAACCAAAAAGCGCAAAACCTGGAGCGCGAAAACGAAAACCTGAACGCCAAAGTAAAGGTTGGGGCCGCTTTAAAGGCGGCCAAAATAAACATTACCGCATTTAAGGTAAAAAGCAGCGGCCGTTTGGTAGAGGTAACCCGCGCCAGCACAGCCAAAAAGCTGGTTATCGACTTTTCTATCGCGCCCAATACCCTGGCCGAAAAAAACTACCATAAAATCTACCTCCGCGTATTCGATCCGGCCGGTAACCTCATTGCCAATGGCAACAACTTGTTTGAAGCCGACGGACAGCAGATGCAGTACAGCAGCGCCATCGAGATTTCGTACAACGACGACGATACGGCTTATAAAATCGACTGGACCAATCCCAAAGAATTTATGAAAGGTGCCTATGCCATTATTCTTTATGCCGATGGCTTCGTCATGGGCAAAGACCAGATTGTGCTCAGGTAGTTAAGCCAAAGGGAAACTGAAATAGAATGTAGTTCCCTTATCTACTTCCGACCGAAACTCTATTGTTCCACCCGCATTTTCTGTGGCCTGTTTAACAAAGGCCAAGCCTAAGCCCGTACCCGACGATTTGGTGGTGAAGTTTGGCACGAAGATTTTATGCTGCAGGCTAGGATCTATGCCTTTGCCATTGTCTTCTACCTCGATATACACCTGTTTTTCATCGTTGATGAGGTGTATTTTGATGGCACATTTTTCGCGGCCTTCCGAGGCTTCTATCGCATTTTTGAGCAGGTTATTGAAAGTACGCAACAACTGGTCCTTATCGCCTAAAACCACAATGTTTTTATTGGTACGGTTAAGCACCGCAATCTCTATATTATCGGCTGTACTGAATACCGCAATAGCCTGTTCGATAACCGGCAAAAGCTCCAGGTTTTCGAGCTTGGTATCGGGCATTTTGGCAAAGTTGGAAAACTCAGAGGCAATGGTAGCCAAGCTATCAATCTGTTCGATGAACGATTTATTGAAGCTGGCAAATTTCTTCTCAAAGTTGGGATCTTTTTCCTTCCACGATTTTTCCAATAGCTGAACCCCTAATTTTAAAGGCGTAAGCGGGTTCTTGATTTCGTGGGCCACCTGTTTGGCCATTTCGCGCCAGGCGCTTTCGCGTTCGGAACGGGCCAGTTTATTGGCGCTAGCCTCCAAAGCGGCAATCATTTTATTGTACTCCTTAATCAAAGAGCCGATTTCATCCTGCCGATGCCAAACAATAGGCTGGTTCTTCTGCCCCAATTTGGTCTTTTTAATGCTCTCCTGTATAAAAGTAAGCGGATTGGTAATCTGATTGGCCAAAAACACCGCCAATACGCCAATCAGTACAAACACCAAGGCATAAATATTGATCAGCGTGTTGATAAACAAGCCTATTTTCGCCTCATAATCTTCTTCGTTCGAATAATATGGAATGCCGATGTACGCCACGGTTTGGTTCTGTGCATTGCGGATGGGTGCATAGGCAGCCGCATATTTAAAATCGCCTATTTTTTCTGCGGTGTTTAAATATTCCGAGCGCTGTTTCAGATGCAGTTCGATATAGGCTTTAGAGGCCATTTTTCGGCCCAAAATGCCGTAATTGTACATTTTTGGCAAAGAGGTAAGGTACAAATCGCCATTGGTGAGATAAAGGTTCAGGAACGACGCGTTCACATCAGCAAACTGGCTAAATGCCGATTCGGCCTCGGCATCCTTCTTCAGCATCCCACTGTTCAATATCTGGCGCTCGTAAGAAAGCTGTACTTTTCTCAGCTTTTCTCTAATGGCTCCCTCCTGCTGTTTCAGGTATTCGTCTTTGATGTAAAAGAAGGTAGTCCATCCCACAATAAGCAAAGTAGCCACAACCGACAATACAATGGAGAACTGGATGCGGGTTTTGTAAAGGATCTTATTGGCATTGATCATGAGGTAACGGTTAATGCTGAACCAGCCGCCCTGATTGCTATCGATGTTTTTAATCAGCCACATAAAAACATACAGCAGGATGCCAAACAGGATAAACACCAGAAAAAAGAAAGACAGCGTGGCCAAACGCACCACATAAGGAATCTTGCTCTTGGTAATGACAATCAGTTTCGAGGCATCGGGCTTGTAGATGGCATGGCTGTAGCTGGTGCCATCGGCCGTATCTTCGTTTAAAAACTCAACCTTGCCAATTGCGCCTTTAAAACTCTGGTTAACCATGTCGTAGGTGTAGGTACCCGACTGACCGTAAAGCTTGTTGTCTTTATAAAACGCAAACGAATAATCGCTAAAGTCCTCGTCGCTCTTGAGCTTGCCGTCTATGAGCAGTTCGGGGAAATGGCTATTCGAATCGTAAGGCTGCGATTTGAGTTCGATCACCATACTGCCCAACAGGTTTTTGCCCTCGAGGATCGGAATGATGCAAAAATAGCTCTGAAAGCCAAAGGTATTGTTAATGCGATAGGCAAATTCGGTTTCCTGTACCTTTACGGCGCCCGACCTAACCAAGTCCCTAAACTTCGAAAAAGGAATTACCTCTTCCTTTTTAAGTGTCGAATCCTGGTTATTGTACTCGTACATCCTGTAATCGAAGCGCGACAAATAGCCATCCAAGTACCTTTTTACGATGTAATTGTGAAAACTGTTGGTTTGACTAAGTGATGGGCTTTTAAAATAATCAACCACCAGCGAATCGGACGAAACGCCCTTTTCAAAACTGTCTATCGAATTGATAACCTTGGGATCGTCTGAATAAGGAAGCTTTTCGGCAATGGTCGCTCTGATGCCCCTTTCCTTGATGTCGATGTACTTGATGTACTTGATGGCGGTTAAGAAGGCCATGCACAGGAACAAGGTGGCAAAAATACCGATAGAAAACCGTCGGTGCTGCATGTAGCCGTTCCAGGCGATGATAAAAATGAACAGGGCGTATACGAGGAAAAAGACATTAAAATCGTCGATTACCTTGTACACAAAATAAGCGCCCAACAAAGCCAAGAAAACAAAAAGGCGCTCGCGGTTATTAAAATGGAACTGTTTGCTCAGCTCAATCATGACATTCACCAACAGGTAAACGTTAAACCACACCAGACAGAGAATAATGATACTTGTCCAGCTGATCCAGCCCATGTTGATGATATTGGTGATATCAAAGTTGATCTTTGAGTTATAAATCAGGCCAAAAAATAC
Organism: Pedobacter albus; assembly: GCF_036324255.1. Lineage (NCBI taxonomy): Bacteria > Pseudomonadati > Bacteroidota > Sphingobacteriia > Sphingobacteriales > Sphingobacteriaceae > Pedobacter > Pedobacter albus. The sequence continues at coordinate 280,714 of NZ_JAZDQT010000003.1, read as the reverse complement.
ATCATCGACCAAAAAACCGATATAGGCCAATAGCAATAAGGCCAGTATATGAAACAAATAGGCAGAAAACCTGCTCTTGGTTATGCTTTTAGCAAAATGGTACTTATAGCGATGCACGTACACAAAAAGCGACACCCAGGTAATGGCAAGCACATTGAGCAACAAATCGCCCAAGGAGGGCAGAAAATCGCTTTCGGCATAAATGGAAGGGCTGAATATTTCGAGGTTAAACTGATGGTTAAACCAGAAAAACTGCAGGTCGGTAAGCCTTACGGCCGTAAAAAAAATGGCCAGCACCAAGGTGGCCGATAAAATCAGGCCTCTTTTGGCCAACCACGAACAATACGAATTGACAAAAATACAGATGCTGAGCAAGCCGGTTATCCAAAGCCAAAGCTGAATGGTGCTGTAAATATTTTTAGAGTATTCTTCGCTCAGCTTGACCGGAAAAAGGTATTCCTTGTGGATGTTGAAGATTTCGGTAATGTCTTTGTCTGTAAAAGTGGCCAGATCCAGGCTATTATTGGCAAAAAGCTCGGGTGCAATCTGGTTTTTGAGGTATTGGTTCTCAATGCTGAACTGTGTTTTTACGGTAATGAGGAAAACGAAGATATGATCGTCGACCGTTTTTTTGACCAGTTCGTACCAACCGTTAGACAGCTGGCTAAACGAGGTCCCTTCCTTTAAGTGCTCTACATTGGCCGGAAAGGCCCTGGCAGAACTCCAAAAATCGAGGATGCCATTCTGGTAAACCAATACATTGATGCCCTGTTCGCGGTAATCGTTAATGAATTTAACGGCAAGTTTGTCGTCTTTATAAAACGATTGGAGTTCGGCTAGCTTCTCCGGATCGAAAAGGTACTGCTGTACAATGCGTTCTTTGGCCGAGAGGTTGCGCTGCAACTCGCCAGCTTCGTGCAAAAGGAGGTCGGTTTGGGTAATCGAATTATCGAGCGACAATGCCGTTACAATACAGCAAAGGCCCAAAATCAATAGCAGAAACCTAATTTTACCTCCAATACTCACGTTAAAGTTTAATTTAGTTAGGGTATTTATAAAAGCGCATTGCCTTGGCCATGCCAAAGCAATGCGTTAGGCACAGCATATTTTAGGCCAAAGATGCGCTGTTGGTCTGTGCTTCTCTATTTACTTTTTTAACCAGTCCCTGTAGCACATTGCCTGGGCCAACTTCTACAAATTCTGTAGCGCCATCGGCGATCATGTTGGCTACGGTTTGTGTCCACCTTACCGCACCGGTTAATTGGGCAATCAGGTTGGTTTTAATCACTTCAGGATCAGTGGTAGGCTGAGCATTTACGTTTTGGTAAATTGGGCATACCGGTGCCGAAATCTGCGTTTGTTCGATAGCCGCTTGCAGCTCTAGCTTGGCTGGCTCCATCAATGGCGAGTGGAAAGCACCGCCTACATTGAGTTTTAAAGCCCTTTTAGCTCCGGCTTCGGTTAGTTTTTGGCAAGCCAGGTCAATACCTTCAATGCTGCCTGAAATAACCAGCTGTCCCGGACAGTTGTAATTGGCAGGCACAACCACTTCGTCAATTTCGGCGCAGATCTGCTCCACTACTTCATCGGCAAGGCCCAAAATGGCAGCCATGGTTGAAGGTTGGATTTCGCAGGCTTTTTGCATGGCATTGGCACGGGCCACTACCAATTTAAGGCCATCTTCGAAAGAAAGCGCATTCGCGGCCACCAAAGCAGAAAATTCGCCCAACGAGTGTCCGGCAACCATATCAGGCCTAAAGCTCTCGCCCAATACTTTGGCCAAGATTACCGAGTGCAAGAAAATGGCAGGCTGGGTTACGTTGGTTTGCTTAAGCTCCTCGTCGGTACCGCCAAACATGATATCGCTGATGCGAAAACCCATAATTTCGTTGGCTTTTTCAAATAATTCTTTGGCCATTGGGTTTTCGTAAAGGTCTTTGCCCATACCCGAAAACTGGGCGCCTTGCCCTGGAAAAACGTATGCTTTCATACTTACAGATTTAAACCGGCATGGGTTTGCAGTAAAACAATTACCGGTTTCTATTTTTTGTTTAAGGTTTATTGATAAATGCTTTCGGCCATTTCGGGTATTGTTCTCCAAAATGGCCTCATTGAAATTTATTTAACTAGTGCAGGTTTGCTGTAATTAACCTCAAAAACTCTGCTCTTGTTTTATCGTTGCTGATAAATTCGCCGGTAAATGCCGATGTGGTTGTTACCGAGTTCTGTTTTTGTACGCCACGCATGGCCATGCAGAGGTGCTTGCACTCGATCACCACCGCAACGCCCGATGGCTGCAGGGTTTCTTGGATGCAGTCCCTGATTTCGTTGGTGAGGCGCTCCTGTACCTGTAGCCTGCGCGCAAAGGCATCAACCACTCTCGGAATTTTGCTCAGGCCAACAATATGCCCATTCGGAATATAGGCAATGTGTGCCTTGCCAAAGAAAGGCAGCATGTGGTGTTCGCACATCGAGAAAACCTCGATATCCTTAACCACTACCATTTGGCTGTAGTCTTCTTTAAACATGGCCGAGCGCAGAATTTCGGCCGGCTGGATATCATAGCCATGCGTTAAATACTGCAGGGCCTTGGCCACGCGCTCTGGCGTTTTAACCAAACCTTCGCGGGCTGGGTCTTCGCCCAACTGGGCCAGAATATCTTTATAATGGGTAGCTACCGAGCTGATTTTTTGATCGTCGTACCGGTCTATTTTCTGGTAGCCCAATACTTCTTCGTCGTGGTCGTATTTGTCGTGTTCCATATAAGTGCTGTTAACCAAAGTATTCAACAAAGTTGTTTTCGGTCTCGTAAATCTTAATACTGTGCAATTGTGCGCCACTTTCGGTAATAGGCGCAATGAGTTCCTGCCAAATGGCGATGGCTAAATTTTCTGTAGAAGCCAGTTTGTCTTTCATAAAATCTACATCCAAATTAAGGTTTTTATGATCGATTTTATCAACTACATAGGTATTGATTACATCTTTTAGCCATTTGAGGTCTACCAAAAATCCGGTTTCCGGATTTACTTCTCCTTTTACGGTTACATAAAGCTGGTAGTTGTGTCCATGCCAATTGGGGTTGGCACACTTGCCATACACTTCGGTGTTTTTATCGAGGCTCCAATCGGTTCTCGACAGCTTATGGGCGGCATTAAAACTTGCTTTTCGGGTTATATAAATCATTGCTTACAAATAAAAGGCAAATATACGGATAAATGGCCAAGCCCATGCCCTAATTTGCCTACGGTACAATATCTGGATAAATAAGCAAACAAAAAACGTTAAATTTACCTGATGAAATTATTGGTAGTTGCGGCCACCAGCGCCGAAATAAGCGGCCTTTATCAGCATTTTGGACTAGCTGAAGCCAATTTTGTGCAAACGCCCGAATTTGACATCTTGATTACAGGCGTGGGCATGACGGCCACTGCCTTTGCCTTAGGCACAAGGCTTAACCCAAGCTACGGCCTAGTGCTGAATGTGGGCATTGCCGGCAGTTTTGACCACACATTGGAACTGGGCAACCTCGTTAACATTACTACCGATGTTTTTGCCGAACTGGGTGCAGAAGACCACGATTCGTTTTTGAGCATCGACCAATTGGGCTTTGGCACCAACGCTTACACCAATAATTACACCTCGGCATTGCCTCAGGTAGATCGCTTGCCACAAGTAAAAGGCATTACCGTTAACAAAGTGCACGGCAATGCGCAAAGTATTGCTAGAATCAAGAGCCTTTTTAATCCGCAGGTAGAAAGCATGGAGGGCGCGGCCTTCTTTTACGCCTGCCATCAACTGCAACTCCCCTGCCTGCAAATCAGGAGTATTTCTAATGCTGTAGAGCCAAGGGCGAAAGAAAACTGGAAAATAGGATTGGCCATTTGGAACTTAAACCATTGGTTGATTGAATTATTAAGCTTTCTGAAAAACCCAACCGAATTTGTACGACATCAGTACTCCATCACGTTTATTAAAAAAAGACTAGTTCAAGGCCGCTATTATTACACCACCTTCACTTCAAATCCCGACAATGAAGACATTGCTAACCATTTAGCAAATAGCGACAAAAGAATTACCGAAATACAGATTGAAGATATTCAAAAAGCAATGGACGGAGAAGCGATAGAGGAGCATTGGGGAGAAGTAATGGGTTCTCAACTTGAAATTTTTCCTAAAAAGGGAAGCGTACTGATTGGATATGCAAAGAAAACAATCCCTATCGGCGATTTTAAACAGCTTTTGCAGGAATGGCTCGCATTCATAAGCTCATCACCAACTTTGAGTTAAAAATGACCAAACAAAGTCTGCAAAGCCCTATTTTTACGGCATGAAACTTACCCTTGGCTTTTCGCCCTGCCCTAACGATACTTTTATTTTTGATGCGCTGATCCACGGCAAAATCGATACCGAAGGCCTCGAATTTGAGGTAACTTTTGACGATGTGGAAACGCTGAACCAAAAGGCCATGCAGGGCCAGCTCGACATTACCAAGCTTAGTTTCCATGCTTTTGCCTATGTGGCCAACAGCTATGCGCTTTTAGATGCCGGCAGCGCGCTTGGTTTCGGCGTGGGCCCCTTGCTTATCTGCAAAAAAGAAAATTTCGATCGCATTAACGCCGAGCTTCAAACGCCAAACGCGCAACTCAAGGTTGGCATACCCGGCAAATACACCACGGCCAATTTTCTGTTGGGCGTAGCCTATCCGCAATTAACCAATAAGCAGGAAATGGTGTTTTCGGCCATTGAAGATGCCTTGCTGAACGAGGAAATAGATTTAGGCCTCATCATCCACGAAAACCGCTTTACCTATCAGGAAAAGGGTTTGCACAAAGTGGTTGACCTAGGTAGCTATTGGGAACAATTAACCGGTTGCGCCATTCCGCTTGGCGGCATTGTGGTTAACCGCAGGCTGCCTGTAGAGATACAGCAAAAAATAAATCGCCTGGTGCGTCAATCTGTAGAATTTGCGTTCGCCCATCCCAAATCGGGCATTGAGTTTATCCGTAGGCATGCACAGGAAATGGAAGAAGCCGTGATGTACAAGCATATAGAGCTGTATGTTAACGACTATTCGGTTGATTTGGGCACAGCCGGGCGCAAAGCGATAGATACCTTGTTTAGCATGGCTACCGAACGCGAAGTTATTCCGCCAATAGGCCAGCCTCTTTACGTAAATCCTTAAAAATAAGTTTACCCGTTTAACTATTGGTTACAAGGACCTTCGGGTATCTGCTTGCTGATTTTAAGCAGTTTGGTCACCACCATCGTCGAATCGTAGTCGCCGGTAACCGTGGTGGTATCAGATTTGATAAAATGGCATTCTGCCTCGATGTAAACCGGTGTATAAGGTTTTTCGAAGCCCAGGTTGCTATAAGCCAATTCGAGCGTTTTGGCACTGTCGATCACCCAATATTCGCGTCCTTCCTCGCAATCGGTAAAGGATCTGATTTCTGGTCCAAAGCTATAAAGCCCCTTGGCCACAACAGATGTTTTTTGGCCAGAATCATTTGATTTATTGCGGTTACAGGCTGCCAATATCAACAAGGAAGCAAATAGAGCGAGCAGGAGACTTTTATAGGTGTTCATGTTTTAAAGGTCTTGATTTAAATGGTCTATTTTCTTTACGCTTAAATTTGATGCCAAAGCCGATGCGATAAAAGAAAAAAAACTAACCGTTACGAAAACCAGCACAAAATCTTTCCACTTGAAAGCAATTGGGTAAGCATTACTGATCAACAAATTTGATTCGCCCATTTTTACCCATCCGTAATGTTGCTGCAACAAGCAGAATAAGAATCCGATTAACAGTCCAAAGATACAACCTGTTAAGGTGATCATCATACCTTCTGCCAAAAAAATTCGCTTAATCAGCTTTTTTCCCGCCCCAAGGCTATTCAGCACGGCAATATCTTTGAGTTTATCAATCACCAGCATGGTTAACGAACCAATGATGTTGAAAATGGCAATGATTAGAATAAAGGTCAGTATGATGTATACCATCCACTTTTCTGAACCCAGCACATTGTACAGGGCCTGATTTTGCTGCACCCGGTTCTTTACCAGGTAAGAATTTCCCAGTTTATCCTCAATCTGTTGCTTAAATTTCTCAGCATCCACCCCATCGTTCACATTGATTTCGATGGCGCTCACTTTTTTTTCTTCGCCAAGCAATCGCCTTGCGAAAGACAAAGGCACAATAACCAAGTTATCAAAATCCTGCTGGATTTCAAACACCCCCGAAGGTGGAATATTCAGCACGGTAAAATCGTCCATTGGATTGATAGAACTGGCCTGAACCCCTTTTTTGGGCGAGTAAATCTGCAGTTCTTCAAAAGGATCGCTCGAATTAACACCCAAATAGGCCTGCAGGGCCGAGCCAACCACCGCATTTGGCCCATTTCTGTTTTCGAGCACAAAATGGCCTTCCAGCATCACGGTGTCTAAGCTTTTGTTTTTCAGGAAATCGTCGCTTACACCCTTAATCAAGGCCGGCGACTGTTTTTCGTTATACCTGACCAAGGCATTTTCCGAAAGCACTTCGGTATACGAGAAGATTGACTTATCGTGGCGTAGCGTCTGTAAATAGGCTGTATTCGGATCAAATGTCTTGCCTTTTGCCGGTTCGATCAAAATTTGGGGCGTAATGGTATTGAACATGTTGAGCACCACTTCCTCAAATCCGTTAAACACCGACAAAATAATAACCAAAGCCGTACTGCCTACAAAAACGCCAACCGCCGAAATTGCCGAAATGATATTGATGGCATTGGTTGATTTTTTTGCAAAAAGATACCTACGGGCGATATAAAATGCGGTGTTCACTTTACAAATATACAGAAAAGGTTCAAGGTGGAGGGCTGAAGGCAAAAGGCATCAGCCCGCCTCTTCTTCCTGATGTTTTATCTCAAGAAGGGATTGTTCAGTTTTTCAAAACCAATGGTAGTAGAAGGGCCATGGCCTGGAAATACTTCGCAATCGTTGGGCAGTACAAACAGTTGCTGTTTAATGCTATTGATCAACTGCTGGTGGTTTCCTCCCGGAAGGTCGGTACGGCCGATGCTTTGGTAGAACAGCACATCGCCACCAATGAGGAAGTTATCTTCTTTGGCATAAAAGCAGAGATGCGCGGGCGAGTGTCCCGGTGCGAAAATCAGCTCTAGCTGGCTGTTGCCAAAACTAAGGGTTCCGCTTTCGGGCAAAAAGGTTTCAGGCTCCGGCGACAGTTCGTAGCGCATGCCCATTTGTGGCGCATAGCCGGGCACTGCCTGCAAAATGTACAGTTCGCCTTGGTGAAACTGCGGTTTCAAGCCCCAATTGTCAAACACAAACTTGTTGCCCAACACATGATCAATATGGCAATGCGTATTGAGCAAAAGCACTGGCTTTAATCCGTTTTCCTTGATAAACGAAGCCAACTGGTTCTGCTCGCTTCCGTCGTACATACCCGGATCAATAATGACGCATTCCTTGCTTTCGTCAAACAAAACATAAGTATTTTCCTGATAAGGATTGAAGGTAAATTTTTGTAAACTGATCATGTTAATGTTTTAAAATCCAATTCGCGATATCTTCTATGACGTACAAAGGCACATTTGCTGGGGTTTCGTACTCGGCAGGCGTACTGAGGGCCCCCTCTCCCTCGGTATACAAATGGTTAAGCTTGGGATAGCTTTTAATGGTTACGTTTTTGTTTTTGCCAAGTTCGGTCTTCCAAATAGCCAAGTCTTTTAAGGTAACCTGATAATCTCTTTCGCCCTGCAGCACTAAAATTGGCAACTTAAGTGCTTTTGCCACTTTAACCTGGTTATATTGGTTGAGGTTGGTAAAGTAGCTGGCTGGAATGCCCATAATCAGTTTATGCTGGTCTTTAACCGTATCGGCGTGCGTAATTTCGTCGGCCACATGGAGTTGCTTTTGCAGCTGCTCCTGATCTTTGATGAGGTAGGCAAACTGGTCTTTAATGGTAGGGCCAAAAGGGCGTGCCGGAGCAGACATCATGATAATACCGGCCAAGCCTTGCTGTTCTGCCGCAATTTTTGGGGCCAGCATAGCACCTAGGCTATGGCCCAATACTATTATTTTTTTAGCGTTGAGGCCAGGTAGCTGCTGCGCCAATTTAACGACCGCTTGTACATCGTCTGTTACTTCTTCCTTAATGGTTAATGCTACGCCATCGGGGGCCGAATGGGCGCCATAAACCCGGGTTCGTTTATCATACCTGATGGTGGCAATGCCTTTGGCGGCCAAACCCAAGGCCAAATCCCTAAAAGCTTTGGTATTGCCAACGGCTGCATCCTTGTCGCCGGGGCCCGAACCGTGTACCAGGATAACTACCGGAAAATTATTGCCTGTTTTGGGCTTTGTTAAAATACCCGGCAGCTTAAAGTCGCCACTGGTTATGGTTATTTTTTCTTCGGTATAAAGGCTGGCGTTGGCATAGGCGGGGTCTTTATACAGCGAAACCTTGGCCTTGGGCACTAAGGTAAAGCCCAACATTTTATGTGCAGCATTAAAAAGGAACTGCACCATCAGGTTTTGGGGTTCATTGAGCAGCGGCATTTTGACCAGCTGGTATTGTCCCGACTTTGTTTCTTCTGCCTCGCCGGTACGCAACTCGCCGTATTGCGCGGTTAAAGTGGCATGGGTATTTTGCATCAGCTGCACCGTAATCTTGTCGGCTACGCTGGCATCAAAATAGCTGCTTAGCACTTCGAACTTTTTGGCCTTAAAATCGGCCAAGAACTGATTGGCAAGATTGATGTTTTCGCGCTGAGCAAAAACTTGTGCAGCCAAACAAAGACTGAAGAACAATAATGTAATTTTTTTCATGGCAATCTATTTTAATGCCGTTTAAAACACTGGCCTGTTAATTTTTCCACTTGAACGTTTCGATGATCCGATCTATGTCTTTCTTGATGAATTTAACCACCGGCTGGATAGAATCGTATTGCGGACGTTCGTTAAAATAGAGAGCTCCCCTAAAATAGTGCTTGGCGCTATCGGTTAAAAAAAACTGTACCGAAGATGCCGTATTGCCTTCTATGGCGTAATAAATGCCATATACTTTGCGCTCGGGATAATTGATGAGCTTTTGGTCGATGGAGTTGGCCCTTACCGTATGCTTCATGGCCAGGGTACGGGCGGCCTCGGTCATTTTATCGTATTCTGTTTTCGAGAAAACACCATGATAGGTTAAATGCAGCACCCCATTAAACTGCGGAAAATTGAGGTTGTTCCAGCAGGGCTGGGCATTGCGCTCGTTATCTTTGGCCATTACAGCATAAACCGGATATTCGAAAGTAAAAGGACAATCGGAATTGAAGGTTTGATAGGCCTTTTTCGGAAAATCGATCCTAAAATATCCCCGTGGCTTAGGCGTACTTGCCTGCTGCTGGGTACAGGCCAAAAGGCTTACGGCCACAAACAACAGCAAAAAAATGTTTCGGTTGGTCATCATGTATTCCAAATATACCAAGAACGTTCGGCTTGCAGGTATAGCATTTCCATTCCGTTCTTGATTTTTCCGCCCTGCGCCTTCACTTTTTTCAGGAATTCGGTTTCTTCCGGGTTATAAACCAGATCGTAGGCCAAATGCTGAGGCCCTAAGAACTGGTAGGGAATGGGCGGAAAGCTATCGTAATTCGGCGACATGCCCAAAGGCGTGGTGTTGATGAGCAACTGATGTTCGTTCAGCAGTTTTTCGTCTACCTGACTGTACAAAATGGCATTGGGAGCAGGATTGCGAACTACCGTGAGGTATGGAATCTGTAATTGTGCCAAGGTATATTTAACGGCTTTGGCTGCGCCTCCGTCGCCGAATATCAGGGCTTTTTGGTGACGTTCGTCGAGCAATGGCTTTAGCGATTCGGCAAAACCGTAAGCATCGGTATTGTAGCCCTTTATTGATGAGTTTCCCTCTTTTCTTTCGATTTTGATGCAGTTTACCGCTCCTATCGCCACCGCCGCTTCGTCAATTTCATTTAAAAAGGGCAGTATTTCTACTTTATGGGGTATGGTTACGTTGATGCCACAAAGCGTTGCATGTGTGGAGAGGAGCTCGCCAAACTCACTGGCCTGCCTGATTGGAAAAAGCTCGTAGCGACAATTGGCAATGCCTTCCTTTTCGAATTTCTCGGTGAAATATTTTTTCGAAAAAGAATGCGAAAGCGGGAAACCGATTAATCCGAAAAGTTTCATAGGCGAATAACGTCGTGACGAGGAAGTAGGGCGAAGCAATCTCTATGATGCCTCATGCTACACTCGACGACGATTTATTTTTTGTTCAAGAAATAATCAAAAGTATCGCCTCTTAGGCCCAAACGGATAGTTTCTAACGGAATAACTTCCGCCGGTGCGATATTGCCCAGGTTTACATTGGTGCCGATCAGTTTGATGAACCAAACCTGCTGCTCTTTTTGCGGGGCCTCCCAAATAATGGTTTCTTCCGGAATTTGGGTCAGGATTTCGTCTACCAAACCCTCGCGCACTTCGCCGGTACCACGGTAGATACCTACGTTGCCACCTTCGCGGGCTTCGGCAATTACTTTCCACGAACCTGCCTCGATTTCGGCCTTCATCAGTTTGATCCATTTGTAGGGCGCGAAAATCTTGGTGGCATCTTTAGAACCCACTTCAGAGATTACGGTAACCTGTTTAGACAATTTATGGATGAATTCGCATTTTTCTTCGTGCTCAATATCCATCGATCCGTCTGATATTTCGGCATATTCCATCCCAAACTCTTCCAAAACCCTGCAATAATCGTCGAATTGGTTGCGAATGGCAAATGCTTCGAACAAGGTTCCTCCAAAATAGACTGGAATACCCGCACTGCGATAGATAGCTAATTTTTCTTTGAGGTTGGGGGTTACAAAAGAAGTAGCCCATCCCAACTTCACGATATCGGTATGTACGCCAGCAACTTCTATAAAATCTTCTACTTGTCTTAGGCTTAGGCCCTTGTCCATCACCATGGTTAAGCCTTTTTGGCGGGGTTTAACCGAGCGCTCAGGAATGTCGTTTAATTTGTAGTTCATATAGGATGCAAAGGTTAAAAAACTCTGCTATTTTTTAAAATAAACATCTAATTAATGACATTTCTATTTGATGTACTTATTAATTACGTCGATAATCAAGCCATTGTCCTGTAACTGGGGCAGGTATTCGAACAAGATGTAATGTTTTTCGGGATCGGTAACCAAGGCTGTTTCCAAATAAGCAATGGCATCTTTGCTTTGGCCCAAGGCAAACAGGTAAGCTACCATGCGGTAATACAGTTCGGCCGCATCGGGGTTGTTTTTGATGGCTTCGGCCATGGTTTCGGAAGCCTCTACCAATTTACCCTGTTCGTAAAGCACGGTCGAGAAATCGAGCCAGGCCTCTACATCAACCGGATTATATTCCAATACCTTGTAGTAGGCCTCTATCGATTGGTCTATCTGGCCCAATTTATAGTAGGCATCGGCAATGGCAAACCAAAAATCAGGATTTTCTTCGTCCAGCTCCAGCGCCTTTTTGTAAAAATGCAGCGATTCGAAGAAACGTTCCTCAAAATTGAGGGTTACCCCAATGCCAAACCAGGCATCGGCCATTTTCGAATCCATTTTAACCGATTTTTTGTAATAGGCGCGGGCTTCGCCCATCTGTTCCAATTTCTCGTAGCACTCGCCAATGGCACAATAGGTATCGGCATTAGGCTGTTCGTACTCGAAAGTCTGCTTATAAACCGCAATGGCATCTTCATATTTCTCGAGCTGCACCAGCGCGTTGCCTTTGTTGTAATAGGCCGAAGCAAAATTTTCTTTAATCAGGATGGCATAATCGTAGGCATCGATGGCTTTTTCGAAAAGATCCAATTTATGGTACGAATTGGCCAGGTTATACCAGGCCGCATACGAATAGGGATCGTTGTCGATATATTCCTGGTAAAAATGGATGCTTTCTTCCTGTTTATCCAAAATATCGTAGCAAAAGGCCAGTTCGTACAAGCCGTCTTTGTTTTCCATATTTTGCTCCAGGCTGCGCTTGATGTAGACGATGGCATTTTCGTAATCGTGCATGTTTTGGTACACGTAGGCCATCTGCAGTAAAATTTCGTCGGTGGTTTCGGCCAGCCCCAGTGCTTTTTCAAAATTCTCTAAAGCTTCCGAGTGGCGGTCGAGGTTTTGGTAGATGTTGCCCCTGAGCACATAGATATCTGCTTCGGAAGGCTCGAGCATTTCTGCTTTTTCGAGCGAAGCAAATGCCTTCTCTACCTGATTGGTAAACAATAAGAGCTGGGCCTGTTTAATCAAAAAAACCGCAGCGTAAGGGTGTTGGCTTAGGGCATATTCTATTACCTGCAAAGCCTTAACTGGATCGTTCTTCTCTATATAATTGTCAATTATATATTCAAATGCCTGCGCATCGAAAAAATACTGATCCTCATTGCGGATCATTTCTTCATAACGTTCTACAGAATGTTGCGCATCTTCATTAAAATCAAATTCAAATTCTTCTTCCATGTATCCTGAATATTTAAAGAACAGCCCAATTGTTTAATTAATCATAAGTTTACGCTATTTATGAGAGGCGCAAAAATATAATTATCAACATACACACACCCCCTTTTCCTAATTGATTAATAATAAAAGATTTAGCCGATAAGGGGCTGTGAGCGACCGGCAATAGGTAGGTCAAGTAGTTGCCGTTCTTTTAAATAGACTACAAATTTACATATATTTAGTTTGATAACCGTAAAATTTAAGTCATGAAGCAACTGAGCATCATTATTTTATTAGGGGTACTAGGCTTTGCCTCTTTTGCCCAAACCAACGAAGAAGAAGCTGTAAAAGCAACCATTAACCAACTTTTTGAGGGCATGCGCAAGGCAGATACCGCCTTGGTGCGCCGGGCATTTGCCAAGCAAAACGTAATGCAGACCATTGTGAAGGGCAAAGACGGCAAATCGGAAGTCCGCACCGAAAGCGTTGATGGTTTTATTAAAGCGGTTGGTACGCCACATGCGGCGCAATACGACGAGCGCATTGTGTTTACCAAGGTGTTGGTAGATGCCAACTTGGCCAGCGTTTGGACCGACTACAAATTTTATGTAGGCGACAAGTTTAGCCATTGCGGGGTTAATTCGTTCCAGTTATTTAAGGGCGAAGACGGCTGGAAGATCATTTACATTATCGATACCCGACGCAAAGATGCGTGTAGTGATGCAGTGAAGTAGTCGATATGGCTTGCCTGCGGCAGATTGGCGATGAGCGAGGCGAAAAGGCAATCCTTATCAATTAAAAATCGGCTTGTGGCAAAATTCAATTATTCAGTGGTTCTTTTTCACATTCTGTCGCTTCGCGGACAAACGTTTTTCATTAGCATGTATGTTTTCAATGGTATTCAAGCCTGCTTTGCAGGTTTTCCTGTAGATGAAAAAAGTATGCAAAAAAATCCACGCCTGCGCCCGATGCTTTAAAGTTTGTGCTGGAGCTAATTACTGCTAACCGAACCGGACAAGGGCGGTTTTGGCGTAACGATTGGCCATTACTTGGGCCTGACATGATGCTAAAACAAAGCTCATATCACAAAGGCTGTTGATTTGGATCAACAGCCTTTGTGATGGATACTTTCAAAATCGAATTATTTATTCAACTCGGCAGCGGCAGCTTTAAAGTAAGCCGCTTGCTTCAACAAATTGTCTTTGGCGTCGCCACTGGCACTTTCGGCCTCTTTAATTTTGTTCTGCTCGGCCGTGGTAAATACCTGCACAAACTGCTTGCCGTAGTATTGCGCCAACTTGGTGCGGTTCATGCCGTTAACAATGGCCTGTGCGCCTTCCTGCGTAATTTTTGGGTTCTTGTTTTTCACCAAATAGTTCGAATAAGCCATTACTACACCGGCCAAGGCATTGATGTTACCGGTATTGGCAATGTTCAGGTAAAACGGGTGAAAGCTGTCATCGCCTAAGCTGGCGTAAATCTGCGCCAACTGCGACGGCACATGGTCTTTCGTATCTTGATCCAACCCTGCTACAATTGAGCCCAAGGCCGTTGGTTCTACCATGTTCATGGCTTGCAACGAGGTACCGATTACTTTGTAAGATTGCTCTTTCAAGCCATTTTGGAATACTGGCACATAAGCTTTGTCGCCACTCATGGCCAATCTGGCAATGGCGGTAGACCTTACGTTCGAATTTTTGTCGTTTTTAGCCAAGGCTACAATTTTTTCGCCGGCTAGCGCTTTAATTTGTTCGTCTTTAAGGTTAAAGCCTTTTAAAGCCATAGCCCTTAGCGTAGCATTTTTATCGTCTAAAGCTTTTAAAAGCAATTGTTGAGCGGCCTTTTCCTTATTGTTAAATGTAGCCTGTTCAATTGCTTTTAGCCTGTTTGCGTATGAAGGAGCATTACTATATTGAAAAATGTAGTTCTCCAATGTTTTGTTGTCTTTGATTTGGCCTACCAAAATTTTGTCGGCATCAAGATCAATCAGGTCGGGTTTGGCCGAAACCGGAAAGCTAAAGCTTTGTTCCCTGCTGTTAATGGTTATTTCCTTGCTGATTTTTTGTCCACCCACATACAAGTCTACTTTTAAAGGCAAGGTAAAGGTTTGTACATCGGGCGACTGCGTTTGTTTAACATCGATTACCGCATTGCCATCTTTGTAATCGTACTTCACGTCCAAAATCGGGTGGCCGCCAGCATAATACCATTGGTTAAAATAAGGCAACAAATCTCTGCCGCTTACTTCTTCTAAAGCCAAACGCAATTGATGAGGTTCGCCGTTTTTATAGGCATTGGTTCTGAGGTAAAGGTTCAATCCTTTGTAAAAGGCATCGTCGCCCAAGAGGTTTTTTAAAGCGTATAAGATAATCGATCCTTTGGCATAGCTCACGTTATCGAACATGTCTTCCTTATCGTTGTAGTAGAAACGGGCCAATACCGGACTTTCGCCATTTTTGGTCGAACCCAAATAAGAAGTCAATTTGCCATAGCGCGATTCGTCTTCAGCATCTTTACCCTCGTCGTGACCGTGCCAAACCACCTCTCCAAAGGTGGCGAATGATTCGTTCATGGTGAGGTTAGACCACGATTCAGCGGTTACATAATCGCCAAACCATTGATGGAACAGCTCGTGTGCAATGGTGCCTTGTTCGTTGGCATCAATCAGTTCTCTTGGTGTTTTCTGCACGTGCTCGCCATGCAGGGTTGCCGAAGTATTCTCCATAGCGCCCGATACATAATCTCTAGCCACTACCTGTGCATATTTTACCCAAGGGTAGTCTATGCCCAAAATGTTGCTGTAAAAAGTCATCATATCAGGGGTTTTGCCAAAAATCTGCTTGGCATAAGGTGCATATTTTGGTTCCAGGTAATAGCTCACCTCCTTGCCTTTCCAGCTGTCTTTGTAAACTTGGAAAGGGCCAACCGCCATCATAAACAGGTATGGCGAATGTGGCTGATCCATTTTCCAAACATCGGTACGGGTACCGTTGGCATTGGCTTTTTGCGAAACCAGCTTGCCGTTAGACAGCGTAGTATATTTAGCCTGTACCGTCATGGCAATTTCGGCCGTGGTTTTTTGGTTAGGCTTATCGATGGTAGGGAACCAGGCCGAAGAGGCTTCGGTTTCGCCTTGGGTCCAGATTTCAATTGGCTTGTCTTTAATGGCCCCATCAGGGTTGATAAAATACAAGCCTTTGGCATCGGTAATGGCCGCGCTGCCTTTTACCTTCAGCTCGTCGGGTTTGGCCGTGTAAGCAATGTAAATGGTGTATTTCTCGCTGCGCGTGTATTTTTTGTTCAGCTGCACAAACAACTGTTCGTTATCGTAGGTATATTTTAACGGGGTGTTGGCTTTGGCTCCTACCAAGGCTACACTTTTAATATCCATACCCTTGGCATCGAGGGTTAGCGTATCGGTTGGGTAAAAATGTGGCGTTAGCGTAAGCCAGGCCTTGCCATACAGGTAGCGTTTGGCATAGTCGAAGCTCACGTCGAGCTTGGTGTGCACCAAATCGTTTATTTTGGTGGGCGTAACTCGGTAAACCTGATTGGTTTTGGGAGCTTCTTGTTGTGCCTGGAGCGAAGTAAAGCTGCAGAGCAGGGCCACCCCAATTAAACCGGTGGTAAAAATTTTATTCATGACTGATGTGCTTTGGTTTGCAATGGACTAATGTAGCAAAGTTAGCGCATAGAATTGCAAGCTAACGCTGGAAAAGTGTGGAGCGAGGTCGGCAGGCAAAAAATGTACCCTACGGCATTGCCAACCTAAATCCGCTTATTTTGTGGCAATCCTCCTTAATTTTTTGTTGCTTTGTAGAAATCGATTTCAGATCAAACCTTAATAGAATGGAAACAAATATCAGTGCTATTTTAAAGCAATTAGGAATAGAATCCATCAATCCGGCCTATAGCACAGGCCAAAACTGGGCAAGCCCAAGCAACGAAAAAATTATCGACAGCCACTCTCCCGTTGATGGCAAAAAAATAGCGTCGGTGCAAGTGGCATCGGCCAAAGATTACGACCAAGTTGTAGAAACTGCCCAAAAGGCATTTTTGCACTGGCGAACCGTACCTGCCCCAAAAAGAGGCGAAATGGTGCGCCAATTTGGCGAAGAGCTTCGAAAAAACAAAGAGGCTTTAGGCACCCTGGTTTCGTACGAAATGGGCAAAAGCTTGCAGGAAGGTTTCGGCGAAGTACAAGAAATGATAGACATCTGCGATTTTGCCGTTGGCCTGTCGCGCCAGCTTTACGGATTAACCATGCACAGCGAAAGGCCTTCGCACCGCATGTACGAGCAATGGCATCCGATAGGCATTGTAGGCATTATCTCGGCCTTTAACTTTCCGGTAGCCGTTTGGAGCTGGAATACAGCCCTGGCTTGGGTTTGTGGCAATGTTTGCATCTGGAAACCTTCAGAAAAAACACCTTTAACTGCTGTGGCTTGTCAACATATTATTAGCAAAGTATTAACGGCAAATGATGTTCCCGAAGGTGTGTCTAACCTGGTTATCGGCGACAGAACCATTGGCGAATTGATGAGCAACGATACCCGAATTCCGCTAGTTTCCGCCACTGGGTCTACCCGCATGGGCAAGGCCGTGGGCGCTGCCGTGGGGGCACGTTTGGGCAAAAGCCTCTTAGAATTGGGTGGCAACAATGCCATTATCATTTCTTCGGCAGCTGATTTGGACATGTCGATTATCGGCGCGGTATTTGGCGCGGTAGGTACTGCCGGCCAGCGCTGTACCTCAACCCGTCGTTTGATCATCCACGAAAGCGTGTACGAAGCCTTTAAAGAAAAACTAGTTAAAGCCTATGGACAGCTGCGCATTGGCAATCCGCTAGACCAGCACAACCATGTTGGCCCGCTGATTGATACCGATGCCGTAGCCAGCTATCTGGATTCGATAGCCAAATGCAAAGCCGAAGGCGGAAACTTTGTAGTTGAAGGCGGTGTATTGAGCGGTGGCGACTATACTTCGGGTTGCTATGTCAAACCTTGCATAGCCGAAGTAAAAAACGATTATCAAATTGTGCAGCACGAAACCTTTGCGCCAATCCTTTACCTGATCAAATACAAAGAACTTGACGAGGCTATCGCTCTGCAAAATGGCGTACCACAAGGCCTATCGTCGGCCATTATGACCCTCAATTTAAGGGAAGCCGAGCAATTTTTATCGGCCCAAGGTTCAGACTGTGGCATTGCCAACGTCAACATCGGTACTTCTGGCGCCGAAATTGGCGGTGCCTTTGGTGGCGAAAAAGAAACCGGTGGTGGTCGCGAAAGTGGCTCGGATGCCTGGAAAGCCTACATGCGTCGTCAAACCAATACCATTAATTATTCGAATACCCTGCCTTTGGCACAGGGCATAAAGTTTGACTTTTAATTAAAATAAATACACTTGCGAAGTTTTAAAAACTTCGCAAGTATTTACCAAAAAAATAAAAAAGCGCCCCGAATTCGGGGCGCTTTCCTTTTAAAAAAACTGAGATATGATAGGTTTGTTATTTTGAAAGTTTGGCTTCGTCGGCAAGGATAATGCTTTCTAAAGTTTGTTTAACGGGAGCAACTTTGGCAATTAGCGGGGCTACAGTGTTTACGCTGGTGCTATCGGCTACAAACTGATCCATGCTCATTTTCGCTTTTGAACCCAATACGGCATAGTGCTCGGTAGTACTGCCACTTAGTTTTAAGTCTGCGCTATCTTTAACCGAAGTGTATAGGTTAATGGTGCTGGCGTTGATATCGGCCTTGGCGGCACCTTTTAAATCGATGTTCAAGTTAAGGAAGTTTACTTTTCCGTAAGTTCTAACAACCGCATTATCGGCAGCTTCGATTGCAGCAAGGTTACGTACATAAACCGCTACGGTTAAGGTTTCTTTTTGGAAAGAGCTGATGCGCAATACGCCTTCTTGTTGCTGTACCAAAGCGTTTTTAGAATAGTAGCTGTCGTAAACTTTTACGCTTTCTGTCGGCGCTTGCACCAAGATCACTTCAACATTACCTTTTACTTCGATTTTGCTGATGTTTTTTACTTGGTTTAACACGGTTACATTGTTGTTGTCTTTTACTCCTGTTGAAGCAAATGCAGAACTGCTTAATACTACGAGTGATAAGGCGGCTGCGAATAAGGTTTTAATAGAGGTTTTCATGACTTTAATATTTTAAACTGTTGTATAACTGTTGTTTATTTTTTGTTTGGGCCTGCCGTTCTTCTGGGCAGGTTTCGTAAATAAGACTGCATCAAACGAGAAAAGTTGCACCGAAAATGGGCGTATTATACCAGCCTTGGGTAACACTAGACGAACGCCCGTAATTTTTCGACGAACTCGCACAAAAAATTTTCGTCGATAAGCAACTATTTGATTTGTAAGGCAATTGGATCTGACAGCTCGATTAATTTCTCAGAATTTATGCCCTCGCTGTTTGAATAAAAAACAATTTGATGTATGTTTAACATTTTTTAGATGCCTAGCTTTTCTTTCTTTTAGCTTTTATTCAATGTTACGCGTAAATAGTTCCAGTCCTTGCCAAATCGTATATTCATTATGTAAGCATGAGTTTTTGGGCTATTTGATCGAACCGCACATTGTACAGCTCAATCCGCAGGGCGATTTTTCGCTCACCTACCAGCGCTTGTTTACGCATACGGCCAAAGAGTTTGCCAAGCACCTGAGCGAGGTAGATTTTAAGCTGATCAAGATCCTGGACGAAACCGAGCAGGATTTCATCATCAAAAAATACCATAAAAAAGCCATCAGGCCTTTCGAGTTTTTCAGCAAGTTTTTTGACGAGAAGTTTTACGACAACGTAAGGCCAAAAATCGAAAAGAAACTGGCCGAAGTATTGGAAATCCTCAAAACCAAGGACGGCCTGTACCTGATGGACAAAGACGGCTGGCCCGCCGAACGAAAAATAGACCTGGCCACCGAACCGGCTACGGTGCTTTTTCATTTCAGGCGAAGCGAAACCGAAACCCGATACTTCCCCACCATCAAGTACCAGGGCATGCGCATCGATTTTATGTTTAAGGAGGCACAGGTGGTCTGTAACCAGCCGGCCTGGCTCCTGCTTAACGATGTGCTGTATTTCTTTGAACAGGATATAGAGGGCAAAAAGCTGATGCCTTTCCTCAATAAGCGATATATTACCATTCCGAAGGCCACCGAAGCCACCTATTTCGAAAAGTTTGTAGGGCCTTTGATCGAAAAATACCATGTTTACGCCGAAGGTTTCGACATCAAAACCGAGAAACTGGAAGCCACGCCTGTAATCAAGGTTATTTATGTAGATGGTGGCGTTTCGCAGCTGCAGCTGTATTTTAAATATGGGCAATATGCCTTTGCCATGGGCAACGACCAAAAGGTAACGGTTAGGCTAAGCAAGGAAAACGACAACTATACTTTTACCCGCATCAAGCGCAATAGCGACTGGGAGAAAGAGAAATTTGCCTTGCTGCAAAGCCTGGGGCTCAAAAAAACAAGTGCGCTTTTCCATCACCTGGAACTGCCCAACCTCGACGAGAACCATAATCCGTCTTACGCCATTATTACCTGGGTAAACGAGCATATCGATATGCTAAAAGAGCATGGCTATGAAATTGAGCAGGCCACCAGCAGCAAGCGCTTCGTTTTTGGTGCCAATAAAATCGATTTCGAAATCAAGGAAGACAACGATTGGTTCGACATCAATGCCATTGTGTATTTTGGTATTCATCCCATTCCGTTTATTGCCTTAAAACAGCATATCCTCCATAAAAAGAGAGAATTTATCTTGCCTGATGGCGATATCGCCATTATTCCCGAAAAATGGTTTACGCAATACAGCAGTTTGTTTAGCCTGGCCGATGGCAGCAAGAACCTGAAGCTGAAAAAGCACCACATCGGTTTGGTAAACGATTTGGCCGAAGACAGCCTGGCTAACGTAACTTTAGACCGCAAGCTGCAACGCCTCAACGATTTTGAACATATTGCCGACAGCGCCATGCCTACCCACTTTAAGGGCGATTTGCGCCATTACCAAAAAGCGGGCTACAATTGGTTCAGCTTTTTGCGCGAATACAATTTTGGGGGCTGTTTGGCCGATGATATGGGTTTGGGTAAAACCATCCAGACTTTGGCCATGTTGCAAAAGCTGAAGGAAGAAGACGAGCAAAACGCTACGCACAGCACCTCGCTCATCATCATGCCTACCTCTTTAATCTACAATTGGCTAAACGAGGCTAAAAAGTTTACCCCCAAACTCAAGATACATGCCCACACCGGCACTTTTCGCAATAAAGACATCAGCCTTTTTGGCAAGTACGACCTAATTATTACCACCTACGGCATTACCCGCGTTGATGCCGAGCTGTTGAGGGAATTTTATTTCAACTACATTATTTTAGACGAGAGCCAGAACATCAAAAATCCTTCGTCTAAATCGTTCAAAAGCGTGCGCATGCTCCGATCGCGCCATCGCCTTATTTTGAGTGGTACGCCGGTAGAAAATTCGGTGGCCGACTTATGGACGCAGCTTACTTTCCTGAACCCCGGTTTATTGGGCACGCAATCTTTTTTTAACGAAGAATATGTGCAGGCCATAGAGAAAAGAAAGGACGAAGACAAGGCCAAAAAACTGCAGGCCATCATCAAGCCCTTTGTACTGAGAAGAACCAAGGAACAGGTTGCCGCCGAACTGCCACCTAAAACCGAGCATATTTTTTATTGCGATATGAGCGAAGATCAAGCGGCCGTTTATGAGAAAACCAAATCGGCTTACCGCAACGACTTGCTCACCAGTATGGACGATGGCACTTATGCCAAAAAACAGGTGCAATTGCTACAGGGCTTAACCGCGCTAAGGCAATTGGCCAACCATCCGGTGATGATTGACGAAGGCTATGAGTCTGATTCGGGCAAATTCGAAAACGTGGTACACACGCTCGACAACGTGCTGAAAGGTGGCCATAAAGTGTTGATTTTCTCACAATTTGTGCGACACTTGGGCATTTTCAAGAATTACTTCGAAAAAGAACACATTCCTTATGCCTACTTAGACGGCAGTACCAAAAACCGTGGCGAAATTGTGGCCGAGTTCCAGCAGAATACCGACCTAAAGGTGTTTCTGATTTCGATCAAAGCGGGTGGCGTGGGCTTAAACCTCACCCAAGCCGATTATGTGTTTATTCTCGATCCATGGTGGAACCCAGCTGTTGAGCAACAGGCCATTGACCGTACGCATCGCATTGGACAGGAGAAAAAGGTGTTTATCTATAAATTTATATCGAAAGATACCGTTGAAGAGAAGATCCTGGCCTTGCAACGACGCAAAAAATCATTAGCCAATTCATTGATTACGACCGAAGAAAGTTTCTTCAAATCGCTCAGTAAAGACGATATTAGGGAGTTGTTGAATTAGCAATCAATAAATTGCCTGCCCATGAAAAAGATAAAACTGCTTGCCTTCCTCCTACTGGGCTTAAGTTTGAATGCTTTTGCCCAAAAACTCAACGAAAAAGAAAAGGCCGCCTTTGACGATATTGCCTTTTACAGAGCCAGGCCCAACGATTATAGGGTGATTGTAAAATGGGTAGTTCCAATCAGGTATAAGATTTATGGCGATACCAGCCAATACATCAAGAAAGAAATAGACAGTACCTTTAGCCAAATCAGAAGGCTTACCAAGCTCGACATCAAAAAAACGAACGATGATGACGAGGTAAACTTTCTGATCGTAGCTGGTCGGGAAGAAAGCGCATTGAACAGACTATCTGAAGGCATTGTGAAATATGCCAATGGCTATGGAGGCTTCTATTTCAAATCGAACAGCAAATCTGAAATTTACCGTGCCGAAAACCTGATTTTCCCTGAAAGCTATCGGGATAGAACTCCTTTAAGACATTCGTTGAAAAAGAACCTCTTAAGGTCTATCGGCTTGTTAAGCCCTACCGAGCGCAACGCGAACAGCTTGTTTTATTCGAACTATAACGACAAACTAAAAATAGACGATTTCGATTCGCATATCATTGCAGCCTTCTATCAGGAAAGCATCAAGCCAGGGATGACCAAAGAGGAAGTCGATGCCATTTTAAAGGCTAATCAGTAATTTCTCCTTTGTCGCTGGTGAAGAACACCAACGATGGCCAACATCACTTACTCAATAATTGATAGCTGAATAAACTTATCAATATCTTCATGGCCTTATTGGCATTCCTCTATGCACTTGTTGGTGTTCTTCACCAACAAGCTACCCTTACAATAAGTCAATTGGACTTCAAAACCTCCAAATATGCTTCTCTGCTCATCATTTCGGTACTTAAGCTCATGCCCTTGTTGATGTTCTTCACCAACAAGCTAAAAGAGTCACTCATGAAATCGCTGTTTCTTCTCAAAATCATTATCTTGTAACATGGTACCAATAGCAACGTATCATCCCCAATTTTTTACCGTCGCGATTTTAAAATGGCAAAATCTTTTATTAGCTGACGAGCGAAAAGAGATAGTCATCTCCAGCTTAAACTTTCTTCATGCCAAGAAGCGGATAAAAGTATATGCTTTTGTTATCATGCCGAACCATATTCATCTGATTTGGCAAGTTATGTCAGGTTATTTAAGAGAAGATGTACAAAGAGATTTCTTAAAATTTACTGCACAACAATTATTGAAAACTTTAAGAAATGGCCATACCTCCGAAATGAAAAACTATTATGTCGGCCTTAAAGACCGTAAATATCAGATTTGGCAACGTAATGCGCTGAGCAAAGATTTATGGTCTGAAGCATTTTTTCTTCAAAAGCTTGGTTACATCCACAACAACCCTTGTCAACCCAAGTGGATGTTGGTAGATGCGCCCGAAGACTATTATTATTCAAGTGCCTCTTTCTATAAAAGTCAGCAAAACAATTTCAGCTTCTTAAGCCATTATAGCGAACGAATGTTCTTCTGTCGTTGGTGAAGAACACCAACGGTGGCCTACATCGCTTACTCAATATATCCATGACTTAATACAGTTTTGCTAGCTCTTGTTGGTGTTCTTCACCAACAAGTTACCCTTACAATAAGTCAATTAAACTGCAAAACCTCCAAATATGCTTCTCGGCTAATCATTTCGGCACCCAAGCTCATCAAATGCTCGTTGGGCAATTGACAATCGATCAGTTCAAAACCCATGTTTTGGCAGAGGTAAATGAGCGCCGTTTTAGAGGCGTTGCTCACCAAACTGAACATGCTTTCGCCACAAAAAACCTTATTGATTTTAACGCCATACAAGCCTCCTACCAGTCGGCCTTGTTGCCAAACTTCTATGCTGTGCGCCAGCCCTTTTTGGTGCAACTTGATATAGGCCGACTGCATCTCGTTGGTAATCCAGGTTCCATCCTGCCCTTCGCGGGGTACTGCCGCACAATACCTGATTACATTTTCGAAATCTTGATTTACCGTTACCTCAAAAACACGGTCCTTCATTACCTTGGCCATGCTCTTGCTCACTTTTACCCGTTCCGGAAAAATGACACAACGCTCGTGCGGTGCATACCACAAAATAGGGTCGGCGTGGCTAAACCAAGGAAATATACCGCTCTGGTAAGCCAGTTCCAGCCGTTCTACGCTCAGGTCACCTCCAATGGCCAATAACCCATCAGGCTCGGCCAAAGCCGTATCAGGAAAAAGCAGCACATCGTCTAGCAATCTAAAAATCATGCTGCAATAATAGCAAACAAAACAATAGTTAAACCCAAGCGTTTTAAAAGAGTCATAACTGTAAATCGAACTCCCATGGAGAGAAAAGATAATTTCAACAGTGTTAAGCATCTATATAGTCGCGCCTCTTTCGGAATTTCCTATCCCAAGCTGCAAGACCTCAGCAGAAAAAACCCGAACAAGGTAGTAGAACAGCTCTTTAAGGATTCTGCCGTTTTCGAAGAGCTGAAAAGCGTAGATCCGGCCGAAGTAAGGCAACAAATGGACCTACAGGCTAGCCTCGGAGCTAAAAAGGAACTCACTCAAGAGGAAAAAGACCAGCGACAGGAAATTACCAAAACACAAAACGAAAGAAGCCGTTCGCTCAACATCGATTGGCTTATGCGCATGATCAACACCAATGCATCGTTACGCGAGAAAATGACCCTGTTTTGGCATGGCCACTTTGCCTGTCGCTCTAACAACCCCATGTTTGCCCAGCAGCTCAATAACATCCAACGGCAATACGCCTTGGGCAGTTTCCGGACTTTGCTGGTCGAGGTTTCCAAATCGCCGGCCATGTTGCAATACCTCAACAACCAACAGAACCGCAAAGGCAGACCAAACGAGAATTTTGCCCGCGAATTGATGGAACTTTTCACCCTGGGCATCGGCAACTATACCGAACAGGACATCAAAGAATCGGCACGGTCGTTTACCGGCTGGACTTACGACAAAAACGGCGATTTTCAGTTGAGGCCGGCCTTTCACGACGAAGGCAATAAAACTTTCTTTGGCAAAACGGGAAATTTTGATGGCGAATCGATCATCGACATGATTTTGGAAAACCCTAAAACAGCCGTTTTCATTGCGAGAAAACTGTATGTATTTTTTGTAAACGAAACGCCAAACGAAGCGCATGTAAAAGAGCTGGCCGATCATTTTCACGCCAGTCAGTACGATATTTCGGCTGTACTGAAAAAGATGTTTACGGCCGATTGGTTTTACAGCGCACCCAATGTGGGTACCAAAATCAAATCGCCGGCGGAGTTTCTGGTTGGATTGAGTCGCGAATTTTATGTCACCTACAACAAGCCACAGGTGCTCATCCAGTTGCAAAGCAGCTTAGGGCAATACCTGTTTAATCCGCCCAACGTAGCGGGCTGGCCGGGTGGCAAAAACTGGATAGACAGCTCGTCACTGATGCTACGGATGAAAATCCCTTCGCTGGTGCTAAACGACGGCCTCATCGATTTTAGCGGCAAGGCCGACCCCGAAGACGAAGCGGTAATTGCCCTAAACAAACCAGCCAATGCCAAGCCCAAACCCAAATCGTACGTGGATGCGCAAAGCGATTGGCCTAAATTTTTGGCAAGCCTGCCCAAGGGGATCAAACCCCTCGACTTGGCCAAGTTTTTATTGCAGCCTAGCCTGAGCCAAAAAATCACCGACATGATTGCCAACAACCAAGGCTTGAAAAACACCGCCATAGAAGTAACCAGTTTGCCAGAATATCAGCTTTGCTAACCATACTTGCGAAGTTTTGAAAACTTCGCAAGCGTACTAAACCCAAGAAGATGAAAAGAAGAGATTTTTTAAAGAATTCTGCCCTGGCTGCCGCCGGTAGCTTGTTTGTTCCAGTGTTTATGAAACCTTTTGAGGCCTTGGCCTTAGACGAACTGAGCCCTTACAAAAACCTGGTGGTGGTACAGCTTTCGGGTGGCAACGATGGCCTCAATACGGTTATTCCTTTTGGCAACGATATTTATTACCAAAAAAGAAAAAGCATCGCCATTAAGCCGGAGGATGTGATCAAACTGAACGATATGCAGGGCCTCAACCCTAACTTGGGCGCTTTGAGGGAGATTTACGACCAAGGCTGGATGACCATCATCAACGATGTGGGCTACCCCAACCCCGACCGCTCGCATTTCCGTTCGATGGACATTTGGCAAACCGGCAGCGACAGCAACCAGTTTCTTTCTACCGGATGGATTGGCCGCTACCTCGATTCGAACTGCGAAACCTGCAAATTTCCCTATACGGCAATTGAGGTAGACGATAGCTTGTCGCTGGCCATGAAAGGCAATTCGAAAAAGGGAATTGCCCTCAAAGATCCCAATACGCTGTTTAGAAATACCAACGAGGCCTTTTTTAAACAGGTGCTCAACAGCAGCAAAGACCATTTGGATGAAGACAATTTGGGCTATTTGTACAAAACCATGGTCGAAACTTCCTCGTCGGCCAATTATATTCAGCAGACTTCCAAAATTTACGAGAGCAAGGCCACCTATCCCAACAGTGGTTTCGCCAATCAGCTTAAAACGGTATCGAGATTTATTTCTTCTGGCTTAAAAACCAAGGTTTACTATGTGTCGCTAAGCGGTTTTGATACCCACGTGAACCAATTGCAGCAACAAGGCAACCTGTTTAGGCAATACAGCGAGGGCATGGCCGCGTTTTTAAACGACCTGAAACAGCACGACAAACTGAACGATACCTTGGTGATTACTTTTTCCGAGTTTGGACGTCGGGTAGAGCAAAATGCCAGCAACGGTACCGACCATGGCACGGCCAACAACGTATTTGTATTTGGTGGCCGATTAAAAAAACAGGGCATTTACAACAGTGCCCCAAATTTAAGCGACCTAGACAATGGCGACCTTAAGTACCAAGTAGATTTTAGAGAGGTCTACGGAACCATTTTAGACAACTGGCTCGATGTAAGCAACCAGCAGATACTGACCAAAAAATTCCAAACCCTGGATTTTATCTAATTGGCTGTACGCTTTAGCACATAGTATTTGTAGCTTCCATATTCGCCTCCCAGCGCATAGACCTGAAAAAGTTCGTAGCCATAGTTTTTCATTTGATTGACGCAGTCGAGCGCCGAGTTGAATTCGAGTTCCTTGCCTTTATCATCCTTGATATAGGCTTCTTCTTCTTGATTTATTTTCTGGCCGTAATCTAGCTTTATCCACCTTTTATTACTAAGAAATTTTCCAACTTCCCTCAGTTCGATGTAAGGCGCTTTGATTTCGCTCAGTTTTTGGCCGTTAACGGTTTGTGCTTTGGCGCCAAATGCCAAGCCAATGGCCATAGCCATTAAAAAAATTAACTTTTTCATGTCCTTATGGTTATTTGTGTATTCTAAATATACACAATTGTAGTATTCCAATAAATAATCAGGGTTAATTTAATATAGGTTCGTCATCAAAAATCAGGCGCCAAATCGGGTTAATCGCTGTAACATTCGGGCCTGCTGATGCTCTTAATAAAAAGCGCATACATGAACTTGATTGGCAATATTATCTGGATTATTTTTGGTGGATTACTGATTTTTTTCCAATATATTTTTGGTGGCCTTATTTTGTGCCTAACCATTGTAGGCATTCCATTCGGCATCCAATGCTTCAAATTTGCCATAGTTGGACTGGCACCATTTGGCGTTAAAATAACCAACACCAGCTACGGCGTAGGTTGCCTATCGACCATCATGAACATCATCTGGCTTATTTTCGGTGGATTAAGCATTGTGCTTACCCATTTGGTTTTCGGCCTTTTGCTGTGCATAACCATCGTAGGCATTCCCTTCGGTTTGCAGCACTTTAAGCTGATGAGCCTGGCCTTTTCGCCATTTGGCAAATCGATCAGCTAGTTATTTGGCCGGACTAAACACCAATAACACGGTGCCGTTTTTCAAAATCTGCAGTTTATTATCGCTTACCTTTAGGTTGGTGGCACTTTTGAGATCGTTAAGGAAATTATTTTCTGCCTGGCCCACTTCTTCGCAGTACATCATGGTGCCTATCAACTGGTCAAATTTTACCGAATCGCCTTTAATCATGGCCGAGCCTCCAAAGCCATTGCAAAACGACTTGCCGCTTACGTGATTGTTGCCTTCAAAATTTAAGGTAGCTTTTGCCTTGGTGGGCAGGGTTTTGCCTGGCCATTCGCTCAATACCCATTTGGTGTTTGCTACACTGGCACTTTGCATTTTTGGGGTACAGGCCTGAACAATCAGTATCATGACTAGGCCAAAGAATAAATGTTTCATGGTCATTTTGAATAGGGTTTACCTAAAGATAAGCAGCATTTGCCTGCTAAGCAATTAATCCGATCTTTTTCGAATGGCTAATGGCTTCTTCACTATCCGTAAACAGGCAGGTGTGTATTTGGTTTTGTTCGAGTTCGTTTAAAAGCGCCAGGGTTCCCTCTTGTTTTTTGGGCCTGATGTTCCTGATGTAAACCGCAGCTACATTTTGAGGAAAACGCATGGCAATGGTATGGTAAATGACTGGGTCTTGCTGCGAGTTATCGCCAAAGAAAACAAAGCGCTGTTTCGGAAAGGCATCAATAATGCGCATCACCCTCAACAGTTTCCCTTCGTGTCCGGTTTTCCCGGTTTTAAAGAGGCTTTTCCATCGCTTAAGCTGATTGAGCAAAAATGCGCCCTCAGGCAATTGGTTGAACCTGAACGTTTCTACCAGGTAATCGTACAAATTCCATTCGCTGCTCGACACGTAGAAAAACGGATTGGGTTGCGTGACCTCGGTATAGGCATTGGCCAATAATTGGTAATGCATTTGTGTCATGGCAAAGGTTTTGCGCGTTCGCGGATTGCGGGTAAAGAGTTCTTTTAATCGCCTGCCCAATTTTACCGAATACGATACCATTACCGTATCGTCTATATCAGAAATAAAGGCATATTGGGTAATGTGGGGCACAAAAATCTCTCCTTCGGCCGTTGCCAGCACTTGGTCGGCCTCGTCAACGGCATCAACCTTTACCCGGTGCCAACCAGCGGTTACGTTTTCCTGGGCTTGCCACTCGAACTTGAAAAAGCCATCGTACGCTGTTTTTTGGTGGATAATCTGCTGGTTAAAATGCAAGCGTACCCGAGCAAATGGATAGGGCTTTACCATAAACAATTTGAGCAGGTGCACCATATTAACCAAAAAATTACGGCTAAAGCCTTGCTTGGTCTTGGCTTTGAACTTAAACACATGGCCATAAAGCACCAAATTATGGGTATGCCCATAGCCGTGGTATATTTTTACGCTCAGGTTTTTGTTCATCATATTTAAAACAGGCTTTGGCCGTCAGTTGTTTTGTAGGCACTTCAAATTAGGCAAGTGAAAACGAAAAAGCTTCTTTTTATCATCAACCCAGGTTCTGGTCATGGCACCCAAAATTTTGCCGAAACCATTGCTGCTTTTTTTAACGACAGGGAGGAACAGGCCGAGGTTTATCAGCTACCCAAAACCTGTGTGATGAAAGAGCTGAAAGCCATCATCAAAAATGCAAAGGCCAACCGTGTAATTGCCGTTGGTGGCGATGGTACGCTCAAGTTGGTGGCCGAATGCCTGTTGGGAAATGATACGCCCATTGGCATTATTCCGGCAGGCTCGGCCAATGGCATGGCCAAAGAACTGGGTATCCCCTTGGAGGTAAACGAAGCGCTGACCTTAGCCACAACTGGGCGGCCCAAACAAATCCATGCCATCCTCATCAACAACCAACTGTGCATCCACCTGGCCGATATTGGCTTTAATGCCTACTTGGTTAAAAAATTTGACGAATTGCCCGCAAGGGGGATGCTTACCTACGCCAAAGCCCTCTGGCATGCCCTTTGGAATCATCGCAAAATGGATGTGGAATTTTCGATTGGCGAAAAGACCATCCGACAGCAAGCCGCCATGGTAGCCATTGCTAATGCCACGCGATATGGCACGGGGCTACAGATCAATCCCGATGGAAAATTAGACGACGAACTTTTCGAAGTGATCCTGGTCAAAGAATATGCCGTGATGGAAATTCTGAAAATATGGATCAGCAAATTGCCTTTCAATCCAAAGAAAATAGAAAGCTTTCAAACCACCAAACTGCACATCAACACCAAACACCGGGTACATTTTCAGGTAGACGGCGAATATTTGGGCAAAATAAGCTCGCTCAAGGCAAAAATTATCCCTCGGGCAATCCATGTGGTTGTTCCGACTTCGCAAGCCCGATAAAGAGGAGAATCTCCCATCATATAAGGCTAGGCATTAAGAGCATAGGATTAACGGCCAACCCTTAGCCTCTCTAAGGCGTCTTAGGTGGTCAAACAATAAAACCCAGTATTGCAAATCTTTCAACTGCACCGATTAACCATTTAGGAATTTAGGGCATGAAGAATTAGGATAGTCAACCCTCAGCTTTCTAAGGCGTCTTAGGCGGTTAAAAAATAAGGTAACTTTATTCCATTTTCCAGTTTCACCAGTCTCCATTGGATTGAATAACCATAAAGGCATTAAGCAAAATGAAGAATTAAATATTAGCCTCTCTAAGGTGGCTTAGGTGGTCAAAAAATAAAACAAGTTATTGCAAATCCTTCAGCTTCACTTGCCCCCTAATGGTCAGGTAGAGCCTTACAAATTCGAACATGATGCAGACTTTGAGCAACACCCCAAACCATTTGTCGCCATAATAGCTCAATGCCTCGGGTAGCAGGGTAATAAATCCAACTGAAAACACCCACAGGTATAACCTCAAAGGAAACTGGATGTAATAGAGTATAAACCCGAATTTTTGCAGCCTGAATTGTCCGTAAGCACCCCACAGCACCAGTATAAACATCGGGAACATTAAAATGGCACTTATTTTAGCCGAAAGCTGATCAGGTTGTTTGTTAAAATGTGTAGCGATTTGCCACAGCTGCATGGACATGAAAACTAGAGAAACGAGGTCGAGTAAAGCAAAGTAACGGAAAAGTAGACGCATTTTTTATTTACAGTATTTATCTAAGTACTCCTTGGCCTTCGGAGAGCCCATATATTTAACAAAGCTGAATTCTTCGCAGGCACCGAGCTTATCGCCCTGCTTGTATTTTCTTAAACCGGCTTCAATCCTGCTGTTCAGGTAATCGTCGTCGATGCCCAACTCGGCTTTGAGTTTCATGATTTTGGGCAGTTCTTCGGGCTTGAAGTTGCCATTTTCCTTGTTGCGGTAATAATTGAGCACTACATTAACCAGCGCCTGCTCATCTTTATAGCCTTTTATCGCGAGGGCAATATCATTGGCACTCACCTGTCGGCAGTCGTAGCCATCGAGGTTGAAATTAACGGGCACTACCAGTAAAGCCGTGGTATCGTGGCTCAGCGGCACAGTCCATTTGCCACTGCTCATGCGGATCAGCCTCAAGGCTTCATCGTCAAGATCGGTACCCATGCCCTTGTTGATGGCAGCGTAATACACTTCGCCTTTGGCATTGAGCTTAAAGCCCACATTTACCGTGCCCTGAATACAGTGGTGCAGCGAATAGGCAGGATAAATAATATTCCTTTTGATAAAGGCCGACAAACCGCCTTTGATACTGGGTTGCTGCGCCTGCGCAAAAGTAGAAACGAAGAGCAAAAAAAGGGTGGCTATTCTTATCATGCTTCAATTTACGAATTTTGTGGCAAAGCCGATGCAAAAGTCTGTGTTAAAATCAAGGCTGGATCTGGACAGTTCTGCAAATAAGCATCGCGCTTGGAGAATTGGCAAACACCAGGATAATCGCCCTTAAGATCGTGCATATCGAGTATCAGCTGCAAATGCAGATGCGGTGGCCATTGTCCGTTTTCGGCAGGTTTTCCAAAGCAGGCAAAAGCTTTGCCTTTCGGTATCGTCATGCCTTCGTACAAGTGCTGCAGCGAGTTCAAATCTAAGTGGCCATACAAGGCATAAAATGTGAGTTCGTCAAACTGATATTGCAGAATAATCGTCGCACCATAATCGCCAAAATTGTTGTTAAAGCGAAAACTGTGCACCTTGGCATGGTAGAAGTTATAAACGGGCGTTCCGGCAGCCCCCCAAATATCGACACCCAAATGCAGGCGCCTTGGTTCTTCGCCTTGATCAAAATGCGTACTTCTGCTGTAAATGGTACGGTGTTCGTTATAGCCTCCAATGCCATAGCGAGCATGGTTTTTAGCCAGTTTTTTATCAACCCAAGCCGAAAAACGATGGGTATCACTTAGCGTGGGCAAGTCTAGCTCAGTGTTGTTGGCCGTAAAATCGAATGGCAAAAGCTGGTCGGCAGTAGGGTCAAAGTCTACTACTTTGCCAATGAGGCCCATGTGTTTGTTTATGATTTCTTTAAACGGAAGCATCTTATTTTTTTAAGGGACGAGTCCAAATCTGTATCATTCCATCAGCACCCTGCTGGCCATAAACCGACGTTGATAAAGCCCTGTAATAAATGGCAATGGCATCCAGCTCCTCAAACTTGAGCTTTGCTATCGTTGCCTTTGCCTCATCTGGACTAACCCTTACTTCATTAATTACCAATATTGGGTTTTTGGAACCAGTTGCAAATATTTCTTTCGCTTCCGCGAGCATTTCCCTCTTCTGTTGCTTGGGTTGCCTGCTTTTAAGCTCGATGGTGATGAAACCCTGCGAAAAAAGCTCTACGCCCAGCGCTTCCTCGGTATTGCCTATCGGATGCATCAATACAACGCGCAACAAATCTTTAGCCGTTTTAGCTCGTAGTTTTTTATTCAGCTTTAAACTGTCTTTTGCCTCATAAAAACCCGAATACGGCAGAAAGTATTTGTAATTGTGCACTAACGGTACGTGGTTGTTTGTAGCTTTGACCAAATTGTCGATATAAGCTTTAGTCAATGGCTGGGCCTGCGCCACAGCTGCGCCAACACCAAAAACAACAAGCAACCCTATCTTTTTCATCAGCCTTTAAAAACATAAACGTAATTGTAGATGAAATGCGACAGGGCTCCAAAATTCACAAACAAATGCCATACTTCGTGGGTATGGAAGTATTTGTACAAAGGCTTGTCTTTGGCATAGAAATAGGTGCCTCCAATATAAAAAACACCGCCTAAGAAAAGCCACACCAAAGCCATTGTGGGCAAGGTTTCGATCATTTTGGTAACGAACGGAATAATGAGGCAGCCCATGGCAATGTAAAGCCCGGTTGATACCGCCTGATTTTTGAGGCGGTTAAAGATCTTCAGCAGGCAACCTATTATCGCAATAGACCATACCAAGCCAAACAGCAACCATCGGATCCAGCCATCAAACACCAAAAGAGCCGTAGGCGTAAATGAGCCCGCAATCATCAAATAGATGCAGCAGTGGTCGAACTTTTGCCAAAAACGGATACCATATTCTGTTTTGGGCAGGCTATGATAAATGGCGCTTACGCTAAACAATACCCAAATGCCAATTCCATACACATAAGCGGCGGTATAGGCAAAAGAGGTGTGCGCTGCCTGCAACAGCAAATACAAAGCTGGGATGGCCAAAACGGCCGGTACTACGTGGGTAAGAAAATTTCCTGGTTCGCGAATGTACCTATTGGTCTGCATCGGTTGGCTCGTCCGTATCTTTTCGTTCCTTGGCTATTTTATCGAATATTTTATCCATGTGCTCTACATATTCGTTGGTATCGTCAACAAAAAACGAAAGCGTTGGAATAACCCTGGCCTGATGGCGAATGCGCGAACCCAGTTTATACCTGATTTCGCTGGCATGCGCATTTACGGTAGCTACCGATAGGCTGGTGTTGTTGGTATTCAAAAAACTCAAATATACTTTGGCTACGGCCAAATCGGGCGAAACCCTAACTTTGGTAATGGTTACTAAGGTATTGGGTAAATAAGAAGCCCCTTCGCGCTGAAAAATCGCGGCCAGTTCTTCTTGTAATAATCCTGCAAACTTCTGTTGTCTTTTACTTTCCATAATCTCAAATTCTATAGCTAACTGCCAAATTGGACGACTAAAGCATTTGCTGCAATATAAGCCTTTTCTTGGTGTGTGCGCTCTTTTTTCTTAATATAACAACTTATCGTAGGGATAGCGCGTGGTATGCAAAGCTTTTACTTTATCGTACAGCAGCTGCTTAAATTCTTCTACATTTTCCTTTAGCGTTGCCGAAATAAAGATGGCCGGATCGTTGTGATGCGCCATCCAGCTTTTTTTGAAATCGGCCAAGGTTAGCGGCGCTTCTTCCTCGTCTTCATGTCGGTCTGTTTCAGGCGTTACATAGGCATCGATTTTGTTAAAAACCATGACGGTTTCCTTGTCGCGGGCACCCAGATCTTTCAGGGTTTCGTTTACCGTATGGATCTGGTCTTCAAAATTTGGATGCGAAACGTCTACCACATGTACCAAAATATCGGCCTCGCGCACCTCGTCTAAGGTCGATTTAAAACACTCGACCAAATGGTGTGGCAATTTTCTGATGAAACCCACCGTATCTGAAAGCAGGAAAGGCAGGTTTTCGATAACCACTTTCCTCACCGTCGTGTCAAGCGTAGCGAAAAGCTTGTTCTCTGCAAATACATCCGATTTAGAAAGCATGTTCATGATGGTTGATTTGCCTACGTTGGTATAGCCCACCAGAGCCACGCGGATCAGCTGCCCGCGGTTTTTGCGTTGCGTTTCGTTTTGGCGGTCAATCAGCTTAAGGCGTTCCTTAAGCAGGGAAATCTTCTCCAAAATCATCCGCCTATCGCTTTCAATCTGGGTCTCGCCCGGACCGCGCATCCCGATACCCCCCTTTTGACGTTCCAAGTGGGTCCATAAACGGGTTAATCGAGGCAATAAATATTGCAACTGGGCCAGCTCTACCTGTGTTTTGGCCTGTGCGGTTTGTGCCCGTCCGGCAAAAATATCCAAAATCAGGTTGCTTCTGTCCAGTACCTTTACCTGCAGTTCGCGCTCAATGTTGCGCAGCTGCGACGGCGAAAGCTCATCGTCAAAAACCACCATGTCTATTTCTTCTGCCTTTACATAGGCCTGTATTTCTTCGAGCTTTCCGGTGCCCACAAAGGTGGCGCGATCGGGCTTGCTCATGCGCTGCGTAAAAACTTTTTCTACCTTTCCACCTGCCGTATCAACCAAAAAGGCTAATTCTTCGAGGTATTCTTTGGTTTGTTCGGGTTTTTCGCCTGGCATAATTACCCCTACCAGAACGGCTCGTTCTTGCTTAAGGGCAGTATCGTAATATTTCTGTTTTCCCATTGTATGCTACAAAGATACGAAATCTAAGTTCGTTTCATTTTGCACCTATAAAACTTAGTTTGGGGCTTAATGTTTTATTTTTAACGAAGCTGGCGAGGGGTTGTTGGTGAAGAACACCAACAATGGCGTATTATGGAAATTGTTGGCGAAGAACAAGAGCGCATCGATTAGGAAAGCAAGCGCAGTATTTTATGGCCACAGCAGCCCCGCTGTACGCTTTACTTCGTGCCCGCTGCCATCGGGTTTAGAGAACGCGGGATTGTGGCCAAGTTTCAAAGTGCTGGTCAGGATGTGCCATCCCGACCAAGATAACCCTGGATTTGCAATCCAGCTAAAAAATCATTTATTGACAAGGGCAACAAAAAAGGGCCTCTTTTGCAAGAAGCCCTTCATTAATTAACTGTATTTTTTAGTAGAATTGTGCAAACCACGCACGTTTCGGGTTAATTAATCATTAAACTGATATACTACACCACCGGTAATGTAGGTATTTGAAAAACTAGGGGTTTCCGTTTTAACCACCTTGCCATTAACCAATATTTCAAGCTTGATAGCACCTGTAATCTTATAATTTTCGGTGATGCTTAGGCTAACATCACTTGCATAGCTTACGCTTTTGGAAATTGTTTTCGAGAAAGGCAGCGATTGTCCGGTTAGCTGGGTATCGGCATCCGTTTCGTTGGTAAAGCGGATGTCCATCACGCCAATATTATCGCCCGAAACTTTGCTTACCCTGTATTCGATGGTCACATTTTTTGGATAGTTTTTGCGCGGATCGTTCACCTCATCAGGTTTCTTGCTGCAGGCACTTAATAGGGTTAGCACCATTAAAGGCAGCGCTATATAGAATAGCTTTCTTAGGTTTTTCATCTTTTTCATAGTCTTATCTTTTTCGTTGTTACCTCACAAAGGTAGACCCGTGCCCTATGCCAGTCCATCACGGAAAACCAGTATTTTGACACCCAAAAAACGCGTAGATTTATTAATTTTCGGCATTTCTACAACTTATACGACTATAAGAGCCGGGCAAAAATTCTTGTTGTCATGGGCATAGAATCAAAAAGCCCGATCTAGATTTTACATCCAGACCGGGCTTTTTTTGGTTTAATTCGTGTTATTTACCGAAAGTATAGCTTGTGGTAGCAGACAATGCTGTACCTGTTCCGATGTTTTCTTTAACGAGTTTGCCGTCTACCCAAATCTGTACCTTTAGGCTAGAGTTGGCACTTGCACCCGATCCGTTTGCGCCAAAATTAATCACCAATACAGACGAAGGAATAGTGAGCTCGGCACTGGTAAACGTTCTGCTGTTTACCGAAGTGTTGGTGGTAATATCACCAGTTGCATTGGTAAACAAGGCGGTCGAGATGCTGGCATCAGAAGAAGTTTCGGCCTTGAACACCACTTTGTGTGTTCCGGCGGGTGTTTCATCATCTTTTTTGCTACACGAAGCCAAAATTGCGAGAGCGATTAACGGAAGTACGACAAGTAATAGTTTTTTAAAGTTTTTCATCTTATCAGTTTTTAGTGAGTAATGCCAACCAAAAACAAACACTATGCCATTAACTAAAACGAAAACATCACTACACCCTTAATCCCAGCCCTAAACTACAGGCTATAAATGCTTTACAAAATCTGAAATCGCCCGACCAGGGTCTTCGGTTTTCATAAAGTTTTCGCCTATCAAAAATCCATTATACCCTACACTTTGCAGTTCCTTAATGGTTTGTGGATTACTGATGGCGCTTTCGGATATCTTCAAAAACTCGTCAGGAATGTGGCTCACCAAATCAAAAGAAGTTTGGATGTCTACGGTAAAATCGCCCAAATTACGGTTGTTTACGCCAATGGCATTTACGTTGGGGCAAATGCTGGCCTGCAGCTCTTCAAGATTGTGCACTTCCAACAATACATTTAAGCCCAGGTTTTGTGCAAAACTGCCCAGTTGGGCAACTTCCTGCGGACTTAAAATAGAAGCGATAAGCAAGATGATGTCGGCGCCCCAAGCCTTGGCTTCCAAAATCTGGTATTCGTCTATCATAAAATCCTTACGCAGGATGGGAATTTGATTGGCTGCTCGGGCTTGTTGCAAGTCTTCGGCCTTGCCGCCAAAAAAATCGGTATCGGTTAGCACCGACAAAGCCGAAGCGCCGGCTTGGGCATAAGCTTGGGTTACCGCAGCCACATCGGCCGTTCCGTTGATCAGTCCTTTTGATGGCGACCTGCGCTTAAACTCGGCAATGATCCCGCTGCGCTGGGCATCCAACAGAAAATCCTTAAATACCAAAGGCTGCCTGCTAAAATGCGGATAGGCCTCTAGCTCTTTTACGCTCACCCGGCTTTTGGCCGAAGCGATTTCTTCTTTTTTGCGGTGAACGATTTGATCGAGTATGTTCATTTTCTATATTTTATCATCATGGCGAGGAAAGATTGTTTCTCCCCAAAATCCCGACAGCTCTCAGAACGGGATCGCCATGACGTAGCTTTAAAGGGTTAACCAGTTTTTCATCATTTGTTTGCCGTCGGGCGTAAGCACGCTTTCGGGGTGGAATTGTACGCCACATACATCATACTCGCGATGGCGCAAGGCCATGATCTGCTGGTCGGTATCGATGGCCGTAACGCGCAACACCGAAGGCAGATCGGCAGGATTAACCACCCACGAGTGGTAGCGGCCCACTTCAACCTGTGTTGGGCAATCTCTAAACAACAATTCGCTTTCGTCTAATACCGTAACCGGCGTGGCAATGCCATGCATAGGTCGGCCTAAATTAAGCAAGCTACCTCCAAAGGCTTCGGCAATGGCTTGCTGACCCAGACAAACGCCCATGATGCTCTTGCTCGGCGCATAGGTTTTAATTACCTCGAGCAGCAAACCCGCTTCTTCGGGAATACCCGGCCCCGGCGAGAGCAAAATCTTATCGTATTGCGCCACCTCGCCAAGTTCAAACTTATCGTTTCTCCATACTTCGGCCTCAAAACCCAATTCGTTAATGAGGTGTACCAAATTATAGGTGAAACTATCGTAATTATCAATTACCAATATCTTTTTGCCTCCTGTTGAGGCCTGATTATTTTCCATCTCAATCGTAAATCGTAATTCTAAAATCCTAAATCTCTTCAGCCATCGCAATTGCCCTGCGCAAAGCGGCTATTTTGTTGTTTACTTCGTTCAGTTCGCTTTCGGCCACCGAATCGGCCACGATGCCGGCACCGGCACGGTAATGCAATTGGTTGTTTTTGCTCATAAAGGTGCGGATCATGATGGCGTGGTTAAAATCGTCGTTAAAACCCATGTAGCCAATGGCTCCAGCGTAAAAATTACGGCTCAGCTTTTCGTATTGATCAATCAGTTGCATGGCCTTGTATTTTGGTGCGCCACTCAACGTTCCGGCCGGATAGGTATCGGCCACGATCTTGAACGAGCTGGTTCCTTCCTGCAAATTCCCGCTTACTTTAGAGACCAAGTGGATAAGGTGCGAGTAGTACTGCACTTCCTTAAACGACTTTACTTCTACACCGGTACAATGCCTGCTCAAATCGTTACGGGCCAAATCAACCAGCATGACGTGTTCGGCGCTTTCTTTGGGATCTTGTTCCAGTTTTTTGGCCAAAGCGACATCTTCTTCGTCGTTTCCGGTGCGCTTAAAGGTACCTGCAATGGGGTAAATGCTGGCCACGCTGTTGCTTACCGTAATCTGTGCCTCGGGCGAAGAACCAAACAGCTTGAAGCTTCCATAGTCGAAATAAAACAGGTACGGCGAGGGATTGATGGAACGCAGGCAACGGTAAACATTAAACTCGTCGCCCAAAAAGCCTTGCTTAAAAGCTCTTGAAGGTACAATCTGAAAAACATCGCCACGGTAGATATGCTTTTTCAGCTGTTCTACCATCTCCATAAAACCCTCATTGCTCAAATTCGATTCTTCCTCACCATTAACCTGGAAACTGTACTCGGGAAAGTTCTTGTTTTGAATCAGGTATTCGATTTTGGTCAGGTCGTCGTTATCATCGTCGTTGAACACGTTTTTGAACAAGGTAATCTCGTTCTTGAAGTGGTCGATGGCAATAATATAGCGATACACATGGTATTGCATGGTCGGGATCGTTTCATCGGCCGGCGCAGTTGAAGTAAATTTGATATCCTCAAAATGCTGTACGGTATTCCAGGTAAAATAACCGAACAAACCGGTCGATATTTTTTTGTCGACCGCGGGACTTATCGATTTAAACTGTGCCTTAAACGCTGCAATCTCATCGGTAAGCACAAAACTGTCCTTGCTGCTTTTTTCGCCGTCGGGGAAATAGGCGCTCAGCTGTTCGTTTTGCAAAACCAATCCGGCCACAGGTTCGGCGCACACATAGCTAGTGGCATTTTCGCGGCTATGGTAATCGGAGCTTTCGAGCAAAATGGTGTTCGGGAACACATCGCGCAGGCGCAGGTAGATGCTTACCGGCGTAGTGGTATCGGCTAAGCGCTTTTTGGTGTGTGTTTGTATCTGGTATGTTTTCATATTATTTCTTTATTCGCCATTTCAATTGATTTTGTCGGGCTTTGCCATGGCGATATTTCAAAAACAAAAAACCCGACGTGTGGTTCCGTCGGGTTTTGAATGTGGTTTAAGTTTAGGTTTAAGTTGATAAACTATAAGGTACACAAGGCTACGACGCAACTCTGTTTAGAATTACCACGCCATTGCCAAGTATGTATATTGTTAATCATCGTGGAGCAAAAATATATAAAAAGTTAAATAATCAAAATATTTTGAATTTTTTTCGAATGCCTCCTAATCAGTGCTTAAGCCTTAAGAAACCCCAAAGAAAGTTCTCGAAGGGTCGCTTTTTACCATCATAAAAATCGTGGCAATGATAATAATCAGCCCCAGGCCAAAGAAAACGGCAATATTCTTATGTTTTGCAGTAGCATCGGCCACTTTTTTAGACCTCGAGTTGCCCACGGTAATCAGGATGATGGCCAAAATCATCATGCTAATATGTTCCATTTTCCAGTAACGGCCCATAGCTACCGAGCTGTCTATTTTGTACCAGCCGTTTAAAAAATACACCGCCAAACCCAGCAACAATTGGATATGAGCGCTTACCAAGGTAAAAACATTCAGTTTTCTGTTGCCTTCGGTATAGGGCTTTTTGCTAAGCCAGCCCGACAAGGCGTTGATTACGGCAACAACCAAAAGAATAAAGACAACATAGCGCCAGCCTGAGTGCGCACTTTTAAGGATATCGTTCATGGTATAAGCAATTTAATTTTCTGTCAAATCCAAAAATAGCTAATTAATGGCAAATGCAAGTCCTATTACTTTATTTATAAACCTTCTTAATACTGAATTAACAAGTGTTGTCTAATGTAATAATCCCATTACAATTACTTAATCAAAGCCCTCTGCTGAGTTAATGTTCGGATTGGATTTTTGCGCCAAACAAATTAAAATCAGCTATGAGGTATTTTTTACTATCCTTTTTTATGCTCTGCTTTTGGGGTACCAGCAAGGTATTGGCCCAAACTACGCAGGCTTCGATTTCGGGGATTGTTGCCGACGAACAGAAGAAACCTATTGCAGGTGTTTCAGTTCTGGTTAAGAACGAATCGACAGGTTTTACCACCAGAACCAACACCAACGCCACCGGCGAATTTACTTTTAAAGAACTGCCTTTGGGTGGCCCTTACACCATTAAGGCTACTTTTACAGGCCTTGGCGACCAAATCCTTTCGGGTTATATGTTGAACCAAGGCGATGCCGTTAAGGTAAACATCAACATGCTGGCCACTTCGCAAACGTTGGAAGCGGTGCAGGTGGTGGCCTCTGGACTGAGGAATAAAGTGCAAAACTTTGGTGCTTCTACCGAGATTTCGGCCAGAGCCATTACCAAACTGCCTGTAAACGGCCGTAACTTTACCACGCTGATGGATCTTTCGCCGTTGAGTCGCGGTGGCAACATTGCCGGTCAGCTGGGTTCTTCTACCAACTATACCATTGATGGCATGAACGCCAAAAACCCTACTTCTGCAGGCTCTACCACCAGTAGAAGTGGTGCACCTTATTCGATTTCTATCGAAGCCGTAAGGGAATTTAAAGTAGTAACCAACCAATACGACGTAACTTTTGGCCGTGCCGGCGGTGGTACCGTGAGCGCCGTAACCAAATCGGGTACCAATACATTAAGCGGCAGTGCTTTTGGTTATGGCCGTGCCGATTGGTTGGCCAGTCCGTACGACATTAGGGGCAACAAACGCATTAACGACTTTTCTACCTATCAATACGGTTTTACCTTGGGTGGGCCGATCATCAAAGACAAGTTGCATTATTTTGTAGCTTGGGATCACCAGAAAGATTCCCGTCCCTTGATTATTGCCGATATCAACTCTCCAGCCGATGAAGCGAGGTTTAACATTACGAATGCTACCTTGAGCAGCTTCTTGAATATTGCCCGCAACAAATACGGCGTGGCCAACTCGCCACAATATGGCAGCTTCCCAAAAAAACGTGGTTCTGATGCCGCTTTTGCCCGTTTAGACTGGCAAATTAACGACAAGAACTTGTTAACCATTCGCGATAACTACACCAACGACCGCAATCCATTGGGTTTGGCCGACAATACTTCTATCAACTTCTTTGAAAGCTATGGCAACGACAAGAATGTTGACAACAGCTTATTGGCCACTTTGCGTACTACCGTAAGCAGCAAGGTAACCAACGAACTGAAGTTCCAGCATTTGTACACCTTTCAAGCCAGTACCCAAAACGATCAGTTAAACTACGCTATTCCAAGG
This sequence comes from Pedobacter albus, assembly GCF_036324255.1. Taxonomy (NCBI): domain Bacteria; kingdom Pseudomonadati; phylum Bacteroidota; class Sphingobacteriia; order Sphingobacteriales; family Sphingobacteriaceae; genus Pedobacter; species Pedobacter albus. The sequence goes on along the minus strand of NZ_JAZDQT010000003.1, from coordinate 238,770 downwards.
GCTATTGTAGGCAACTTGACTTCTGTTCTTGCTGATGGAAGCACTAAATCTACTTCGGTACAAATTGGTGGCCATCGCTTTGGTCAGGAGGGATTTACCAACAACGTATTCCAATTGGTTGATAATTTTTACTACAACACCGACAAAATCAAATACACATTCGGTGCCGATTTAATGTATACTCGTGCCAAATCATTATATGGCAGCGAGGTAAATGGCCGTTTCGAGTACACCAACACCGGCTCTACAGCAACCTCTCTTCAAAACTTCGACAACCTTGTTCCAAACAGGTATTACCGCGAAGTACCTTTGGTAGCCGATCCAACCGTAATGGGCAATATATTTAACATAGGCGTCTATGGCCAGTTGCAAGGCAAATTGGCACCGGGTATCGATTTGATTGCTGGTTTCCGTGTAGATTATGCCCATTATCCTTCATCGCCGCTAAATCAGTCATTGTTTGATGCATTGGGCGTACGCACAGACAACCAATTAAAATCTTTTGTTGTACAGCCGCGCTTCCAATTTACTTGGGATGTAAATGAAAAACATACCGATTATTTACGTTTAGGCGCAGGTATCTTTAGCTCTGATATTAACAACTATGTAACCATTAACAACCTGACTTTTGATGGCAAGCACTTGGCAACTGTTGATGTTTTTGGTGCCGATGTACCTACGCCAAACTTCCCTGGCTACAGAACCGGTGTGAGTGCACCTACTTTGCCAAACTTCCAAGTACCAACCATTAACACCAATGCGGCCGATGCACAAGTTCCAATAATTTACAAAGCCAATATCTCCTACAACAAACTGATTACCGACAAATTAAGAGTGGGTATTAGTGGCTATGCCTCTTTGGGTCGCAACAACTACATGTACGTAGACAGAAACATGGCAGTCAACCCATTCTTTACCCTATCAAACGAAGACAATCGTGGCGTTTATGTGCCAAGCATCCCAAGCAATGGTACCGCCGATTGGAAAACCGGTCGTTTGAGCAATAAATTTGGCCGTGTTTTAGAATTGAACAGCAAAGGAAAAGTGAACCAGTTTGCGGTTGTATTAGATGCTACTTGGCAATACTTTAAAGATGGCGAGATTTCGGCCAGTTTTACTTGGAACGACAGTAAAGACAATACCTCGTTTAATGGTAACGTAGCCAACTCGGCAACCTTGTCGTTACCCGTAAAAGACGACCCGCGAAACCTGAGCAAAATGAGCTATTCTGATGGACAATTCCGCAACAAAGTTGTAATCTACGGTACTTTGCCAACTTTCTATGGCGTTTCTATCGGGGTTCGTTACTCGGGCATTGGCGGTACACGCTACACCTTATTATCTGGCGCCAACAACAACGGCGATTTTGTAACCACCAACGATTTGGCTTTCATTTTCGACAGGAACAATCCTAATGTACCTGCAAACGTACGCACAGGCCTGCAAGCTTTGCTAGACAATCCATTGGCCAGCCAAAGCCTGAAAGATTACATCTTGAAATATTCGGGCAAAATTGCGGAACGTAATGGCGGTATCAATGGTTTCTTCGGCACGGTTGATTTAAGGGTGAGCAAAAAAATCAAGATCCAAAAATCGCATAACGTAGAAATCTCGGCCGATATCTTCAACTTTGCCAACTTGCTGAACAAGAAATGGGGCGTAAACGAATCGTTGGGCAGCCAAGCTTTATATGCCTTGGGCATACCGGCGGCAGGTGGCAATCCGGCTGTTCCGAACTTCGACACCACCAACAAGGTATTCAACTACCGTGTAAACAATTCTGGCGTGGTTAACCCATCGGGCAACCCTTACCAGTTCCAGATTGGCTTGCGTTACGGATTTTAATCATTAAACTAAATACCAGCTACAGATTAACAGATTTCTCAACACAAATTATAACCCACTTGCAAACGCAGGTGGGTTTTCTATTTATAACTGATTTATTTCTTGCGAAAAACTGAGGAGCCCTCAAGTGTCTCGGGCGGTAAAACAAAATGTAGGTTAACCATTAAGGCATTGAGAATATTCAGGCAGAGCACCAAGGTTTTCTAAGGCGTCTCAGGTGTTGAGTAAAATTATTACGTCCTGCAATTAGGTAGGCAACCATTAAGAATTAATATGAGGCAAATAGCCTTTATCAAAAACAACCGCAAAGACATGGGATAATCCCCATGTTACTAGATAATAAAAAACTAAGGCGTCCTTAGGTGTCTCAGGTGGTGAAGCAAAATTATAGATTCAACCATTAAGAATCAGCACAAGGCAATACAATTGAAGCTTTCTTTGTCAAAACAAATACACTTACATGCCTCAGGCAGTAAAAAACAGCCACAATCGGCTCTTTTTAATTTATTGTGCCGAAAATGTAAAATAAAAGTTAGGTAAGGTATAAATCTTTATTTATCAATAGATTTAAGGTCTTAACTTAACAACAATTATGAAGAAAATTCTACTCGCGTTCGCGCTGGTGTTTTCTACTGCATTTTTGTTTGCACAGCAGACTTATCCCGTTAACGGTTCTTTCGACATCAGACCAGGATTGTACGCTTTTACCAATGCGAACATTGTAGTTAACGCCAATCAAACGATCAGCAATGGCGTATTGCTCATCAAAAACCAAACCATCCAGTCGGTAGGCACCGGCACTGCAATTCCAAAAGGCTATGTGGTGATTGATTTGAAAGGAAAATACATTTATCCTTCGCTTATCGATGCCTTTACCACTTATGGCATTCCAGAGGCACAGCGCGCCCAGGCCGCGGGTGGTTTCTTTGGTCGCCAGTCGGTTTTTACCTCAACCAAAAAAGGAGCCTACGGATGGAACGAAAGCATCCGCCCCGAAGTTGAAGTGAAAAGTATCTTCACCATCGATACCAAAAAGGCAGACGACCTGCGCAAAGCTGGTTTCGGTAGCGTAAACGTAATCAGTCGCGATGGTATTGCACGCGGCACCTCGGCCGCCGTTACCCTAAACGACGGCAAGGAAAACGAAGTGATGCTGAATGACCAAAGCGCAGCCAATTACTCGTTTAACCGTGGCACTTCTACCAACGATTACCCTTCTTCCTTAATGGGTTCTATCGCTTTGCTGCGCCAAACCTATTTGGATGCCAGCTGGTACAAAAACCAAAAAGAAGAATACAATATTTCTTTAGAGCAGTTTAACAAGCAACAAGGCTTGCCACAGCTTTTCGAAGCCGATGGCTGGGCCAATATTTTGCGCGTCGACAAAATCGGAAAGGAATTTAACAAACAATTCATCATCAAATCAACCGGCGACGAATACCAGCGCATCGATGCAGTTAAAGCCACAGGCGCTACGCTGATCATTCCGATCAACTTCCCTAAGGCTTTTGATGTAGAAGACCCTACCGAAGCCCGCAACCTGAGCCTTGCCCAATTAAAAGGCTGGGAACTGGCACCAACCAATCCGGGTGTACTGGAAAAAGCAGGCGTTAAATTTGCGCTCACTACTTTCGGCCTCGAAACCCCTAAAGATTTCTGGACCAACTTAAGCCAGGCCATCACCAACGGATTAACCGAAAAACAAGCCTTGATGGCCGTTACCGAAATCCCTGCAGGCCTTTTGGGCATCGGCGATAAAGTAGGTACGCTCGAAAAAGGCAAATTGGCCAACTTCCTTATCACCTCTGATAATATCTTTAAACCGGGCAACATCATTTTCGAAAACTGGGTACAAGGCAAACGCTTTGTGGTCAACAAAATGGATGTAACCGATTTGCGTGGCACTTACAGCCTCAACATCGACGGCGTGGGTACTACCCTACTAAAAATTACGGGCGCAAACGGCGGATCGACCGCAGCCATTGAGCGTTTGGGTGCCGACAGCGTGAAAACCAATGCCACCTTTAGCCGCACCGGCGATTGGGTAACCATTACCTTCAACCTGAAGAAAAACCCGGTTGGCGATGTTCGTTTGAGTGGTTATTTAACCAGCGCCAGCCCATTAACCTTTAAAGGCGATGTGATTTTGAATTCTATCCCGGCAGGAGCTTGGAACGGCACCTTTAAAGAGGCCGCTAAAGAAGCTCCGAAACGCGAAGAGCCTAAGTCAGCTATCAACAACGGCTCGGTAATTTATCCGTTTATTGCTTTTGGTACCGCAACCTTGCCTACGCAAGAAGCTGTTTTATTGAAAAATGCTACGGTGTGGACCAACGAAAAAGAAGGCATTCTGCAAAACGCCGACGTACTTTTAGAAGGCGGCAAAATCAAGGCCGTGGGCAAAAACCTATCGGCTGGTAACGCCAAAGTAATTGATGCGACCGGCAAACACATTACGGCCGGCCTAATCGACGAACACTCGCACATTGCGGCCAGTGGCGGCATTAACGAAGGTGCCCAATCGGTTTCGGCCGAAGTGCGCATTGCCGATGTGATTAACTCTGAAGACGTCAACATCTATCGCCAGTTGGCCGGTGGTGTAACCACTTCGCACATCCTGCATGGCTCGGCAAACCCTATTGGTGGCCAAACACAGCTCATCAAATTGCGCTGGGGCAAAACACCTGAGGAACTCAAGTTTGCTGGCAGCGATGGCTTCATCAAATTTGCCTTGGGCGAAAACGTAAAACAAAGTTCGGCACAAAACAACCAACGCTTTCCGGCAACCCGTATGGGCGTTGAGCAAACCTATGTAGACGAGTTTACCCGCGCCAAGGAATACGAAAAAGCATTGGCCGTAAAAGGCAACAACGTGCGCAGAGATTTAGAATTGGATGCAATTGTTGAGATTTTAAACAACAAGCGTTTCATTACCTGCCACTCTTATGTACAAAGCGAAATCAACATGCTGATCCATGTAGCCGATAGCTTGGGCTTTAAGATCAATACCTTTACCCACATTTTAGAAGGCTATAAAGTGGCCGATAAAATGAAGGCACATGGCATTGCAGGCTCAACCTTCTCCGACTGGTGGGCCTACAAAATGGAGGTACAGGAAGCCATTCCTTACAACGGAAAAATCATGCACAACGTGGGCATTACCACCGCTTTTAACTCTGACGATGCCGAAATGGCGCGCAGGCTGAACCAAGAAGCTGGTAAAGCAGTATTGTATGGCGGCGTACCTGAAGAAGAAGCCTTGAAATTTGTAACCCTTAATCCTGCCCGCATGTTGCACATCGACAACAAGGTAGGTAGCCTAAAACCAGGCAAGGATGCCGATGTAGTGGTTTGGTCGGCCAACCCGCTTTCTATCTATGCCAAAGCCGAAAAAACCTTTGTGGATGGAATTGCCTATTGGGATATAGACCGCGACGCGCAAACCCAAAAAACACAACAGGCAGAAAAAGCCCGCATCGTACAAAAGCTTTTGGAAAGCAAAAACGCTGGCGCACGTACGCAACGCGCGTTTGGCGAAAGGCCACCAAGATTGTATGCCTGCGAAACACAAGAAGATTATTGGGCAGAAATGAACCAAATGGAAGGAGAACACAATCATGAATAAGTATATCAGTACCGCAATAGCCCTGTTTGTCACCAGTACTTTGGCTTACGGGCAGGCCAACATTTCTCCGGCTAAGCCACAAAGCCAGAAGATTATTGTGATGGGTGCGACCATCCATACCGGCGACGGCAAGGTAATTGAAAATGGCTACCTTACTTTTGACAAAGGCAAGATTACCGGCATAGGCGATGCCACTACCGTAAAATTCAGCACCAACGATGCCCGATTGATTACGGCCAGCGGCAAGCATGTGTATCCGGGTTTTATTGCCCCTATCACCAATTTGGGCCTGATCGAGATAGAATCGGTAAAAGCCACCATTGACGAAGACGAATTGGGCGAAAACAATGCGCACATCCGCTCTATCATTGCCTACAACACCGATTCTAAAGTTCCGGCTACTTTGCGTAGCAATGGCATTTTAATGGCTCAAATTACGCCAAAAGGGGGCAGCATATCTGGAAGTTCATCGGTAGTACAGTTAGATGCCTGGAACTGGGAAGATGCCGCGATTAGAAAAGAAGATGCCATGCACATGACCTGGCCTGCTACGCCACGCGGCAGGGGCGGTTTTGGTGGCGGTGGCCGATTTGGCGCTGCCCCAGGCGGGGTAGATCCTAACGAGCGTACCCAAAATGCCATTGCCGAAATCAATAAGTTTTTCACCGAATCAAAAGCCTACACTGAAGCCACGCCTGCGGTAACCAATACCCGCATGGCTGCCATGAAAGGTGTTTTTAACGGTAGCGAGAAGCTGTTCATTACAGCTAATACACAAAAGGATATCGTAAGCGCGGTTATGTTTGCCAAAAAATTCGGCATTACGCCTGTAATTGTAGGTGGCGATGACGCTTATCTACTAACCGATTTCCTCAAATCGAACAATGTGGCCGTGGTGGTTAAGCAACCACATGCCCTACCCAACAACGCCGACGATGACGTAAACATGCCTTACAAAAATGCGGCTTTGTTAAGCAATGCAGGTGTAACAGTGGTATTGAGCATCGATGGCTTTTGGCAACAACGCAACCTGCCGTTTATGGCTGGTACGGCATCGGCATGGGGCATGAGCAAGGAAGATGCGCTTAAAACCATTACCCTAAACGCTGCCAAAGCCATGGGCGTTGATAAAACGACTGGAAGTCTGGAAATTGGCAAGGATGCTACTTTCTTCATTTCAGGAGGCGATGCGCTCGACATGAAGAGCAACAAGGTGGAAGAAGCCTTTATCCAAGGCCGCTCTATCAATCTTGACAACCTGCACAAACAGCTGGACAAAAAATTCAGCGACAAGTACGGAATAAAATAACCGATAGCCTTACGAAGTTTTAAAAACTTCGTAAGGCTTATTCATCAGACGTCATGGGTTTTAAAAACCCATGACGTCTTTTTTTGTGCCTAAGGCAAAAAAAAGAGCAGTTTGAATTTCAAACCGCTCCCTTAACTAACTTATTATTTATAAAACTGGCTGTTGGGGAAGGAGTCGAACCTTCAAGGGGTAGTTAGCTACAGTTCAAAAATTAATTTGTGGTCAACCCATAAACTGCGTTTGTCCCATAATCCCCACCACCGAGACAAGGAGGTGTGTCTGCCAATTTCACCACCCAACATTGTAAACAAGTCTTAAGTTCTTCGTCGCTAGTCTTAAGTCAATTTGACTGTAGACTTCGGACTATAGACTGCCGACTAGGCTGTAGGGGAAGGAGTCGAACCTTCATAGAGTGGTTGTACCATTGCTGGATTTCCCATTATTCTCTACCACCGAGACAAGGAGGTGTGTCTGCCAATTTCACCACCCTACAGGATTTAAGTTTTTCGGTTTGCAATTTTCAGTTCTCCATAGTGAACCGTAACGGGCAACTGTTAACCGAATTGCTTGATACAAACATAGGACAAATAGCTAATATGTTGCAAATTTTTTAATGTTTTTCTTTTATTTTTATAAATATTATAATAAATTAGCATTATCATTAAAATTCAAGAAAATTATGCTCAAAAAAGAAACCCAAAATTTAGAAATTGACAACCTGGATATCCAGATTTTAACCCATCTGATGCAGGATGCCACCAAACCTTACACCGAAATTGCCAAAGACCTGATCATTTCGGGCGGTACCGTACACGTGAGGATGAAAAAACTAAGCGATATGGGCATCATCAAAGGCTCACACCTCATCATCGACCCCAAAAAAGCAGGTTATGACATTACCGCCTTTTTGGGCATTTATTTAGAAAAAGGTTCGTTATACAAAGATGCGGTCGAACATTTGAGCAAGATCAAGGAAGTGGTAGAACTGCATTATACCACGGGCTCATATAGCATGTTTGCCAAAATCACCTGCAGAGATACCAATCACCTGCGCCATGTACTGAACGAAGAAATACAGGCCGTAAAAGGCATACAACGTACCGAAACCCTGATCTCGCTAGAAGAGAGCATCAAAAGGCAGATTGAGCTCGGCTAGTAGTTGCCAACTATTTAAACATGCCTTTCAGCGCGGCCAACTTCGCCTGCAAATCGCCATCGGCTTCTTTCTCGGCTTGAGCTTGTTTAGCTTGATGCTGGGGCTTATGGTTATGCCTTGTATTTTGGTCTTTGTTAACCGGCTTCGCCTCGTTGGTTCTAGGGCTTTGTCCTTTTTGGCTATCTTCTTTCATAGATAGGGAAATCCGCTTGCGCGCCACATCCACATCAACTACGGTTACCTGCACCACTTGGCTTACCTTAACCACCTCATTAGGGTTGGCTACATAGCGATTGGCCAATTGGCTGGTATGCACCAAGCCGTCTTGATGCACGCCAATATCAACAAAAGCTCCAAAATTGGTAATATTGGTTACAATACCGGCTAGCTTCATGCCTGTTTTAAGGTCATCTATCGAGTTTACGCCTTCTGCAAAACTAAATACCTCAAACTGCTCGCGCGGGTCGCGACCAGGCTTGGCTAGTTCTTTTACAATATCATTTAAGGTAGGCAAGCCCACCGTAACGCTCACATAACGTTGCAGGTTCAATTGTTTTTGCAGGTTGCCGTCTTTCATTAGGTCGTTTACAGTGCAACCCAAATCAGCGGCCATTTGCTTAACCAGTGCATAACGTTCCGGATGTACGCCACTTCGGTCTAAAACCTGCTCGGCATCGCGGATGCGCAAAAAGCCTGCCGCCTGCTCAAAAGCCTTTTCGCCTAAGCGTGGCACCTTTTTAAGGCTTTCCCTGTTTTTAAAGGCCCCGTTTTTATTGCGGTAATCGATAATGTTCTGCGCCAGTTGCTCGCCCAAGCCTGAAACATAAGCCAAAACCTGCTTAGAAGCCGTATTCAGTTCAACACCCACGGCATTTACACAACTCATTACCGTATCGTCCAAACTTTGCTTCAATTGGCTTTGGTCTACATCGTGCTGGTACTGGCCCACGCCGATAGAGCGCGGATCGATCTTTACCAATTCGGCCAAAGGGTCCATCAAGCGCCTGCCGATAGACACCGCCCCTCTTACCGTGACGTCTTTATCGGGAAATTCTTCTCTTGCCAAAGGCGAAGCCGAGTAAATAGAAGCACCACTTTCGTTAACCATAACCACGGTGACCTCAGGTATGCGCAAGCCACGCACAAAAGTTTCTGTTTCGCGACCAGCCGTTCCGTTACCAATGGCAATGGCTTCTATTTCGTATCTATCGCACAGTTGCTTCACCTGCCACTCGGCATCTTTTAAGTTGCCTTGGCCAGTATGCGGATAAATAGTGGTATTTTCTAATAATTTCCCTTGCCTGTCTAAACAAACCACTTTACAGCCTGTTCTGAAACCTGGATCGATGGCCATGACGTTTTTTTGGCCCAAAGGCGCCGCCATGAGCAGCTGCCGGGCATTCTCGGCAAATACGCGGATAGCTTCGGTATCGGCCTTTTGTTTAATCGTTGCCCGCAGTTCGGTTTCCATAGCTGGTCGCAACAAGCGTTTGTAGCCATCGCCAATGGCCAGTTGCACTTGTTCGCTACAGGCATTGCGGGCGGTGATAAATTGATTTTCGAGCAAGGTAACGGCTTCTTCGTCGGGTGGCAGCACATCGAGCTTCAAAAAGCCCTCTTCTTCGCCCCTCAACATGGCCAATACACGGTGCGAAGGTGCGGTTTTGGCACTTTCTTCCCACTCGAAATAATCTTTGTATTTGATGCCCTCTTCTTCCTTGCCTTTGGCCAACACCGTTTTATAGGTAGCCTTTTGCATAAAATAATGGCGCATTTTATTTCTGGCTTCGGCATTTTCGCTCACCATTTCGGCAATGATATCCCTGGCACCCGCCAAAGCTTCAGTAACATTGCTCACCCCTTTATCAGCATTGACATAGGTATCGGCTTCTGCGGCCGGATCAATCCTGCTTTGCGACAAGATACGCAGCGCCAAAGGCTCCAAGCCTTTTTCTCTGGCTACCGATGCCCGGGTTTTGCGTTTAGGCTTATAAGGCAGGTAAATATCTTCTAAAGCCGATAGTGTTTGTGCTTCGTTTATCTTTTTCTCCAATTCTGGGCTCAGTTTGTCGAGCTCGGCCAGCGACTTCAGGATAGCCTCCCGACGCTTGTCCAACTCCCGCAGCTGCTGAGCCATATCGCGAATGGCCGCGACCTGCACTTCGTCTAAACTTCCCGTCTGCTCTTTGCGGTAACGCGAAATAAACGGAACGGTAGCACCTTCGTCGAGCAGGTTAAGTGTTGCATTGACCTGACTATTAGCAATATTTAATTGTGAAGCAATTTGCCTAGCGTGGATATTCATATTTAATTAGGAAAGCCGTAAAATTAAAACTATTATGGAATAAAATTTAGCTTGGCATCATTCATTTATGAAAAAGATATCCCTGATTTGTTTAACGGTGATTTCCCTTTACGGATGCCAGCCCAAAAACGACTTGGCCATGGAAATACAGGTTATCCATCAAACCTTTGAGCAGGCCGTTGTACGCGTATCTGAAAACGACTTTCACAGCATGATGAGGCTGGAGCCCAAGTTTCCGCTTCCAGGCGCCAAACCTTTGACTATGCAAGATACCACATTAAGGGTAGGCAAGCATATCTATCAAGTTGCAGACAGTTTGTTTAGCGCCAAGCATTTTAAATATATGCCCCAAAAGGGCGACCCTGTTTTAGTGAAGCAACTGATTGAGCCTACGCTTCAATCAGAATTTGTTGAGCTAGTCCAAAATGCGAAGGATTACCAATTGGTTAAAGCAACTGATAGCGCTGTTTTTCAAAACAAAAATTTTAATGGCAGGCTTTCTTTTAGTCGGGTAGCTTTTAATGCCGATCGCACCGAGGCCTGTTACTATGTTGAACAATATAAAAACATAGGGCGTTGGGGCTGGGGCATGGGAACCTTGGTTTTTGTCGCGAAAAAAAATGGCAAATGGGTGTTTGCAAGAGCTGAAGAAATCTGGATTATTTAACCAATATTGGCTAAACAAAAAATCCCCTAAGCTGGCCTAGGGGATTTAATAGCTAATACTTTCGAAGTATTAAAAACTTCGAAAGTGTATTTTATTTATTAACGTACATCACTTCTTTAACCGCTTTAACCACTTTTTCTGCGTTAGGCAAGCTGGCTGCGATTAGGGTTGGTGCATACGGAAGCGGCACATCGGCGCAAGTGATACGCAATACTGGGGCATCGAGGTGGTCGAATGCATTTTTTTGAACATTGAAGGCAATTTCAGAAGAAATAGAAGCCAATGGCCAAGCTTCTTCAACAATCACCAAACGATTGGTTTTCTTAACCGAGTTGATGATGGTGGCATAATCGATAGGGCGTACGGTACGCAAATCGATTACCTCAGCATTGATGCCTTCCTTGGTCAATTCTTCAACTGCAGGGTTAACCGCGCGGGTTAGCATTTTACCAAAAGTTACGATGGTTACATCGGTACCTTCCTTAACCACGTTGGCTTTGCCTAGCTCAATATAGTATTCGCCTTCTGGCACGTCGGCTTTATCGCCGTACATCACCTCCGACTCCATAAAAATTACTGGATCTGGATCTAAAATAGCTTGTTTTAACAAACCTTTGGCATCGTAAGGAGTAGCCGGAACCACTACTTTCAAGCCTGGGCAGTTGGCATACCAGTTCTCAAAGTTTTGAGAGTGCTGTGCGCCTAGCTGACCAGCATTGCCGGTTGGACCACGGAAAACGATTGGCACCGAAAACTGGCCGCCGCTCATCGATAATATTTTGGCCGCGCCATTGATAATTTGGTCGATGGCCACCAAAGAGAAGTTAAAGGTCATAAACTCTACAACCGGTATCAAGCCGTTCATGGCGGCGCCAATACCAATACCTGCAAAGCCCAGCTCGGCAATAGGCGTATCAATTACACGTTTATCGCCAAACTCGTCTAACATGCCCTGACTCACTTTATATGCACCATTATATTGCGCAACTTCCTCGCCCATTAAAAAAATGTTCTCGTTTTTACGCATTTCTTCGCTTAATGCTTCGCGTAGTGCTTCTCTAAATTGGATTTCTCTCATTGTTTGTTCAAAAATTACCGAGGGCAAATATAACTAATGAATCGTAATTTTAAAGTAGTGTTTTGATTACACGATGCTTTAGCCACGATGAAACCCTAAGTAGCAGGCACCAAGCGTAAACTGTTATTTGGCCAGCATCAAAAACTGCCTTAGAATATTAGTCTTTTAAAGGCGTTAACAGCGAATAGATTTCGCTATCCAAGAATTGGCCATTAAAGTAATAATCTTGCTTAAAATAAGCCTCTTTTACAAAACCGTGCTTCAGCAGGAGCTGCCTGGAGGCGTCGTTATCGGGATTGATGACGGCTTGCATGCTGTGCAGGCCGATGGTTTCGAAGCCAAAGGCCAGCGTTAAGTCTGTGGCTTCCGAAGTAAAGCCCTGTCTCCAGTAATCGGGATGCAGCATGTAGCCAAACTCTCCTCTGTGGTTATCCGAATCTATGCTCCAATAACCAATGGAGCCAATCATTTTTTCGGGCTGATCTTTTAGCGCCATTACCCAAGGCAGGCTTTTGCCAGCCAAGGTATTCTCCATGATCAGGGTAATCAGGCGCTCTACATCTTGTAAATCTTTTGGACGTGGGCGATTGATATAGCGCATTACATTTTCATTGGTCCGCATATCGAAAAGGATCTCGGCATCGCTTAGGCGATGTTCTCGCAACAACAATCTTTCTGTTTCCAATACAGGGAATTCGGGAAAATCTAATACCAACATCGTCTAAGGATTTAAAGGGGTGAAAAGCAATAATAGCAAAATCCATCAAATTTCTATAGCATAACTTTTTCCGGCCACGGTTTGCAGCTCTTTGAGCTTATTGCCATACTTCACTTTGCAAACTCCTCCTGTGCGCGAAGTAATTTTGCTGCTGATGAGCTTACCGTTTTTCCATTTCATGTCGACTACAAACCCACCACGGGCCACCAAGCCCTTTACCTCGCCCTCAGTCCACTCGGCTGGCAAGGCCGGCAAAAGCTCTACGTAGCCTTGGTGGCTCTGCAACAACATTTCTGCAATGCCTGCGCTGCCACCAAAATTACCGTCGATCTGAAACGGCGGATGCGCACCAAAAAGGTTGCTGTAAACACCGCCTCCACCCATTTTAATCTGGGCATCTTTGCCCACGTAGCGTAGCATTTTTTTAACGGCATCATAAGCTCTTTCGCCATTCTGCAACCTGGCCCAAAGGTTAATGCGCCAGGTTATGGCCCAGCCTGTGCCTTCGTTGGTTCTAATTTCCAGCGATTTCTTTACTGCTTGGGCCAGTTCTGGCGTTTGCGAACTGGTAATGCTGTAACCCGGATAGGCCGCAAACAAATGCGAAAGATGTCTGTGGCGCGGATCTTGGTCTTCCCAATCGTGGTACCACTCCTGCAAATTGCCTTTTTTGCCAATTTGATAAGGGTACAATTTGGCCAAAGCCGTTTTTACGGCCTGCTGCATATCGGCATCAACACCCAATATTTCAGTAGCCTTGAGGTAATCGGCAAACAATTCCCTGATCATGGCCAAATCTGCGGTGCTGCCATACAAAGTACTTCCTTGATAACCTGTTGAGGTAATGTAGACGTTTTCTGGCGAAGTGGATGGTGCCGTAACCAGATTTCCCTTCGGATCAGGTGTTAAAAAATCGAGGCAAAACTGTACCGCTCCCTTCATCAAAGGGTAGGCTTGTTTGGCCAAATAGGTGTCGTCTTTGGTAAAGGCATAATGCTCCCATAAATGCGTAGGCAACCATACGCCTCCCATGGGCCAGTTTGCCCATTGCGGACTACCCTCGCCAAAAGCGCCAACCGGATTGGTCATGGCCCACAAATCGGTATTGTGATGGCAAACCCAGCCACCTGCATTGTAATAATTTTTAGCCGTTACCGCTCCCGTTTTGGCCAGCTGGCCAATAAAATCGAGCAAAGGCTGGTGCAGTTCTGAAAGGTTACCCGTTTCTACGCCCCAATAATTCATTTCGGCGTTGATGTTGGTGGTATAGTTGCTGCTCCAAGGCGGACGAACCAATTCGTTCCATAAGCCCTGCAGGTTTGGCGGAATACCACCTACCCTCGACGAGCTGATCAGCAAGTAACGGCCATACTGGTAATACAAAGCTACCAGACTGTTATCGGTTTTGCCCGACGCAAAGCGGTTTAAGCGGTCGATTGTCGTTAAGTTCTCTGCTTCTCTGTCGCCCAAATCCAACTGTACGCGATCAAAATATTTCCTGAAATCGGCTGTATGGCTTTTGAGCAACTCGGCATAGGTCTTTCCTGTCGCTCTCTGCAAATAAGCGGCGGCCGATGCCACTTCGTCTTTGCCTTGCGTACCCGGATTTTTGTTGGCTCCGTTAAAGCTGGTTGCCATCGACACCAAGAGCACAGCTTCGGTAGCATTCGCAACTTTTAACGTACTGTCTTTCAGGCTTTGTTGTCCATCGGTTTTCAGCACCCTGAGCATCGCCGAAAAACGCATGGCATTGACCGGGTCGTTGATGATGGTGCTCGGCACATGACTCCGGTAATTGGGTTCGGCATGGAAAGGCGCATGGCCTTTAAAATGCAGGTTGCCTGCCTCAACAGCTACTTTGGCTTGCAACAAGCTATTGAAACGACAGGTAAAGTTCAGCTTGTCGTTACCCTTTGCCGTTAGCCTGATGACCATCACCTGATCGGGATGCGAAATAAAGGTTTCGCGGGTGTAAGTGGTGCCATTAAGGATATAGCTTACTTTGGAAACGGCATTTTGGATATCCAGCTCCCGCTTATAGTCGACAGGTTCGCCTTGATGGCCAAAATCAATATACAGATTGCCCAAAGGCGCATAAGATTCGGAAAAGCTACCTTGCATAAAGCGTACTAGAGAATCGGCTTTTTTATAATTTTCGCTAAACAGGGCATCTCTTACCGGCTGCAGGTAATTTTTGGCGTTGGGATTCATGTCGGGGTTTACCGGACCTCCGGCCCACAACGTGGCTTCATTGAGCGAAAATCGCGTACTGTTAACCCCGCCATAGTCCATGGCCCCCAAACGGCCGTTGCCCAAAGGCAGGGCTTCTTCAAACTGACCGGCAGGCTTGGTATACCATAATTTTAGCGCATTTGAGCTTTGGGCGAGCAAGACATTGGCCCATAGCAAGCTAAAGGCTACGAGGAGAAAAGTTTTTTTCATAAGCAGTTGGATATAGGTAGCCTAAATATAGGCGTTTAAACCCATAAAAAACAATCCTCCCAAACCGAGACTTTGGCTATTTTCCGAACAAGGTTTTGTAGATCGAGTATTTATAGTTGTCTTCAACCGCGCTGGCCCTAAAATATGGCGCTTCGAAAAGTTCTGTCAGCTTTTTGCGCAACTCCTCCAAAAACTGGGGCTTGAGTTCTTCCAGGTAATCGCCGGCCAGGCTCTGTCGGCCCGACTTAAACCAGGTGCCATCCTGACTCATGGTTTTAACCACATACAGGTTGGGTTCTACGGCAGTTTTGTCCGCATATTGCTCGTACACATAGGTATAGAGCAGCGTTTGTACCAGCGCCTTGTTGATGTATTTGCCATCGGAATTGAACAGCTCGGGAATATCTTTGAATGTGAGCTTGTCGCTTCCGGTTTTATAGTCGATAATTTTAACTACACCGTCTTTCTCGTCGACGCGGTCTATATAGCCAAATATTTTGACGCTGGCTTCTTGGCCGTTCAGTGGAAAGGAAACTGTAGCTTCTACCTTTTGCTCTAAGGTAAGTATTCGAAAAGGCGCCTGGCTCTCATCCTGATTTAAAATAATCTCAACGTAGGCCTCAACGATGGCCAAAATTACTTTTTGCATGCCCGAGTATTCGAAAACCTTATGGGGATTATCGAACATGACCGCCGCGAAAGCCTGCTGTACCAATGCAGGTACCTTTTTGCGCTTAACCTGGATCAGCTCCTTGGTGATGATTTCCTTTTTGAGCTCTTGATAGAAATATTCCATCACTTTGTGCAAAATAGAGCCAATTTCGTTGGCTTCTACTACGGCGCTTACCTCTTTGGGCTCTTTGATGCCGGCAATGTAGTTGAAGAAAAAGTCTATCGGATTGGAAATGTATTGGGTTAATGCCGAAGGCGAAAGGATGCGCTCTTTGTTGAGGTATTTTTGAAGCATCGCCTGAATGGCCGGATGGCTTTTATCAATCTGTATTTCTTTGGCGAGTTCTGTTTTTACATTCAAACTTAGGGCATAATGGCTGAAGGTAAAATTGCTTTCATACTCCAACTGCTTCAGGATCCGGCTTACCTCGCCAGAATTCGATTCGTCGGTGAGGCTGTTATAGACAAAACTGATATGTTTAGCCCTTTGTAATAGACGATACACCATATACGATGAAATGGCATCCTGATTTTCGAGTACCGGCAAGCCATAAACACGGCGAATGCTATCGGGAATAAAGCTGTTTCCGATGGTTGATTTGGGAATAATTCCTTCGTTAAAGCCCAAGAAAACAATTTTATCGAAATTCAGGTTACGGGTTTCGAGTAAACCCATCAACTGGATTCCACTTAGCGGGTCGCCCGACAAGGGCACTGCAATGCCCTGCAAGGCTTTTTGTACCAACGTGCAAACAAAGGCAATTTCTTCCTGGCCAATGTGCTTGCCAATGGTATCGTGCAGGCGATTGAGTTCCTGAATGGTTTTGATGAACAGTTCGGCATCTATTTTTTTGAGCAATTTTTGGGTAGAAAGCCTATTGAGCAGAAAATCCATAACCGTTAACAGCTGGCTAATCACCTGTTCTGGGCCTTTTACTTTTTGGTAGAAGATTTCGAAAAGCCCTTTTTGCTTCAACAACCTTTCATAATCGATATGTGCCATTTTCTCATCCAGCAACGTGGTTTGCACCTTGTCTTTCATCTTTTGACTAAGGCCGGTTAAAGGATGGGTTAAAAAGGCCGCCAACTGCTGATAACTGATTTGCTGTTCCTGCTGGATTTCCAGTTGCGAGCTGAGCCATAAATCGGCCAGGCCATACACACTCGAAGTACCCAACGGAAAACCCATGGTTACGTTGAGGCTCACGGCATGCTCCCCAACCTGTTGAGGGATGGTTTGCAGGGCAGGGATCAACAGGCTTTCATCGGCCAAAATGACTGCCGTTGTTCCTATGGATTCGGTTTGCACATAATCATCTGCCAAAATATGGTTCAGCAACTTGGCTTGAGCCGTTTTGCCTTGTATCTGATAGGAATCTACATGATGGGGCGTGCTTTGCATTAAACTCGGCCTGTCATCAAAAACAT
This sequence comes from Pedobacter albus, assembly GCF_036324255.1. Taxonomy (NCBI): domain Bacteria; kingdom Pseudomonadati; phylum Bacteroidota; class Sphingobacteriia; order Sphingobacteriales; family Sphingobacteriaceae; genus Pedobacter; species Pedobacter albus. The sequence continues at coordinate 221,525 of NZ_JAZDQT010000003.1, read as the reverse complement.
TTTTGAGTTGCAACTGGCTGATGTTTTTGCGCAGAAACAAACCCGCCTCTTGCAAAGGATCATCGAAATAGTAGCTGTCGATATCGAAATAAAAAAGCGCCTTGCCGGCTTCTTGAAGTTTGGCAAACAACTTGGCTTCGGCGCTGGTTAGTGCATTAAAGCCCACAAAAATAAGCTTGCCCTGATCAAAATTTTGTAAGAAAGGCACCGCCGCAATATCGCTATTGGCCAAGGTCCGGTAGGCATAGCCATTGGTGATGAAGTTTTGCGCCTTTAAGCGGGCATGAAATTGGTGGTACAACTTGGGCATGCGTCGCCACATCTGAATAAAGAGTTCTTGCTGTTTTTTGTGTTTGCCTTCCGAATAGGACGTCCAAAACTGCGACAAAAACTCATGCTGTTCGGGACTGAGGTAATCGAATTCCTGATTAATGACTGCGATATCTTCCAAATCGCGGTAAAGCTTGTCTGCCTCAACCAAATCATTGTCTATTTGGCTAAAGTCGCTCAGGATGATCTTGGCCAAGGGGAAAAACCTGTGGCTGCTTAGGGGTTCCAGGCCTTCTTCGCGCAGCAACTGATTGTAAACTTGCAACAAGGTGTAGAACTGCAGGTAAAAATCGGCTGTTTTTTCCTGTACCGCCTCCGAGAAAAACTCCTGAATGGTGAAGATTGCGGGACTAAAAAAAGGCCTTTTGATAATATCGGCCAAATATTTCTGCAAATAGGCGGCTGGCCTTTTGTTGTTGAAAACAATGGCACAGTGCTGCAACTGCGCACCAAATTTTTCTACGATGTCTTCGGCAACTTCCTGCAAAAATGGCTTCATTCTTTATTAGATATTAGATATGCTTATTGAGCTATGCGACATTAACAGCCTCGCGCCAGACCTGGCTTAACCCGACTGCTGCTGCACGCTCTTAAACTAATTTCAATTTTTTGCTTACGGCATAAAACAAATAGGTTTTAACTTGTTCGTAACCCATTGCCATCAGCAGGTTTTTATAATTTGTTACTTGCTCTATATGCCTGTCGCTTTCTTCGAGGGTAAATTTATAATCGAGGATGATGACCTCGTTTGGCCTGAACAAAATCCGGTCGGGCCGGTGCATTTTGCCATTCGCATCGATAATATTCTGCTCGGTAATGCTTTCGGTGGCTGTACTCAAAATCTGTTGCAGTTCTGGGTGGTTGAGCACTTCCATAACCTCGGCCTGCAATCCGGGCAATTCGCTTTCCTGTATTTCGCCCTCCAGCAACAGTTTGCTCAAATAGCGTTCTACGGCAGCAGTGGTTCCGGCATTGGCCAACACATCGTGCATCAAAGAGCCCCTTTTTCCCGATTCGTGGATATTGAGCAAGTGCTTGAGGTGCTTTTCTTGTGGCAACACATACAATTCAGACAATCGGTTGGTGGTAGGATAAGTGCTTAGGCTAACGAAATCCGTTTTCTCGGCAGCATCTTTAACGGCTACATCCTCTATAATTTCGTAGCGGTTGTTTTCGTCAAATTCCTGCTCAAAAGTGTAATTCAGCACATCGCCCATGGTCGATATTTTTGAACTGTCTTTTTTGGCCATCGTGGCGATATAGAGATAGTCTTTGGTACGGGTTGTGGCTACGTAAAGCATATTGAGCGCATCCATCTGACTAAACAGCAGCTCTTCGTAATAGGCTTTGGCAATGGCCGAATCGGCCAGGGCATCGTTAAATTTAAGCGGGATTCCTTTCAGTTCCTTGTATAAGGTTTCTTCGGCCGAAACCCAAAAAATGGAATTGGCCTGTGCCTTGATATCCCAGTTGCAAAAAGGAATAAAGACGGCTCTAAATGCCAAACCCTTCGATTTGTGGATGGTAATGACCTGAATGGCATCTACCCCCTCTGGCGACGGCAATGATTTGGCTATGCCTTCCTCATCCCACCAGACAAGAAAAGCCACAGCTCCCTTTTCGCCAAGCTTTGTGGCGTTACTCGCCAAATCTCTAAAAGCCAACAGGTACGGGATATGGTCCGGCAGGTTTTTGAGTTCGTAGCAATCGATCAGGTTTTCGATCAGCTCTGCCAAAGGCAATTGTAGCCAATTTGACCAGTTTTCACAAAGCGATGCCGGCAAAATATGCCCCAAGGCACTCAACGAAGTACCGGTAAGGTTGAGGTAGGCATTGGCATCAACCGGCTTTTGATGCAGGCTATGGTACAGGGCTATACAATTGGCTTTGTACAAAGCGGTTTGGGCATCGATACCGGTCAGCACTTTTAGGGTATTGACGATGAGCTGCACGCAGGAGTTGTTCGAAATCAACAAGGCATCGCCCGAAATTACCGCCAGCTGCCTAGCCATTAATTTACGCACCACCAAGAGGGCTTCGCTGTTAGAGCGCACCAAAATGGCGATGTCTTTTGAGGGGTAATGTTTCTCGTTTTTGAGAATCAGGATTTCCTCAATCACGTCGTCTAAAGCTACATCCCTGAATACGGTTTCAGAAAAACGCTGCTCTGGCGAAAAGTCGTCTTTTCCAAATTTGCGGATTTTAATGGTTCCGCCAGCCAGAGTTTTTGAAGCAAAGTTTTGGGTCGCACCAGCATAAATGCCTGTTATGATTTCGTGGTACTGGTTTGCCTGCCACCACTGGTTAAGCAGTTCGGGCTTGGCACCTACATTTTCGTTAAGCAGGTTTTGTAACGTAATCGGGATGGATTTGTACAGAAAGTTGTTAAACGTGATGATATTGACCGCGCTTCGGTAGTTTTCCTCCAAACTTTCTTCCAGTACATTAGCTGCGCCTACATCTATTTTGGCCTGCTTGTGCAGAATGTTCCAGTCGCCATTGCGCCAGCGGTAAATAGACTGTTTGGTATCGCCCACGATCAAATGGTCTATCAGCTCTTGGCTTGGTGTGGCCATGGCATTGGTGAGGAGCGATTTAAAGCTGTTCCATTGGCTGGTTGAAGTATCCTGAAACTCGTCGAACAGGAAATTGCGGTAGCGTGTACCTACTTTTTCCCAAATAAACGAAGGGTTGTCGCCTGCATCGTCGGTAATGCCACTGATCAGTTTTTGTGCGTCGCTAATCAGCAGGTTATCGTTTTCATTGCGATAGGTCTTTAAAAGCCCGGCTATTTCCTGCATCAGCCTCAGGTAATAAAGGTTTTTGTTAAAGGCAATGGCCAGGCTATAGTTGGGCAGGTGGGTTGAATATTGTGTTTGCAGTTGTTGCAAAAGCGGATTTACCAAGGCATATACCTCGGGCATTTCGGCATTTTTCTGGAACCACTCGTCGGGGTTGTCGATATATTTGAACAAGGCATCGATTTTAGAAAAATCTCCCCCAGCTACCAAAATGGCTTTGGCCAAACCGTTTCTCGATTTGCCTTTCAGCTGCTCGTTGCTTACATTGTGTTGTTCAAATACCTGATAAATTTGAGTGGCCACAGCCATGAGCTGTTCCTCAAAGTTCTTGATTTCGGCACGGGTAACCTGGATGTACTGTTTAAAAAGTTCGTCGATATTTTCGAGGCCGAGGGTTTCTACAGCTTGTTCAAACACCTGGAAGCTTTCTTTAAAAATTTCGCCAATCAGGTTGTAAAGCTCCGCCTTGTAATTCCAGCTTTTGTTGTCGTTGATGCGCTCAATGGCCAGGTCGATGATCCATTGCAGCAGTTGCTTGTTGTGGTCTAAGGCTTCATCCAGTTTGGCTACCAAATCGTCTTTCACCTTGTCGTAGTTCATTTCCAGGTTGTAATCGGCATTGAGGCCCAGCTCGAAGGCAAAGCCACGGATTACCTTCTGCACAAAACCATCGATGGTACTTACCGAAAAGCGGCTGTAATCGTGCAGGATTTTGCGGTACACCTGATCTGCCTTTTGCTTCAAGGCTTCGGCATTGAGGCTCGGGTGCGCCTTTAAAATCAGCTGCCGATAGCCTTCTACATCGGCACTACCTATTGCAAAGCCGTGCAACACCTCCAAAATCCGCGTTTTCATTTCTTCGGTAGCCTTGTTGGTAAAGGTTACGGCCAGGATTTCGCGGTATTTGTTGTCGCCACTAAAAAGCAAGGTAAGGTAATGCGCCGTGAGGCTGAATGTTTTGCCCGAACCGGCTGCTGCTTGAAGTATTTTTAGAGGTTTAGGCATAGTTTTCTTTACTCTCTCCATTGGAGGGAAATTTTAAATCTCCAAAGGGCTAATTTCTTGTATTTTCATTCCCCTCTCCCAGAGGGGTGGACGCACAGCGGACGGGGTGTTTCTTATTTAGCTATAGTTTTCTACAATAAAATTTTCCAATCCCATCAATACAAATTCCATTTTTCTAAGGATATCATGAACAGAAATACGATAGATTTTTAATCCTTGCGCGACCAAATACTTTTCTCTTTGTTCATCGTAATCCCCATCAAAATGATGACTTGCGCCATCAATTTCTACGACCAAACCTAACTGTTTACAATAAAAATCCACAATATAGTTTCCAACAACGCGCTGCCTGTCGAAATCCATCTTATAAAATTTCCTTTTGTGGACCTGTTGCCAGAATAATACTTCGGGCAGGTTCCTGGCATAACGCAACTCCTTGGCCCTTTCTTTCAGTTTTGGATTATAGGGCAACTCTAAACTTGGAGCTTGGTTAATGATTATTCCGTTAATCATGATTGGCTTTTCAACCACCCCGCCCTTTGGGCACCCCTCCAGTGGAGGGGAATTTTGACCCTCCAAAGCTTGAAGTATTTTTAGGGGTTTAGGCATAGGGTTAAACTTACGCAATTTTGAATTTATACGCATGCCATCTTGAAAACTTCATCAGCTTAGCTGTTGTTGTTGGTGGTGTTCTTCACCAACAACTTCGTTTAAATACCTTATGAAAAATTTGTTGGTGAAGAACACCAACAAATGCGATAATATGAATGCTACAGTACTATTGCTGTTTCTTTTTCTTGGCGATTGCCTTGAGGTTGATGCGTTCCGGACGCTTGGCCATTTCTATCGGATAACCCAACAAATCGCGGATAACCACCGAGGCGCACACCCCGCCAAAAGCTGCCGGAAGATAGGAAATGGTACCATAGGCCGAGCGTTTAAAGTTGCTTCCATCGGTCATGATCAACGATTCTTTCATCACCTCTTCGGTAGAAAAAACGGCCTTCACTTTTTCGTAATTGGTCAGTTTTTTCAGGCGCTTACGCACATATTGGGCAAATACGCACTGGTAGGTGTCTGGCAGCAAGGTTACGCGCAACTTGGTAGGATCGAGCTTGCCACCCGCACCCATCGAACTCACAATAGGCATGTCTTTTTCGAGGGCTTTAGAGAGGAGGGTAACCTTTGGCGTAATGCTATCAATACAGTCCATTACGTAGTCGAATTTGCCTTCCATCAGCTCGCGACACTTTTGTGGCGTTAAAAACTCCTTAACCACGTGCAGTTTCAGCTCCGGATTAATGGCCAACAAACGTTCCTGCATGATATCAGCTTTGCTAACGCCATGATTAGTGGCCAGTGCAGGCAATTGTCGGTTACGATTGCTCGGATCTACCACATCGCCATCTACAACGGTCATTTCGCCTACGCCCGACCTGCAAATAAACTCGGCTGCAAAAGAGCCCACGCCTCCAAGACCTACAACCAAAACGTGCTTGCCTTGTAATTTTTCAATTCCTTCGTTGCCTACCAACAGGGCAGAGCGCGACAACCAACTCACATCTGACATAAATTTCCTGCATTAAAACACTGTGCATCAATAGATGACAGCTCTATATTAAACCTATTTTTTTCCAGTTGGCAAAAATAAGTGCTTTGAGCTCATCGAGCGAAGATTTTTTTAAATTAGAAGCGGCCTCATAAATACTTGCGATGCCTGCCTCCCCTTCGTCGGTTTCGAGAAAGAAACGGTCGGTAGCGATCAGTAGCTTGGTTGCGTTAGCCTCTTGTTTGAGGGTAGCCTCACCAAAAGAAAGCCAAAATCCTTTATCCAACAACTGCTGGCCCAATTCGGCATTTTTGTTAAAGCCATGAATCACCATCGGCACTTGTACGTTTAGCCTTTTCTTCATGGCCATGAGTTCATCAAAACAGCGTACACAATGTAAAATAAGTGGTTTGTTCAGTTGTTCGGCCAAGGCAATTTGTTTTTCCAAAATCACGAGTTGATTGGCCAAAGGTTCGCCTTTTAGTCGGTCGAGGCCGCACTCGCCTATCATTTTTACTTGGGGCTGCTGTGCTATTTGCGTTAATACAGCCAGTTGTCCTTCTAAATTTGATAACGTGACGTACCAAGGGTGCAAGCCTACAGAAATGGGCTTATTAATTGATATTTGGGGCAATGGTTCTGTAAGCGAGAAGCTCTGGATGCTAATAGCCTCTAAATTTGTTGTTACTTTATGGGTATGGATATCTAATAATTGCATCAAACCACTTAACTTTAGAAAATAAAGAATAGGTAAATGTACTCGTTCTGTAAAGAAATAGTGAATAATCTATAATTTTAGTAGTCTTTTTTATTTTTGCTCAAATATTTCAAAATCATGAAGAAAATCATCATTCTAGTGGCTTCGGTGTTTATCGCGACAGCCAGTTTTGCCCAGGCTCCGGCACAAGCGCCAGCCAAAAAAGAAGCCGTTCATATTTACGACCCCAAGGCCAATGCCCAAGCCGATATTGATGCCGCTGTGGCCAAGGCCAAAAAAGAGGGCAAACACGTTTTTATACAAGCTGGTGGCAACTGGTGCATTTGGTGCATCCGTTTTCACGATTTGGTAAATGCAACGCCGGAGCTGAAGGATTACCTAGATAAAAACTATGTAACCGTATTATTGAACTGGAGCCCAGAAAACAAAAACGAAGCTGTATTTAAAAAACTGCAATACCCTGGCCGTTTCGGCTTTCCGGTATTTTTGGTATTAGATGGAAACGGCAAACTGATCCACACCCAAAACTCGGCTTATTTGGAAGAAGGAAACGGACACAGCGTAAAGAAAATCATGGAGTTTTTGAAAAACTGGAACGTAGCGGCTTTAAAACCTGAAAACAACAAATACTAGTACTGAATTTATAATTGGAAATCCTGGGTCTTTAAATAGGCTCGGGATTTTTTTATACCTATTTCTTTTTACCGCCTAAGACACCTCAGAGAACCTTAGCTATTCACTAAATATCCTTAATGCCTCAATGGTTAAAAAACTGTTTGGCTGACCGCATAGGGCATAATCATTCATTCAACACCTAAGACGTCTTAGAAAACCTCAGCTATCCACCCCAATGTCTTATGGCTAAACCTGATTCAAAACTTATATTTGCCTTAAATTCCTTAAATGGTCAAAAAACTGTTTGACTGAACGCGTAGGACATAATCATTTATCCAACACCTAAGGCGCCTTAGAAAACCTTAGCTATTTACCTTAATATTCTCAATGCCTCAATGGTTAAAATGCTGCCGGGCTCATTTGCCCATGATCGCCCGAAGAGCCTAAAAAAACATTAACCAGTTTAGCCGGCTCGAATGCTTGTTGTGCTTTTAAATCAAAGGAGAAGGCAACTAAAAATAAAGCAACGAGCTTCGGCTTTTTCATCTTTATAGGGATTTTAACTCAAAATCTGGCAAAAAAACAGGCTATAACCCATCTCCATATTTGAAGAAGGCATTTACCGAAACCGGCAACTTACCGGTTGGCACCAATTGTTTCTTTAGTACCGAGGCTGCCGCTTTTTGCATATAATCTTCTTTCTGATAGGCTACCAGTAGGGATTTTGCATTTTCCAATCCTGGAAGGCCAGCCAAATTATAAGGGTTGGCGAAAAACGCAAACACGGCATCTTTTTTAGCCATGTCGGCCAAGAACATTTTCAGATCGGCACTTAAAGGCAGGTTGTTGCTTGGACGCAAACGGCTATCGATGATACCGATAATGACCTGGTCTTCTGGCTTGATTTCGGCCAAAACCTTGGCAATGGCATTGGCATTTGCATTTTTGTCGAGGTTATAAACCACGGAATTTTTATACGTAGACACCAGTTCTTGCTGAAAAACCGTTGCATCAGGCGTACCTACGTTCAAAATTACGGTGCGTTTATCAGGCGTTAGTTGCTGTACCGCATCGCGCCCCTTAAGCAGGGTCATGCTGGCATCGGCCAATTGTTGCAACAAAGCCATGCTTTCAGGCCTGTTTACTTCGGCCACTACATTATCTTCGTTAATATGTTTTTTAACATTGAGGCCTGCCCAGTACTTGGCCACCAAAATTTTCTTTACGCTTTCCTCAATCCGATCCATGGTTAAGCGTTGGTCTTTAATGGCCTGGCGGATTTTCTTTACGGCTCTCTTGGTATCTTCTGTCAGTTCCAAAATGTCGTTGCCGGCAATAATTCCCATCACATCGGCTTCGCTATCCTTGTAATATTTGACCACGCCTTTCATTTCCATGGCATCGGAAATAACGATGCCCTTAAAGCCCAACTGTTCTTTCAAAACGCCAGTTACGATGGGCTTAGACAAGGTTGAAGGCATATTTGGCGTAGCATCGAGCGCCGGAATGTTCATGTGCGCAATCATTACGCCCGCAGCACCTTGCTTGATCAGTTCTCTAAAAGGATAAATCTCCAAACTATCTAAACGCTCCTTGGTAAAATTGAGCTGTGGCAAATCGTAGTGCGAATCTACATCGGTGTCGCCATGGCCCGGAAAGTGTTTCAGGCTGACCATCAAACCGCCGTCTTGCATGCCTTTCATGTAGGCTGCACCTTTTTCGGCCACGTTATATTTGTTCTCGCCAAACGAACGGTAGTTGATTACCGGATTTTTGGCATTGTTGTTTACATCCACATCGGGAGCCAAGTTCATGTGCATGCCCACGCGCTTGTAGTCTTTGGCCACCTCTAAACCCATTTTATAGATCAGTTCTTTGTTCTGAACAGCACCCAAAGCCATTTGGTAAGGATAAGAAATGGTGCTGTCTAAACGCATGCCCAAGCCCCATTCGCCGTCAGAAGCAATAAGCAAAGGCACTTTGGCCAGCTTTTGGTATTTGTTGGTCAATATGGCTTGCCGACCGGGTCCGCCTTGAAAAAACACCAAGCCCCCGATTTTTTCTCTTTTAATGACCTTGCCTACCGAATCTTCGAAGGCTTGTCCCCTGTTGGTATGCGCACGTACAAAAAACAACTGGGCAATTTTTTGCTTTTTGCTCATTCTGTTGAATACCGAATCGACCCATTTAGGCTGCTGTTTCAACAGTTCGAGGTAAGATGGCTGTGTTTGTTGCGCCTGTGTGCTTAGGGTGCCCAAGCTTGCCACAAGGCCAAGGGTATATAAAAGAGATTTTTTCATTTGTGTATGCTGCTTTTTCCTTATCGTGAATAATTTGCGCATTAAAGATGCTGAATTTAATCGAGCCCAACCAAAAAATTAGCCCAACTTGGAGCCTTGCCGGGCCAATTGTATTAAATTTGATACACTTTAGCGCCTCATCGTGGCTTCGCCAAAGCACTCCAAATAGTTGTTTAAACACTCAATAATGGGCTTTTGGCTGGCCTGCATCCATCCTTGGCCCTTATTTAACATTTCAAATCTCGGCTTTGGCACATTTATTCCAATATGCCATCCACAAATAAAATGAATAAGACTATGAAAAAGTTAGCTGTACTTGCAATTGCACTGTTCATAACAGGAGTTGCCAACGCTCAATCGACCGATAAGGCCATCAGACTTGGCGCCAAAGCGGGGGTGAATATCTCAAACATCATTAAAGACGATGGAAACAACGATTTTAAAACCAGTTACATTGTAGGCTATCATGCCGGTGTAACCCTAGACATTAAATTGTTGCAAAATTTGGCTTTTACACCCGAGCTGCTTTATTCGACCAAGGGTTATAAACAAACCTCTACTTTTGGCGAATTTACCCAACGCACCCATTTTATTGAACTTCCTATTTTGGCCAGCATTACCTTGGCCGACAAGCTCAATCTAGTGGTTGGTCCGCAGGTATCTTTCCTCTTATCTACCAATAACAAGTTCGAAAACGGTTTTGGTACGGTAGAGCAAAAGATCATCGAAGACAATTCAGACCGTTTTAAAAAGAGCCTGGTAGGTGGTGTAATCGGTTTCCGTTACGACATTAACAACCAAGTTGGCATTAACGGCCGCTATGCCCTCGATTTTCAGAAAAACAATGAAAACGGAACCAGCCAAAACCCGGAATTTAAAAACCAGGTGTTTCAAGTGGGTTTAGGTATCAAGTTCTAAAAGATTAATTAACCTATAAAAACAAAAGGCCGTTCCAAAAAGGAGCGGCTTTTTTAATAGCCCTCCGTGTTGAAGTAAATGCTACTTTTGTAACTTACCAATAACCAAGCCTTTGTTCGATTTCAGGTTAAAAGTTTTCTATACCGTAGCCAAGCGCCTCAATTTTACCAAGGCCGCCGAAGAACTGCACATTACACAGCCTGCGGTTTCGAAGCACATCAAGGAGATCGAATACCACCTTAAAACCAAGGTATTCGACCGCGAGGGCACCAAAATTAAGCTCACGCCCGCCGGTAAACTTTTGTTTGGCTATTGCGAAAAAATATTTGCCATTTATAGCGAGCTCGAGTTTGAAATCAGTCTGCTTAACCAGCAGCATAAGGGACAATTGCGCATTGGAGCCAGCACCACCATTGCCCAATATGTGTTGCCTGCCGTTTTGGCTGCTTTTCATGAGAAATTTGCAGACATCAAAGTAAGCCTCACCATAGCCAATTCTGAACAGATTGAGCACTTGCTCGCACAACAAACCATTGATTTGGGCGTGGTAGAAAACCGATCGAAAAACACCGCTTTTAAGTACAGCGAGTTTTTGAAAGACGAAATTGTACTGGTAACCAGCAGCCATCATCCCTTGGCGAAAAAAGGCACCCTCAAAGCCGAGCAGCTTAAAAACATTGCCCTGCTTTTGCGCGAGCCTGGCTCAGGCACCCTGCAGATCATTATGCACCACCTGAAACATGCAGGCATTCATTTAGACCAGCTTCAGGTAGAAATGCAACTGGGCAGCAGCGAAAGTATCAAATCTTACCTGTTGCATTCGGATTGCGCCGCCTTTCTATCTATCTATTCCATTTTAAACGAATTGAAAGAAAACAAGCTGAGTGTTGTCGATATCAAAGATCTGTCGATGGATCGCTATTTCTACTTTATCGAACCCCAGGGCAACATGCAGGCTATAGGCAATCTGTTTATGGATTTTGCCATTCATTATAACTTTAAGTAATGATACATTACCAATAGCAATTTCTTTGGCAACGGCGAAGCACTGAAATTTGTGCCATTCAATTATTGGTTATGGCTATTTTTCATTCTTCAACTCTTCAAAAAGCTAAACAAGGGGCTTTAGCTTCAAAAATTATTTTCATGGGATTGGCATTACTTTGCCTCTTTCCTTTTGTAAGTCCGCCGTTGGCTTTAGCTTTGGGCATCGGACTGGCCATTTTGTTGGGCAATCCATTTACCTCTTACACCCATAAAGCCACCCATTTTTTGTTGCAGGCTTCGGTAGTGGGTTTGGGGTTTGGCATGAACATTCACAATGCCATCGCTACAGGCAAAAGTGCTTTTTCGTTTACCTTGTTATCTATCTCGATTACCTTTGGACTTGGCTTCTTGCTTACCAAATTGCTTCGCATAGAAAAAGTAACTGCCTATTTGGTAGCCGCCGGAACAGCTATTTGTGGAGGTAGTGCCATTGCCGCGGTGGCACCCGTAGTACAGGCCAAAGAAAACCAAACTTCTATTGCTTTGGCTACCGTTTTTGTACTCAACGCTATTGCCTTATTTGTTTTTCCGCCTTTAGGCCATTGGCTAAACTTATCGCAAAGCCAGTTTGGCTATTGGTGCGCCATTGCCATACACGACACGAGCTCGGTAGTGGGCGCCGCCAGCAAATATGGCCCCGAAGCACTTACGGTGGCCACCACAGTAAAGCTGGCCCGCGCTTTATGGATCATTCCCATTTCGCTGCTTTCGGCCTTTGTTTTTAAGGGCGATACCGCCAAAATCAAAATCCCCTATTTTATTGGCTTGTTTGTATTGGCGATGTTGTTGAACAGCTATGTGCCACAACTACAGGCATACAGCCATTACGTTACCGCCTGGGCCAAAGCCGGCCTTACACTTACCTTATTTCTGATTGGCAGCGGACTTTCTTTAACAGTAATTAGGTCTGTAGGCGTTAAGCCCTTGGTGTTAGGGGTGATTTTGTGGGTGGTTATTTCAGTGGTGGCGTTGGGGGTGATAATCTGAAAAGAATATTACCATTAACTAAATCAGTCTTCTTTTCCTAAGTTCCCAAAAACATCTTGCAGTAGCCTGAATATCTGCAGCCGCATTATGGGCTTCCATAAAATCTGAACCAAATAGCTTATAATGCAGTTCTGATAATTTTGGCCATTTGTAACCATAAGGCCCTGGGAGAGCACAATAATTTTTCGTTCCCAACATCGTACATATCCTTGATTTTTGACTAATCAGCTCTTTCATGTTATTTCTTAACAATTCAGCGCCCATTATCTTCTCGTCAAAACTCATATTATGTGCAACCAAATGAGTACATGAATCTAAATATCCATAAAAATTTTCCAGAACAACTTTTAATGACAACCCTTCATTAATCGCTCTTTCTGTTGTTATGCCATGTATATCAGAAGATTCTTTTGGAATGATAAAGCCCTCTGGTCTTACTATAAAGTCTCCACTAGCAATAAGCTCGCCTTTAGCATTAAAGTACAAATAGGCAAGCTGAACCAATCTTGGCCAGTTAGCCAAATCTGTTACTGCTGCTTTCCAATTCTTTGGCAATCCTGTTGTTTCAGTATCAAAAAATAAGTACATATATAAATTGTTTTAATTTGAATAATTCTATTTCCCATGTTGCCAGCAATAGCCTCCACTGCTGGCATTTCGTTTACAGCGCGTTCCTTTTTTGGTTAAAGCTTTACACTGCACATCCAAGCTCGGTTTACGAGCAATGATCGTTTGATCTTCCTTGCTTGTTGGCTTTGGTGCGGTTTTACTATCACAGACCCCACAGGAGCCTCCATTGCCACAATATTTGCAACGCGAACAATTTGAGCAAGCATTGCAGGGTGTTTTGCCATAGCACGTAGCTACAGTCGATAGTTCGGCAGTTTTTGTTGGCTTAAATGAAAAGTAAAACAGCACGCAGCTGAGGCAGAGCAATAAAAGCGTTTTCAATATTCTGACAATTGGGGTTAACCTATTTATCTAGCGCAGAGGTTCAATTCCTTGCAGACATAAAACTATGGCCAAATACCGTTGCTTACCTTCCGGTTTTCCGTAGTAAAATTCAAAAGTGCTTTTAAGCATTAAAAAATGATGGTCTTTGAAGAAAAGAAAGGATTTTTACTTGTCAATAGCCACAGGTTGTTGTCTTTGGCAAACAAATTTGACTGGCATGAGGTTAGTTTAACAGCGCTCTTCGAGGATGAACCTTAAAATTTAAGCTGATGAAAAATGTAAGCACACCCAAAAACAATCCGCATGTACAAGGCGGTCCAATGGCCAATCGCGCCCATCAGGATATCAAAGTAGATAAAAAACAGAACGGCATCAGCAATGCCGGTGGCCAGCGCTCCGACCAGACTTCGAATAAAGACAACGAGCGAAAACGCGAAAACAAATAATAGAAAAGCACCTTAATCGGTGCTTTTTGCATCGAAGGTTTCCGTTAGTACCTTAGCCAGCAATTCCTTTCCTACAGTTTTGGTGATGAAAAATTGCCTCGCCCCAGCAAATAAAAAAAATGCCCCAAACAGTAACAAGCCCCAATAAAAACCAGTTGCCACAACAAATATCATGACAGCCATAAACACCAACAAGGAATAGGCCATGCTGACAAAATAAGTTAAAACCACCGTTGTTTCGGCCCCTAGTTCCTTAAACTCAAATTGGCCACCATCTAATAGATATGGAGCTTCAAAATTCCAGACCAACCCAAAGGGCTCCTGACTAAATACAATACTTCGATTAGTTTGATCCTCAATCTCATAATTCTCTTTTGCCAAGATCGCAACAATATTCTTAACAAGCTCGGACGCAGTAAGACCAGTTACCTGTGAAGCTTCAAATTTGAATTTTAATCCTGAAATCATCAGTTATGGGTAGGTTCTTCCTTTGCCATGGCAATAATATCCTTGCCCTCAACCGCTTTTCTTTCGTTGTGGTGGTTCAACGTGTGGATCATAGCCAGGGCCAGCTCTTGGAGCGTACAAAAACCATTGGGAAATAACGCTCTCCCAATCGGGAACAGCCAATTGATATATTTATAGAACGAATGTGCGTATTTAAGCCCTTTGATGGGTTTGATAAATCCCGGCCTGAAATTAAAGACCTGCGCAAAAGGCAGTTTCATCAAGTCGTTTTCGGTTTTGCCTTTCACCCTCGACCAATTAGAACCGCCTTGCTCGCTGGTGTTCGTGCCTGCACCAGATACATAACAGAAAGTCATGTTTGTATTGAGCTTGCTTAAAGTTTCGGCCACGTGCATGGTTAAAACATAGGTCATTTGGTAATACTTTTCTTTGTCCATACCTACCGAAGATACGCCTAGGCAAAAGAAACAGGCATTATAGCCGGTTAATTGCTCCTCGATGGGAGAAAAGTCGAAGAAATCGGCATGAATGATCTCCTTTAACTTGGGGTGGCTGTAGCCACAGGGCTTGCGGTTGATGACTAAAACAGCTTCCACCGCCTCGTTTTGCAAACATTCGTAAAGTACGCCCTCGCCCACCATACCTGTCGAGCCCGTAATAATGGTCCTGATTTTCTCCATGCCCTAATTTAAGCATTTATTAATTAATAGATTAGCTCCTGGCAAATTCAGCATCATACCTTTATCGTATGCAACAAAACGGGCCTGAACTTGTCTAATTAAAGAACCACCAAACCAACAGACATGAAAACTTTTCTTTTAACAACAATTTCGCTCATGCTAGGCCTCTCGCTCGCGGCGCAGACCCTAAGCGATAACCCATTAAAAACCAAATTAGATTCTGTAGTTGACAAAGCGGCACAGGCATACCTCAAAAACAATACCCGTGTTGGATTTTCGATTGGGTTTATCGATAACCATAAGAAATACACCTATAATTATGGCGAAACTGCCGTAGGAAGCCACAAAACACCAACCGCACAATCCATTTACGAAATCGGTTCCATAACCAAAACCTTTACGGGCCTATTGGTGGCTCACGCGGTAAAAGAAGGCAAAATGGATTATCAGGCCGATATAAGAAAATACCTGCCTGCTGGCTTTGCCAATTTACAATATCCGGATGGCAAACCCGTAAAAGTAATTTACCTGATTGCACATGCGAGCAAGTTTCCGAATAGCCTTAAAGAAGATCCAACCGGCGCTACACTTACCGAAGCCGGCTTTCTGCAACAGATTCATGAAATCAAACTCGATAGCCTGAAAGAATTCAAATATGCTTATTCTAATGTGGGTTATCAGTTGCTCGGCTACGTGTTGGAGCGCATTTACCAGCAGCCTTACAATAATCTAGTACAGCAGTACATTGCACAGCCTTTAAAAATGGCCAATACTAAAGTTACATTTCCGGCCAATGCCCAATCAAATATTTTGAAGGGTTACAATGCCAAAAAAGAAGAAGCCAAGGCCTTTCCGACGGTATTTGTGGCGGCAGGCGGGTTACGCTCTAACGTAAATGATATGCTCAATTATTTGAGCTATCAGCTGGCCGAAAAAGACGAAGAGATAAAGATGAGCCATCGCATTACTTCTGGCGATATCGACAAGGAAGCGCATGCCTTTCAATGGTCGCTCGGCAAAACGGCTAACTGGGACTATTACCTTTATACCGATGGTGGCACACCTGGTTTCCGTACTTTCTGCATGCTTTATCCCGATTACAACGTGGGTATTGTAGTATTGTCCAACCAAACCGATCCCTCGGCTGGAGGTGGTCTTTACCGCATTACTTCAAGTATTTTAAATGAGCTGAAGCAACAAAAAATTACTAAAACCAAGTGAGTGTTTGGGCTGTTATTTTTACATTTGTCAACAATAACAGCCTAATCGCCAATGCCAGAACTCCTCCTCTTAAGCGTGATGCTCATCCCACAAATTGTAGCGGGGATTTATGCCAAAAGCATCGGCAAGAATTTTTGGTTCTGGTTTTTTATTTCCTTTTTAATTCCCATTATTTCGTTGATTATCCTCCTGTTTTTAGACAAAGATAAGGATAACAAAAGAAAGGGTTACGGCCTTGCCGATCATGTTGAACAAAAAAACGATAACATTAACCACATCGAAACGTAAAGGAATTTATTTTTCTTCGTTCGAAACTTACAGTCACATTGTGTTGTGTTTTCATAACAGTAAATAGCCAACTGAGAATTACACTGCTCATTCTTTGAACCATTAAGAAGTGAAGAACTACATGCCCACCTTAGCCTCTCTTAGCCGTCTAAGGCGGTAAAAACAATACTTATTTTTTTCATTCGAAGCCTCCAGTAATATCGTTTCGTATTTCCACGGCTGTAAGCTCCGGCAGAGAATCATACCGCTCATGCCCTTGAACCATTAAGAAGTGAAGAACTACATGCCAACCTTAGCCTCTCTTAGCGGTCTAAGGCGGTAAAAAACTATACTTACTTTCTTCATTCGAAGCGGGTAGTAATATCGTTTCGTATTTCCATGGCTGCAAGCTCCGGCAGAGAATCATACTGTCCATGCCTTTGAACCATTAAGAAGTGAAGAACTACATGCCAACCTCAGCCTCTCTTAGCGGTCTAAGGCGGTAAAAAACTATACTTACTTTCTTCATTCGAAGCGGGTAGTAATATCGCTGATCTTAGCCGTCTAAGATGGTAAAAAAACAACGTTCATCACCACTTCCCTAACGTTCGTGTACTTTTCCTTTTGCCTTTGAAATAGTTTTGTTTCATTTGTTCCGTTAAACTTGAAAACTCCAATGCCGAACACCAAAAGAAGCCTATCATTATATTGGAAATGCCAACTCATCGGCTGGTCGTTGGCGGCGCTGTATTGGGCATTCGTAGGCTATTTGGGTTCTAACTTTAGCCTCACCTTGGGCATATTTCATTTTTTGGGTGATTTGTGTATCTACATCATCCCTACCCATCTGTTCCGAAATCTTTCTAAACAGCAACATTGGGAACAACTAAGACCCAAAAAGCTGTTGCCTATTGTAATTACCGCAATCTTATTATTGGGAAGCATTTTCATGGTCCTCACCATTACCAAAAACTATTGGTTCAGGGCATTATGGGAGCCAAATTTTGTTGGAAGCCTTTCGATCTATTTCAAACAAAGCTGGTTGACCACTTGGATGACGGGCATTCGCCTCATGTGCATTTGGATATTAGCGTACTACCTATACCATTATGCCCAGGCCGAAATCAGGGCCAGCAAGGAAAGTGCGCGACTGAGCCTTGTGGCCAAAAACGCGCAACTTGACAATTTAACAGCACAGCTGAACCCCCATTTTTTCTTCAATTCGCTCAACAACATCAAGGCGCTGGTTAACGAAAACCCAATTGCTGCCAGAAGGGCTATCGACCTCCTTTCTGATCTTTTGCGCACTTCGCTTTACAACCGCGACCATGCCTTGATTACCTTACGGGAAGAACTGGATTTGATAAACGATTATGTAGAGCTGGAGAAAATGCGTTTTGAAGAACGGCTACAGGTAAGTTTTGAGATCGAATCGCAAACGTTAGACGCCAAGGTGCTTCCGCTTAGTCTGCAAAACCTGGTTGAAAATGCCATCAAACACGGTATTGCACAGCAACCAGAGGGCGGTATTATTTTCGTCGGCATTACAGCACAAGATGGCTTTCTTTTCGCTACGGTACAAAATCCTGGTAAGCTACAAATACATGCCAACACTGGCTTGGGACTAAAAAACCTGCAGGAACGGTTGCAGCTTCAGTTTAACGGCAAAGCCAGTTTTAGCATCGAGATTTTGGATGAACAAAGCGTTTTGGCCACTTTAAAAACCCCTTTACAATGGGCAAATTAGGCTATTTGATCATAGACGATGAGCGCTTGGCCCGCGAAGAAATGAAGTGGAGCCTGAAGTCCTATCCCGATTTAGCGTTTTTGGGCGAAGCCTCTAATGCCTTTCAAGCTGAGGAATTGATTAACCGCCTCAAACCCGATCTTATTTTCTTGGATGTACAGATGCCCGGCAAAACAGGCTTTGAATTGTTGGAAGAACTGGATCATGTGCCTGCTGTCATTTTTACCACCGCCTTTGACCAATATGCCGTAAAAGCATTCGAACTCAATGCGCTCGATTATTTGGTAAAACCCGTCCGCCAGGAACGATTGGAGAAAGCCATCCTCAAAATCAGGCAGCAATTACAGAATATAAATACCACTAAACCCGCACATCTTTTTGTAAAGGAGGGCGAGAAATACCATTTTATAGCATTTAAAGATTTGTACCTGATCGAATCGATAGGCAACTATGCGCGTTTGTATTTTAACCGTGAAAAGGTATTTTTCAAAAGATCGCTAAACCAGCTGGAAAAGACCCTCGACCCCAATCTGTTTTTCAGGATAAACCGCAATACCATGATCAACACCAGCTTTATTGAACAGGTTATACCCGATGCCAACGGCCGTTTATCGTTCCAGTTAAAAACCGGCGAAAGCTATAGGGCTTCCAGTCGACAAAGTGCCCTATTTAAAAACCGAAATATGTTTTAATTAACCCCTAATTTAATGATATGATTTTAATGAGAAAAACCTTCTCCCTGGCCATGCTTTGCCTATTGCTGAGCTTAGGCAGTCGAGCCCAAACCACTAAACCCGCAGCCCAAAAAGACCTGAGTGCTTACTTGGTGCAAGACAGTTTATTGATTCCTACCAAAGTTGGCGCACAGATTTCGGCCTTGGTAGTCCGCAAGAAAAATGTGGCCGAAAAGCAGGCTGCCATTTTAAGTTTTACCATCTATGCCCGCCTCAGCGATATCAACAAGGCTATAGAAGCGGCCGACAAAGGCTATGTAGGTGTAGTGGCCTATACACGGGGCAAGAAAAACAGTCCGGATGAAGCCGTGCCTTACGAATATGACGGGCGGGATGCTACAGCCGTAATCGATTGGATCAGCAAGCAGCCTTGGAGCAACCAAAAGGTGGCCATGTACGGTGGCAGCTATAACGGCTTTACGCAATGGGCGGCTACCAAGCACTTGCATCCTGCCTTAAAAACCATTGTTACTTCGGCTTCTGCATCTCCGGGGCTCGATGTACCCATGACCAATAACGTGGTGATGAATTTTTTATTCTCGTGGACTTACTACACCACCAATAACAAGCTTCTGGACAATGCCGATTACAACAACAAACAATGGAACGACCTTGACGATCGCTGGTATGCTGCCGGTACGCCTTACCCTACGTTGGACAGCCTGCTTGGTCGACCAAAAAACAAAATCTTCAGGCGTTGGCTCGCACACCCCTCTTACGACTCTTATTGGCAAAGCATGATTCCTTACCAAGATGATTTTGCCAAAATCGACATCCCTATTTTAAGTACCACAGGCTATTTTGACGGCGGACAGATTGGCGAAATGTACTACTACCGCGAGCACCTCAAATACAACCCGAAAGCCGAACATTATTTATTGGTTGGCCCTTATGGCCATTTCGGCGCACAAGGTTATCCCGACTCGGTGTATAACGGCTATAAAATTGATCCGGTGGCACAGATCCCCATTCACGATATCATTTACCAATGGTTCGATTACATTTTAAAGGGAGGCCCTAAACCAACGGTTTTGAAAGACAAAGTGAATTATCAGCTGATGGGTGCCAACCAATGGCTAAGTGCGCCATCCTTAAAACAAATGGCCAACGATTCGCTGGTGCTTTACCTCAGCAATGCACGCGATCAAGAAGTTTTTAAGCTGAGCGACAAAAAACCCTTAAAAGAAGCCTTTTTAAAGCAGGAAATAGATTTTAAGGACCGCAGCAATAAACACAGCTACTTTTGGTTGCGCAACATTACTTACGATACTTTGTTCCATAACGGGCTGATGTTTTACAGCAAGCCCTTGCCCGAAGCCGTTAATTTAACCAGCAATTTTACCGGACAGATGAAGGTCATGATCAACAAAAAGGATATGGACTATAGCGTGGTGTTGTTTGAGCTTACACCCGAAGGGAAATACTTTTACCTCTCCTACTTTATGGGCAGAGCAAGCTATGCAGCCAACCACAGCAAGAGAAAACTGCTGGTACCGGGCAAAAAAGAAACCCTGCCTTTTAGCAATACTTACCTCAGCGTCAAAAAGTTGAGCAAAGGAAGCCGCATTGTAGCCTTGGTAAACATTAACAAGAGTGCCAGCGAACAGATCAATTATGGTACAGGCAAAGATGTAAATCTGGAAAGCATCAAAGATGCCAAAGAGCCTTTACAGGTAAAATGGTATAACGACAGCTACATCAAGCTGCCTATTTTGAGGTAAAAAAAATCGTCATGGCAAGGAACAACTTGACGAAGCAATCTGTATCGAAGAGATTGCTTCACTACGTTCGCCATGACGATTTTTAAAGAATTAGTTCCTCGCCGCAGTAGTTCCTCTTAACGGATACTCTTTTGGCGGTTCTAAATTAAGCAGGTTTTTTACAAAATAATCCCAGCGACGACGCATCATGTAAGGCGAATAAGCACCAAAGCCGTGTGCACTGTTAGGGAAAATAACCAAATCGTAGTCTTTGTTGGCTTTATTCAAGGCCTCTACTACCAAAAGCGTATTGTAAGGCGGTACGTTGTTGTCCATCATACCATGTGCCAACATCAGTTTTCCTTTCAGGTTTTTGGCATAGTTCTGATTGGCTTGCGCTTCGTAATCAGAGTTTTCTACCAAACCATTGTAGCGTTCGCCCCAATCGTCTTCGTAGTTGCGGTTTTCGTGGTTACCCGATTCGGCAATACCTACCTTAAAGAAATCAGGATAACGGAACATAGCGGCTGCTGTAGCAAAGCCACCACCCGAATGGCCCCAAATGCCTACCTTGTTGGTATCGATTGGATATTTCGCCGACAGTTGTCTAATGGCTGCAATCTGATCTGGCAGAGTATTATCGGCCATGTTGCCATAGCTCATATCGTGGAAGCTTTTTGAACGGAAAGGATTGCTTGTACCTTCAATCATCACCACGATGAAGCCCAATTCGGCCAAGGCCTGGTTATCGCCCCTCGAAGCCGAGAACGACCAGCTGCCTACACTACCACCTTGTGGACCTGGATAAATGTAATCGATAACCGGATATTTCTTGTTCGGATCCATGTTAGTTGGCGTAAATACCAGTCCGTAAATATCGGTTTTGCCATCGCGGGCTTTTACGTTTACCTGAGCTGGCGCTTTCCAGCCTTTAGCTGCTAATCTCGATACATCTGTTTTTTCTAACGCTGTAATCAGGTTGCCTTTTACATCACGATAGTTCATGGTTGGTGGCACATCTGGCTGTGAATAGGTATCGATAAAATAGTTATATGACGGCGAGAAAGTAATCGAGTGGTTGCCTTCTTCTGGCGTAAGCAGGGTCAAGCCTTTGCCATCGAAACCCACTTTGTAGAGGTAGGCAAAATAAGGATTGCCTTTTTCGCGGCCATGACCTGTAAAGTAAATTACGCGGTTTTTCTCGTCAACCCTTAACAAACGGCCCACTAACCATGGCCCTTTGGTAATTTGGTTTTTCAGTTTGCCGGTGGTGGCATCGTACAAGTACATGTGGCCCCAATCGTCGCGCTCCGAATACCACAAAATTTCTTTGGTTGCCGGCAAGTAGCGCCAGTTAATGGCTCCACGGCCCGACTCGAACTGGGTTTTTACGGTTTCCTCAAAAACCTCGCGTACGGCACCAGTATTGGCATCGGCAATGCGGAATTTCTCTTGCTTATGATCGCGAGAGGTAGAAAGAAAAGCCATTTCCGAGCCATCCGCTTTCCAATCGATATCGTCAAAAGTGCCACTACTGGCAATGTCGTCGCTTAAGGTAGCGCGGTGCGGATCTGGCGGAATTTGCAGGCTGATTACTTTTGCATTTTCCACATCGACAATCACCCTTCTGATCGTGGCAATTACCTTATCGCCAGGCAAAGGATATTTCCATTGTTTGAGTACCGGCGCACCCACATTGGTGGTTACCAGGTACATGTTGTTTACATTGCGTTGGTCTTGCTGGAAAGTGGCCACTTTTTTAGAATCAGGCGACCAGCGTACAATCGGGCCATCGCTCATGGTCCAACCGGCATTATCGGTAGCGTAGCCGTAGTCCTTAACCCCGTCGGTAGTAAGCTGGGTTTGTTTGTTGCTGGCTACATCGCGTACCCAAAGGTTCCAGTCTTTAATAAAAACGGCTTTTTTGCCATCGGGCGACAACACCTCGTTATTGCCCCTAAACCTGGCCGCGCGTGGTGCTTCGGCATTTTTATAGGCATCTGTCGCCACTTTGCTCTTTTTGGCCGGATTAACCAGAAAATCCTGAGAACCGTTAGCCGTTTTCACGGTGTACCAAAATTGGTCGTTTTCTAACCAATTCGGAAAAATTCCTGCCTTATCGATAAGTGGCGAGGTATTATAAGCCATAAAGCTTTCGGCACGCTCATAATCTTTGGCTGTTAGTTTGCCCTGCTGGGCATTGGCAACAAATGCCGAGGCAAGCGCTGCAACTGTAAGTAAATATTTATTCATAGCCATTGTTTAATTGATGGGGTATAAAATTAAAAGGTTTAGCCCGTTCGTGTTTAAAGTACCAAGAATAATACATCTGCAGCGCTTACACAAACGATGAGCTCAATAAATAACTTAACAAAATAGGTTATAAATTGAGCTCATTGTCTTCGAATGCTATTTCTGATTTAAGATTTTATCAAATGCCTGTACCTTTTCGCCAATTGCTCCTTCACCAACATGTCCCAAAGTATTAGCAACCACTCTGCCTTCACTATTCACTAAAAAATGAGACGGATAGCTATAAAACTCGAACACATTGTTTAAAATCGCGACTTCATCTTTATTGAGATTCACAAATTCTGCTTCAATGCCATATTTCTTTTTAACGGCCAACATGTTTTCTTCGGTTGTAAAAGCCGAAAGAAACAAGAATTTAAGCGGTTTGCCTTTAAATGCATCAATCAACCTGGGATAGCTTGGCATTTCGGCCATACAGGGGCCACACCAATCTCCCCAAAAATCAATGTATAAGTTTGTTCCCTTGGTTTGGGTAAAGAGGTCGATCAGTTTTTGTTTTAAAGATTTGTTTGCCTTAAGCTTTTGCAGGCGATCAAGAATAGCATACGAAGTGAAGCCCTTCACTGTTTTTGCTTTCTTCTCTATCAATTTTTGGCGGAGAAATGGGTTTGATATCGTCTTTACCTGTCTATCCCAAGCCAAAGTATCCTTTACAAAACTGGCTTTATCTACAAGCAGGTTGTAATGTAAGATGTCTTTGCTCGGCCCGGTTGAGAATTTGTCAACCTCATTTAAATATAAATCAATCACATTGCCTGTTTGCTTCTTCGCCAAATCATAGCTGGGGTTGATATTAACCATAATCTCTTGGCCTGTGCTCAACATTTTCAAGAACCCATAATAAGCCGAGTTGTTCAGGGCTCCTGGATTATTAATCGGAATTGCTTCAATAATTTTGAGCAGTTGAGACTGGACAATCTTGTCATTAAACTTACCTGCAAAAGGAAAAAATAAAATATCAATACCTGTCTTGTATTGCAGCTCGTTTTTTTTCCAATTGATAAAGAACTGGTCCTTCACTTGGTGTTGTTTAACGAAAGAATCCAAGAATCTCAATTGCTCATCCAATCTTGCCATTTTACGCGCAGCATACAAGCTGTCACTTTGGGTTTTATCGCCCATGTTTACCTTGCTAAACGGCTGCTGGGCAAATTCTTGATGAAACCTAAACAAAAGATTATTAAGCGCTGCAAATTGTCCAAAAGCAACAACAGCGCCTTCATTATTTTTTTCGCTACTTATTTTATCATTATTAATTTCCAGTCTTATGACTGTTCCGGGCTTTGTATAAAGGTCTATGAAAGCGTCTTTGTAATTTAAAAGCATATCGCCTTCAAAGGGCTGGTAAAGTTTAATCCAAAAATCTCCGTTTTCTTTAATCTGAATAGCCTCGTTGGTAGCTTTTCCCCTAAGATCGTAGGTAGAAAAGGTCATAAAATGGTCGCCTTGACCAGGCTTATAACCAATTATCTTTCCGCTAATCTGAACGCTGTCTTTTTCATTAAAATAATTTGTTGCCGTTTGGTTTTGGGCAACCGCCGCGTAACAGCTGCTGATTGCAAGTAGTAAAATACCTAATTTTTTCATGGAGGATGATGTAATTTTTCAACCTAAAGTAAACAAAAAACAGGTCTATAAAAATGTATGATGAAACTTAAGCAGCGGCTCCTGCCCATAAACAATAAATGCCGCCAAAGGCAGCATTTATTCGGTCGATTAAAATGGCGTTAAAAATCTCCGTTGGTTTTAGTGTTTGTGTAACCGAATTGCACAAATTTGATGCCTATTCTTTTAAAAAATCGAGCCAACCTCCTAAAAAACAGACCGATTAAGACCTGAAAAATTTATTTATTTAATTATCAGCCCATTAAATTTGAACAAAGCCGTAACTTTAGGCAAGAATAGGTTATCTAATCATGGCAAATTAAGATATCCGTCATTTTAATCGGCCCTTTTTAACAAAACTGCCCACTTCATCAGACAATAGATTAGATTGGGTTAAAAAATGTTAAGGAGAAGCCAACATGCAATTTGTTCTTAATTTTGCAGTTATAGTTTAAACCACAAACGCAAAAATGCCTCTGGCCCTACAGCAGTCTTTTCATGAAAATGCCAGCGACCACGAGCTGTTAAAACTGGTCGGCGCTAACGACCGTTTGGCCTTTACCGAGCTTTACAATCGTTATTGGGACAAGGCCTTTGCCGTGGCCATGCACCGTACCGCCGACGAAGATGTTGCTACAGAAATTGTGCAGGATATTTTTGTAAGCCTATGGCAGCGCCGTGCCGACTTGCAAATCAAAAACGGCATAGCCACCTATCTTTCGGCCGCCATCAAATACAAAGTGATTAACCATTTGGCCAGTCAGTACAAACAGCAGCAGCATTTGGTTAATCTGGCCAATTCGGCTCCGCAAACCACCGACAGCACCAACGATTGGCTAGCCGAAAAAGAATTGCGCCAACTTTTAGGCGAAGCCATCAACCAATTGCCGCCCAAGTGCAAAATGGTCTTTTTGATGAGTCGCGAAGAAAACAAGACCTATGCCGAAATTGCCAGCGAACTGGGCATCTCCGAAAAAACCGTCGAAGCGCATCTTTCCAAAGCCCTAAGCAGTTTGAGGCAAAGCCTGAAGATTTCCCTGCCCTTGCTTTTGTTCCTGCTCGGAAAATAAATTTCATGACCGACTAAGGGTATTGCCGTGCAACATTGACTATATGTTAAAAGATGCTCGGCATACGCATGGAAAAACCCAACCCACAATTACAGGAACTGGCCTACAAATGGAAAAATGGCACGCTTACGCCCGAAGAAAAAATCCGTTTTGAGCAATGGTACAACAGTTTTAACGACGAAGAACTGTTGTTGAGCGAGAGCAAGTATGTTGATGAACAACAACTGAAAGCGCACCTAAAAGCCAACATCGACCAGCAACTGGCCCAAGAAGTGGCCCAGCCAAAAACCTTTAAACTATGGCCACGCATAGCGGCCGTGGCAGCCGTAGTGCTTGTTGTATTTGGGGCTACCTTGTTTAAAGAACCGATCCAAAACCTGTTTAATCCAGTGCAACAGATGCAATTGGCTACTTTGCCTGGGCAACATCGTCAAATTCAGCTTGCCGATGGCACCAAGGTATGGTTGAGTCCGGCTACGCAAATCAGTTATCCGAATGCGTTTAGGGGCCACGAGCGACAAATACAAGTAAGTGGCGAAGCCTTTTTTGAAGTAAAACACGATCCAGAACATCCTTTTGTGATCCAATCGGGCGCCATGCGCACCATTGTACTGGGTACCAGCTTCAATGTACGGGCCTATCCCGCCGCCAACAAGGCCGAAGTTACGGTAGTTAGCGGCAAGGTTGGGGTTACGGCACAGCAAAAAACCGAAATCATGACAGCCAACCAGCGCGTAGTCTTTAACAAAAGGACGAAAGGCCTGGTTAAGGAAAACTACCCGGAGGCCCAGCAGTTTATTGAGCAGCGCATCGGTCTATTCAATTATAACGGCGCTTCATTGTTAACGGTAAGCCAAGCCTTGGAAATGCAATATGGCATCAGCATACAGCTGGCTCCTTCGTTATTGAACAAAGCTTTTTACGGCCAGCTCAAAACCAGCATTCCCTTGCCACAAACCTTGGACAAGCTAGCGGCCGTAATGGATATCACTTGGCACAAAGACGGCAAAACCTATTTACTGCAACCCAAAAACCCCAATAATAATTAACAAAAAACACCCCCAAACACCACACACAATGAAAAAGCCCGGTTCTAAGGATCGGGCTTAACCAAACCACAAAAGAACCTGTTTAAAGTCTCCAAAGCTCGAGACAAGTCGATCACCCTTAAATTTAAAATCATGAAAAAAACCGAACCTTACGGGTTCATGTCCATTTTTTATATTGTGATGAAGCTCCCCTTATTTGTTAAAGTGACGTTGCTGGCCTTGCTGCTTTTCTTGGTTACGCATGTCCCCCTTATGGCGCAACAAGGCAGCCCCTTGGATAAGCCGATTACCCTTAGCCTCAAAAACGAGCCTTTAAAACAGGCTTTGGATAAAATTACGGCAGCCAGCGGCATAAGGTTTACCTACAACGAAACCGTGGCCAGCAGCCAGGCCAAAATTAGCATCGAGGCCAAAAACCAAAAGCTTGAAAATGTGCTAACCGCAGCGCTGAGCAACCAGCCTTATACTTTCAGTTTGCTGGACCAGGAAATACTGATCCGTTTTGATGCCGAGAAGCTAAAAAAGCCAAACGCCGTTCCGGCGGCTAATCCGGCCAGCAACAGCAAGTTTACCGTAAGTGGTACGCTTACTTCGAAGGCCTCTGGCGAAACCCTTATTGGAGCTACCATTAGGGCCGTTGGGGCCTCGCAAGGCACTTCGACCAACGAATATGGCTTTTTCTCGCTCACCCTGCCCAAAGGCAACTACCAGTTGGCCGTATCGGCCGTAGGGATGAAGAACGAAATCATCAGCCTCACGCTCGATGGCAACAAAAAAATGGATCTCGCGCTCGAAGAGAACTCGCAGGAATTGGCTACCGTAAATATTGTGGCCAAGGCCAGAGGCAGTCGCGATTTGGGCAATCCGCAAATGGGCGTAGAAAAACTCAACATCCAAGACATTAAAAACGTACCGGTACTTTTTGGCGAAAAAGATGTCATGAAAACCATCCAGCTCTTGCCGGGTATCAAATCGGCTGGCGAGGGCAACGGCAATTTCTATGTCCGCGGTGGCGGGGCCGACCAGAACCTGATTTTATTGGATGAGGTACCGGTATACAATGCTTCGCACTTGCTGGGCTTCTTTTCAACCTTCAACTCCGATGCCATCAAAAACATGAGCATTTACAAAGGCGATATGCCCGCTCAGTATGGGGGCCGGCTCTCCTCTCTGCTCGATATCAAGATGAACGAAGGCAACAACCAAAAATTTGGTGTGAGTGGCGGTATTGGACTCATTGCGGCCAGGGTCAATGTAGAGGGTCCTATCCAAAAAGAGAAATCTTCCTTCCTGTTTTCTGCCCGACGCACCTATGCCGATCTATTCCTAAAGCTTTCGAGCGACAGCACCATCAACCGCAACCAGCTTTACTTTTACGATTTTAACCTCAAAGCCAATTACATTCTGGGCGAAAAAGACCGCTTGTATGTTTCGGGCTATTTGGGCAAAGACGTGTTGGTGGCAAGAGATGTGGCCGATATCAACTGGGGCAACAGCATAGCCACTTTGCGCTGGAACCACATTTTTAGCAACAAGCTCTTTTCCAACACTTCGGCGAGTTTTAGCAATTACAAATACAACATCAACATTAAGGAAGATGTAAACGAATACAACATTTTTTCGCAGCTGCGCGATTGGAACCTGAAAGAAGACCTGCAATGGTATGCCAACAGCAAAAACTCGGTCAGCTTTGGCTTTAACAGCATTTACCATACCATTAAGCCGGGCGAGATTTCGGCCACTGGCAATTCGGGCATTCTTTCGCAAAACCTGCAGAACCGCTACTCGTGGGAAAATGCCGTTTATGCCAGCAATACCTGGAAGGCTACCGACCGTTTCTCGCTTACCTATGGCCTCAGGATATCGGCATTTAGCATTTTGGGCAAAGGCGATTATTACGATTTGGATGGCAACGGCAATATTATAGGCAACACTAGTTACGCTTCTGGCGAATTGGTCAAAACCTATTACAACCTCGAGCCTCGCCTGGCTATGGCCTATCAGCTGAACGAAAACAGTTCGGTAAAGGCATCGTACGCCCGCAACGCTCAAAATCTGCACCTGATCAGCAATTCTAATGCGGGTTCGCCTACCGATAAATGGGTGGCCAGCACCAACATCATCAAGCCCGAACAGGCCGACCAGTATTCTGTTGGCTATTACCGCGATTTTAGCGAGCACCAATACGAGTTGAGCGCCGAAACCTATTACAAACAGCTGTACAACCAGGTCGATTACCGTAACGGCGCCAATATTTTTACCAATCAGCCTATAGAAACGCAATTGCTTTATGGCAAAGGCAGGGCCTACGGCCTCGAGTTGCTGTTTAAGAAAAAAGCAGGCCGATTAACCGGCTGGATCAGCTATACGCTTTCTAAATCGGAACGGAAAATTGACGGCATTAACGATAACCTATGGTACAACGCCCGCCAAGACCGTACGCACGACATCGCCGTGGTGGCCATGTACAAGCTCACCAATAAGTGGACTCTATCGGCCAATTTCATCTACTATACCGGCGATGCGGTAACCTTTCCGAACGGCAAATACCAAATTGATGGCGTCAACTATTATTATTACACCAGTCGCAATGCTTCGCGTATGCCAAGTTACCACCGTTTAGATCTGGGGGCAACCAAACAGCTGAAACAGACCAAAAAATTCTCTTCAGAACTCGTATTGGGCCTGTATAATGCCTATGGGCGCGAAAATGCCTACACCATATTTTTCAGGGACAAAAAAGGCGATCCTACCCAAACCGAAGCCGTAAGAACAACCTTATTCACCTTTGTTCCTTCTATTTCCTATAACTTTAAATTTTAATGGCATGAGTTCAACTTCACGTTATATTGGCTATTTTTTAATCATCGGATGCTTATTTTCTTCCTGCGAAAAAGCAATAGACCTCCAGCTCGAAAATGCAACGCCAGATTATGTAATCGAAGCTACGGTAAGCAACGAGGCCGGTGGTGCCAAGGTACTGATCAGCACCACGAAAGATTTTAAGGACAACAACAGTTTTAACGGCGTAAGCGGCGCGCAGGTAAGCATTGAAAACAATGGCACGGCTTATTCCCTTACCGAAACCAGCAAAGGCATTTACCAAGCCGCTACGCTGGTGGGTGCGCCGGGCAATTCGTACCGCCTGTTGGTAAGCCTTGCCGGTAAAAACTATACGGCCAACTGTACGATGCCCAAAGTAGTACCGCTCGATAGTGTTTACGTGAGCCAAAGCAAATACGACCTTAATAAAGACAATGTTCCGCGCACTTTTGCCGTGGTTAAGTACAAAGATCCGGCAGGAGAACAGAACTATTACCGCTTTGTACAATACCTCAACAACAAAAAAGAAAAGACCTTGTTTACCTTTAACGACGAGTTTACGCCGGGGCAAACGGTAAACACCATCCTGAACTATAACAATCCCAACGACGATCTGAGTATCGACCTGAAAAAAGGCGACGACCTGACCATGGAGATGCAGTGCATTGATGCCACCGTGTACAAGTATTTTTATAGCCTGCGCAACGGTGCATCGGGTAATGGCAACAACGCGGCTCCTTCTAACCCCTTAACCAATATACAAGGTGGCGCTTTAGGTTATTTCAGTGCGCACACCACCCAACGCAAAACAATAAAAGTCCCTTAATAAATCCTGTTTAGTTGCTTGGCCCCGGCATTTGCTGGGGCCTTGTTTTTTAGGCGATGATGGAACATCGAAAACCAAAAGACTTGCTTATATTTAAAACCACGATATACCGAACAGCAAGGCTTGCCGTTCAACTTTAAACAAGAAACAATAATGGATTTCCAATTTCAATCACTCGAACCTTTTGTGCCTTCAGGTAAAGATTTCGAAGGTTCTAAACAGCTTTTTCAGGCCCTTGGCTTTAGGCTTGCCTGGGATGCAGGCGACTATGCGGGTTTTGAAAACGAAAGCTGCAAATTTATACTGCAACGCTACGACCACGAAGAATTTGCCCAAAACCTGATGATCAGCGTACAGGTAAGCAATGTACAGGCCTATCGCGATTTTATCCTAGCCAACCATATTCCCGAAAAATTCAAGATCCGCATCGGCACAATTACCCAGCAGCCTTACGGACAGGAAATGAACCTGATTGATATAGCCGGAGTTTGCTGGCACTTTATCCAGTCTTAACGCGTAGCCAAAATAAACAGCCGTGGAAAGGGCAAAAGCACCGTACCATCGGGATAAATGGAATAAGCCTTGCTTAAGGCCTCCTCGTATTGCGCCAGAAAATCCTGTTGTTCGGCTTCATTAAGTGGTTGCAAGAAAGGCCTTAATCCGGTTCCCTTAAACCATTCCACTATGGCTCTGGCTCCACCCTGAAGCGGATGGTAATAAACCGTACGCCAAATATCCAATCGGCTTGTTTGATGGCGCAAGGTCGAATAATACCATTCGGCGCTTTGCCTGTCTATCCGCTGGTGCGCATGGGCCAATTTCTCGACCCAAGGTCCGTTTTTGGCCATTTCTCTCATTAAGCGATGGGCCGGTTCTTCAAAATTATCCGGCATCTGCACGGCCAGGGTACCGCCCTTGGCCAGCTTATTGATCAATTTTGGGAACAAGGTGGCATGATCGGGAACCCACTGCAGGGCCGCATTGGCCAAAAGCACATCAAACGGTCCTTCGTTTGACCAATTGGCAATATCGGCAAGCTCAAATTGTACTTGTGGCAAACGCTTGCGGGCTACCTCGATCATATTTTCGGAACTATCCATGCCAATTACCTTTGCCATTGGAAATTTGTTGAGCAAGAGTTCGGTAGAATTTCCGGGGCCACAGCCTATATCGGCCGCCTGGCGAACGCTTGTGGTAGGAATAGGTGCCAAAAGATCGAAAATTGGACGATTACGCTCCGCTTCGAATTTGCTGTATTGTTGGGCAGACCAGCTCATGATATTTTTATTGAATTAAACGCCTGTACACAAATATAAGTTTCGTTGTTGTGATTTTTTGACAAAAGAAAGCCCCTTAATTTCTTGAAAATATCCGTTCTTTGAGTATCCCTTAATCGAAGCACATGAACATCGAAGAACTCAGAGATTATTGCCTCAGCAAACCCGGAGCTACGGAAGGTTTTCCTTTTGGTGAAGAAACGCTTGTTTTTAAAGTTGGCGAAAAGATTTTCTTGCTCATCGGCTTAGACAATGGCACCTGGTTCAATGTAAAATGCGATCCCGAATTGGCCATCGAACTCCGCGAGCGCCACTGGGAAATTACCCCAGGTTTTCACATGAACAAAAAGCATTGGAATTCGGTTCGCTTGGATGGCGGTCTTTCGTTCAAACAGCTGCAAGAGCAGATCGACCATTCTTATATGCTTATCCTGAAATCGTTGCCCAAAAAATTGCAAGACGAAATTGATGCCCTGAAATAAAACAACAGCCATGTTTTTAAGCGCAATGCAGGCCGATGAGCTTTATCGACTGGCCGAAATAGACCGAAGCGAAGCCATCGAGGCAAGCTACCAGCTTCAAAACGGGCAGCTGGTTTTGATAGCCGATGCACAACTGGCTACGGGTTTTACCGCCGAAGAACTCTCGGAACTGATGCAGCGCCAAAGCGAGCTGCTACAGGCTGGCGGAAAGATAATGGGCGCCTTTGAACAAGATAAATTGGTGGGCATGGCATCGGTAGCCCTGCCGTTGTTTGGTCGGGATAAAAGCTATTGCAAAATGGACATCCTGTATGTAAGCAGGCCACATCGTGGCCAAGGCATTGCCAAACAGCTTTTACACTCCATTAAAATCATAGCGCGCACTTTTGAAGCAAGCCATTTATACATTTCGGCCACGCCGACCCAACATACCGTAGACTTTTACCTGGCTCAAGGAGCACAGCTCGCTACCGAAATAAACCCGCAGCTGTGGGCCATGGAGCCCGACGATATCCACCTGGAACTGCCTTTGTAATTTTGATGAGAAAAGCTATATTTAGCTAATCTACAACAAATACCTAAACTGATGAAAGCATTAAGCTTAACGGCAATAATCCATGTAACTGACCTGAACAAGGCCCTCGATTATTATAAAGATGTACTGGGCTTTAAAGTTGATTTTGAATTTGGCGAGTATGTTGGCCTGAACTACGACGATGTTGCCCTGCATTTGAATGGCGTAACCAACCATGGCATCAAAAAGGCACCAGGCAGCGCACATTTCGCTATCGACTGTAGCGAGGTTGATGCTTATTACGACCTCATTAGCAAGCAAGGGGCTATTATTACGGTTCCCATTGCCGACCGTGCCTATGGCCTACGCGATTTTGCCGTTGAAGATCCCGATGGCAATACTTTGGTGTTTGGAAAAGCTATCGTTTAACCAGCTTATAGTTTCCAGTGGCTACATCTTGCTCTACAGTATAGCCATCGGCCAACTCAAGTATCCAGCCATCGCCAGTAATCTTTTTAGTGGCCGTATCGATGGGATTCGAGATGGAGATCTTGTCCCAATTCGGACTCATCAGCGCTCCGTTTTGAACCGTTAAAATGCCCCATAAATCTGTAATCCTGATGTTGGGGTAAACCGTGCCTTTGTCTTCAATGGGCACAATATTTCTGGGATCGAACGAAACGTTCATTTTCACGAATTTGAGTTCGAAATGGGGCTGTTCAATAAATTTAAGCTTGTATTCGGCAACAATCTTCTTGTTTTTTTCTTCCCTTTCGGTTTCCGCTTTAATGATGGCCTTTCCGTTGTAAATGTCAATGGCGTTTTCGGCTGCGGTTTTTATAGCAGTCGGCATACGGATACTAAATGCCTTGATAAAATAGTTGGTCAAATCGGTTTTTGCCGTAATTTTTTTGTTCCAGTTTTTGTCGCTTTTATAGAGTAACCAACCATATACAGGGGTACTATAATAAGCAAAAGAGCGCACAAAGGTGGGGTTTTTAAAGAAATCGTCTATCCCCTTTAAAAAGAATGCGGCCATTTCCGTTTGGTTTCTGCCACTAAGCATTGCGCCGGTAAATTCGGCGATGCCTTCATTGAGTTCCAATTCATTCTCCGTAGTGCGCGAATTGGCATAAAGCGACTGTCGGTATGCTCTAAAGGTAAGTGCATGGGTCAGGTGCTGTTTCTGTTCTTTTGCCGAGGCCGATTGGATGGCTTTCTTTAGTGCCTCGAGCTCCAAGCGCAGGTAAATCCGGCCGTCTTTTTGGTCGAGGTGATTATTTTCGGCATTGCCGAGGGCAAATCCCAATTCAGGCTGGATGCGATGAAATGATTCGTGGGCCAATAAATTGAGCCTATGCTGTTGGTCTGGAGGAAGTGGCAACATGATCATGGCCCATCTCTTGCCACCCCAGTTGATGGCGGTGTTGGCAATATTGATCTTGGCAGGCAAAACGCCAGAATAATTATGGCCATTGGGTTTTAACAGGCCAGCTGTATCGGCTTCGTTGGCAAAAAGCTTCCTGGTTTTCGGATCAACAAAAATCGTTGGCCCATATAAATCCTTATTCCAGAGGCCGACATGCAGTTTTGAAGCCGTTTTAAACTCATCGAAAAAAACGGAAATGCTATCGCTAAGCGTAGCTTGTTTTTGCGCCTTTACGCTGTGGACGAACAAGAAAAATACGGCGGTCAACAAGGAAAGCCTCCTTATGGCTGTTGGGATGTGGTGCTTCATGTGGTTGCCAAGATAAGGAATTATCCGCATCCGCTACAAAACAGCGTGTCAAAATGAAACCCTTCTAAAAGGTTTTGCGGAGAGAGAGGGATTCGAACCCTCGATACCCTTTTGGAGTATACACACTTTCCAGGCGTGCTCCTTCGACCACTCGGACACCTCTCCGTTAAATGATATTGTTTTCCTTTAAAAACAAATATCCTGTTATTGACTTATAAAATTGTTCTCTTCTAAAAGCTTAGCCATTACCAGGCGCGCTCCTTCGACCACTTCCAAAGGAATCCTTCGGATCGGACACCTCTCCGTTAAATTACGGGTGGCAAAAATATAACTTTTTGCCATAAAAAATGCCCAAACCTGAGTTCGGGCATAAATTATCTATAATTAGGGATGATAATTTTTTAGTCGATCACTGTAATTTTCAGCATGTTGGTCTTGCCTTTGATTTCCATCGGAATGGCCGCCGTATTGATAATAACATCGCCTTTCTTAATCAGTTTCTTCTTTTTCAGGAACTCGTTTACCTCGGTAATGGTATTATCGGTGCTTTCAAACTTATCGTAGTAAAAGCCCCTTACGCCCCAAACCAGGCTCAAAGTGTTCAACAGGCTTTCGTTGCTGGTGAAAATGAAAATAGGCGCCTGCGGACGGTGGCTCGAGATTTCGAAGGCTGTGTAGCCACTCAAAGTCATCGATACAATGCCTACCGCATTGGTTTGCTTGGCCAAGAAACAAGCCGAATCGCAAACGGCATCGCTCAAAAAGCTCTCCTTGCTTGGTTTTAAAAACTTCTCCGGGTGGAAAGGATAATTATTGTCTTCGATGTTCGAAATGATTTTTTGCATGGTTTCGATTACGATCAGCGGAAATTCACCAACCGAAGTTTCGCCGCTTAGCATCACCGCATCGGCACCATCTAATACCGAGTTGGCTACGTCGTTCACTTCGGCACGCGTAGGGCGAGGCGTGGTGATCATGCTCTCCAACATCTGCGTAGCAATGATAACCGGCTTAGAAGCGGCCTTACACTTGTTAACGATCATTTTTTGCAACAAAGGCACTTCTTCCATCGGCATTTCTACGCCAAGGTCGCCACGGGCTACCATAACGGCGTCAGAAACCGCAATAATTTCGTCGATATTGGCAATAGCCTCTGGTTTTTCTATTTTGGCAACCACCCTGGCTGCTTTGCCTTTGGCTTTGATAATGTCTTTCAGTTCGATAATATCCTCGGCGTTACGCACAAAAGACAAACCGATCCATTCTACATCGCTTTCGAGTACAAAATCGAGATTTTTACGGTCTTCGGTGGTTAAAGAAGGGATGGAAACCTTGGTATTTGGCAGGTTTACGCCTTTTCTCGAGGTCAATATGCCGCCGTGTACCACTTCGCAAACCACTTCGTCTTTGTAGTTCGTTTCGAGCACGCGCATCTGCAACTTGCCATCGTCGAGCAAAATAATCTCGCCAGCTTTTACATCTTTCGGAAAGCTCTCGTAGGTAATGTAGATCCTGTCTTCGTTGCCTACGCATTCTTGGGTGGTAATAATGGTTTTATTGCCGTTTACCAAGTGGATTCCGCCATCCTTAACGGTTCCGATCCTGATTTTCGGACCTTGCAAATCGGCCAAGATGCCAACGTTATACTTGTATTTTTTGTTGATGCTGCGGATGGTATCGATTACTTCCTGATGATCAGCCTGCGAACCGTGCGAAAAATTGAGTCGGCAAACATCTAATCCGGCGTTAAACATACTGTACAAAACATCTGGCTTAGCTGAGGCCGGGCCCAAGGTGGCCACGATTTTAGTTCTGGAATGAAAAGGTTTCATTTATTATTTTTTGATTATCGATCGTACAAAAACAGCAATTACGCAAAAAGATTAGCGATGCGCTGCCTATTGTTTATGTTGTTTTTCAATTTTATTAAGATTCAAATATAGTGTATTTAATACACGAACAATATAAAATTTACATTACTAAATTCTCCCGCGATTTTAATTTCAGCGGATCAATCTGCGCAGCCACCTGTATATCAGGCAGTTTGTTAAGGCGGGTCAGGATAAAATTAAGATCCTCCTTGTCAATGTACTGGTGGATGATCATGAAAAAATCGACCTTGTTCATTTCCGGAATCAAAAACCCTTCGCTGTTTCGATTGTTTACCACATAATATTCGCGCTCGCCCTGTTCTACATAAAAATAGTACCTCGAAAAGGCCACCGGCGCATCGTCTACCTGGTGAAAAATCTCGTGGTCTTCGATTTTTGCGAAGTCGAATTCCAAGGCATTATTGATTTTATGACAGAGGATATAGTCCTTTAAAGAGGCCGTAATTGCAATTAAAACGAAGTCGAGGTCGAGAGAGAGTTTTAAATAAGTTTTGTTCAAAACAGAATTTTTTTTAGAATTACAAAATTATAAAACTAATTTTACTCAAAGTTTGAAATAAAAACATTAAAATTGATTGAGAAATAAAAACATTTGAAAAGTGTTAGAATTTATTTTTCTTTGCACAGAATTTTTAACCATTAAATTATAAAATTATGTCTGATATTGCTTCAAGAGTTAAGGCTATTATCGTAGAAAAACTAGGTGTTGATGAAAGCGAAGTTACGCCAGAAGCTTCTTTTACAAACGACTTAGGTGCAGATTCTTTGGATACCGTAGAGTTGATTATGGAATTTGAAAAAGAATTCAATGTTGCTATCCCTGATGATCAGGCTGAAACAATCGGCACAGTTGGTCAAGCAATTGCTTATTTAGAAAAAAACGTTAAGTAATCATACGCTTTCCGTACAATACGTATAAATGGAATTAAAAAGAGTAGTAGTTACAGGTTTAGGTGCACTCACTCCAATTGGTAATAACGTTCAGGAATATTGGAACGGCTTGCTGAATGGTGTGAGTGGCGCTGGGCCAATTACAGGATTTGACACAGAAAAGTTCAAGACCAAATTCGCTTGCGAAGTTAAAAATTTCAATCCGGAAGACTTTTTGGACAAAAAAGAAGCCCGCAAGCTCGATCCATTTGTACAATATGCATTAGTAGCAACCGAAGAAGCGGTTAAAGACGGTAATTTTGATTTTTCAAAATTAGATACCAACCGAATTGGCGTAATTTGGGGTGCCGGCATAGGTGGTTTAAAAACTTTCCTAGACGAGGTAACCAATTACTCTAAGGGTGATGGAACGCCAAGATTTAACCCTTTCTTTATTCCTAAAATGATTATTGATATCGCTCCTGGGCATATCTCTATCAAGTATGGTCTCCGCGGACCAAACTTCGCCACCGTTTCGGCCTGCGCCTCTTCAACCAATGCCTTGATCGATGCTTTCAACTATATCCGTTTGGGTACAGCCGATGTCATCATCAGTGGTGGTTCAGAAGCCATCATCAACGAAGCTGGTATGGCAGGTTTTAACGCCATGCACGCGCTTTCTACCCGAAATGACGACCCTCAAACCGCTTCTCGCCCATTTGACAAAGACCGTGACGGTTTTGTGGCCGGCGAAGGTGCAGGAACGATTATTTTAGAAGAACTGGAGCATGCCAAGGCCCGTGGCGCCAAAATCTACGCAGAAATTGTGGGCGGTGGCATGAGTGCCGATGCCAACCACATTACGGCTCCGCATCCCGAAGGCTTGGGCGCCAGAATGGTAATGACCAATGCCTTAAAAGATGCCCATTTAACCGTTAATGACATTGACTATATCAATGTTCACGGTACTTCTACCCCACTGGGAGATATCAGCGAAAGCAGAGCAATTGTTGATTTGTTTGGCGAACAGGCCTACAAATTGAACATCAGTTCAACCAAATCGATGACAGGCCACCTTTTGGGTGCAGCCGGTGCCGTTGAATCGATTGCCGCTATCCTAGCCGTGAAAAACGATGTTGTTCCTCCAACCATCAACCACTTTACAGATGACCCGGAATTTGATCCGAAGTTAAACTTCACCTTTAACAAGGCTCAAAAAAGAACCGTACGCGCTGCATTGAGCAATACTTTTGGCTTTGGTGGCCACAACGCATCTGTT
Source organism: Pedobacter albus (assembly GCF_036324255.1). Lineage (NCBI taxonomy): Bacteria > Pseudomonadati > Bacteroidota > Sphingobacteriia > Sphingobacteriales > Sphingobacteriaceae > Pedobacter > Pedobacter albus. The sequence continues at coordinate 183,300 of NZ_JAZDQT010000003.1, read as the reverse complement.
ATTTTCAAAAAATACGAGGAGTAACCTAAAACACTATCTTTACAGATATTTGTATTGTATATTTATACATGATACTGGCTTGCCTGTAATTTTTTGTAACCATTTTTGATGCCGTTATTCGATTTATATAAGCTTTACTTCTCGTCTAACAAAGAGTTTGTAAAAAAACTGAAGAATATCCTGGGTTTTGTACCTGGCAATGTCACTTTGTATAAAATGGCATTCAGGCATCGCTCTGTGGCCAAAGTACTCAAAAATGGCAGCCGAAGCAGCAACGAGCGCCTCGAATTTTTAGGCGACGCCATTTTGGGCTCGGTAATTGCCGAACTGCTTTTCAAGGCTTACCCCTACAAAGAAGAAGGCTTTCTGACCGAAATGCGGTCTAAAATCGTGAACAGGGCCAACCTCAACCAACTGGCCAGGAAAATGGGCTTCGACCAATTGATCATTTACGACCAAAAAATGGTGAGCCTGCAGGCCAAGCACCATTCTATGCTCGGCGACGCCTTTGAGGCCCTGATTGGTGCCATTTACCTAGACAAAGGCTATAATTTTACCAAAAGCCTGCTGCTCAAACGGATTGTAAAGCCTTACATCGACATCCATACGCTCGAAATGACCGAAACCAATTTCAAGAGCAAACTGATCGAATGGTGCCAACGCCATGGCAAAGACATTGCTTTTGATATGGTAGAGAACGGCGAAGGCGAAAGTGCCAAGCTATTTACCATCCACGCCATCATCGACAACGAAATACAAGGTATAGGCAGAGATTACAACAAGAAAAACGCCGAAAAACTGGCTGCCGAGAAAGCCTGCGAAGCACTGATTGTTTAGGTTACCATCAAGATAGGAGATTTGAAACAAGAGATTTGAGATAGGCAACCCTCTTTCTTTGGTCTTTAGTCTTTAACCTCTTCTTCAAAGCCTTCCGCCTTTAAACCTGCGGCCTTACTTCTTCTTCCCTAAAGTATCGGTATATTTTTTATACGATTCGGTAATCCATTTAATCCCGTCGTATTGGTTCCATGTTTTGGCTTTTTCGTAATCGGGACGGTAATTGATCATAAAATCGTCGAGCTGCTGGCCTTCTAAGCCGGTGTATTTGGTAATCAGCGATTTATTAAAAAACTGGTCTACATGCGTTTGCTGGATTTCCGTATTGTAATAGTTGTTAAAACGGCGCGCATTTCGGGGTGTTCGACCAAAAAGTTCGTAAAAGGCGGTTATCGGGGTAAAAATGTAAGAAAGCAGGGGCGGTTTGCCACCATAGAAAGAACCTTTGTCCTTAAAGTCTTTCTTGATGGCATCTAATGTTTGTTTTTTGCCTTCGCCGGTAATTACCACCTCGTTAAGCATATTGCCTCGGTTAAGCGTTAAAACCATATCTTTTGTCGATTTAACAACAACCGTTAAGTCGTTAAAGCCCCTTTTGGTAATCACCAGGGTATCGCCTACCATGGCCCTGATCTGAAAAAGCCCAATATCGTTGCTGCCCACCGCATAGCCGTTGCGCGTATTGTTGATCTCGGCCAGGGCAATCCTGATTTTGCTGCCGTTCTCGAACAGCACGCCGTTCAGCATAAATTCTTGCTGGGCTTTTAGCGTGAAGCTCCAAAGGCACGAAACTAGAAAAAAGGCAAGGCCAAGTCTAATCTTATTGTTCATTATTGCATTAATTAAGGCTATCCTTATATTTTTTATAGGACTCTGCAATCCATTTTAAGCCATCATAAGTGTTCCAATTTTTGGCTTTCTCGTAATCCGGCCGATACGCGATCATAAAATCTTCTAATGCTTTGCCTTCCAGTCCCGTATTTTTGGCAATGATCGATTTGTTGAAAAACTGGTCTACGTGTGTCTGTTCGTTCTCGGTTTGATGGTACTTCCGAAACCTCCGGGCATCTCTTGGCGTTTTGCCAAACAGCTCGTACAAAAACGTCAACGGACTCCCGCCAAAAGGCGACAAGAGCCCAATGGGTGGCTTGCCTGCATAAAAAGAGCCTTTGTTTTTAAAATCCTGTTCAATATCGCGCAGGTCTTTTTCCTTGGCTTGCCCTTTAATCAGCACTTCGTTCAGCATGTTGCCACGGTTCAGCTTCAACACCAAATCTTTCGATGAACTGACCACAACCGTCAGGTCGTTAAAGCCCCGTTTGGTAATGAACAAGGTATCGCCAAGCTGTGCCCTGATTTCAAACAAGCCCAAATCGCTGCTGCCTACTGCATAATGGTTGCGGCTGTTGGATATTACGGCCAGGGCAATTCGTATTTTGGAGCCATTTTCGAACAGTACACCTTTCAGCTTGAACTCTTGTTGCGCAAAGCTTCGCGTAGCACTGGGCAAAATAAATGCTAGAATGCACAAGAAAATCCTGCAGAGCGACTTCATTATGGAGCAAATTATTTATTTTGTAAACTTAAGCATTGTTTGCGAGCTCTATAAGTTAAAAAACGTTAAGAAATGGCTAAAGTTTTATCAGCACTCTATTTAATCTACGCTTCCCTCATTTTTGTGGTGCTGATGTTTGTTACATTGCCATTTTTTCTGTTGGCAACGGCCCTGCTTCCACCTTTGCAGGGCAAGAAAACGGGCTTGTTCTTTTTGCGCTGCTGGGCCTGGGCATTCAGCCTTGCTTCATTCTTTTGGATCCAAACCCAAAACAAGCACCTCGTTAACCGCAGCGTACCGCATATTTATGTGGGCAACCATGGTTCTTACCTCGACGCCGTAGCTGTTTGCATCAGCATTCCGCAATATTTTAGTCCGTTGGGCAAGGTAGAAATGGCCAAAGTTCCCGTTTTTGGCTGGATGTACAGGCGTATTGTGGTGATGATAGACCGCAGCTCGAAAGAAAGTCGCGAACAGTCGGTAAACGCCTTAAAAGACGCCATCAACCAAGGGCAGTCTATCCTTATTTTTCCGGAAGGAACCATGAACAAAAGCGAGAAGCCCTTGGCCGACTTTTACGACGGCGCCTTTCGCATTGCGATAGAAACCCAAACCACGCTCATGCCGTTTGTTACCATCAACAACCGAAACCTGTTGCCAAGAACGGCTCCCTTAAAAGCACACCCGGGCTTGATAACCACCGTTTTTATTACTCCGGTTGATGTTAAGGGCCTGCAGCTCGAAGATTTGCCACAACTTAAAGAAAAAGTATTCCGCTTAATGGAAGAGGCTATTTTGAAGCATAGTTAATATCTAATTGCTCTATTGTTAAATTGTTGAGATCTACAAGCGCTCCCCTGGCTAAGCACAATGACCACCTGACCATGGACTATAGACCATCGTCTATGGACTATTGACTAAGGACTTATAGACTGTTTGCTTAAAAATCATATCTTTGCACATGATAAAATCGATGACAGGCTTTGGCCTGGCGGCTACCGACGAAGGAAACGTAAAGTTTTCTGTAGAGATCAAATCTTTGAACTCTAAATTTTTGGAGCTGAACCTGAAACTTCCAAGGGCTTATTCTGATAAGGAACTTCTGTTGCGCAACACCTGCAGCAAGGAAATTGAACGTGGCAAAGTAAGTGCCGTAGTCAATATCGAGCGTAGCGATGAAAACCAAAAAGGCGCTACCATTAACCAGGCACTGTTAACCAATTATTACAAACAATTGGAAGCTATTAACGTTGCTTTGGGCGCCAATGCCAACAACCTGTTGCAGGCCGCCCTTAATTTTCCAGAGGTAATTTCTTACCAGGAAGAAGAAGGCGATGAGAAAGAATGGGAAATCCTGCATCAGACTTTTTTGAAGGCTTTAGCCAATTTCAATCAGTTTAGAGTAGACGAAGGCAAGGTTTTAAAAGCCGATTTAGAACTACGCATTAAAAACATACTTACCTTTTTTGCCGAAGTTGACCAGTTGGCCCCGCTCAGGGTACCACAAATCAAGGCCAGACTAACCCAATTTTTGGAAGAAACCGTGGGCAAGGTAAACGTAGACCAAAACCGCTTTGAGCAGGAACTGATCTATTACATCGACAAATTAGACATCACCGAAGAGAAAACCCGTTTAAAAAGCCACTGCGACTATTTTATGGAAACCTTGAAAAGCAAGGATGCCAATGGCAAAAAACTGGGCTTTATCTCCCAAGAAATAGGCCGCGAAATCAATACTATGGGCGCCAAGGCCAACGATGCACAAATACAGCAACTGGTAGTGGGCATGAAAGAAGAACTAGAAAAAATTAAAGAACAACTGTTAAACGTGTTATAGCGTTGGGCGACGAGCGTTTAGCGCTTAACGCCACACGCAAAACTTTTAAAAATGCAAGGCAAACTCATCATATTTTCGGCACCCTCTGGAGCTGGCAAAACCACCATCGTTAGACACCTTTTAACTAAGTTTCCGCAGCTCAGCTTCTCCATTTCGGCCACCACGCGCGAATTGAGGGGAAACGAAAAGCACCAGAACGACTACTATTTTATCAGCAAGGAAGAATTTCTGCATAAGGTAGCCCATCAAGAGTTTGTAGAGTTTGAGGAGGTATACAACGGCACCTTTTACGGCACCCTACGTTCGGAAATAGAGCGGATCTGGAACGAAGGCAAACACGTTATTTTCGACATCGATGTGGAAGGTGGCTTGCGCCTGAAGCGAAAATACGAAGACGATGCCCTGGCTATTTTCGTACAGCCACCATCATTAGAGGTACTTAAAGAGCGCTTAACCGGTCGTGGCACCGACAGCGATGAAAAGCTACAGGAGCGTTTTGCCAAAGCCGAAAAAGAACTGCAATACGCCGATAAATTCGACGTGGTGCTCAAAAACTTCGACCTGCAAATCGCCTGTGCCGAAGCCGAGAAATTGGTGGGCGATTTCCTAGCGAAATAGTTCACGGTTTTCAGTTTTCAGTTTACAGTTGGCTAATAATGATGGTTGTTTCCTATTTTTACACTTTGTGGTTAAACCTTAATTTCAACCAGAATGTCTGAAAACCGCCAACTGAAAACCGGCCTCTTCTTCGGTTCTTTTAACCCGATCCATACTGGGCATTTGATCATTGCCAATTACATGGCTACTTTTAGTGGCTTGAAAGAGGTTTGGCTGGTGGTTTCTCCACACAATCCCTTAAAGTTAAAAAGTGGCCTAGCCAATATGTACGACCGCTTGGAAATGGCCAAGCTGGCTACCGAAAACGCCCCGCAAATTAAGGTGAGCGATATCGAATTTAAGCTGCCACAACCCTCTTACACCATTGATACCCTAACCCATTTGCACGAGCGCTATCCAGAAAGGGAGTTTGTGCTCATTATGGGCGCAGACAACCTCGTTTCGTTCAAAAAATGGAAGAACTACGAAGTATTGCTTAAAGATTACCACATTTTTGTTTACCCGCGCCCTGGCGCTGAGGTAAGCGAATGGAAAGACCATCCCTCCATTACCTTTACCGATACGCCAGAAATGGAAATCTCTTCAACATTTCTCCGCAAAGCGATCAAAGACAACAAAAATGTACAGTTTTTCGTACCCGACAATGTGCTGGAGTTTATCGAGAAGAAGAATATGTATCGCTAGTTCGCTTAGTCGAAAAGATTTTCTATGATGGATTAAAAATCCATAGTTCAAGAGATCCGGATTGCAAATCCGGACCAACGGCCATTAGAAACTCTGGCTAGCCGGGATTTGCAATCCCGACTTCTTATAACTGCAGATTTACAATCCGCTATCAACAAACTCTATCCAACCTTAAACAACAAAAAAATCGTTGGCTTTTTGTGCAAGTCTATTTTTTCTTGTCGCCATGCCCCTACGGCTTGGGTTTTGATCAATTCATCTTCGGCGTTAATATTGCAGGCAATGCACAACTGGGTACTGCCATGGCAGTTTTTTAATACATCGTCGAGCAAATGGTTGTTTCTGAAAGGCGTTTCCATAAACAATTGGGTCTGTCTGTTTTTTAGCGACAAACTTTCCAAATCCTTAATACGTTTTGCACGTTCAACCTTGTCAATGGGCAAATAACCATGAAAAGCAAAGCTCTGTCCGTTAAACCCCGAAGCCATTAAGGCTTGAATCATCGAATTGGGGCCTACCAACGGTACAACTTTGATTCCTCGCTTATGCGCTTCGGCTACAATATCGGCTCCCGGATCGGCCACCCCAGGACAGCCTGCTTCGCTCATCAAGCCAACGTCGCTTCCCGACATCAATTCCTTAAAAAACGGAACCAGGCTATTGCCACGTTTGTGTTTGCCATAATCGTGCACAACCAGTTCGCTTTGCGGGGTCTTTAATCCGGCCTCCTTTAAAAATCTGCGGGCTGTTTTCTCGTTCTCTACGATATAGGTTTTGATGGCATTGATGGTATCAACCAAAAAAGGCGTGAAAGATTTCTGGGCTGCGTTTTCGGCCAGGGGAACGGGAATAAGATAAAGTGTACCTTTTTGCATAAACTTGCTTTAAGCCTACAAAGCTACACTTTAAGGCAGGCATTTAGGCCAATGTAGCAAATTTAGTTCCGGCTGCCTTGTTTTTAACACATGTTTGGCACCAATTAATCTACTGTATTTAAACACTTAAGTGTCAATAAATACGTTAAAACTGTAGCATAGACAAAGATTATTAAGCACACGTTAATCCTTTGTTAAAAATGGTGCTCAAATTGATATACACACAGCGTTAGGTTAATTATAAATTTAAAACACACACAAAATGAAAATCATGATCAAATTGTCGGTAATGTTAGGACTAGTTTTCCTCCTTACCGGAACCACTCAAAAAGTCATGGCGCAAAACGAGGACGTGTCCTTGCAATCATTCTACGATGAATTGTCGCCTTATGGCACTTGGATCCAGGATCCGCAGTACGGCTACGTTTGGCGTCCTGATGTAGACCAAGACGAGTTTAGACCTTATTACAGCAATGGTCGCTGGGCCATGACCGAATATGGCAATACCTGGGTATCTAACTACGATTGGGGCTGGGCTCCTTTCCACTACGGCCGTTGGGTATATAACCGTTACAACCAATGGATTTGGATTCCTGATACCGTTTGGGGACCTGCATGGGTAACTTGGAGAAGTGGTGGCGGCTATTATGGCTGGGCTCCTCTGGGACCAAGCATCAGCATAGGCATTAACATTGGCCATGGCGGTTACCGCGTACCTGATTTTTGCTGGAACTTTATTCCATACAGCAATATCTATTACAACAGCTACCCACGTTATTATGCCAGCAGAAACCGTGTTTACATTCAAAACACCGTAATTATCAACAATACTTATGTACGTGGCAGCAGAACCTACTATACCGGTCCGAGAGCCGATGATATTAGACGTGCAACCAACCAAAACGTAACCGTTTACAATATCAACAGAAGCAGCAGGCCAGGTGCCAGCAGGGTAGAGAACAATACCGTAAACATCTATAACCCACGTTCGAGCAGAGGCGAGGTAAACAACAACAACGCTGCGCCTAGAAACGTGGTACAAGGCAACATTAACCGTGGCCCTATTGATAGAGATAACAACGGCATGGCCAATACCCGTCCAACCAGAGGTGAAAATGGAAATGTGTTTGGCGATAGAAATAACGGCAATGGCGTAGCCACCCGTCCAAACAGAGGCGAAAACGGCAACGCTAACGGATTTGACGGCCGAAACAACGGCAACATGTCTACCCGTCCGGGCAGGGGCAACAACAACGATGTCAATGCCCCACAAGGCCGAGATAACCGTGTAGGCGTGGCTCCAACTGGCGACAACAATGTGTTACAAAGACCAGGTGCTTTTGACAGAAGCCGCGAAAACGGTAACGACCAGCCACAACGTGTTGACCGAGGCCAAATGCCACAAATGCCACAAAGGATGGAGCGTGGCCGTGAGCAACAGGTACAACCTCAGCCACAACAACAACGTGTTGAGCGTCCGCAACCTGTGCAACAAGCGCCACAACCAAGAATGGAAAGACCGCAACCACAAATGCAACCTCAACGCAGCGAGCGTACCCAACAAGCACCTCCACAAAGAAGTTCAGGTTCTGAAGGTCGTGGTAACGGTGGCGGCGGAGGTGGTGGCCGACCAGGCAGAGGCTAAAACAACATAACGAATATCAATTTTTCAAGGGAAGCGAATCGAAAGGTTCGCTTTCTTTGGTATTTTGATTCCTCAAATCCGAATAAAACTCGTCCTGTTTCCTCACTAGCTCTAGCTTCTTTTCATCAACAACTATTGTATCAGACCAGTTGTCGTGCCAAGGCGAACATGGCGTACCTAATGCACTCAAGGCATTAAAAGGAACAGCTCTTACAAAATTCCTAATCAAGGCCTTTTCAAAGCTCAAGGTTTCACCACTGAGTGTCATTGCCCTGGTTCCGGTAATCAATTTTCCTAATGATTTGCCTTGGAAACACATCTCAATCAGAAACATCACCAATCCATAGAAAAACAAGGTAATCAATCGGTCTACAATCGGATTGGTTTCCAATCCGCTCACACTGTTCGGAAACAAAAGTTCGAGCACTATGGCCACAAAAATCAAAATGATGTAGAATGCCACCACGTCGATCAAATAATTAGCCAGCCTTTTTCCAGAGCTCGCCCTGGAGTATTCCAGATTCATATCTTTCGTTTTCATAGAGTACGTTTTTAGATTTAAAAATATGGCTATTAAAATACAACTATTTCAATAAAACGCCTAATGAGTTGGTTAGCTTAACAACCTGTAATAGCATTCAAGCACCAAATTATGCCCAATATTCAGGTATTCTCTAAAAATCCGTACCTTTGCCCTGCATGAAACAAACTACAGCCCTATTGTTCCCTCTTCGCTTTTTATAAAGCCTGCTGTTTTGCGTTAAATTGGTTTCTGCCCATCACCTCAATACAAATCCATGGTTAATCCTGAAATAGAAAAAAGAAAGACATTTGCTATTATTAGTCACCCCGATGCGGGAAAAACAACGCTAACCGAAAAGTTTCTGCTTTTTGGCGGCGCCATCAATACCGCCGGAGCCGTGAAGCGCAACAAGGCCAACCAGAGCAGCACTTCCGATTTTATGGAAATCGAGAAGCAACGTGGCATCTCGGTAGCCACCTCGGTTATGGGTTTTGAATACAAGGACAAAAGGATCAACATTTTGGACACCCCAGGCCACAAGGACTTTGCCGAAGATACCTACCGTACCCTTTCGGCAGTAGACAGCGTGATTTTGGTGGTCGACTGCGTAAAAGGTGTTGAGGAGCAGACCGAAAAACTGATGGGCGTTTGCCGCATGCGTAACACGCCAGTAATTATTTTCATCAACAAAATGGACCGCGAGGGTAAAGAGCCTTTCGATTTATTGGACGAGATTGAAAACAAACTGAACATCAGCCTTTGCCCTTTGAGCTGGCCAATTGGCCAGGGCCATACTTTTAAAGGCGTATACAGCATCTACAACAATCACCTTAACCTTTTCAATTCTGAAAAAACCAAAGTAACCGATTCGGTAGTAGCCGTAAACGACCTGAAAGACGAGGCTTTGCTAGATTATTTGAAAGAAAGCGAAGTAAAAGGCCTGCAGGATGATGTGGAGCTGGTAGATGGCATTTATGGACAAGTGGATAAATCACTTTATACGGAAGGTTTGCTGGCGCCGGTATTCTTCGGCAGTGCCATCAACAACTTTGGCATCAAGGAGCTGTTGGATACTTTTATCGACATTGCGCCTAGCCCAAGACACCGCGAAGCCGAAGAACGCGACGTAAAGGTGGAAGAAAAGAATTTTAGTGGTTTTGTATTTAAAATCCATGCCAACTTAGACCCTAAACACCGCGACAGGATTGCCTTTTTGCGCATTTGCTCGGGCAAGTTTGAACGCAACAAATTTTATTACCATACCCGTCAGGATAAGAAACTGAAATTTGCCAACCCGATGGATTTTATGGCCAACGAAAAGAGCATCGTTGACGAAGCTTGGCCAGGCGATGTAGTGGGCCTGTACGACAGCGGGAACTTTAAAATCGGCGATACCTTGACAGAAGGCGAAAAGCTCCATTTTAAAGGCATCCCAAGTTTTTCGCCGTCCATCTTCAAGGAAGTAGAAAACATGGATCCTATGCGCACCAAACAGCTCGAAAAAGGCATAGAACAGTTAACCGACGAAGGTGTTGCGCAGCTTTTTGTGATGCAGCCCGGCAACCGCAAAGTAATTGGCGCCGTGGGCGAACTGCAGTTCGAGGTAATCAATTTCAGGCTAGAGCATGAATATGGCGCCAAATGTAGGTTCCGCACCTTGAGCTACAGCCGTTCGAGCTGGGTGAATTCTACCGACAAAAAGAAACTGGAAGAATTCCTGAAAAGAAAGCAGCAGCACATCGGTACCGACAAAGAGGGCAATCCGGTTTACCTGGCCGATAACGAATTCATGATCAACATGACCAAAAACGATTATCCGGATATCGATTTCTACAGAACCAGCGAATTTAAATAAGCGCTATAATGGTGCGCTCATCTGTAAGCCACTCAACTGATCATCATAGTTGGGCTCCTCTTTTTTAAGCGTTGCGGCTTCGTAAATAATCAGGAGCCAGACCATGAAAAAAGGAACGCTCATCATACTGAGCAATATGGGGTATGTCGACGCCAACTTAGGGAACAGCAACAAGGGAAAATCGCAGGAGAAGATATAGATGACAATAAAAACAACTCGTTTGAGCTTGTCAGACTGCGCATAAATATGCCATAGGCCTATGCCCGTTGCCGCAATGATGTAGGTACAATCTTCTGAACCGGTACTAAACAACACCGGAAACAGCAACACACTGGCCAATACATACAACTGAAACCTTTGCTTTTGATAGGCCTTGAAGTTGAGGTAAGGCAGGCCAAACAAACCAATGCCAATAAGCAGAAAAACCGAATTTGGGATAGCATGTGTGGTAAAAACGGTTCTGATAAAACCCATAATCGAAATATCTGTTGAGGCTTCGGCTATGTTGTTGGCGTTTTTATGCACCAGCGAAATTGCCCAATCCCGATAGGAGTTGACAACAAATGCCGGTGATGAGAACAGCATGGGCAAGACGAAGAAAAATATGCCCCACAGCAACAGGTAAAGCACAAACCTTTTCTTGTCTTTTACAAAAAAGAAAAAAGCCAGGCCAACAATGCCGTACAGCTTAATAAAGGCGCCCAGCATAATCAACATGGCCGACCAAAAGCCCTTGTTCTTGTTAAGCAAAGTATAGCTTAAAATGATAAACGCGCCTGCTGCCGGGTTAAACTGCTGACTTAGCGAAGCTGATACAAAGCAAGGGATAACGATAAAATACAACAGGTTATGCTTTTTTACCGGGATAGTAGATAAAGCCCAGAAAAGCACCAAACAATTAAAAACATTCCACAGCAAGAAACCAACAGCAGTAGGAAAAGCCGCAAAAGGCATAAAAAACACGCTAAATACTGGCCCGTAATGATTGCTATCGAAATGATATTGGGGATAGTCGGCGTAAAACGACTGTTGCGCAAAAAGATTGCGGACAGTATTCTCGAAAATAAGATAGTTATTGTACCGATGGGTAATAAGCGATTGTACTACGCAAAAAACAGTAGCCAGCAGCCAGATAGCCAAGGCCAGGTTTTTCTTTTGCTTTTCCGTTTTGAAGGAAAAACCCGTTAACAAGAAATTGGTGTTCATTTGGTTTGTGTTTGTATCAAAAATAATACAAAAACACAATTATGCAAAAAATGATTAAAAAGTCGCTGTCCATACCTTGTTAGACAGCGCCTTTTTTACTATTTCAATTTGCTCAACGCCTCGGCAATGCGAGGGATCATATTTTTGATATCGGCTAGAGAGCAGCCGCCAATCGAAGCCCTGAACCAAGGCATATTGTCTTCGTTTCCAAAAGCCGAGAACGGCACCAAAGCAGCCTGTGCTTCTCTAATCAAGTAGAAATTAACATCGGCACTGTCTTTTAACAAATCACCAGCTGGAGTGGTTTTGCCAATATAATCGATTTTTAAAGTCAGGTAGATAGCGCCCATCGGCACAATCGCATCCACGTTAAAACCATCGGCTTTCAGTTTTTGGAAGCCGTTATAAAGCTCGTCTAAACTGGCTTGGATCTGGGTTTTAAAATCGCCCAAGAAATTATCAACTTGCGTTTTATCTTTAAAATAGCTAGCTACAGCAACCTGTTCTGCCTTAGGTGCCCAGGCACCGATATGGCCCAAAAGCGATTTCATTTTGCCGATGATGACTTCTGGTCCGAATGCCCAACCCACACGTACGCCGGTAGAAGCCAAGCATTTAGAAATGCCATCGATATAAATGGTATAATCTTTCAATTCTGGGCGTAAGCTTACCGGATTAACATGTTCCTTGCCAAAAGTAAGCAACGAGTAAATCTGGTCGTACATGATGTACAAAGGCTTTTCGTCGGCACCACGCGATTTGTTTTCTTCGATAACGATATCACAAATCTCCTCCAGCTGCTCGCGGGTAAACATGGTACCGGTTGGGTTCAACGGCGAACACAAAGCTAACAAGGTAGCGCCTTTTAAATGCGGTTTCAGCTGCGCAGCCGTAGGCATGAAATTGTTTTCTACGGTAGTTTCAACAGCCACGCCATTAGCCGAAGAAAGGTGGCAATAATGGTTGTTGTTCCATGATGGAGCCGGGTAAATCACTTTATCGCCCGGATCGATCAAAGCCAGGTAGGTAGCATAAATCAGCGGACGAGAACCGCCGGCTACCAAAATATCTTTTACGGTATAGTCTAATTGATAACGATCGGCCAAAACACCGGTTATGGTTTCACGCAAAGCCAAAATACCGTCTGCCGGCGGATAATTGGTATGTCCCTGATGATACGCATCTACAATAGCGGTTTCTAATGCTTCCGGGATCGGGAAAATCGACGAATCAAAATCTCCGATAGTCAGATTGGCAATTTGGGCACCCTTTCGCTTCAGCTCGTTTACTTCGTTTCCGATTTTGATAATCTCCGAGCCGATAAGCGTGTTCGCTAATACTGATACATTCATATTATTAGTATTTATACACTTCATGTTAAGGAGAAAGTAAGGCTACCCTCCTTTTGCAGGAAGCAAAATTTAAAAATTGGTTACTTTTTTATGGTTTTATTATTGGTTGTGGTGATGTTGGTAAAGGGCTTACCCGCTGCGTCTTTTCCAAAATCTACCTTGCCAATCATTGTTTTACTGGCCAGGAAGTTTTCTCTTATTTTTAAGGCAACGCCATTCACTTTGATGACTTCCTGATTGGCTGCCGGAACTTTATAAGAATCAAAAAACTCGGCCATATTCATCACCTTAGCATCTTTCTTCAAGTTAACATTCATCCCTGTCGGCTTTTTGCCTTTTGCTTTTAACATATCACCCGCACCAATCCCTGCCAGCTCAACACCTTGATAATCATTTGGATCAACAAGCTTAGCGATTAATGCATCGCAGGTTTTACCGTTAAACGAAACCTTGGGCGACGGGCTATTCGTTTGAGGCTTATTTTGAGCCAAAGTCACAGAGGTTACCCAAAGAGCCACGAGTACTAAAATGTATTTTTTCATAGGGGTTTTATATTATTCACTCAACAGTTTCTCAATCGCCGTTCTTACCTTGCCAAAATTAAACTGGCTCAACACCTCATTCATCATTTCCTCTATCTGGTCGTTGCACAAATTGCCGATGCTGCCTTCATGGGTATGGTTAACTTGTTTTTTAGGCTCAAAAGTGCCGTTTTCTATCGATTCGCCTACAATTTTGTAAGCCTCCCTAAATGGTATACCTTGAAGCGCCAAATCGTTCACCACATCGACGCTAAACAGGTAATCGTATTTTTTATCGTTTAGGATGTCGTCTTTTATCGTGATGTTTTGCAACATGAAAGTGGTCATTTCTAGACACTCATTCAGCGAAACGATGGCTGGAAAAAGGTTCTCTTTAAGCAACTGCAAATCGCGATGGTAGCCCGATGGCAAATTGGTAATCATCATGGCAATTTCGTTGGGCAAAGCCTGGATTTTGTTGCAGCGCGAACGGATCAGTTCAAAAACATCAGGGTTTTTCTTGTGTGGCATAATGCTCGAGCCCGTGGTCAATTCGGCTGGAAAACTGATGAAGTTAAAATTTTGGTTGATGAACAAACACACGTCCATCGCCATTTTAGCTAAAGTTGCCGCTACTGCCGACATGGCCTGCGCCAAAATGCGCTCGGTTTTGCCCCTGCCCATCTGCGCATAAACCACGTTGTAGTTCAGCTTATCGAAGCCTAGTAACTCAGTGGTTAGGGTTCTGTTTAAAGGAAACGACGAGCCATAACCCGCAGCCGAGCCCAATGGATTTTTGTTGCAAATTTTATAGGCCGCCAGCATCAGCTCCATATCGTCGGCCAAGCTTTCGGCATAAGCGCCAAACCACAATCCAAAAGACGAAGGCATGGCAATTTGCAAATGGGTATAACCTGGCAACAGCTTATCTTGATGGGTATTGCTCAACTCGATCAATTGCGAAAACAAGGCTTCGGTATTGCCTACCATTTCTTGGATGCACGACCTGAAATACAGCTTCAAATCGACCAAAACCTGGTCGTTACGCGAGCGGCCGCTGTGTATTTTCTTGCCGGCCTCGCCAATGCGCTGCGTTAACAGCCACTCTACCTGCGAATGCACGTCTTCAACACTGTCTTCGATGGTAAACTCGCCTGCCTCGATTTCAGCATAAATGGCTTTTAACCCGGCTTTTACGGCCGTCAATTCTTCCGCACTCAGCAAATTGATACTGGCCAGCATTTCTACGTGGGCCAAGGAGCCCAACACGTCGAATGCCGCCATTTGTAAATCAAGTTCTCGGTCTTTACCAACTGTAAAAGCTTCAATTCCTTTATTTACTTCAATATTCTTTTGCCAGATCTTCATTTCGGATATACGTTATTGTATTTTACAATAAATATTGTAAAATACAATATTTATTTGCTGCAAAAATACAATAAATACGGCAGAATAAGGAATGAAGCTGACCATCAGCGCAAACGCAACACAATTGCAAATAAATCTGCTTATAGCGATACTTATTCATCCGAAAATATTATTTTAGCAAAATCAAAACCTTAATTATGAAGAAATTAAACTTTGTTCTATTGATGCTGGTTGCCGCTTTTGCCCAAAATGCATTGGCGCAGCAGAAGCCGGCACTAGCTTGGAAAGATGTATCCAAGTGGTCGTACAACCGTGGCAGTGCCCTATCGGCCGACGGCCAATGGTTTGCCTGGTCTAGCGGACCAACCGAAGGCGACTTGAAAATGACCATCCGCAAAACGATGGATACGCTCCATTACACTTATCCCATTGGCGCTACTCCAAACAGCCTTACCTTTTCTAAGGATTCAAAATATGCCGCTTTCAAAATTTCGGCCAAAGATGCCGAAGTAAAGGCGGCCCGTAAAACGAACAAGCCCCTGTATGATAAACTAACCTTGGTTTCGCTGGCCGACAAGAAGGAAACTTCTTTTGACAGGGTAAGGACTTTCAGTTTTTCTGGCGACTCGCCATCGTGGATTGCCATCCAGTTTGCTGCACTCGAAACGGCACCTAAAGGCAAGGATGATGCCAAAGGAACCGATGTATTGTTGTATAACCTGGCCACCAAAAAAAGCTTCAATCTAGGCAATGTAGGCGAATATGCCTTTAACAAAGTCGGCGATAAACTAGCTTATACCGTTGATGCCAACGGCCAAAACGGCAATGGTGTTTTTATCAGGGATATGAAAACCGGTTTAACCACCGCTTTAGATAACGATAAGGCCAGCTACAAAAGCATCAACTGGAACGAAGACGGCACCGCCTTTGCGCTTTTAAAAGCCAACAAAAACGAGAAATACAAAGACGATGTGTACAGCATCATCGGTATCAATAAAATTAACGGCGATTTAACCGCCAAGGTCATCTACAATGGTATCGACGATAGTACTTTTCCAAAAGGTATGGGCATCAATACCAATGCCGGCCCTTATTGGTCTGACGATCAAAGCACCTTGTTTTTTGGCATCAATACCTTAGATAAAAAGGACGAGAAAAAAGAGGAAAAGAAAGACGAGAAAAAACCTGAGGGCAAAGCCGACAGCACCGCTAAAGCCAAACCCGAAGTAAAACCAGAGCCTAAAAAAGAGGATATCGAAAAACCGGATATGATTATCTGGAACTGGCAAGACAAGCGCCTGCAATCGGCACAGCAAACGCAGGAAATGCGCGACAAAAACTTCAGCTATACCAGCGCTTACCGCGTAGCCGATAAAAAATTTACCCAACTGGCCGATAGCAACATGCGTACAGTGATGGTGGCACCTCAACAATTGTACGCCGTTGGCTACGACAACAGCAAATATGAGCTGATGGGCAATTTAGATGGCCAAAGCTACACCGATATCTACCTGATCGACCTTAAAACAGGAGCCAAAAAGCGCTTGTTCGAGAAATTGTATAACGGTGGCCGTTTATCGGTAGCGCCAAACGGTAAGCTAGCCAGCTATTACAACGATGGCGTGTTTTACAGCATCGATTTCGAAACCGGCAAAACAGCTAACCTAACCGGCAACATCAAGGCTTCGTTCATCGACGAGCTAGACGACCATAACGTAAGCAAACCGGCTACCCAAAGTTTGGGCTGGTCGAGCGATTCGAAATATGCGTTGATTAAAGACAATTACGATTTATGGAAAATCAGTGCCGACGGCAAAAACGTTGTGGCATTATCAGACAATTGGAAGGCGAAAAAATCGGAAGTAATGGGCCGTATGCGCATTTACACCGACGAAAAAGGAACCGACCTGAGCAAGGACCAATATTTCAGCGTATTTAATGCCAAAGACAAAAAAGCAGGTTATGGCTATTTACCGGCAGGAAAAAACAAAATAGAAATCCTGTTTATGGACGATAATTCGTACGGTGCATTGGCTAAGGCAGAAAACGGCAAAACCTTTGTGTATACCAAAAGTAATTTCGAACAATCGCCTATTGCCTTTGCCAGCAATGCCAACAATTTGAGTGGCGCCAAACAGGTAAACACCAATACCCCAGACCAAGCCAAATATGCGTGGACATCGGGCGTAAAATTGATTGATTATGTAAGTTCCAATGGCGATTCGTTACAAGCTGCTTTATACTTACCAGTCAATTATGTTGCCGGAAAATCATATCCAACCATTACCTACATTTACGAACGCCTAACCGACGGCCTTAATAATTATGCCATGCCTAGTTTTCCAGGTGGTGGCTTTAACAAGGCTGTATACCTGAGCAACGGTTATGCGGTACTGGAACCAGACATCAAATACAAATTGAACGATCCGGGCATGTCGGCAGTGGCTTGTGTAGTACCAGCCGTTAAGGCCGCGATTGCTACAGGTATTGTTGATGCGAAAAACGTAGCCATCCATGGTCACTCGTGGGGTGGTTACCAAACTTCTTTCCTGATTACGCAAACCAACATTTTTAAAGCGGCGGCGGCCGGTGCGCCATTAACCAACATGATCAGCATGTACAGTTTGATCTACTGGAACAGTGGTGGTACCAACCAAGCTATTTTCGAGGCTAGCCAAGGCAGGTTAACGCCAGGCTACTGGGATAACTGGGATGCCTTTACCCGCAACTCGCCTATTTACCACATTAAAAAGGTACAAACGCCTCTGTTATTGTTGCACAACGACAAAGATGGGGCAGTTGATTTTACCCAAGGTATCGAGTACTACAATGGCTTGAGAAGATTGAACAAACCTGTAGTTATGATTACTTATCGTGGCGAAAACCATGGTATTGCCAAGTTGCCTAATCGTAAGGATTATGCAGTTCGCATGTTGGAATATTTCGATTACATGCTAAAAGGCAAGCCTGCGCCAGAATGGTGGAGCAAGGGTGTAAGCCGATTGGATATGGAGAAACATTTGGAAGCCCGCGCTTTTGAGGAAGCTCCACAAAATTAATAGCAAACAACAAAGCCCCGAGAAATTCTCGGGGCTTTGTGCTTTATTGTTGGTTCCTTCATCAACGAACTTACAATTATATTTAAATCGTTGGTGAAGAACACCAACGATAGCATTATTTATAGCATTATTGTTATTGCTGGTCGGGATGTGCCATCCCGACCTCATTAGCTCCGGATTTGTAATCCGGTTTAATTTAATTTTCGCTTACTCCTTCCAAGCCAGAGCGGACTAGTTACTTTTGCCCTTGTTGGTATTCTTCACCAACAAGCATCTATTCAAATCGTTGATAAAAACACCAGCGGTAGCATCAGTTCTATTTTGCCCTTGTTGGTGTTCCTCACCAACAAGTATCTATTCAAATCGTTGGTAAAGAACACCAACAACAGAATCAGTTTTATAGCACCACAGGTTTTAACATGTCGATATAGCCCTCAACGCCTTCTGCAATTTCACGAACGTAGATAAACTCATCGGCCATGTGCGAACGACCCGAGAAACCCGGTCCTACTTTAACCGATGGAATATCCAGCAAAGCTTGGTCTGAAGTAGTTGGTGAGCCATAAGTGGTACGACCCAAGGCCACTCCTGCTTTTACTACCGGATGGTCTTTATCAATAGACGACGGTTTTAACCTGATAGAACGCGGGGTTACATCGCAATCGACATTGGCACGGATAATTTCCAATACTTCTTCATTGGTATAGGCATCGGTTACGCGAACATCAACCGTAAAAGTACAAGTAGCAGGCACCACATTGTGCTGCGAACCGGCATTGATAATGGTTACGGTCATTTTTAACGGGCCAAACACTTCTGAAACTTTAGGAAACTGATAATTCCTGAACCATTCGATATCTTTTAGCGCTTTGTAAATAGCATTTTCGCCCTCTTCACGTGCCGCATGACCGGCTTTTCCGTGCGATACGCAATCGAGCACCAACAAACCACGTTCGGCAATAGCCAAATTCATTTCGGTAGGTTCGCCCACAATACCGAACTCCAGTTTGCCCAAATCGGGCAGTACCAGTTCCAAGCCATTGTTGCCCGAAATTTCTTCTTCGGCTGTGGCCGCCAGGCAAATGTTATATTTCAAATCGCTTTGCGGATAGAAATAAAGAAAAGTGCCAATGAGCGAAACCAAGCAACCACCGGCATCGTTGCTGCCCAGGCCAAAAAGCTTATCGCCCTCGATGGCCGCATCGTAAGGATCACGTGTGTAGCCCGAATTCGGTTTTACGGTATCGTGGTGCGAATTGAGCAACAAAGTGGGCTTTGCCGGATCAAAATGCTGGTTATAGGCCCAAACATTGTTGAGCTTTCTGTAGATTTTAACGCCTTTGTTTTCCAAAAACTGCGCAATGAGGTCGGCAGTCTTGTCTTCTTCCTTGCTGAAAGACTGGATGCGGATCAGTTGTCGCAATAAATCCAGGCTTTCTTGTTGTATTTTTTCTAACATATCTGAATTAAGATTTTAGAATTACGACTTACGATTTTGTTCGTTCCTGCGCGTGGTAACAATTGCTGCTACGATGATGGAAAGCAATTCATTTCCCTCCTTCCAATTCTCTTTAATCACATTGCTTTTTGGGGGATTAAATTCTTCCAGAAGCTCAAGAAAGAACATCGTTTCGTCTAATTCTTCTTCTACAATTTTAAGTTTATTTATAAAATCGGCAGTAGATTTCGCTCTGCAGGCAGCTCTATAGTTTGCGCCAACAGCACTCGAACATCTCACCAATTGGTTTGAATAATTTTTATTTAACACATTAAAGGGCAAACTATTAATCAGATGCCCAATCGAAATAGAATAAGCTTTTGTTCTACTTTTTAAAATTTCACTGTTCATAGGCTGAAATCTTCAATCGTAAATCGTAAATAACTTATCCTTCTTTGGTGTACAAATTTCCCGCTTTGAGGGCCGAAAGTTTAATGCCTTTGATCAACGATGAACTGAAGCCGTTATGCTCCATTTCGTTGAGGCCGGCAATGGTACAACCTTTGGGCGAAGTTACTTTATCTATTTCTGATTCTGGGTGGGTTTTGTGCAATAAAAGCAAATCGGCGGCGCCTTTGGCGGTTTGAACAGCCATTTTAAGAGCTTCGTCGGCATGGAAGCCAATCTCTACACCACCCTGCGAGGCGGCCCTGATGGCCCGCAAAAAGAAGGCAATTCCACAAGCACACAAAGCTGTGGCCGAGGTCATTAAATCCTCGTTGATCTTCACCACCGAGCCTACCGTTTCGAACATTTGGGTAACTTCTGCCAGGTTATTGGCCGAAGCATTGTCGCTAGCTATACAGGTCATGGATTGGCCAATGGCGATGGCGGTGTTTGGCATAGACCTCACCACTTGCACATCTGCACCAAGCTTTTCTTTGATGGCCGCACAGCTCACGCCCGAAATTACAGAAATAACCAAATGTTTAGCCGGATCGATGGCGGGTTGGATTTCGTCTAAAACCGCATTTAACTGTTGGGGGAGCACCGCCAAAATTACAATGTCTGCAGTTTTAACCGCTTCGTTGTTGTTGCTGCTGATTTGAAACCCTGCTTCTTGATAAGGCTGCAGATGGCTTAAATTGCGACGGGTTAGGGTGATGTTTCCTGCTTGTACGAAGTTTGCTTTGACCAAGCCTTTGGCCAGCGACAAACCAATGTTTCCACTTCCGATAATGGCTATCTTTTTCATGTCATTTTGATTAGAATATATTCTTTAGGTGAATTTTCAAGGGTGTTGTTACAGCGATGAGGCTACAAAACAGGATGTGCGAAGTTATTGGAGATATTTTTAAACACCTCCAAAATCCTTGGCAACAAGGTTCAATAATTTATGGCAACATTTTGGTACCGAAAAGGCCCGTTGCCAACTCGGGGAGCTCGTCGGCTTTGCCAATGAAAACGGCGCCAACGCCTTTTTTGATGGCATCGAATGCGTTTTCCAGTTTGGGGATCATGCCTCCGGCTACGGTGCCATCGGCTTTGAGGCCAGCAAATGCTTCGGCCTTGATTTCTCTCACTACAGAGGCTTCGTTGTTGATATCTTTCAGTACGCCTTTTTTCTCGAAGCAGTATACCAATTGAGTATCATAAATGTCAGACATGGCCACGGCAATAGCCGAAGCAATGGTATCGGCATTGGTATTGAGCAGCTGCGAATGACCATCGTGGGTAATGGCGCACAACACCGGCACCATACCGGCTTTAATCAGGCTCGCCAAGGTAGCCGACGATACGGAATGCTCATTGAGGTCGCCCACATAACCATAATCGATTACGGTGCCTGCCAATGGCCCTGGAGGCGTGCCGTGGGTTAGGGTTTTAACCGGACGCTTAGTGGCTTTGATCACGTTGCCATCGGCACCGCTTAAACCAATGGCATTGCAGTTTTTGGCCTGCAGCTGCGCCACCATGTTTTTATTGATCAAGCCGGCATAAACCATCGTTACCACCCGCAGGGTTTCGATATCGGTAATGCGACGACCCTCAATCATCTGGGCTTCAATACCTAAAGAATGGCCGAGTTCGGTTGCAATTTTACCCCCCCCATGCACCAAAATCTTTGCACCGGGCAATGCCGTAAAATCTAACAGAAACTGATGTAGATTTTCGGAGTTGTCGATGACGTTTCCTCCAATTTTGATGACGGTGAGTTGGGTTTTCATATTCTTATTTTTTACGCCATTGCGCTTCCAGTTGGGACGAAGCAATCTCATTTCCGAGGCAAGATTGCTTCATCACTTAAGTTCCTCGCAATGACGAATTAATCTATAGTTTCTCTAACATGGCCTTGAGTACCGTTTGTGCAGCCCAAAGTCGATTTCCGGCTTCGTGGATAACCAATGAATTTGGTCCATCCAAAATCTCCGACGACAGTTCCAAATCCCGACGAACCGGCAAGCAGTGCATGACCTTGGCCTTATTGGTGATTTTAAGCTTTTCATTGTTCATCATCCAACCGTCGGGGTAAGTTAACACTTTTCCGTATTCTTTGTAGCTGCTCCAGTTTTTAACGTACACATAATCTGCACCGGCCAGGGCTTCTTCTAAATCGTACTCGATTTTTGCACCCGGCGTAAAGTCTTCGGCCAATTCGTAGCCTTCAGGCTGTGCGATGGTAAAATCGATCATACCATCTTGCTGTGCTTTGCACATCCACTCGGCAAAGGAGTTGGGTACGGCTTGTGGCAAAGCTTTTACGTGTGGCGCCCAGGCCAACACCACTTTAGGCTTGGTGCCTTTGTTCGTCCAGGTTTCATGGATGGTAATCAAATCGGCAAAACTTTGCAAGGGATGGCGCGTGGCACTTTCCAAGCTTACCACCGGTACGGCACAGTATTTTACAAATTTATTGAAAAAGTCTTCGCTGTAGTCTTCCTCGCGGTTATGCAGTTTTGGGAAAGAACGCAGGCCGAGGATATCGCAATACATGCCCATTACGGCCGCGGCTTCGCGAATGTGCTCTACGGTAGTGCCGTTCATCACTACGCCATCTTGCGTTTCTAATGCCCAGCCCTCTTTGTCCATGTTCATCACCATCACGTTCATGCCTAGGTTCAAGGCGGCTTTCTGCGTACTTAAACGAGTGCGCAGGCTTGGATTCATGAAAACCAGGCCTAAAGTCTTGTTCTTGCCCAACGACTGGTGTGCATAAGGATTGGCTTTTAATGCCAAGGCATCGTTTACAAACTGTTTAATGTCGGGGACATCGTGTACAGATGAAAAAAGTTTCATTTTAATGGGGTTAATGGTCGATTATCTATTTTACTAACTGACGAAATGCATTTAAAAATTCGTCTGCCTGCGCTTTGGTTAAGTTTAGGGCCGGCAACAAGCGAATAACGTTTGGTTTGGCTTCGCCGGTAAAGATGAAATGCTTAAACAGCAAGTCTTTCTTCACATGCGCCAATTCTTCCGGCAGTTCGATGCCAATCATCAGTCCACGGCCACGCACTTCTTTTACCTGCTCAAATTTTTTGAGCTCGGCAATAAGGTAATTCCCTACTTCTTCAGCATTTTTTAGGAGCTGGTCTTGATCCATCACCTCGAGTACGGCCAAAGCTGCCGCGCAAGCCAAGTGGTTGCCTCCAAAAGTGGTACCCAACTCGCCATGCCAAGGCTTAAATTTTGGCGCAATCGAAATTCCCGCTACCGGAAAGCCGTTGCCCATACCTTTGGCCATCGTATATACGTCAGCTTCTACGCCGGCATAATCGTGCGAGTAGAACAAACCGGTTCGGCCATAACCACATTGAACGCTATCGGCAATGTAAACGGCATTGTACTCGTCGCAAAGCGAACGGATCTTTTGCAAAAAGCTTTTCGAAGCCTCTTTGATACCGCCTACGCCTTGGATGCCTTCGATAATTACCGCAGCAATTTCATGGCCTTGTGCCTTAAAGGTTTCTTCTAAAGCCACCTCGTTGTTATGTGGCAAGAAAATCACGTTAGGGTTTTCGTTTACCGGCGCCACGATTTTCGGGTTATCGGTAACCGCTACGGCCAAGGAGGTACGGCCGTGGAAAGCGCCTTTGAAAGCGATTACTTTCTTACGTCCGTTGTAGAATGAAGCCAATTTTAAAGCATTTTCGTTGGCTTCAGCACCAGAGTTGCACAAAAACAACTGGTAGTCTGGCTTGCCCGAAACCTGGCCCAATTTCTCGGCCAGCTGTACCTGCAAAGGAATTTTAACAGAGTTGGAATAAAAACCAACCTTGCCCAATTGGTCGGTCAGGCGACTTACATAATGCGGGTGGGTATGTCCGATAGAAATAACGGCATGACCGCCATACAAATCCAGGTATTTTTGGCCATTGGCATCCCAAACCTGGCTACCTTGTGCCTTTGCAATTTCTATATCGTTAAGTGGGTATACGTCGAATAAGTTCATTTTAGTAAGGTTAAAGACTAAAGGCTAAAGACCAAAGATTCTACTGGCGTATTAGACTTTAATCATTGTATTATGGTCGTAAATGTTTTATTAATCCTATCAGCATGGCTTTTACTTCGCCAGCTTTTTTACACATCTCTTCATATTTGCTTTCATCAAGATATTCCAAATCTTTGGCAAGAAAACATGTATATTCCAATTCTTGAACCGAGCCTAAAGCATTATCAAGAAAATGAGCAAAATCCTTTTCGGTCCGCCGTCCGGCTCCTTCAACAATATTTAAAGGAACCGAATATGCCGCCCTTTTAACCTGACTGCACAAATCATACTTCTCGTGCGAAGGAAACTCAGGCACAATCACTTTATAAGTATGTACCGTCAATAAATGCGCTTTTTTCCAAACTTCTAGCTTTTGATAGTCTCTCATGGTATATGTTTTTTAAGGTTTACTATCTTTCGTTAAGCAATTCACCTTCTGCCCTCCCGCCCTCTGGCTTCCTACCTAAAAATTCGCAGCTTTCAGTTTCAGTCCGGCTGTTTCCTCGAGGCCAAACATCAGGTTCATATTTTGTACGGCCTGGCCACTCGCGCCTTTCAGCAAATTATCGATAATACTGATGATGAACAGTTTATTGCCGTGTTTCTCTACATGCACCAAAGCCTTGTTGGTATTTACAATCTGCTTCAAATCGATGTTCTTTTTGCTGACATGCGTAAACGGATGCGAGCTGTAGTAATCGTCAAACAGTTGCTGTGCCTCTTCCAAAGTCAAATCGCTTTCTACATACATAGCGGCCAAAATGCCTCTGGTAAAATCGCCCCGCTGTGGAACAAAGTTAATGGCTTCGGTAAACGACGGCTGTAATTGCACCAGGCTTTCGCCAATCTCGTTCAGGTGCTGGTGTTCAAAGGCCTTGTAAACCGAAAGGTTGTTGTTTCTCCAGCTGAAATGCGACGTAGCCGATAAGCTTTGTCCGGCGCCGGTTGAGCCCGTGGTGGCATTGAGATGCACTTCGCCGTTTAGCAAGCCCTTGGCCGCCAAAGGCAACAAACCCAATTGGATGCACGTGGCAAAACAACCTGGATTGGCTATGTTTTTGGCTGTTTTGATGGCATCGCGATTCAGCTCTGGCAAACCATAAACGAATTGACGATTGTTGATTGACGATTGACGATTTAGCCTGAAATCCTGCGAAAGGTCGATGATTTTAATGTTTTCGTTAATGGGGTTGGCTTCCAAGAATTTTTTGGCATCGCCATGGCCAACGCATAAAAACAACACGTCGATGTTTTGCGGAATCTCGCTGGTAAACCTCAAATCGGTATCGCCCAACAAATCGGTATGTACATCCGAAATGAGGTTGCCCGCATTGCTGCTGCTGTTAACAAAAGCAATTTCTACCTGTGGGTGGTTCACCAAAATACGCAGCAATTCGCCGCCTGTGTAACCTGCACCACCAATGATGCCTGCTTTGATCTTGTTCATCTTTATGGGTTTATAGCTATTCTGTAGAGCAGAAAATCTGTCTCTGGTTCTTGTTTTTCAAATCCGATGGCTTCGTACAAACTTTGTGCGGTATAATTGTCAACCGCTGTTTCCAATTGCACAAACTTCGACCCCCTGGCTCGGGCAAAATCCATCGCGGTTTTGATCAGTTTCTCGCCAATGCCTTGTTGGCGGTAGGCTTCGTCTACATACAAATCGTTCAGGATCCAGTTTTGCACCAACCTCACCGACGAGTATTTAGGATAAAGTTGTGTAAAGCCGACTGGTTTTTGCAGTTCGGCATCCAAGGCTACAAAAATGATCGATTCGTTGTTTTGCAAACGCTCGTTGATAAAGGCCTGCGCCATTCCGATATCCGAAAACTGCTTGTAGAATATTCGGTATTGATTAAACAGGCCAACCACCAGGTTAGCTTCAGTTTGATCAATTTGTTTGATGACGATATTATTCACAATCGGTTCTGTCGTTTTGGGTTGATGGATAAGAAAACAGCACAAATTCCAAATCTTGCGTGGTCGCATTCCTGATCTGATGCTGCTGTCCGGCTTTGATTTGTAGGCCTTCCTGTGCGTTGACAACTCGAGTTTCTCCGTCGATTAAAAAAGTGGCCTGTCCTTTCAGGATAAAGAAAAATTGCGTTGCATAAGTATGAAAATGCAATTTTTCGGCAGTTTGGGCAGGCATCAGTTCTTGTTTGATGACTGCTTCATCTCCAATTACAAAATTCCACCCATCGCAGTTATTGCCCCATTTGTAGTGGCTTAAACAGTTTTCTTTGGAAAGGATTTCGTTCATCTTTTAAGGTTGAAGGCGGAAGGTTGGGAGGCAGCAGGCCCAGGTTAGCTAAATCCTAAGCCTTATACCTTTAATCTTATCCCTCCTCGTTTACTTTATGCCAGATCATTACCTGGTTGCCAAATATTTTAGAGAAGCCTTTGACGTCGTCGCCGCTCCAGGCGTTGTTCATTTCGCCATAGCTGCCAAACTTGTTGCTCATCAAATCGTGCGCCGATTCAATGCCGATTATCTGAAAACGATAAGGCAACAATTCGACAAACACTTTGCCGCTCACCATTTTTTGGGTATCGGTTAAGAAAGCTTCGATGTTCCGCATAATCGGATCGTGGAATTGGCCTTCGTGCAGCCAGTTGCCATAAAACGACGACAATTGTTCTTTCCAGCTCAGCTGCCATTTGGTAAGGGTATGCTTTTCTAAGGTATGGTGCGCCTTGATGATGACAATTGGTGCGGCCGCCTCAAAACCCACACGGCCTTTAATACCGATAATGGTATCGCCTACATGGATATCTCTGCCAATGCCAAAAGGTTGAGCAATGGCTTGAAGTTTTTGAATGGCTCTTACCGGCTCCATTTTTTCGCCATCGATGGCTACCAATTCGCCTTGCTCAAAAGTCAGCTCTATCCTGCGGGCTTCGGTTTCTGAAACCTGGGTTGGCCAAGCACTTTCTGGCAAGGTATCGTGAGAAGTTAAAGTCTCCTTACCACCTACCGAAGTGCCCCATAAACCTTTGTTGATCGAATAAGTGGCTTTCTCGGCACTGTATTCAACCCCATGTTCGCGCAGGTATTCGATTTCTGCCTCGCGCGATAGTTTCAAATCCCTGATTGGCGTAATGATTTCTACGTTGGGAATCAGGATATTGAAAATCATATCGAAACGTACCTGGTCGTTGCCGGCACCGGTACTTCCGTGGGCTACATAATCGGCACCGATTTTCTTTACGTAGTTGGCAATGGCGGTAGCCTGACTTACACGTTCGGCACTAACCGAAAGTGGGTAGGTTGCATTTTTAAGTACGTTGCCAAAAATCAGGTATTTGATGCAAGAGTTGTAATAGTTCACCGTTTCATCCACGGTAGCGTGCGAAGCCACACCTAAAGCGTAAGCCCGCTTTTCGATTTCCTGTAATTCTTCGTCAGAAAAACCACCGGTATTGACAATTACCGAGTGTACTTCCAAACCACGGTCTTGGGCCAGGTGGATGCAACAGAACGAGGTATCTAAACCTCCGCTAAAAGCTAAAACAACTTTTTTCTTCATGGGTTACTATGCTATTTAAATAAAAGGGTAAACAATAATAAAACTGATTTTAGGCCTGATTTTGGCTTCACTACCAAACGTTGCTTAATGCGCATAAAACGCTCGTACAAGCCTGGCTTTTTCTGCAGTTCTTCGGCGAAGATCTTGGCGGCTTCGTGCTTTTTCTCGGCCGGATCGTACAGCATGGCGGTGCACATGCAGTTTTTGCGTTCCTTCATCTTCAGGATTTCGAAGTTGACGCAGCTTTGGCAGCCTTTCCAAAAATCTTCGTCCTGGGTAAGTTCCGAATAGGTTACGGGTTCGTAGCCCAAATCTGAATTGATCTTCATCACGGCCAATCCGGTGGTCAGGCCAAATATTTTGGCTTTGGGATAAAGCGTTCTCGAAAGCTTGAAAATGGCTTCTTTAATGGCATGTGCCAAGCCTGCTTTTCTAAACTCGGGACTAACGATAAGGCCAGAATTGGCCACAAACTGTCCATGGCTCCAGGTTTCGATATAACAAAAACCGGCCCAGCGGCCATCTTTGTGAAAGGCGATTACGGCTTTTCCTTCTTCCATCTTGCCTGCTACATAGGCTGGCGAACGCTTAGCGATACCTGTACCTCTTGCTTTTGCAGATTCTGCCATCTCGGTGCAGATTTCTTCAGCGAAAACACGATGTTCAGGAAGTGCAACTTGCACTATAAAATCGTTTATATTCATTAATTCTCTAACGAAAAAAATAAGGTCTTCTTGTTAATTGGGTTTTTAGAGAGGATCAATTCCTCTGAATGTATCTAGGGTACGGAGTACTAAATACGCGGCGTGAAGTTTTGCCGATTGGTAGTAACGAAGAATACGGGTCGCAAGCGCTCAATAAACAGACTCTCAGCCGCAATGTTCTTTGCTTCTAAGATGGAAAGTTTATGTATGATGTTTTTGCTCATTTTTATGGTCTGCTAACCCGTTGTAAATTACTTGAGGCGCAAAGGTTTAAATAAAAATCGAGTTGTGCAATAAGAATCTTATTTTTTTACATTTTTTATATAGTGGCGTTGGGAGATTGGGAGGTTGAAAAGTTAGAAGATTGAAAAGTTAGAATGTTGGAAAGTTCATCGCGAGTTGTCCATTCAATTTATCCATTGGCCATACAACAATTTAGCAATTCATCAGTTTAGCAATTTAGCAATTCACCCATTCCCTCCCCGAAGGAGTCCCAATGAACCAATGACTAATGAACCAATAAACAGTATCTTCTGATTTAACAAAGTTTAACATGGTTTTCCAAGAGATAAAGCCAATATTTGCATTTGGATGTTTTTGGAACGCATCATATTTCAAAAACAGCTTTTTAACTTCTATATTTACTTATTATGATTAAAAACTATACGCCTAATCGTTTAGCCAGGCTTACTGTTGTTAAAGCTTGTCTTCTTTTTGTTTTAGTGGGCATGATGGCTTTAGCCGGTTGCAAAGGCACCAGCACAGAGCTTCCAAGTACCGGAGCATTAAGCATTGTCAATACCTCGCCAACTTCGGCCACTTACGATGTGTATGTAGACGACGTGAAAATAAACAACGGTGCGCTTCCTTTTGGCGGACAACTTAAATATGGCTCTTACGTTTCTGGAAACCACGGTGTAAAAATCATGATAGCCGGACGTGCCGAAAGCCTGCTTACCAAAGGTATTTCTATTGCCCCACAAACCTATACCACTTTTTACGTAATCAATAGGCCTGTTAATTTCGATGCGCTTGTAGTAACCGACGATGTATCGACTACTTCTACCACCAATGCTTTCATCAGGTTTGTAAACGTTTCGCCTGATGCACCCGCAATGGACCTCAAAATTAAAGATGGCAATTCGTTGTTTACCGGCAGGGCCTATAAAACCGCCAGTGGCTTTACCCAATTGGCTGCCGGAAAATATACTTTCGAAATCAGGGATGCCAATGGCGTGGTTAAGGCTACCCTAACCGATATTTCGGTGGGTGCCAACAGCTATTACACCATTTTGGCAAGGGGGCTTATGACACCGGCCAATAGCGAGGAAAACGCCTTTAGCGGCCAGGTAATTGTTCACCAATAGTTAACGGCCAAACCTGAAATAATGGGCTAAGGGATTGGTTTTCCCCTTGATCTGCTGTACCAAAAGCTGCGCGCCAATGACCGAAAAAGTAATGCCGTTGCCCCCAAAGCCCAAACAAAAATAACTATGCCGAAACTTGGGATGGGTGCCGATGTAAGGTAATCCATCCTTGGTTTCTCCAAAGGTGCCACACCAGCTAAAATCAGTGATAAAATGGATGTCCGGCATCAGTTTCTGAAAGGTCTTGAACAGCTTTCGCTGCTTAAGGTCTAAAAGCGCGTCGCGCTTCAACGCGTTCTTAAAATTTTCGTCTTCACCTCCAACCAAAAGCCTGCCATCTGCTGTGCTCCGCATATAAAGGTAGGGCGTATCAGTATTCCAAAATAAGGTATTGGCCAAGGCATCGCTCAAATGCTCCATGCGCTCGCTCACCATGGCATAGGTACTTTTGAGCTTCACAATGGTATTGGGCAACAGCTCTTGGGTTTCATAACCCGTACAATAAATGATATGCTTTGCCTTTACGCTTGCACCTGTATGCATTTGAGCCAATACATGATCGCTTTCGTATTTCACCTTTTTCAATTCGGTTTTATCATAAACCTGCAGGCCTTTTTGGGCGTTGTAGTGCAACAAATCGTGGGTGAGGCAAAAAGCATCCACGCTTGCGCCATCGGCCGATAAAATGCCTCCATCGGCGAACAAGCCATAACGTTGTTTAATCGTTTCGCCGGTTAGCCAATCGACCTCAAAGCCGTTGACCAGACGTGTTTCGAACTCGGTACGCAACCACTTTGCATCTTTTTTGCTATGGGCAAAATAAAGCGACTCTTTAGCTTCAAAACCACAGGCCGACTGTACTTCCTGCACAATTTCGGCTAATTGGCCTATCGAATCCCGGCAGGCTTTATAACTGGCAACCGCCCCTTCCTGACCAATCTTTTTGATGAGTTGGTAAAGCGGCACATCTATTTCGTACTGCAGCATAGAGGTAGTAGCCAAGGTACTGCCATTGGCAATCTCGCGCTTATCGACCAATACCGTGTCTAAGCCATTTTTGACACACGAATGGGCCATTAATGCCCCTGTAATACCGCCACCGACAATGAGCACCTCGCAGGTTTGGCTGGTTCTTAAGGATGGATAAGCATGCAAAATGCCATTCTTAACTAGCCAGTAAGGTTCGTTTGATCTAATATTCATGAGCCCTGATTTGTTAAATCCTAACAGTCGACACACACCTTATGTTTTTACAGATATGGCTATTTAAGCAAACAGCCTATGTTTTACACCCTTATTTAGAATTATTCAAAATAATTTGGATGCTATTGTTTCATGCTGTTACTTTGCAATTGTTTAGAATTAGTCCAAATAAAATCAAATGAAACACTCGATACTTTTCAAACTTACTTTTTTACTTACAGTTTTCTCATTTAGTGCCTTTGCGCAACAAAGCAGCAGCATTAAAGGAAAAATTACCACCGCCGATGGCCAACCTGCTGCCTTTGTAAGCATAGGCCTCAAAAACAAAAACCAGAGCACCGCTACCAACGAAAACGGCGAATACACCTTTGCCAAGATCAAGGCCGGAAGCTATACCTTAAAAGTGAGTGCCGTTGGCATCAATACCCAAGAAAAAACGGTAACGCTTGCCGCTGGAGAAACCGCAACATTGGATTTCGTGTTGACCGAAAACAGCCAAACCCTGAAAGAAGTTTCTATCCAGGTCCGCAAAAACAAATACAAAATCGGCACCCCGTCTTCTTCTTTGAGGCTTAACGAACCTGTATTGGAAGCGCCCCAAAACATCCAGATTGTGAGTGGCGAGGCCTTGGCCGATCAACAGGTAATCAGCATGAGCGATGGTTTGATCCGTAACGTAAGTGGTGCGGTAAAATTAGAACACTGGGGCGATTTATACACCAACATCTCCATGCGTGGCTCGCAAATCCAGGCTATGCGCAACGGCTTTAACGTGGTAGCCTCTTTTTGGGGTCCGCTAACCGAAGACATGAGCTTTGTTGACCACATCGAATTTGTAAAAGGTCCGGCCGGCTTTATGTTGGGCAATGGCGATCCGAGCGGCATGTACAATGTCGTCACTAAAAAACCTATGGGCACCAACACCGGCGAAGTTTCTTTTACCGCAGGTAGCTACGACCTGTACAGAACAACGGTTGATCTTGACCGCAAAATAACAGCCGACGGCAAATTATTGTTCAGGTTGAATACCGCCGTACAAAACAAAGGCAGTTTTAGGCCTTACGAACAAAACGACCGCTACAGCTTTGCGCCTTCGTTGAGCTACCAAATTACCAACAGCACCAAATTTACTGCCGAATATACCCTGCAAAACGCAAAAATGACCGAGGTAGGCTCTTACTACGTATTTGGCACCGATCAATATGCCAAAGTTGGCCCCAAATTTACCATGACCCAACCTGGTGTTGATCCAACCCGTATTAAAGACCATAGCTTATTCTTGAACCTGACCCAAAACCTTGGCGACAAGTGGAAAGTTACGGCACAAGCCGCCTATTTCAGGTATCTGCAAACCGGTACCAGTTCATGGCCATCGGCAGTAAGCAGCAACGGTGATGTGATTAGAAACGCCGCCATTTGGGATGCCGAAAGCACCATGAAATTAGGCCAATTGTTCATCAATGGCGAAGCCAAAACCGGAGGTATCACCCACCGCATTTTAGCCGGCTTTGATGGTGGCAAAAAAGAATATTTCGCCGACTGGGGCCAATCGCACGATTTGGATTTGCCTACGGCTCCGTTTAACATCTATCATCCAAACTATGGCTATCCTTCAAACGGCTATCCAAATTTTGACCGTAGCAAAAGCGTAAAAGAAAGAGCCATCGCCATTGGTGGCTTGATGGATCAGAAGTACCTGAGTGGTTATGTTCAGGAAGAAATGGGTTTCTTTGCAAACCGGGTACGCCTAACCTTGGCTGGCCGCTATACCTTTGTTAGCCAATCGTCGTGGGGCGCCGCAGCCGATAAAGCCGATAAAATTACACCCCGCGTAGGCCTGAGTGTTTCTATCGATAAAAACACAGCAATTTATGGTGTTTACGACCAGGCTTTTACTCCTCAAAGCGGCATTTTGCGCAGTGGTGCCACACCTGATCCGATTACCGGCACCAACACCGAGTTTGGCATCAAAAAAGACTGGTTTGATGGCCAATGGAACACCACTTTATCGGTTTACAGAATTTTGAAACAAAATGAGCTGACCGCAGATCCATCAAACGGCACCCGACCTGATGGCTCTAAAGAAACCTACAGCGTCGCTTTCGGCGAAAAAAGGGCCCAAGGTATCGAATTCGACCTCAGGGGCGAAATCCTTCCAGGTCTTAAACTTATTGCCAACTATGCCTATACCGACAGCAAGGTGACCAAGGTAACGCCAGGTGTAACGGGCTTTACCGTTGGGGATGTTGTTCCGGGCTTTGCCAAACATGTGGCCAACAGCTGGCTGAGCTACGACGTACAAAACGGCGCCTTAAAAGGTGCGGGCGTATCGGCAGGCTTTACCTATATGGCCGATCGTGCTACAGATACCTGGAGCGTTGGACTGCAAAAACTGCCAAACTACTTTAAGCTAGATGGTGGCATTTACTACGGCAGGGATAAAATCAGGATTACGGCCAACGCATTTAACATCTTAAATCGCTACCTGTATTCGGGTTCATACTACTCGTGGCTCAATGCCTATTACTGGCAAGCCGAAGCTCCAAGAAACTACAGATTAAGCATAGCCTATAAATTTTAAAAAAATGACGATGAAAAAAATAGCTTTAGTACTCACGCTTCTCGCCTTGAGTAGCAGTGGCGCCTTTGCCCATGCCCTCTGGATAGAAACCGCTTCGACCGGCAAAAAGGGACAGGCTCAGGAAGTGAAAATATTTTTTGGCGAATATGAGGAAAACGAACCCGATTCGGCCGCCAAATGGTTCAGCAACCTGAAGGATTTCAGCTTGGTGCTAACCGCTCCAAATGGCGCTACCAAAATTTTAACGACCGTTGCTGACGTACATTGCTTCAAAGCGAGTTTTACACCAGATCAGGATGGCACTTACACCCTATCGGTTGTGCACGAAGTAAAAGCCATTTACGAGCATGCTAAAATAGAATACTATGCCTTTACGCATGTTGCCGTTGGAAATGCGCCAAAAATCAATCTCACCTATCCGGCAAATGCCTTGTTTACCATCCGCCCATCAGCAGCTGTTGTGAAGGCCGGCGCCTCGGTGCCCCATCAAGTGCTGTACAATAAAGTGCCCTTTGCCACACAGAAACTAACAGTTGTTGATACCGAAAGAAAAAAACAAGAACCTGTAACCGATGCCAACGGTAAGTTTGATTTTAAACCGGCACAAAAAGGCAATTACTTTTTAGAAGCCTTTAAGGAAGAGGCCACGCCCGGAGAACTCGACGGGAAAAAATATGACAAGGTTTGGCACGTCGTAACCTATTTCGTACAAGCACAATAACCCTTACCACCTATTAAACTTTCAGCCAATTGGCCTTAAGCGGTCAATTGGTTCTGCTATAAAAATGAGCACTACAAAGCCCACATCCAATAAAACAAAAAAATCGCGCTTTAGGCGGATAAGCGATTGGCTTCACCTTTGGCTGGGCCTGTTTTCGGGCCTTATTGTGTTTATCGTGGCTACCACAGGTTGCATCTTTGCCTTTCAGGTCGAAATAACGGAATGGATCCATCGCGACGAAATATTTGTTGTCCCACCGGCAAAAGCACAAACATTGCCCCTAAGCCAACTGCAAAAAGAAGCCGAAAAGGCTTTGGGCAATGGCATTAAGGTAGGCTTTGTTGAAACCTACTCGTCGCCAGAACGGGCCTGGGTTTTTGGCAGCTATAAAGCCGGCAACCCCAAGGCCTTTTTCTATTTCGATGCGATCGATTATTACAAAGTAGTTTACGTTAATCCCTATACCGGCAAAATAAACCTGGTTAAAGATTACAAATACGATTTCTTTAACGTGGTTAAATTCATCCACTGGAGCCTGCTCATCAATCACCCCATTGGGCAACAGCTAGTAGGCTGGAGCACTTTTATCTTCGTGATCTTGCTCATTACCGGCATGATCCACTGGTGGCCCAAAAACCTCAAAAAATCAAATTTCGACAAAAGCTTCAAGGTTAAATGGAAAGCGAAATTTAAGCGCCTCAACTACGACCTGCATAACGTACCAGGTTTTTACGCCCTGCTCATTTGCCTCATCTTGGCCTTAACCGGGCTGGTATGGGCCTTCCAATGGTTTCAGGCAACGGTATACGTGGTGGCTTCGCAAAGCACCACGCCACCAGTTGTTAAAACATTTAAATCAGACAGCACGAAAACCAAGGTTTCACAACCTTTGGATATCTCTTTTGAGCAAGCCCGCCAAATGCTGAAAGACGTTGACCGCATTGGCATGAACCCGCCTACCGACAAAGAGGGAACCATTTCGGCCTATGGCTACAGGGGCGTAGAAACCTATTACAATTTCGACGTGCTGCAGTTTGACCAATACACGGGCAAATTCATCAGCCGCCACAACCGCTCCGAGCAAAATGCCGGCGAAAAGCTGATCGGCATGAACTACGATATCCACGTGGGTGCCGTTTTGGGCCTCACCGGAAAAATCATGGCCTTTTTTGCCAGTCTGGTAGCCGCCACCCTGCCCATTACAGGCTTCATTATTTGGCTGGGCAAAAAGAAAAAAACCAAGAAAAAATCAACAACCAAGCCCGTTGCGATTTAACGGGACAAAAATAAACATCACAAAAAACAATAATTACAATGAAAAAACTACAACTCTTATTGGCGCTAGTACTTCCTGTTTTGGGAGCATCGGCACAATCAAAAATGGACCAAGACCGCGAAGCCATCAAATCATTGGCAGGTTTTTATAAGGTGACGTTTAACTACGCGGAAACTTTTTCGCCAGACGACGATTACAAATTTCACGAAAGACACCGTTCATCGGCCAAAGAATGGGCAGTAATTTTAGAAGACTCGCCCAAAAAAATCGTTATCCAGCATCTATTGGTGATGAGAGGCGACAGCATGATCATCAAACACTGGAGAGAAGACTGGACCTATGAAGACCCGCAAATTTTGGTGTACGACAAAAACGACACATGGAAAAAAGTAACCTTATCGGCCAACGATATCAAAGGAAAATGGACTCAAAAAGTTTATCAGGTAGACGATAGTCCACGGTACCAGGCCATTGGCACCTGGGTACATGTTGACGGCAGGCACCAATGGCAAAGCAATGCTGATTCGCCCCTGCCTCGTCGCGAATATACCGAACGCAGCGACTACAATGTACTGAACCGTGGCAACATGCTTTACCTTACCCCAAAAGGCTGGATGTTTGAGCAAGACAACAAAAAAATCCTGCGCACCGAAAGCGGCGATAAATTATTGGCCATGGAAAAAGGCATGGAAGAATTCATCAAAACCGACCCTAAATCTTTCGGCTATGCCCAAACTTGGTGGAAACAGCAACAAAACTTCTGGAAAGATGCCCGCGAAACCTGGGATGCTATTTTTGCAGCAAACAACGTGATCAAATTGACTTCGAAAGTTGACAACAAATTATTGTACGAGCAGTTTTTTGCCCTCGGCGACCAATCGGTAAAAGAAAACTGGAGCTCTGCCAAAAACAAGGAAGGCATCAGAAAAATCATTTTGGCTTATTTGGCCAAAGGGTAAGCCTCCCATCATTGCACTAAAGGAGCTTCTTTGGAGCGATCTAATATCTCCTTAAAACTAAGCCACAGCCTGACAAATTATCATACAAAATGTCAAGCTGTGGCTTATTTCGTTAAAATATTCTTTTCCCAGTTGACATCTTACCCAACTGATTCTACGGCTAAGATTTTGTATATTGCAGGTACAAAAACTCTCTCGCCGACATGAAAAAAGCTTTTATCATTGCCTTCTTGTTGTTTGCCCACCACGCTTTTGCCCAAGACCTCAGCTATGCCCGCAAAACTTTAGACAAGCTTACGGCGCCGGCCTTTTGGGGACGAGGTTATACCAAAAACGGCATGGAAAAAGCGGCCGATTTTATAGTTGCCGAAATGAAATCCTTTGGTCTGCAACCTATGGATGGAAAAAGCTTTAAGCAACCCTTTCTGTTTTCGGTTAATACCTTTCCGGGCAAAATGGAACTGCAAATAAACGGGCAGAAACTCGTACCGGGCAAAGACTTTATTGTAGGCCAGGCCAGTAAAGGCGTTGTGACCAAAACAAACCTCACCCAACAAGATAGCACCCACTTTATAGCGCAAGCAGAGCGGATCGTGGTCAGCCTGCAAGATAAACTCACTTGGTCTGTAGCACAAAAGGTAAACGATTTTACCGAAATCATGGTTAAAAAATCGGCCTTAGCGCAACCGCCACAAACCATAGCCACCAACATCGAAAATGTTTTTGTCCCCGATTTTAGGGCAAGCAACATCTGCGCCATGGTAAAAGGCACCGCCAAACCCGATTCCATTTTGCTAATAACCGCTCATTACGATCATTTGGGTGGCATGGGCGCCAACACCTATTTTCCAGGCGCCAACGATAACGGCAGCGGCGTATCCTTTCTGCTCAGTTTAGCCAAATACTATGCCTCTCATCCACAGCGGTACACCATGGCTTTTATCTGTTTTGCCGGGGAAGAAGCCGGTATTTTGGGCTCCAAATATTTTACCGAAAACCCATTGGTCGATCTTAAAAAAGTTCGTTTCCTCATCAATGTGGATATGGTTGGTACGGGCGAAACGGGAGCTACCGTAGTTAATGCCACCCAATACCCCAAAGAATTTGCCCTGCTCAACCAAATCAATGATTCTGGGCATTTTTTAGTCAAGATCAATCCCAGAGGAAAAGCCGCCAACAGCGACCATTATTTCTTTACCGAAAAAGGCGTGCCTGCATTTTTTCTTTATACCCAAGGAGGCATTGCCGCCTACCACGATGTGTACGACCAGCCTAAAACCCTGCCATTTACTGTTTACGAGAAGCTTTTTAAACTGTTTGTAGGCTTTAACAGCGCTTTGATGAATTAAGTTGTCATTGGATTGTTTAAGTTCGGCCACGGTTAAACAAATGCCTTGGCTTATTGTTAATTTGGCAAAAAATTGAGCAATGGCCCTACTTTTCACTCCCCTTCGCCTAAAAAACATTACCCTTAAAAATCGCATTGTGGTATCGCCCATGTGCGAATATTCTTCAACCGATGGTTTGGCCAACAACTGGCACCTCGTACACTTGGGCAGTCGTGCCGTTGGAGGCGCCGCACTGGTACTTACCGAAGCTACGGCGGTTTCGCCCGAGGGTCGTATTTCTGTTGCCGATCTCGGAATTTGGAAAGACGAACACATCATCAAGCTTCGAGAAATTACCGATTTTATTCACCAAAACGGAGCCGTTTCGGGCATTCAATTGGCACATGCCGGACGCAAGGCCAGTTTCGATATTCCCTGGCAAAACCCCAAGCAATTAGACAACGCCCATGGAGGCTGGCCAACCGTAGCGCCAAGTGCATTGCCTTTTAATCCGACAGACAAAACGCCTTTGGCACTCGATTTTGAGGGAATAGCCAAGGTTAAGGCCGATTTTAAGGCGGCCACCAAACGAGCCCTACAAGCGGGCTTTCAAGTGGTAGAAATCCATGCCGCACATGGCTACCTGTTGCATCAGTTTTTATCGCCATTGAGCAACCACCGCAACGACGAATATGGGGGCAGCTTCAAAAACCGCATTCGTCTGCTGTTAGAAGTTGTTGAATCGGTACAGGAAACCTGGCCAGCCGAAAACCCGCTGTTTGTTCGCATTTCGGCAACAGATTGGGTAGAGGGAGGCTGGAACGAGGAAGAATCGGTACGCCTCTCGGCTTTGCTCAAAGCTAAAGGGGTCGACGTTGTCGATACTTCTTCGGGTGGTTTAGACCTGAATCAGCAAATCCCAGTACAACCTGGTTATCAAGTGCC
Organism: Pedobacter albus; assembly: GCF_036324255.1. Taxonomy (NCBI): domain Bacteria; kingdom Pseudomonadati; phylum Bacteroidota; class Sphingobacteriia; order Sphingobacteriales; family Sphingobacteriaceae; genus Pedobacter; species Pedobacter albus. The sequence goes on along the minus strand of NZ_JAZDQT010000003.1, from coordinate 144,821 downwards.
CTTTGCCAAGGCCATTAAGCAACAGACCGGCATTACAACAGGCGCCGTTGGACTGATTACCGAAGCCCAACAAGCCGAAGCCATTTTGCAAGAGGGAGCAGCAGACCTGATTTTCTTAGCGAGGGAATTACTGAGAGATCCTTATTTTCCGCTTCACGCCGCCTTTCAGCTCGGTGTCGATGTAAAATGGCCATCGCAATATGAACGTGCCAAAACGCGTTTAATTTAAATATTAAGCTTATCTTGGCTTCAAAAAACAAGCACCGGTAAGCCGCTGTTCGACAAAGAAAACCTCATGGTTTGCCTTGCCGAATAACGAATGATAAACAGATGAAAAAAACTGCCTTCAACTTCAATCGTGCAATTGCCTTTAAACTTTGTGCATTGCTCCTTTTCTTTTCGATAACCTTATCCTGCAAAAAGGAAAGCACGTTTATCAATCTGCCACTTTCGGGCCCGGACCAAGATTTTTATGTGTTGGCCAACAACAATACCTTGCTGAAATACAATGCCAAAAGTATCAAAACATCGCTCAATAGTGTGAGCATTACAGGCATGGGGCCGACCGAAAAGATGCTGAGCATCGATTTTAGGCCTGCAACCGGCGATTTATACGGTATTAGCGATGCCAGCAAGCTTTACATCATTAACCTGAGTACCGGATTGGCACGCGCGGTAGCTGCCACCCCAATTACGCCTGCTGTTTCTGGCACGGTAATCAGCATAGATTTTAACCCCACAACCGACCGCCTCAGGCTGGTTAGCAACACCGGCCAAAACCTTCGCATCAATCCCGAAACAGCTACGGTAGAAGCCACCGACCCCAACATTAGCGGAGGCACCGTGATGGGTATTGCCCATACCAACAGCTTTGCCGGGGCAAGCACTACGACTTTATACGACATTGATCCTGTAGCCAAAACCCTAAACAAACAAGATCCGCAAAATAACGGCACCATAACCAAAGTGGCCGATTTAGACCAGGATATAAGCAACACCACGAGTTTGGATATTTCGCCAAACAGCAAAAACGTACTCCTAGTTGGTACCTTAAACAAGACCATCAGTTTGTTCAGCATCGATTTAGACAGAAATGTAACCAAACTGGTCGGTAAGTTTACATTTACTGACCAAACATCTATCCAAAGCATCGCCATTCCGACCAATCCGGTTGCCTATGCCACCACTACGGATGCCAACAATGCAAATACCTTGCTTATTTTCGACCCTACATTCAATAAAACTGTGGCGGTTGCCAAAACCATTACAGGCATGCAAAGCGGAGAAACAGTACTAGGCATAGACATGAGGCCTTCAAACGGCCAGGTTTACGCCTTGGGCAGCAGCAATAGGCTCTACACCGTTAACCTGAGTACAGGCCTGTTTACCCAGGTAGGCACGGGCGCCTTTGCCACGGCATTAGCTGGAACAAGCTTTGGTTTCGATTTTAGTCCGCAGGAAGATATCATCCGCGTGGTAAGCAATACAGGCCAAAACCTGCGTATCAACCCGATTACCGCCAGCATTTCGGTACAGCCCAACCTATCAACCAGCACAGGCTCGCCAACGGTAAGCGCAGCCGCTTATAGCAACAATATCGCGGGCAGCACCACAAGCAGGCTTTATGTGATAGACCATGTGCTGAACAAGCTTTACACGCAAGATCAAAACTCAGGGTTATTGAGCCCTGTTGGCGATTTAAAAATTGTAATCAGCGCCGTTAACGGATTTGACATTAGCTTTAGCAACATAGGCGATACCGCTTACGGCATTTTTACGGTAGATGAGAAAAACAAGCTCTATCAAGTCAATTTGTCAACCGGACAAGCTTCTGTAGCCGCTTCGGCACTTGAGTTTACACAGCCGATAACCGGGTTTACTTTGGGCAGAAGGCTGTAATTTTTTAAAACATTTTCCCTTATTTTCGACTTATAATTTAAAACCACGATCCATGTTCGATAAATTGATGGCTGCCCAACAAAAGGCAGATGAAATTAAAAAAAGATTAGATACCATTTCGGTGTTTGGAGAAGTTGAAGGCGGCGCCATCCGCGTTACCGCAACCGCAAACAAAGCAGTTACCGCCATTACCATTGAAGAAGATTTTTATAAACAAGCCGATAAAGAAGAGCTAGAAGAACTGCTGCTAACTGCCGTAAACAAAGCCCTGCAACAGGCCGACCAGGTAAGCGCCGTAGAAATGCAGGCCGCTACCAAAGACATGCTCGGCGGACTAGGCGGTATGTTCGGAGCTTAAGGTAGAAGGCTGAGGGTTAAAAGGCGGGAAGAGCATTCCATCTTAAACTAAACCCATCTCCAATCTCATATCTAGTATCTTAAATCTCAAACAAAAAAATGAAATATACCTATTATGGCCAATCATGTTTTCTGTTAGAAACAGAGGCCGGCAAAAAATTTCTTTTCGACCCGTTTATCAGTCCAAACCCCTTGGCTGCGCATATCGATACGACTAAAATCGAGGCCGACTATATTTTGGTGAGCCACGGGCATGGCGACCACGTAGCCGATCTGGTTGCTTTGGCTAAACAAACACAGGCCACGGTAATTTCCATTCCCGAAATTGCGGGCTGGTTGGGCAAGCAAGGCATCGAAAAAGTACATCCGATGAATTTCGGAAAATACACTTTCGATTTCGGAAAAATACGTATGGTTTGGGCCACGCACTCGTCGGGTTTGCCCGATGGCAGCTACGGTGGCAATCCTGCCGGCTTTGTGCTCGAACTAGATCAACATCAGATTTATTTTGCGGGCGATACCGGCCTTACCTTGGAAATGAAGCTGCTGGCCGAACTTTATAAACTGGACTATGCCATTTTGCCAATCGGCGGTAATTACACCATGGATGTAGACGATGCGGTAATCGCGGCCAACTACGTCAACTGCGACAAGATAATCGGCGTACACTACGATACCTTTCCGGTTATTGCCATCGACTCTGAAACGGCTGTAGAAAGCTTTAAACGGGCCCACAAGATCTTATTGCTGCCAGCCATAGGCGAAACCATCAGCTTGTAGCCAACTACAATAAAAAGGCTCCCGATTGGATCGGGAGCCTTTTTCAATTAAACCTTAAATTAATAAAACTAGCTATGACTTAGTTTTTCTTTGCGGCTTTGTTGGCTTTATAGCGCATATCTGGAGTGCCGTCTTTTTTGGTTGGGCCTGCAGCTGGAGCAGCTTTTGCACCTTTGTTGGCTTTAAAGCGCATGTCTGGAGTGCCGTCTTTTTTGGTTGGAGTAGCTGAAGCGGCTACTTTTTTAACTTCTTTTTTAGCAGTTGCCGGTGCAGTAGCTTTTACTGTAGCAGCTTTTTCGTCTGCTTTTTTAGCTTCGGCTTTAACAGCTGTTTTGGTTGCTGCTGCTTTTTTAGCTACCGGTGCGGTGGCTGGAGTTTGTGCGAAAGTGGTGCTTGCACCTAATACTGCAATTGCAATAAGACCTAATAATTTTTTCATGATGCTAATTTTTTAATTTTAATGAACCTCTTGTTTACAGAGGCTTCAAGTTTTCCATTTTTGTTGATGTAAAATTGTTTTATTAAAATGAAGATTGAATGAAGTTAAACATTTTTATTGTTGAAGTAAAATTTCCAAAGGTAAAATATATTGCATTTCAACGGGCTCGCCCAATTCGGTGCCTGGGATCCAATTACCTAAAGATAAAGCCAATACCCTGAGTACTTCTCGTTTCAATTTAGGGTTGGTATTTTTCGGAAAGCCGATAGCTGTTAGCCGTCCGTTGCTCAACACCTCAAAATCAACCTCCATTTTTGCCGGCACTTCTTCTTTGGGCAAATTGGCCGGGTATTTAAAGCTGCGTGCAAAAAGCTGGTAAAAGGCGGCAAGGCCTCCTTTATAGCTTGGTGGCGTTACCACTTCGGTTTTGGCTACGCTCTTGCCATCGGCATCAAAATACTCGCCCTCGGTAAGTTGCCCGTTGTCGTCGTAGTTCTCTTTAAGGGCCAGTTTACCGGTTTTATGGAACATGCGCCAGTTGCCCACTTTTTTGCCTCGGCTGTAACGCCCTTCTTTGCGTACATGCCCATTATCCCAATACAGGCGATAAGTACCGTGCAGGGTATTCCAGGCATAGTTAGCTTTTTCCTGTACTTGCTCATTGGGGAACAGGATTTTCCACTCGCCATATTTATAGCCCTTGTCAAAATCTCCTGTTTCTACCAGCTTGCCGTTTTCATAAAAGGCATAAGGACCGCTTCTTACGCTCAGCTTTTCGTCGCCATAACTGATGCGCTCGCGCAGTTCGTCCTTGCCATTGTACAGCATCACTACCCAAAGGCTGTCCTTATGTACGATTTCCTTGCGCCATTTAGAACGCAAAGGATCTTTATTGTAGCCTGGGTTCGAATAAATCAATGTGGTATCTTGTTGGGCAAACAGTGTTGCAGCGGTCAACAAGAACAGCGGCAATAAAATATACCTTTTCATATTTGTTAGTATTAAGCCCTCAAACGATGTAATTCCCTATAAATTTACCGAATTATTTTTCAGTCGGCAAAACAATAAAAACTACCGGAATTTTATTTTTGGAATGACTAAGGTACTGTTGCTAAATTTCAAATGGAAATTTCTTTTCTATTACCTTATGCTGAATTTAATCGGAATAGTATAGTTCACACGTACAATCTTGCCACCCATTTTGCCTGGAATCCATTTGGGAGAAAGCCTCACTACCCTCAAAGCTTCCTCATCAAGGCTAGGCTCTAACGACTGGCCTATCTTAATATTTTCAAGTTTGCCTGTTTCGGTAATTACAAACGACACGATAACCGTTCCAGTAATTCCCCTATAAGCCGCTACTGATGGATATCTTATTTTTTCGCCAAGAAATTGATAAAACTTATCTACTCCCCCGGGAAAAGAAGGTGGCATTTCAATCATTTCGCGAGTGGTTTTATTGCCTAACGAATCCAGGTAAAGTGCATTCACAAGCTTTGAATCATCATCATATTTTTCATTCATTGCAAGCTTGCCATCATCGTAATAAGTAAACCAATCGCCTATTTTTTTATCATTTTTGTAAATCCCTGTCTTTACAACCGTACCATTGTTGCTGTAGAGGTAATAAGGCCCATTCAATAAATCATTGACAAAACTTCTGGTTTCCGTTGCCTTGCCCAAGGTATCGTAATTGATAAAAACACCTGTACGCAAATTGTTCGCATACATGCCTTTTAACGAGGGCCTTCCATGCTTATACTCGATATAAGATCCGTTCCTTATTGTTAAGGCCACATCTGCATAAGTAGTTTTGGTAAGAATTTCATCAAATTTATTATGGGTAGAAACCACGTAGCTTGTGCTATCTTTCTGGTAAGCCTTGTAAATCAACACCGCGTCCTTTAAACGGGTAACCGTTCTATTTTTTACATCAACATAAACTACAGTCGTATCTGTTTGTGCAAACAGCCCTGTCGAATAAACCAACAAGGCTAACAAAAAAAGCTTTTTCATCTCAGGCTAAATCGTATTGGTATGCTATATATTACGCGGGCTGGCTTGCCGAATAGTTTGCCGGGTGTCCATTTGGGCGAAAGCTTCATCACCCTTAGGGCTTCTGCATCCAAACTGGGATGGTAACCCCGCTCCACCTTCACATTTTCAATTGCCCCGGTTTCGGTTACAAGAAACGACATGCGGACTTCTCCTTCAATGTGTTGCTCTGCCGCATCCCGTGGATATTTTACGTTTCGGGCAAGAAACATATAAAATTTGTCTATACCACCTGGAAATGATGGCGGGGCTTCAATCTGATCCAAGGTTGTCTCTTTCCCTGATTCATCAAAACTGGTTTTGCTGTAAGAATCCCCATAGTCGGTAAACTTTTCGATGATGGCCGGCTTGCCGTTTTCATATTGAAGAATCCATTCGCCAGCTTTTTTGCCTTTCCTATAATTGCCTGTTTCCTGTATGGTTGCATTAGGCCAATAAAAGGTATAAGGGCCATTTAAAGTATCTCTCTGGTAACTTTCCGTTCTCAACACATTGCCAAGCGTATCATAGCTTACAAAAATGCCTTCGCGCTCATTGTTGATGTAGATGCCCTTGTAGGTGGGCTTGCCGTTCTTATAAACCACCGATTGCCCGTTTTTGATAGTTAATCCGGCATCTAAATAGATTTCGCGCTTTTGCAATTGGCCGGCCCTGTTATGAACCGACAGGATATAGCTGGTACTGTCTTTTTTGTAGGCTTTGTAATAGTAGGTGGCCTCGTTCCAACCTTTAACCGCTTTATAGTTGGCATCAACGTAAGCATAGGCCGTATCTGTTTGTGCCGACATTGATTTGACATACAACAGCAACACCAATAACAAGAGCTTTTTCATCAAGATTTAACGTTTAGTGGGCCGCCAGCCAATTATCGCCTTCGCCAATTTCGATTTCGATAGGCACTTGGGTTTTGATGGCCGTTTTCATGCGGTTGGCAATAATGGCTTTCATTTGTGCTACTTCGGTTTTTACCACGTCGAACACCAACTCATCATGCACCTGCATGGTCATTTTAGACTGGAGTTGCTGCGCTTTGATATCGTGGTGGATATTGATCATGGCGATCTTGATCAGATCGGCGGCCGAACCCTGTATCGGAGCATTGATGGCATTTCGCTCGGCATAGCTCCTCACGGTGGCATTGGCCGAGTTAATGTCGCGCAGGTACCTTCTGCGACCCATAATCGTTTCTACAAATCCGTTTTCGCGGGCAAAGTTCATGGTATCGCTCATGTAGCGCTTAATGCCTGGGTATTGGATAAAATACTGTTCGATGATTTCGGCAGCTTCCTTGCGCGGAATATTGAGGTTTTGCGACAAACCAAAAGCCGACTGTCCGTAAATAATACCAAAGTTTACCGCTTTGGCGTTGCGGCGCTGCATCGAATCGACTTCTTCGATCCCAATGCCATACACCTTGGCGGCTGTTGCGGTATGGATATCGATGCCTTTGCTAAAAGCATCGAGCATGTTTTCTTCCTTGCTGATTTCGGCAATGATGCGCAACTCGATCTGCGAATAATCGGCCGAAAGCAAAATATGGTCGGCATCCCTGGCGATAAAAGCCTTGCGCACTTCGCGGCCACGCTCGGTTCTGATGGGGATATTCTGCAGGTTCGGGTTGTTGGAGCTGAGCCTACCCGTAGCGGCTACCGCCTGGTTGTAGCTGGTGTGCACGCGTCCTGTTTTGGGGTTAACCAACAAAGGCAGGGCATCCACATAGGTAGATTTAAGCTTCTGCATCTGGCGGAAGTCTAAAATATCCTGTACAATATCGCTCTTATTGGCCAACAGCGTCAATACGTCTTCGCCGGTTTGGTACTGACCCGTTTTGGTTTTCTTGGCCTTTGGATCGAGTTTAAGGTGATCGAACAACACTTCGCCCAACTGTTTGGGAGAGGCAAGGTTGAATTTCAGTCCGGCTTTGTCGTAAACGCTTTGCTCGGCTTTGATAATTTCCTGCTGCAGCTCGCTCGAATAGGCATTCAGTGTATCGATGTCAATCCGCACGCCTTCTTTTTCCATATCGGCGAGTACGTAAATCAACGGATTTTCTATTTCCGTAGCCAATTTGGTGGCATTGCGTTCTACCAGCATCGGCTTAAAAATATTGGCCAGTTGCAGGGTTACATCGGCATCTTCGGCCGCGTAATCGACCACACTTTCTACCGGCACATCGCGCATGTTGCCTTGGGCCTTGCCTTTGGCGCCAATGAGTGCCGTAATCGAAATTGGCGTGTAACCCAAATAATTCTCAGACAACACATCCATGTTGTGGCGGGTATCAGGATCGATGAGGTAATGGGCCAACATGGTATCGAACAACTCGCCCTTTATTTCTACATCATACCATTTAAGTACCAGCATATCATATTTGATGTTCTGCCCGATCTTGGCTATTTTTTCATTTTCGAGCACCGGTCTTAGTTCATCTAAAATGGCTTGTGTAGTAGCCCTGTCGGCCGGCACCGGAATGTAATAGCCTTCCCCAACATGGATGGCAAAAGACAAACCCACCAAATCGGCCAGGTTGGCATCGGTTCCGGTAGTTTCGGTATCAAATGAAATGCTCTGCTGTTGGAGTAGCGTTTTAATCAGTTCTTTTCTAGCCTCTGGCGTATCAACCAAAATATAGTTATGCGGGGTATTGCTGATGTTTTTGGCATCTATTGGCGTATCGAACAGCGAAGGCTGCGATGTTGCCTTTACTTCTGGCGTAACGGTTACATCGTTGCCAAACAGGTCTTTTTGCCCGCTTGGATTGGCTTTGGCCTCGTTTACGTTAAATTCTTCGCCAAAAACCCTACGGCCAATGGTACGGAATTCGAGTTCGGCAAAGAGGGGCTCCAATAGTTCGCGACTTGGCTCTTCCAGTTGCAAAGCGGTTTCGTTAAACTCGATGGGAACGTTAAGGATAATCGTAGCCAGTTTTTTAGAAACCAACCCCTGCTCGGCAAAGTTCTCGATATTTTCGCGCTGCTTGCCTTTCAGCTCATGTGCGTTGGCAATGATATTCTCCATGCTGCCATATTGCTTGATGAGCGCTTTGGCCGTTTTCTCGCCAATGCCCGGAATACCAGGAATATTATCTACGGCATCGCCCCATAGGCCCAAAATATCGATTACTTGGTCTACCCTTTCAATTTCCCATTTGGCCAGCACTTCTTTTACTCCTAAAATTTCCATTTCATTGCCCATTCGTGCAGGTTTGTAAATGAAAATATGGTCGGATACCAGCTGGGCAAAATCCTTATCTGGAGTCATGCAAAACACCTTAAAGTCTTGACGTTCGGCTTCTTTGGCTAACGTACCGATAATATCGTCGGCTTCGTAGCCATCAAGCGTAATAACCGGGATATTAAAGCCTTCGATCAGCCTAAACACATAAGGAAGCGCTTTAGAAAGGTCTTCGGGCATGGCTTCGCGGTGGGCCTTGTAGGCTTCGAAATCGGTATGTCTTTCGGTAGGCGCCTCGGTATCGAAAACAACGGCAATATGACTTGGTTTTTCCTTTTTGAGCACCTCGAGCAAGGTATTGGCAAAGCCCATTACTGCCGAGGTGTTGATGCCGCCCGAGGTAAAACGGGGGGTCTTGCTTAATGCGAAATGTGCGCGGTAAATCAACGCCATTCCATCTAAAAGGAAAAGTTTTTTGTCCATTGGGTTATTGTATTAGTAGCATAAAGGTACTAATAGTCTGCCTATCCTTTTAACCCATTATTATTTTTTATTTTATGGCTTAATCAACTGGGGCTTGTCGCAACCTCTATCGATAAAAACGAAGACGCACGCAACATCGGCGCAACTATTCGGAATGTAAAAATTGTTAAAAGCCGAGTTCATTCGGTAACAAGCACAAATAATTTACGTTATTTGTGCACATGAAAGCGTTTAAATTTCTTTTGTTGCTGTTACTTGCCGGCACCAAGCTTTGGGCCCAAGATGTGGTGCTGATTAGCGAGGGCAATTTTGTTCGAGGCGTAATTAAGGGCACCAATTACAGCTCGGTAGTGCTGATGCAAGACGATCAGAGTTTGGTGCAATACCAGGCCAAAGACATTAAATCCTTTGTTTGGAATGGAGAAACCTACGAAAGCAAGCCCATCATATCGAAGAAAAAAGCTGACTTCCGTTTTTTTAAACTGGTAGAAATCGGTACGGTTAACCTCTATTCGTATGGCGACAAAGCCGTAACAGCGCAAGCACCTGCCCCATCAAGGCCCAAAATAAGGCCATCATTTGGCGTAGGCTTGGGCTCTGGCGGACTTGGAGGCGGCTTAGGCGGCGGTATTACTTTTGGTGGCGGTGGCCGAAGAAACGATGCAGAAATAAACGACGGCCCTAAAGGCAAAGTGAGTTACTTCATCGAAAGACCAGGCACAGGACCAATGCAGGAAATTTCTTTAGATGCCGGAAAAATTACCACAACCAAAGCTATTCTGCTCCAAAAATTGACCAACGACGAAGATTTGGCCCAACGCATCAAAGACACCGAAAGCTTTGACGATAAAAACCTGGTAGCGTTTATCAAAGCTTACAATGAGATGCACAAGTAATTTAGTCTTGAGTCTGAAGTCGGCAGTTTGAAATCCGAATCCATGAAACTAGATTGCTTCGTTGATTTCTTCCTCGCGAAGACAAATAGAAGATCGTCATTGATGAACGCAACTTCAAAGCCATTAATCTGTTGCTAACTATTTTTCAGAAACCCCCGAAAGATCATCCCAATACTCCACGGCACGACGGTAATGTGGAATGACGATAGAACCGCCCACCAAATTGGCAATCATAAAAATTTCGTTCATTTCGTCGTTGCTTACGCCTTCGTTATGGCATTTCTCTAAATGATATTTGATGCAATCGTCGCAACGCAAAACCATAGAAGCTACCAGGCCCAGCATTTCCTTGGTTTTTACATCTAAGGCACCGGCGGCATAACTGGTGGTATCGAGGGCAAAAAAACGCTTGATATTGGTATTGGCCGTTTCCATGATCCTATCGTTCATTTTGCTGCGATAGGCATTAAATTCTTCTACTAATTTTCCCATGAATGTTGTATGTTGATTGTTGAATAGGGATGCGGATTGCTAAATCTCAATCAAGGGATCCCAAAACACCTTTTTAAAATCTTTTACTTTATCTTTTTCTACCCTCACGCCCTCTTTTTCCAGCAATTCCTGCATGAGCGACGGCGGCGAAAAGTGAAATTTGCCCGTCAGCAAGCCGCTGCTGTTCACCACACGGTGCGCAGGCACTTTGGTTTTTGACGTACCGGCAAACGCCATGGCATGGCCTACCATACGCGACGATTTGGCCGCACCCAAAGCCTTGGCAATGGCGCCATACGAAGTTACCCTGCCCTTCGGGATGAGCCGCACCACTTCGTAAACCTGGTCGTAAAAAGAATCGTCCATTAGCTGAATGAAAATTGAATATAGTTGATGTTCTTATCGTGCTTTAAATATATTCTTTCGTAATGCGTTTTGATAGACAAGACCTCATCGGCAAATTCAGATTGGTAGAGGTGGTCGGTGTTTTTGTGTGTTACCAAGCCTAGTTCTTCTACCTTTTCGCAGGTATAGCCATAAAGACCGTCGTTATCGGTTTTTAAGTTTACCTTGCCACCGGGCCTTAACAGGATTTTATATTTTTCTAAAAAGCCCGGAAAGGTAAGGCGCTTTTTCTCTCGGCTGATTTGTGGCTGCGGATCGGCAAAAGTGATCCAGATTTCGTCAATTTCTCCGGGTGCAAAAAACTCGAGGATATCTTCAATCTGGATCCTTAAAAAGGCCAGGTTCTGAATACCTTCTTCTACACCGGTTTTGGCCCCGCGCCAAATGCGGTTGCCCTTAAGGTCGACGCCTATAAAATTCTTTTCTGGAAAAAGCTTGGCCAGGTTTACGGCATATTCGCCTTTGCCACAAGCCAGCTCCACCACAATCGGATGACCGTTTTTAAAATGGTCAGTCGCCCATTTCCCTTTCATTACTTTGCCCAAATGCAATTGGTATACATTTGGAAAAGTATCTATTTCTGCAAATTTTCTTAATTTATCCTTGCCCACTTCGGTGTATTTGAAGTGCAAAAATAAACAAATTATAGCTAAGGTATGGCTTTTGTCTTTTCAATGATAGAACTTGACCTAGCCACCTCATACATGACTTTGCCAGCCGATATTTCATAACCCCTAGAGAGAACATAAGCCAGTTTTTCGACAATAATGCCCGAGGCATTGTCTAAAACATAAGTGCCGTTGGTATTGCTGTTGATCAATTTGCCCCTGATTTCGGTATTAAATTTAATCACGGTGTTTTTTTCGGTGATATCGGCAATGATAAATTCGGTATGCAGTTTTTGCTGGTCAATTTCCACATCGTCAGTCCACGAATAGCCTTTTCTGAGGTTTTTGCTATAGGTGAAATCGGCCAAAAAGTTCAACAATATTCCTTTTTCAAAAACGAGGGGCTGTATACCGGCAAAATCGACCAAGGTATCCGTGGCCTTTTCTGCTTTGTAGGAAGAATGTCTTTCTACGAGCCCGAATTTATTGATGTGCACTTCAACCGGCTTATTCACCATATAATCTAATGCCCTATTGATGTTGGAAGCACTGTCAATTCCTTTACCCGAAACATACTTAAATTTTTTGCCCATGGCCCCAATCTGACCGTCGAGTTTGGTGATGGACACATTAAGCTGATAGCCATCGGCATCTTTCGAAACCACTTTATATAGCTTGGTTACTTCCGATTGCGAATTCACTTCGATGCGCTGCTTGCCTCGTACCGCTACGGCATTTGAAGTCACACTGGTTTCTACTTGAAACGCTTGCCCGTTCAACAGGTTAAATTCGCGGTGTTGCGCTTGTGCATGCGCATAAAAACCCAAGCACAGCAACAGGGTTACTGCTATAGCCTTTAAGCCATTTTTTCTATTAAACCTCTTATTTTCAGTCATGTTTTTCCGAATCAATACGTGCATTTTTACTTAACACCTCTTACAACAGCCAGCGGCGCAATAGGAGGCAATGGAGGCAAAAGCTGAACATAGGGACGATAAGGCTCTGGACTGGCTGCCTCGGGCGTATAGCCAGCTAAATTTGGCAACTTGGGCGCCGGAGGCATCAACGGTACCGAAGGCAAAAGATTCGACGCCATCAAAGAAGAAAACGACGAAATGGACGACAGCGAAATAGAAGGCACATTTGGCATGATAAACTGCAGGTTTGTTCCATATATCGGATCAAGCTGCGGCGTAAACAAAGGCACGGGCACTTTCCAATCGGAGTTGCCGTGAAGCCCAATCTGTGCGTTGGCCTTGTAAGCGGCAAAGGCCAATAAAACGAATAGCAACAGTTTCTTTTTCATTATAATTGAATGTTTTTTCTATCCAGGAATATAGGAATACCAATGGTAGACATGTAAGTAACCCGATCGCCCGAATAATTGGTTAAATTAAATACGCCGAAACCCATGGTTATAGCCGAATTCTTGAGCGGCCTTACCCCCAGAGAAAAGCCAAGGTTAAGGCCAGACCACTCGGCATTGAGGTTAAGCCTCTTTACTAATTCGTAAGATACGTTGGCAAACACACCCGTACCATATTTTCCTTTGCCGGCGGCCACATCGCCAGGACTTTTCCTCAAAAAACGCCCTGTACCAAAGCCTATGGTATAAGACAGTGCCGCATTGCCTGTTTCTTGCGAGCGGTTGCCCCTGATGGCATGGCTAAAGGCAATATAATAGGTGTTTTCTGGCGCATCAGATACTTTCGGATCGGCAAACAGCTGCAAGCCGCCAACGGCAATGCTGCAGCTCTTGAAAATCTGTCTGCTCAGCACAATATTGGCCGACAAATCCCTCAGCTCACTCACTCGGGTTACGTTTACGCTGGCCGAAACATTGACAAACCTGCTCGAGTTTCCAAAACTGATGCCTGCAGCCCCAATCATATCGGGCTTTTTCTCCGTGGTATAAAAAGACGGATAAATTGCGCCTAAAATCGCAAAAAAGTAAGTGGCATTGCCTCCGCCCCAACCCGATGGAGTGGTAATACTTTGCAAGTTGTTACTGGGCAGTACAAAAGAGCTTCTCGACCGGAATTTGGCTTTCTCTTCAATAAGCGAATCCATTTTGAGCGACAAGGCTTTCTCAAAGACCGTTTGGCCAAAAGCTTGGCTGGTACACCAAACGAACATCAAGGTTAGCATCCCCTTCATGCCCATGAGTAAGCAAGATTTATATCGGTAATTCATAGTTGGTTAAATTTTGATTCTCTAAATAGCCCATCAATGCACGGTGCCTATTTAAAAAGAATGCTAAATCCGTATATAGCCAAAACAGCCATATAGCTTAATTTAATTTCTATTTTTCACTAATTATGGGGATGATGAGCGTTAATAAATAAATACCGACCGAGTCGGTGTGGTTTGCGTCTAATTCTAACTCAACGGCTTATATAATTATGTTATACCAAGTTATTAATTTTATACACAATAGAGGCAACACAAACATAACAAGTTTTTTACAAAAAAGTAATAAATTCGATATTTTTTAACGAAGCCAAGAACATGAGGTCTTTTAGGGCAACCAACTTGTCGTTTAGCTGCGATTGTTTTATTGTTAAATTATCATTGCGTATTTGTCCCTCCCGCCTGGCGAAATAGAAAGCCAAAAAACATAACGGCAAATCGATATCGATGTTATCATCAAAATTTATATCTTTACAAGATAACATCAATTTTAACTATATGACTTTAGTTCAGCTTGAATATATCGTTGCCGTTGACACTTACAGAAGCTTTGTGAGTGCCGCCGATAAGTGTTTTGTAACGCAGCCAACCTTGAGCATGCAGGTACAGAAACTGGAAGAATTCCTGAATGTCAAAATATTCGACCGTAGCAAACAGCCTGTGGTGCCTACAGAAATCGGTGCGCAAATCATCGCACAGGCGCGCATCGTATTGCAGGAAAATCAAAAAATAAAGGAAATCATCAGCAGTCAGCAGCAAGACATTACAGGCGAGCTTAAAATAGGTATCATCCCTACCATTGCGCCTTATTTATTGCCCGAAGTTATTTCGTCGATGCTCGAAAAATATCCGGACCTCAAGTTGTTGATTTGGGAATACACCACCGAAGACATCATCCACCACCTCAAAACCGGGGTTATCGACTGTGGCATTTTGGCTACGCCTTTGGTGGATCCCAACCTGAACGAAACCCCGCTATTTTACGAAAACTTTGTAAGCTACATCAGCAAAAACAGCAAGCTCTTTAAGAAAAAGGCCATCGAAGCCGAGGATTTGGAAGAAGAAAACATTTGGCTACTGAATGAGGGGCACTGCATGCGCACGCAGGTACTGAACATCTGCCGGTCAACCAAAAACAACCGCCTGCAATCGCTGGCCTATAATACAGGCAGCATAGAAACCCTGATTAGGATGGTTGATGTTAACGATGGGGCCACTTTATTGCCCGAACTGGCCTTGGCCGACCTGAGCGTAAAGCAGCTCAACAAGGTCCGTTATTTTAAATCGCCAGAACCTGTACGTGAAATCAGTCTGGTAACGCACAAAAACTACATCAAAAAACGGATGCTCAATGCCCTGCGCGAAGAAATCCTGGCCATTATTCCGAAAACAATGAAACAGCGCAAGAAAAAGGATGTAATTGGGATTTAACCCTTTTGTTTTTTGCGAAAGAAATTCAGCTTTACCGAAATGGCTATCGCGAGGAGAAAAAGCCCTAAGGTCAGCACATCAATCAATGTAGGATTGATATCGGCACCCGTAACTTGATCGGCAAGATATTTAATGAATGAAGTAGGCAGGTTTTGCTCGCCCAGCTGGGCTTTTACGCCCCACTGCCAATCGGTAACCGGACAATAGCCTAAGCCAAACCAGATGCCCAAAATCGTCCAACAGCCCAAAGTGAGCATGGCAAACCAAAAGTGCAACCTACGTGTTTTTGGCCAGATCCAGCCAAACAGGTTAAAGCCAACAATAAAGAGGTGGACAAAAGTTAGAAAAGCATCTAAGGCTTTAAGCATGCTTACGGGTTGTTGCTGCCGCTTTTCAAGCCCTCTATGCCTACCACTTTATCTTCTTCTTCGCCTTTTTTCTTTTTCTTTTTCTTGGCATTTGGATCGATGCCACTCAGGCGCTCCTCCACAATCAGGTTGTATTCGGTTAACTGCTCAGGCTTCAATACGGCTTTGATATTTTTGTTGAGTTCGTTCTGAACTTTATAGAATTTAGTTTCGTCTTCGTCTTTATAAGTGCCCGCCTGCTGCTTTTTGTACAAAGCCAGCTGTTCTTTGGCCAATTCGTAGGCATAATTATACACCACGCTTCTTTGCGTTGGACTCAGCTTTAGGCGCTTATCCAATTCTTCGATGTTTTTTTTCGCCAATTCTTCTGCTGTTGGAACCTTTTGTGCCTTGCCTGCAAACGCCACGCCTAGCACTAAAACAAGCATTACCATCAATTTCTTCATAGCCGCAATTTATAAAATAATCCGCAAAATTTAAAAGCAACAAAAAAGCCAGGCTAACCTGGCTTTCTAAATTATAAGCGATTTTGCTATTAAAGTGCTTTTTTGTAACGCTCGGCAACTGCATCCCAGTTTACCACATTCCAGATAGCCGCTAAGTAATCCGGGCGTTTGTTTTGGTATTTCAAGTAGTAGGCGTGCTCCCAAACATCGATACCGAAAATTGGCGTGCCTTTTACTTCGGCAATATCCATTAATGGGTTGTCTTGGTTAGGGGTTGAAGAAATCACCAATTTTTTGTCGGCACCTACCGATAACCAAGCCCAGCCTGAACCGAAACGGGTAGCACCGGCATCTTGGATTTTGGTTTTGAAATCGGCAAAAGAACCGAAAGCTTCGTTAATGGCTTTCGCCAAATCGCCAGTTGGCTCGCCACCTTTGTTCGGACCTAAAACCGTCCAGAACAACGAGTGGTTAAAATGGCCGCCTCCGTTGTTGCGAACCGCCATTGGGAATTTTGAAATATTTTTGATGATATCTTCGATGTTCGAATTTGCCTCAGGCTTACCTTCCAAAGCTTTGTTCAGGTTGGTAACATAAGCTTGGTGATGCTTGCCATGGTGGATTTCCATGGTCAATTTATCAATATGTGGTTCTAATGCGTCGGTTGCGTATGCTAACGCAGGTAATTCAAAAGCCATAATGTATATATTTAAGTTTAAAAATTGTTATGTACAAATATAACAGAGAAAGGTTAAGTTTTATTCAATTGTTTGTCAACTTTATTTGCGTTTGTTTTTGAAGAAATCCGTCATCAGCTGACCGCATTCTTCGGCCAAAACACCGCCTTTCAATAACGTTTTAGGATGCAAAAGGTTTTGTCCGATACGCGTAAAGCCTCGTTTTTCTTCGTGTGCGCCAAATACGATGCGGCTAATCTGCGTCCAATAGCTGGCACCGGCGCACATTACGCAGGGCTCGATGGTTACATACAGCGTGCAGTCTTTCAAATATTTGCCCCCAAGGGTTTGGGCGGCGGCTGTAAAAGCCTGCATTTCGGCGTGTGCCGTCACATCGTTCAGTTGTTCGGTAAGGTTATGGCCCCGGCCAATGATCTTGCCATGGCTCACTACAAGGGCGCCAATCGGGATTTCTTCGGCTTCGTAGGCTTTTTTGGCCTCGTTCAGGGCCAGGCGCATAAAATGTTCATCAGCCTGTTCGGGGTTTTGGCCTTCTTCGAAATTGTAATAGCTCATTTGATTGTAGATTTTAGATTGGCGAATTACGATTGCTTAACTTAACATCGTCAGATCAGTTTGCTTCCATTGGGCACTGGGCTGGCTACGCTGGCCAACACAATATCTCCGTTTTCATCGGCAAAACCGGTTACCAAAAACTCGCTCATGAACTTGCCGATCTGCTTTTTGGGAAAATTGATGACGCCAACAATCTGTCGGCCCACCAGTTCTTCCTTGGTGTAATGCTTGGTAATTTGGGCGCTGCTCATTTTGACGCCGAATTCGCCAAAATCAACCTTTACCTTAAATGCCGGTCTGCGGGCTTCCGGAAAATCGAATGCCTCCAAAATGGTGCCTACGCGTAATTCTACTTTTTCAAAATCGTTCCAGGTTATTTCTTCCATGCAGTAAAAGTACAATTTAGCCCCCTTAACCACAAACTGGCGCACATAGGTTTTGTGAAAATGTGCCTGCGCTTTGCGGTTAGCCAAAGGGTTTAGTACCTTTGCAACATGGTTGAAATCAAGTTAAAAAAGGGAAAAGAAAAAGCGGTTTTACAGCGTCATCCCTGGGTATTTTCTGGGGCTTTGGAAAAAGTAAAGGGCGAGCCCAAAAACGGCGACGTGGTCAAAGTACTCAGCGCCCACAACGAATTTTTAGCTTACGGTTATTTCAACGATCAATCTCGCGTAGCGGTTCGTTTAATCGAATGGAACGAAGAACAAGCCATCAACAAGGCCTGGTACGTTCAGAAAATCAATCAGGCAATACAAGCCAGGGCACACCTGTTGCAAAAGCAAGACACCAATGCCTATCGTCTTATTTTTAGCGAAGCCGATTTTTTGCCGGGCCTGATTGTAGATAAATATGCCGATTTTTTGTCGGTACAGATTTTAAGCACGGGCATTGAAAAAGCCAAAGATGTGATTATCGAAGCGCTTTGCGAAGCCTTAAATCCAAAAGGCATTTTCGACCGCAGCGATGCCACCGCACGTACACACGAAGGCATTACCGCCGAAAACGGTTTGCTTTGGGGAGAGGCGCCAGCCACTTTTATCGAAGTAAAGGAAAACGGAATTACCTATCATATCAACATTGCCGAAGGGCAGAAATCGGGTTTTTATTGCGACCAGCGCGACAACCGTCAGTTGTTGGCCAGCTATGCCAAAGGCAAAACCGTATTGGATTGCTTCAGCTACAGTGGCGGATTTAGCCTCAATGCCTTGCTACAAGGCGCGGCGCAGGTAACCAGCGTAGACAGCTCGGCCCTAGCCATCGAAACCCTCAAGCAAAACATCGAGCTGAACCAATTTGATCAGCAAATACAGACTGCCATCCAATCCGATGTCAATAAGCAACTGCGGGCCTTTAAAGACGAAGGAAAGAAATTCGATATCGTGGTACTCGACCCACCGAAATATGCGCCTTCGCGCTCGGCCCTCGACCGTGCTGCCCGTGCCTACAAAGACTTGAACCGACTAGGCTTATTGCTTCTGGAAAGTGGCGGCTTGTTGGCTACATTCTCCTGCTCGGGCGCGGTTGATATCGAAACCTTTAAGCAGATTATTGCCTGGGCGGCCTTAGATGCCGGCAAAGAGGTACAGGTCATCAGGCAATTTAGCCAGCCCGAAGACCATCCGGTGCGCCTATCATTTCCAGAAGGCGAATATTTAAAAGGCTTGTTGCTCAGGGTTGTTTAATTTGACAAAAAATCTGCTTAAATTAGTTTGATACACATCTAGCTATGCTCATTGTAAAAAACATCAGGTTAAGCAGAATTATCAGAAACACTTGGCAGGTTGACCTGATCATGATTGTTTCTTGTACGGTGGCTTTTTTGGCCCATGAGTACCTTATTGCGCATCATTTCATTGTGCCTACCATCATTCCGGGTGTTTTGGGCACAGCCATCGCTTTTTTTATCGGCTTTAACAATAACCAGGCCTACGACCGCTGGTGGGAAGCCCGCAAAATTTGGGGTGGACTGGTTAACGATTCGAGGTCGTTTGCCCGAAGCCTGCTTAGCTACGTACCCAAAAACGCAGCAAACGACGAAGTGGTTAGGCGGATGATTTTAAGGCATATTGCCTTTTTATATGCCCTTAAAGCCAATTTAAGAAGCACGAAAGATCTTATCTACATCAAATATTTAAGCGAAGACGAACAGCAGCAGGTAGAAAAACAGCGCAATGTGCACAACGCCATTCTGCACAACCAGGCCAAAGACCTCGAAAAATTATATACCAGCCAGCTAGACGGCTTCAAGTTTCTCGACATCAACAACCTGCTCATCAAATTTAGCGATGAAATGGGCATGTGCGAACGCATTAAAAACACCGTTTTTCCAACCACCTACAGCTATTTAACCAAGGTGTTTATTTGGCTGTTTGTGGTTACGTTTACTTTGGTGATTAGTCAGGACATGGGCTGGTGGGCCATTTTTATGGGTTGGCTGGTGGGTTTTGTATTCGTGTCGACGCAAATCAATGGCATGAGCCTCATCGATCCTTTCGAGAATAACTCGTCGGGCGTACCGCTTAACCAGATTACCCGCACCATCGAAATCAACTTGTTGCAGATGCTGGGCGAAGAAGAGGTTCCGGCACCGGTAATGCCTATTAACGACGAGTACGTACTCTAGTCGAGTTCTTCCGAATTTTCGGGCAAATGATCATATTCGCCCATTAAGGCATACTTGCCAAATATGACCAGGCCAATGGCTATCGGAATGAAGATAAGCAGAATGATGCCCCACTGCAGCGCGGTATTGGTTTGCGCCATTCCCGGCTCGGCCAGACTGATTTTGCTCCAGGCCTGCCAAGCCATTAAACCTACGGCCAATGGGCCTAAAACAATCCAAAAGATACCCAATATTTTTTTTAATGCTTTCATGATTTAATCGTTAATGTTTTCGTCGGTTTGATTAGCTAAATAAACGGCGCCGATTATAAAACTGAGCGTGGCGATGCCGATGGGGTACCAAAGTCCGGAGAGCGGCGTGGCTCCCGCAAAACTGGCAATCAAGGTAGCGATAAAGGGAACCAATCCGCCAAAAACGCCATTGCCCACGTGGTAAGGCAGCGACATAGAAGTATAACGGATTTGGGTTGGAAACAGCTCGACCAAGAAGGCCGCAATTGGTCCATACACCATGGTTACCAAAATTACCTGAAAGAAAACCAAGGCCACAAACAGCCAGAAAGTACCCGAAGTGAGCGTTTTGTCTTTCATAATTTCTTTCGCATGGCCAATAGGCTTATTCGAATTGGCATACACCGTATCAACTTGTAGCTTGTTAAAGGTGCTTCCATTTAACAGCGTTATTTTGGTGCTTGTATTCACCAAGGTGTCGCCGGCTGTGTGCAGCGCTGTTTTGGTGATGACCGGCTGGGCAACATCCTTGATTGCTGTAGGCTGTAGCTGGCTCAGGTCTGTTTTGTCTAGAAATACCTGATAAATAGGCCGGTAAAAAACAATGCCCAGCAGCATGCCCCCAAGCATAATCCATTTGCGCCCAACCCTATCGCTCCACGAACCAAATACCACAAAAAAGGGCGTCGCAAAGGCAATGGCCCAGAGCAAAATATAACGCGAATCGTTAAAATCGACCTTACAGGTGTTTTCGATGAAAGACTGCGCATAAAACTGGCCGGTATACCAGATGACGCCCTGACCCATTGTAGCGCCAAACAAGGCTAGCAAAACCATTTTGAAATTGGCTTTCTTGCTAAAACTTTCCTTGAGCGGATTTTTAGAAATCTTGCCTTCCGTTTTAAGCTTGGCAAACATGGGGGATTCGTGCATTTTTAAACGGATGTAGATGGAAACGCCTACCAGCAAAATAGACAGCAGAAAGGGAATGCGCCAACCCCAATCGGCAAAAGCAGAAGCACCGATAAGATTTTTAGCAAGCACGATGATGCCCAAAGAAAGAAACAGCCCTAGCGTTGCCGTGGTTTGGATCCAACTGGTAAAAAAGCCTCTCCTGCCTTTTGGTGCATGTTCGGCTACGTAAGTGGCTGCGCCGCCATATTCACCCCCCAAGGCCAAACCCTGAATGAGGCGCAAAATCAGCACCAAAATAGGCGCGGCGTAACCAATGCTTGAATAGGAAGGGATGAGGCCGATTAAAAAGGTAGAGCCACCCATCAGCACCAAAGTGAGCAAGAACGTGTATTTACGGCCAATTAAATCGCCCAGGCGACCAAACACCAGCGCACCAAAAGGCCTAACGATAAAACCTGCCGCAAAAATGGCCAGGGTGTTGATCAAAGCCGAAGCTCCGGCATCGGCCGGAAAAAGCTGTGCCCCAATAATGCTGGCCAAACTGCCGAAAATATAAAAGTCATACCATTCGATCAGCGTTCCTAAAGAAGAAGCGCCAATTACTTTGAAAATGCTGTTCTGTTTGGGGATTGAAGTCATAGCTTTAAAGCTAAGTGTTTGAAAACTAAAACACAACTTCAATCACGCCATTATTGCTGTTCTTCACAATGGCCTATTCGAAAATTTTTGGCGAGCAATAACGACAAGCATAAATTAACCATTGAGGAATTAAGTTTGTTTTGCACTTATTTAATATAGACGTTATATGATGGTTTTTGGTTTGTTGGTATTCTTCACCAACAAGTGTATGAAGAATTTAGGATTTGCTCAATGGATGCTGCAAGTAAAGAATAACCAGCGACAGCAAGAGAAACGGCAATTCTATAGCCGCGCCTTTGAGATCTCTATGGTTCAATTCCAAAGCCATAATGAACAAGATGCCCGCGGCGGTAATGAAATTGCCATACACAAATGTTTTGGGAAACAAAACCAAGATGGCACCAATTACAGTGAAAGCGCCCAGAACCAGCACTCCGTTTTTGCCGACATTAAATTTGCTAAACATCTGGAGCATTTCTGGCTTCCCATTGATCATGGCAAAGCCTTGTTTGATGCCCATGTACAGGGCAAAAAGAATTAAAACCGAATTAAGGATTTTGAGTGCCATAAGTAATATTTAATATCCATGCTTACAGCAATTTAAGAAAATTTATTCTTTTTTTAGAAAGCGGAGATAACAGGTACAGAATAAACCATTAAGGAATTAAGGTCGCTTAACGCTTGCTTATCGCCATTGTTGGTGTTATGCCTTAGTTGGTATTCTTCACCAACACGCTATTCGAAAACTTTTAATAAGCAGCATCGCCATTGTTGGTGTTCTTCACCAACAAGCTATGCAAAATTAACCATTAAGAAATTAAGCTTATTTAGAGATGTCTGCCACCATTCGCTGTTTCGTCCAAGTTACTGCTCCTCTCTGAAATAAACCTTGTAATAGTTCATCGAGCGGTCGTCGTCGAAGCCCTTTTCAATGAGCTCTTTGTTGCCGTGGATATAGATATGGAAATTCTTATCGAGCTTTAAAATACTTTTGAATGCCTTGGCCTGTTTTTTTACCGCCGCATCAGAAATATCGAAAGTATCGGCAATTGGAGTATCAAACTCTTCTTCGTAGCTTTTCTTGTAGCTTTTAAAAAGATCTATACCTTCTTGATTGGCAATCACCTCGTTGGCAAACTCGTCGATATCGAAGCTTTCTTTCTCCTTAAAATATTTCATCGAGCGGTTCAACAAATCGATTTTATCTGTTTTGGTTACTTCAAACTCCTCATCCAGTTTTTCGGTGATGAAGTTTTTGTACACGCCCAATACATTTTGTGTTTGGCTGTAATTATCGTTCCTTACCTTGAGCCTCAAAAATTCGTCTTTCCAATACACGGCTTCGGCACTACGGTTGGTTTGATCGATTACGGCCACCTTAAAACCCTGCTCTTTATCGGTATTGAAAATGAGGCAGCCTTTATCCAGTTTGCTGATGTTAATAGCCTCCTGCTCATAACTTAGCGCAAAGCCACTCTGTTCTGGATAAACCTTGATATAGCTCTCTTTGGTTTCTGATTTGAAAATCCCGATCGCATCGTGCAGATCGCCTTCAATCTGTACATTTTCAAAATAGGCCACATAAAGCTCGCCCGATTTGATTTTCGGATGGTTCGAAATATCGTACAGATAGGTAGCCAGCTTCTTGCTGTTCTCGTGAAACAAATCGCCGTTGGCAAAAATTTCCGAGGCGAAGTGATACACCTCGTTCAGGTTCAAATCGTCGTTGGGGTGCATGAAGTGGTAAATTTCATTCACTTTCTCATAAGGCGACAGGAAATACTGCAACAAAAGCTGTTTCAGCATTTCATCTTGAATGTACATCGACTGTTCAGACAGCACATAGAACTCGTCTTGCAGCTTGTTGCCAATTCTATGGATAGAAAGTTCGGCCAATGAGGCTTCGAAAAAGGTAATCATACGCTCAGCTTAAAATGTAGGCCTGCAAAAGTAGGCTTTAGCTTTGGCATGCTCAAATCGGAATTAAAAATCCTCCTCTATCAGCTCCTTGTTGGCATAAACGCCCGCCTTGTTGCCCATGGCTACCGCGCCAGCCACCGAACGGAAAAGCATAGCACAATCGCCGGCTGCAAATACGCCAGGAACAGAGGTTTGCCCATCGTTGGCTATAATCAGGTTCTGTTGGTCGAGTGTACAACCCAATTGCGCCGCAATAGGCGTATGCTGTTCGAGGCTTCCCCGGCCAAAAACCGCCTTAAGTTCGTGCCGGGTTCCATCTTTAAGCAGTACATGTTTCAGCTGACCATCCCAATGCACCAATTCGGCAATTTCTGTACTTACGATCTTGATATTTTTGGCTTTAAAATGCTCGGTTTGCGCTTGGCTTAATGTGGAAGGTCCGTTGGTAAACAGGGTAAGTTCAGGGCTCCAGTTATAGATCATTTTGGCAAACTCGAAAGCCATATCGCCATTGGCTATAACACCCAGCGGCTGTTTGGCCACTTCGTAACCATGGCAATACGGGCAATGCAAAACCGAAATGCCCCAGCATTCGGCAAAACCCTTGATGTTTGGAAATACATCTTTAATACCCATGGCCAAAATAAGCTTACGGGCTTCAAAGCGTTGTCCATCGGCTGTGGAGATAGCAAAACCTTGCTTTATTTTTTCGGCTTGGATAGCCAATCCATCGTAAAATTTAACCGTAGGATAAGCCAGTACCTGAGCCTTCGCTTCGGCGCTGATGATGGCCGGCGTTTCGCCATCCTGCGTTAAAAAATTATGCGAATGTGGGGTTTGCCTGTTACAAGGTTCGCCTGCATCGATCAGCAATACCTTGCGCAAAGACCTGCCCAAGGCCATAGCGGCCGAAAGACCGGCATAGCTGCCTCCAATAATAATTACATCATAGCTGTCCATTTCTTTTGAATTTGAATTGATTTGGACAAATCTAAATATTAAACGCAACAATATTGCATTTGAAGACAAAATAGGAAACCGCGATGACGATTAACGCCCTCAGTTGCCATACCAACCTGCGATTTTACTTCTTGTTGGTATCTTCTTGTGGCGTATTGCGCAATTTGACAGGTTTTTTGCCTTTTTTCATCTTCAGGTTCAGCATTTCTACCAATACCGAAAAAGCCATCGCAAAATAGATATAGCCCTTAGGGATATGCTGGTCTAAACCTTCGGCCAAAAGCGATACACCGATGAGCAACAGGAAAGAAAGTGCCAACATTTTTACGGTTGGGTGCTGGTTAACGAAGTTGCTGATGGCTCCGGCCGAAACCATCATGATGATCACGGCAATGATAACTGCCGCAATCATGACCTCAACATGTTCGGCCATCCCTACGGCGGTAATAACCGAATCGAGCGAGAATACGATATCGAGCAGCAGGATCTGCACAATGACGCCGCTAAACGAATATACCTTTCCCTTTACTTCGTGCTCTTCGGCGCTTTCCAGTTTTTCGTGTATTTCGTGCGTGCTTTTATAAATCAGGAAAATACCCCCGATAATCAGAATCAAATCGCGACCAGAAATAGCCAGCTTGCTGAGCCACTCTTGGCTCTCAACGCCAAACCATTCGCCGATGTTGAACAAGGGCGAAGTGAGTTTCATGATCCAGGTGAGCGATAGCAACAGGAGCACACGGGTAATCATGGCAAGGCCCAAACCCAGCTGACGGCCTTTTTTTTGCTGATGTTCGGGTAATTTGCCCGATAAAATAGAAATGAAGATAATGTTGTCTATCCCCAAAACGATTTCTAAAACGGTTAGGGTTAGTAGTGAAATCCAGGCTTCTGGACTGCTTAAAAATTCCATGGTTAATCTGATCTTAGGCGAAAATAAAAAAAGCCCGTTAATTTTCATTAACAGGCTCCTACTTTATTTGTTTGGTTTGTTTATCTAAAGGTAACCGAATTATATGCCGAGCGTACCATTACCTTGCTGCTGCCACCCTTGCCGATCTGGCCGGTATAGCGTTTGGTCTGGTCGTCGTCGTCGTTTGTTTTGCGTGCCGTAACGTTGCTGCCATATTTAAAGCTGTTATAGCTTACCGCTACATCAAAATCGGCCGAGTAGCCAGCGTCAAAGCCTAAAGCCACGCTGCTGTATTCGGCATTTACATTGATGTTTCTGCTCGCTGCATCGATGTTGTTGGCGCTAAGCGAACCGTATTGGATCTTGGTGCCCAAATTGCCATGCAGGTTGGCAATTTTAACCGTAGCATACTGTACATCCAAATCGAGCGGACCCGCACTGCCAATGGTGATACCGCTGCCATATTGGTGCCTGATTACAGAAGCATTTCTTACGGTTCCGATATTTACCGAAGTGTATTGCAAATCGAGGTTCAAGGTGCCTGCCGTGCCAATGGTTAGACCGCTACCATATTGATGTTTAATGGTTGCGCTGTTTTTAATGGTGGTAATATTGGCCGAAGTATATTGGGCATCCAAATCGAGCGTACCTACCGAAGCAATGGTTAAGCCACCGCCGTATTGATGTCTGATACGCGCCTGGTTCAGGTCTTGCAGCACACATTTGCCATACTGTACCGAAATGTAGTTGTTGGCATTGCTCAAATCGCCGGCGGTAAGATTGCCATATTGCACTTTAAGCGAGGTTGGCCCAGCAAAGCTATCCATTACAATGCTGCCATATTCTTGCGAGGCGGTTAAGGCATTGGTAGCAGGCATATAAACCGTATAGTATACTTTTACTTCCTGGCGCCATCTTTTGCCATTGCGACTGCCGCTGCCCTTATTGCCGTCGCCGATACTTGTTCTAAACGATACAACGTCGCCGCTTTTAGAGGCATTGATATTGGTATTGTCCAGCAAGCGTTGCGCGGCTTCCTCGGTATTGGCGTAGGCCTTGATGTCTACGTCTACCTTCACTTCGTTTTTGTCCCAGGTTTTAATGGTCATGCCACCATATTGGTTGTTCAAATTCACTTTGTCGCTACGGTCTACGCTAAACGATTTGGAAAAGGTTTTAGCTCTCATCGGATCGTCGGCATCCTGGCTGCTGCTATACGAATAGCTAACCGAGCTTGAATTGCTGACGCTGATTTGAGAGGCTTTTGAACTGCTGTTTTTGGCCACAGCAGTAGATACTACAGGCGCAGCTGGTGCTGCCGGACTGGTGGCGGTTATTTCTCCGGTTTGCAGGGCGTTAACTTGTGTAGCGAGCAACAGCAAACCCGACACACCCAGGGCTACATTTTTTATTCTTTTCATGACTGATTGTTTTGTTGATACAAAGCCGTTGGCCCTATATCGAATTCTCCTTTTTATATTGATTGACTTGGTTTATAATTCCTAATTGCTGGCTAAGCAACTGCGATTGTATTTCGAGGTTTTTCATCATGGCTTTAACCACAGCTACGCGGTTCGGGCTGGTTTGCAACTCTCGTTTTAGAGCCTCGTAATCCTTGCTCAGTTTGGCCATATCGTCAGTAAACTTGCCATATAGCTCCGGATTATCCTTGGCATAAACCTGCAGGCTGTCTTTTCTTTCCTCGATGAGGCTGGCCAAATGCACCTGTTTGTTTTTAAATGCCGGATTGACATCGGCAATTTCTACGCCCACATTGTTGGCTTTTTTATAGCTGGCCGTAAAATAAATGCCCAAGCTAATGACCAGCATCGCGGCGATGCTTAGCCATGGATACAGCTTTACCGACTTTTTTGGCTGTTCTTTTTCTTTCTTGTCTAATTCGGAGGCTATGCGTTCCCACAGCTGGTCTGACGGGCCTTTTACTTCGAATTCTTTCTTGTTAGCCTTTACAAACTCCTCTAATTTATTATTCATCTTGCTACTCCTTTCATTTCTAATAAACTATTCAACTTTCTCTTGGCTCTCATGTACTGCGAGCGTGATGTATTTTCTGTTATTTTCAATATATGTGCAATTTCTTCGTGGTCGTAGCCTTCAAACAAATAAAGTGTTAGTACCACTCTATATCCATCTGGCAATTCGGCCACCGCCGCTTTAATGGCTTCTACCTTTAAAGCGGTTTCTTCTGGGTCTGGTGCCGTTTCTTCGGCTACGTCAACCTCGTCAATACTTACAAATTCGGCTTTACGCTTGCGTAAGTAGTTAATGGCTCGGTTAATTACAATCTGTTTAAGCCATAAACCAAAGGTGGTTTCCTGCCTAAAATCCGCAATACGGTTAAAGGCATCCAGGAATGCTTCCTGAAGTACATCTTCGGCTTCGGCATCGTCGTTTACAATACGCAGGGCTACGTTATACATCGCACCAGCATATAATTTGTAAAGCTCAAACTGTGCTTTCCGGCTTCCCGCTCGGCATTCGTTTACCAGCGAGACGTGTTTGTCTATGTATGCAGTTTCCAATTTTAAAAGGCGTTCAAGTCAAGAGACAGTCTATTTTCAAAAACGTTGCATCAAGGTAGAAAAAAAATTTTTCTGGCCACATAATCAGCTTAGGTTTCGGAAACCTTGACAGGATTGTGTATTTTTGCGGCTCAAAATTTGATTTAAAGATGTTAAGAACAACTACTTGCGGCGCCTTAACGCTGCAAAATCTAGGCGAAAACGTTACACTTTGTGGCTGGATGCAAAATTCGAGAGACTTGGGCGGGATGACTTTTATAGACATTCGCGACCGCTACGGTATTACTCAATTGGTTTTTAACATGAATGATAATGCCGACCTCTGCCAAGCGGCGCGTAACTTGGGTCGCGAATTCGTGATCAAGGTAAGTGGCGTTGTGGTGGAGCGCTCTAACAAAAACAAGGAAATTCCGACCGGCGATATCGAAATTAAGGTAGAAGCCCTCGAAATATTGAACAAAGCCAAACTGCCTCCGTTCTTAATTGAAGATAAAACCGATGGTGGCGACGATTTGCGCATGAAATACCGTTACCTGGATCTGCGCCGCAACCCAATCAGAAACAACATGATCTTGCGCCACAAAATGGCCCAGGCTACCCGTCGCTATTTGGATGGATTGGATTTTATCGAGGTAGAAACACCGGTACTGATCAAATCGACCCCAGAAGGCGCCAGGGATTTTGTGGTGCCAAGCCGCATGAATGCAGGCGAATTTTATGCCTTGCCGCAATCGCCACAAACCTTTAAGCAGTTGCTGATGGTTTCGGGCTTTGACCGTTACTTTCAGATTGTAAAGTGTTTTAGGGACGAGGATTTGCGTGCCGACAGACAGCCAGAGTTTACCCAAATAGACTGCGAAATGTCTTTTATTGAACAAGAAGACATTCTACATACGTTCGAAGGCCTGATTCGTACCTTATTTAAAGAAGTACGCAATTACGACTTGCCTACAGTGCCTCGCATGCAATATGCCGATGCCATGCGCTGGTATGGTTCCGACAAGCCTGATACTCGTTTTGAGATGAAGTTCGTTGAAATGAACGAGGTGGTAAAAGGAAAGGATTTTGCGGTTTTTGACAATGCCGAATTGGTGATTGCCATTAACGCCAAAGGCTGTGCGCACTACACCCGCAAGCAATTAGACGAACTGACCGATTTTATCAAACGCCCACAAATTGGTGCTACTGGTTTGATTTACATGCGCCACAACGAAGATGGCTCGTTAAAATCGTCGGTTGACAAGTTTTACAACGAAGAAGAATTGCAAAAATGGTCGGCGGCCTGCCAAACCGAACCTGGGGATTTGGTCTTGGTGATGGCCGGCGTAAAAGACAAGGTACGCAAGCAATTGAGCGAACTTCGCTTAGAAATGGGCACGCGCCTTGGCTTGCGTAACAAAGATACTTTTGCCGCGCTTTGGGTACTCGACTTTCCGCTGTTGGAGTGGGATGAGGAAACCGAGCGCTACCATGCCATGCACCATCCGTTTACTTCGCCTAAGCCAGAAGACATTGCCATGCTCGATACCGCACCTGGCGAGGTAAGGGCCAATGCCTATGATATGGTGGTTAACGGCACCGAAATTGGCGGCGGCTCTATCCGTATTTACGACCGCGATCTACAAGCCCTGATGTTCAAACACTTGGGTTTTAGTCCTGAAGAGGCTCAAAAACAATTTGGTTTCTTGATGGATGCCTTCGAGTTTGGCGCGCCTCCGCATGGTGGTATTGCTTTCGGTTTCGATAGGCTTTGCTCTATTTTTGCCGGTTTAGACAGCATCCGCGATGTGATTGCCTTCCCTAAAAACAACTCGGGTAGAGATATCATGATCGACAGCCCAAGCACTATTGACGAGAAGCAGCTGAAGGAGCTGAAAATTAAATCTGATTTATAAAATGAACAAAATAAAAAAAGGAAACCGAAATGGTTTCCTTTTTTGTTTCAATAGGTTTCGCTGTCTGGCGGAATGCCATAATCTACAAAAGCCAGCTCTTTTTCCTTGTCCTTTTTCTTTTTGGTAAAAAGCGATTTGACCAAGTTAAAAATGCCCGACATGCTTTCGGCATCTAAAGATTTGCCTACTTTGCCCGATACCAGCGCGGCCAGGGCCTTGGTAATCAAGCCAGAGCCCTTAAAAAAAGTACTGTTCATCAGCATCGGCAATACAATAGACATGATCTTGCTGCTGAAATGGGTTTTTTCGTCTAATTTGAGAAAACCGCTTGGGGTTGCATATTTTTTAATCAAGTTGCCAATAGAAAACCGAGCCACATACGCTTTCGAATCATGCTTTAGCATTTCGCCCCTTTGTTTGTAATCGGCCTTGAGGCGTTTGATTTCGCTCTGCAGGTCGTTCAGGTTCTGTATGTTACTTCTCTTCTTCATCATCGTCTTTATCGGCTACTTTATCGAAATATTTTTTGATGAACATGTTGATCAAATGTTTTTCGATGTATTTGTCCTTGGTTAAATAAACAATAATAGACAGGAACAGGTAAATTCCTGCCACGCACCCAAATCCAGCCGCATAGCTTCCCAAAACGGTTGACAGGTAGAGCGCCAATGTAAACGAAGCAAACAAAAATGCCAGTACAAAGCAAATAATTACTGCACCGCTTGTAATCAGGTCTGCAAATATTTTAGAACCTTTTTCTACCGCCGACAACCGGGTATATTCGATACGCGTATCAATATACTCCTTGGCATCTAAAAAGATATCCTCTAAGCCTTTTTCTTTGTTTTCTTCCATTATTTGTTCGTTTTGTTAAATCGCTCAAACGTTTTCTACTTCCGATGAGTACTCATCTTCCACATCTCTTAGTTTGCTTTTGATAGAGTTTACCACTTTATCTTTCAGCGAGGTGAGGTTGTTGATCTCATCGGCTGCTTTTTCCTTGATCGAATCGCCAAAATCTTTCAACGACTGTCCTAATTTATCGCGAGTTTCGCTTCCTTTTTCTGGGGCAAACAATAAACCTAATGCTGCTCCTGCAGCCAAACCGGCTAATAGCGCTACAACTACTTTTGAATTATCGCTCATGATCTTAAAATTTTATGTTTAACAATTTGTTTGTTTCAAATATAGCAGAAGAGATGTTATTGCATTGTTAAAACTCGTTTTTATAACTCCTCATGCTCCCGAATTGTTTTAATTCTTTCCAATCTTTCGGAAGCCAGCGAGCTGGTTTCGTAGATTTTGACGAGCAGCATAAAGTACGAGAGCAACAATGGTCCAAACACCAGTCCCAATATACCAAATAAAGGAATACCAATAACCACGCCAATTACAGTAATTATCGGATGAATATTTCCAACTTTTTTGGCAATCATGAAGCGCAGCACGTTATCGATGTTGATGATCACCACAAAACCGAAGATGAGCATGGCCCAGGCGGCAAAATTATTACCATTGGCCATTTGCAACAGGGCAGCCGGCACAAACACCACCGGTGGACCCAAAACAGGCACAAAAGAAATAAAAGTGGTAACCACGCCCCAAAACAGCGGGTCTTTGTAGCCCAGCACATAAAACGACAAGCTGACCAGCGAGCCCTGCACCAAACAGATAAAGCCCTGTCCTACTACATTGGCATAGGTGGTATTGCGCATTTCTTCGGCAAAGCGTTGCGCATTCTGTTCCCTAAACGGGGCATATTTGATGAGCGCCCGTTCAAAGGTTATGCGCTCTACCAACATGAAATAAAGGATAAAGTACATGAGCAACAAGCCCAGCACCGTATTAAAAATACTCGAAATAAGAGATGGGAAAAGCCCTGTTGCCCAAGCTCCGGCTTTTTTGAGGCCGTCTTCAATAATCACCTGCACGTTTTCCTCTACCGGCAAAAGATGCTTTACCTTGTACAGGATGTTCTTGAAATAAAGCTCGTCGTTTCGCAGCTCCGTTATTTTCTCGATCACCATGCTGCTTAAGGCGTAAAAAGGCAACACCAGCACCACCAGCGACAAAAACAGCAGGAGAATGGCCGTAAAGCTCTTGTTCCAGCCCCTTACCTCGGCCAAATAGATGTAGCCGGGCCGCAAGATGGTATAAAGTACCAATGCGCTTAACAAAGAACTAAAAATGCCGAGCAGGGAATAGGCAATTAAACAGCCCAGGGCAATAATAATGACCAGGTTGATGTTATTGCGCTGTTTGTAGTTAAATAAAGACATATAGAGCTTTAGCGATTAAAAGCAATAATAGCAAAAGCCCCCAAAATGTTTTTAGAATCTTTAAATTTAATAAGCTAAAGCCACAATTAGCCTAGCTGCCCAAATCTATCGCCTTCATTTTATTGTAAAGCGTTTTGCGGTCGATATTTAAAAGCTTGGCGGCTTTGGTTTTGTTAAAATTCACTTCGCGCAGCACATTTAAAATGGTTTCATATTCTGCTTCGAGTGCGGCATTTTTTAAATCGCGGGGCCTGTTGGTGCCTGCCGAACGGATAATGGTATTCTCTACGGCATTTTCGATAGCGGTTGCCTTGGCATAGGTAGAAATCTCCAAAGGCAAAGCTTTAAGCTGGATTTCTTCGCTTTCGGTAAGCAAGGTGGCTCTTCTAACCACATTCTTCAGCTCACGTACATTGCCCGGCCAGTTATAGGTTAAAATACATTCTTCTACCTCTTCAGAGAAGCGCTGCACGTTGCGGTTAAGCTCGGCATTGGCCTGTGCCAAAAACGTGTTGGCAAACACCATAATATCATTGCCCCTAAGGTGCAACGGTGGCAAATGGATAGAAAATTCGTTAAACCTGTGGTACAAATCTTCCCTAAACCTGCCCTTTTGAATAGCATCGCCCAGGTTTTCGTTGGTTGCCACAATAATGCGAACATCAAGGTCGATTTCCTTGGTGCTGCCAATACGCTTGATTTTGCGTTCCTGCACTGTTCTGAGCAAGGCCGCCTGGATATCGTAAGAAAGGTTCCCTACCTCATCCAAAAACAACGTACCGCCGTTGGCCATCTCAAAATGGCCTATTTTGGTGTAAAGCGCACCGGTAAAAGAGCCTTTCTCGTGACCGAAAAACTCGCTTCCTGCCAATTCCTTGGTTAGCGAACCGCAGTCCATGGCAATAAAGGGCTTGTCTTTTCGCGGACTGTTCATGTGGATGGTTTTGGCCACCGATTCTTTTCCAGTACCGCTTTCGCCGGTTAGGATAACGCTATAGGAAGTTGGGGCTACCAATAGGATCTGACGCATCAGATCTCTGGAAGCCGTGCCTTGGCCAACTACAAATTCGCCGGTTTCGGCTTGAACTTGTTTATTGTTGCTTTTGTCTTTTTTATTGCCGGTTTCAACAGGATCGTTGGCTGTTGCATTCAAGGCAATCTGTGTTTCGATAGCCTTGTTAATCGTATTGAGGATCTCATCGGGGTAGAGTGGCTTGGTAATGTAGTCGTAAGCGCCCAGCTTGATCAGCTCTACGGCCAGCTTGATATCAGAGTAGCCGGTAATGATAATCACCCCGGTTGTTGGGTATTTTTCCTTGATTTTGATGAGCATTTCTTTGCCATCGGTATCTTCCAAGCGATAATCGCACAATACCAGGTCAAAACTTTGCTTAGAAAGATAGTCCATGGCAGAGGCACCACTGGTAGCAGTTTCTACGGCAAATGAATTTCTGGTTAAGAATTTAGATAGCAAAAGACCTATATTCACCTCATCATCAACAATTAATATTTTTTTCATACGAAATATGCGCCAGTCAAATAATAGCTAAATATAGCTAAAAATTTACTGTGGGAAATATTTTCTACACCTTTTTTAAGTTTTTTTACAATTAATTCACCGCGGGAATTTTTTCTCGTTTAAATTAATCCTATTTTTCCTTTAGATTAAAAATCAGGCATTTGCAAAAGAATCTTACCCAAAAAAGAAAGCCCGTCTACATTTCTTGCAGACAGGCCATAATCTTTCAGTAAGTCTTATTTACCGCTAAAAACAGGTTTTCTTTTTTCTAAAAACGCCGTTACGCCTTCTTTAAAATCGGCCGTACCAAAGCATTTGCTAAATTCTTCTATTTCTACCTGAAAGCCATTGCCCGTTTTGTCGCCCCCTGCAGCATTGATGGCTTTAATGGCGCTGGCCACGGCCAATGGAGCCCTCAGTTTGATTTTGCCTAGAATTTCTTCGGCCTTGGCTAGCAGCATGGCTTGAGGCACCACTTCGTTTACCAAGCCCATTTGCGCTGCTTTTTCGGCGGTAACCATATCGGCAGTGGTAATCATTTCTATTGCCCTGCCCTTGCCTACCAGTTGTGTCAATCGTTGCGTACCGCCATAGCCCGGAATAAGGCCCAAGGTAACTTCAGGCAGACCCAATTTGGCATTTTCGCTGGCAATACGGATATGGCATGCCATGGCCAGTTCCAAGCCACCGCCCAGCGCGAAGCCGTTGATGGCCGCCACTACTGGTTTCGGACAGTTTTCGATGGCATTAAACACATTTTCCTGTCCTTTTTGAGCCAGTTCTTTGCCTTCGGCCAGGTTATAGTTTTGAAATTCGGAGATATCGGCTCCAGCCACAAAGGCCTTTTCGCCAGCACCCGTTAACAAAATACCACGCACTTCTGGATTAGCAACCGCTTGGGCAACTACATCGGCCAGTTCCGTCAGCACTTCCTTGTTTAAGGCATTGAGCTTTTGTTCGCGGTTAATGGTAATGTAGAGGATGTTTTCCTTGATCTCGGTTAACAGTTGTTGATAGGCCATAACTTAAAAATTTCGATTTGTAACTACCCAGTTTTCAATATATGCTACGATGCTTGTCATGGGAGTGCCCGGCGCAAAAAGCTCGCCCACACCTATTTCCTGGAGTTTTTTCATATCGGCTTCCGGAATAATGCCTCCACCGGTGAGCAACACATCGTTCAGTTCTTTCTTTTTCATGATTTCTACAATCTTCGGAAAAACGGTCATGTGCGCACCCGAAAGGATCGAAATTCCGATGGCATCCACGTCTTCCTGCAGGGCCGTATTCACTACCATTTCGGGAGTTTGGCGCAAGCCGGTGTAAATCACTTCCATTCCGGCATCGCGCAGGGAAGTAGCAATAACCTTGGCGCCACGGTCGTGCCCGTCTAAGCCTACCTTCGCCACTAAAACACGGATGGGCCTATTCAATATCTTGTTCATATTTGATTGTAAAATAGGATGTAAATGTAAAGAAATTAGCCGTTTTATCCGAAACTGTTTAAAAATGTGACTTTATCTCTTGCGATCAACTTATATATCTTATATGGTTATAAGGTTACCATTTAAGACATATAAGAGCATTTAAGAATGTTTCCGCTTGCCTGGTTCTGATTGGAAAGGCTAAACTAATTCTTTCAACCTGTGAAATTCTATATGCTATATTCTTTCGAAAAACCGGAGCAGGCTCTCCAAATGCATCCATAGCATAATCAAAAACCATATATTCTTAGACGAACTTAAATGTCTTATATGGTTATCTAACTACCATTTAAGACATAGAAGAGCATTTAAGGATGTTTTGTATTTGCTCCATCGCGGATATTTTAGATTGTTAGATTGCTATAGTAAAAACAGGGCCATTATCATGTCTGGTTTTAATTAGAAAGTCTTGTCTCATTCTTCAACCAACGAAACTGTTTAAAAACTGTAAGAAATCGCCTCATTCTTCGTAACTTTGATGTTTTAACACAGCTAATTTTATGAGTGAAGAGAAATCATTAAACTTTATTGAAGAGCTAATAGAGAATGATTTAAGCAGCGGCAAATACAAAACGTTGGTTACACGTTTTCCGCCCGAGCCTAATGGATACCTGCATATTGGCCATGCGAAAGCCATCTGCCTTAATTTTGGGTTAACCCAGAAATATGGTGGCTATACGAATTTGCGTTTCGACGATACCAACCCGGTAACCGAGAAAACCGAATACGTAAACAGTCAGCAGGAAGACATCCAGTGGTTAGGCTTCCAGTGGAAAAACGAACTGTATGCTTCTGATTATTTTGACCAGTTGCATGGCTTCGCCGTAAAATTGATAGAAAAAGGTTTGGCTTATGTAGACCATAGCACAGCCGAAGAAATTGCCATGCAGAAAGGCACACCTACCGAACCGGGTACGCCAAGTACTTACCGCGACCGCAGCGTGGCCGAAAATATCGATTGGTTTGCCCGTATGAAAAACGGCGAACTGCCCGATGGCGCCTGTACCTTGCGCGCAAAGATTGATTTGGCCAGTTCGAATATGCTGATGCGCGATCCGATTATTTACCGCATTAAGCATGCCCACCATCACCGTACCGGCGATGCCTGGTGCATTTACCCGATGTACGATTTCGCCCACGGCCAAAGCGACAGCATCGAGCACATTACGCATTCGATCTGTACCTTAGAATATGTGGCGCACCGTGAGTTGTACGATTGGTTTATTGAGAAACTGGAGATTTTCCCTTCTAAACAATACGAATTTGCACGTTTGAACCTTACCTACACCGTGATGAGCAAACGCAAGCTGCTACAATTGGTAAACGAAGGTTTTGTAAGCGGCTGGGACGATCCGCGTATGCCTACCATCAGTGGTTTACGCCGTCGTGGCTACACACCTGAGAGCATCCGCGAGTTTTGCGAACGTATCGGCATTGCGAAACGCGAGAATTTGATTGAGCTGAGTTTATTGGAATTTTGCATCCGCGAGGACCTGAACAAGCGCGCTAATCGTGTAATGGCGGTATTAGATCCGATTAAATTGGTGATTACGAACTATCCGGAAGGACAGGAAGAAATATTGATTGGCGAAAACAATCCGGAGGCCGATGACAAAGGCGGCACCCGCGAAATCCCTTTCAGCAACGAGCTGTGGATAGAGCGCGAAGACTTTATGGAAGAGCCTGCCAAAAAATGGTTCAGATTAGCTCCAGGAGCTACCGTAAGGCTTAAACATGCTTACATTGTACAGTGCCATGACTTTAAGAAAGACGAAAACGGTAATGTAACCGAAGTGCACTGTACTTACATCCCAGAATCGAAAAGCGGTTCTGATACCAGTGGCATCCATGTAAAAGGAACCATCCATTGGGTGAGCACCAAGCACGCACATACGGCAGAGGTTCGTTTATACGACAGGTTGTTTACCGTAGAATCGCCAGATGCAGAAGAAGGCGACTTTAAGGATTACCTGAACCCGAACAGTGTGGAAGTAATCAAAACAGCTTACATCGAGCCTTATTTGGCCAACGCAACCACAGGATTGGGTTATCAGTTTATCCGCAAAGGTTACTTTAGCTTGGACAAAGATTCGACCCCAGGCAAGCTGATTTTTAACCGTACAGTTGGCTTGAAGGATTCGTTTAAGGTGAAAGCGTAGTGCGCATGGAATAATGCGAATTGCGATGGGCTTCAGCCTCAGATTATCATATAAAAAAGCCCTCAAAATTTGAGGGCTTTTATGCTAGCACGCCATTTAAAGCAAAACAGTATATGTCAACAAAGCAAACCTATCAAGATAAGGCGAACGAATTAATCAAAATCATCGACATAGCCATTGAATCATTCAGAATTTATCCTCCGAGCAACACTCAACAGGGCAATGAGCAATTTATCAATGGTTACCTAGGCTTTAAACAAGATATATCAAATGCCGAAAATCGTTTTAAAAATCTTCAAAGCTTAGCTTATAAATGGAATGATGTTTTATTTTTTTTCCAAGAAGGTTCAGGAAAAACAGTTGAACTTTTTTGGAAAAAAATTGACGAAGAGAATATAGATTGTAAACGAGAGAATAAAATGGCAAAAATTCTTAAGCGCAGAAAAATCAAAAATCAAATTGAGTATGATTTTGTAATCGACTGTATTGTACCTTATCAGCAACAAGGTTTAATCAATGAAGAGGAAGCTTCGATTTTAAACCAGTTAATTGACGCTTACGAAAGCCGGGGGAAGTAGCTTCGTTTCATTCGGCTAGCCCAGCTGGTTGCTGAAATTAAATCATAGAAAGGTGCCCCTATAAGGCCTTAAGATGAAGCTATTGGAGTTGTTTGCATTTATCACCGCTGTCAAAAGCTCTTGATCTGTGCTCAACAAATCAATATTTGCATGTCCTGATATTTTGATAATAAATGACAGTTCGCTGTGTGAGACATCCAAGTTCTCATATAAATAGCCCGCTTCGTTAAATACAGCAAGCGGGTATGAAATCAATTCCTTGGCAAATTTTAATAAGTCATCTTTTGTAAACAGTAAGGCTCCTTTAAATTCATTTGAAATATGATTTTGTTTGAATAAGGCTCGTAAAGGGACTAGATTATTTTCGTCATTTGGAAGCCAATTCATGTCTTTGCCATCGTGATTAACTGTCCAAAATGAACCCTTGTCAAGTTGCGATATTATGGCTTTAAACCACTCCGCGTAAGCTTCAAGATATTCCGTTAAACCAATTTCCCTTCCTTCATAACCACCTGGCAGTTGAAATGAAACTCCGTACCATTTCGTAGTTGAATTAATATCTTCGTCTAAGAAATCGAGATATTGCTTCCTATCATAAGGAAGGGATTTCTTAACATTCTTCTTAAATTCTATCATCGATATTGATTATCCATAACAATTTTAGTTATAAGCATACTTGGTTAATTCGTTATTATCGGATTTAAAATACCAAGATCCATTGATATAATAATATTTATAGGTGCCAAGCTTAGCTATAGCGAAATTACCTTTAACATACTTTCTAATTTCTTTTTGCATTTTAGAATCCCACAAGGTGAAGTATCCAGAAATATCTTCGTGCAGACTGTAAAAAACACGGTCGGTTTTGTCAAAAGACAAAGTCTCAACTCCATTCTTGTTGTAATCTGTCTTTGGTGCATGCATCGAAGTTCTCTCATCGTGTATTTTAACGACTAGTTTATAATTGGCTATGCTATTTCCCAGCAAAGATAATTCTACATTATAAACGCTTTTTACTTCGGCTTTCATGGGAGAAGTTACATGGTTATCAAAATCTAAGAAGTCTTCACGAAATAACGAAGTTACTTCTAAAGACTTGATCAGCTTTTTCTGGTAGCCTGATAGCAATAGCGTTCTGGCAGAGCTTATACCTGTACCCGCACGGACACCGTAATTAATCATCAAGAACCTGTTTCCTAAAACCCTTGCTGATTTAATGTCCTTAACATCTCTTACATAAACAGTATCCGAGGCATATATTATCGATAAAATGTTTTGATCATTTTTTGACACCCGAAATTCGATTTTAGCGCCATCAAGCGATTGAAGTTTAAATTGCTGGCTTTTAACCGAGTTAGTCACGAGGACCACCAGCAATATAGCAACTATTGAAATCTGTTTTAGCTTGGTGTTCATCTTCTCTTTGCCTTTTTGAATGAGCAAAAGCCTAAATCATCTATTGGTTCGCGAAAATGTAGGATCAGGAAGCATGCCTACAAATACTTCTTATACACATTATACAGAATCAGCTTATCTGTATCCGTCAGTGTTTGCGAGATATCGGTTTGTACAAAATGGATCTTAAATGCCTCGATGGCGTAGTTCAGGTTCTTTACGTTATAACCGATAATCCGCAAGGCGTTAGTGGTATCAAAATCGGCAGGTGGCAACTGCAATACATCATCGTACCAATAACCGAAGCCTTTTTTGGCCAAGGTTTTCCAAGGGAAGTTTTTGGGGTCGTTTTTACGGCCCGGAGCATAATCGGCATGCCCTATAAAATTAGCCGTCGGGATGTTATATTTCTTTTTCAAGGTAGCCAGCAAAGCACACAAACTGTTGATTTGCGCATCGGTAAACACATCGGTAGTACCGTTATTGTCTAATTCAATGCCTATAGATGAGGAGTTCAAATCGGTATCGTTGCCCCATTTTCCCGCCCCGGCATGTTGCGCGCGCAGGTAGTCGTTTACCATGTGTACCACTTTGCCATCCCTGCCCACCACATAATGCGCACTCACCTGGGTTCGGGCGATGGTAAAGGTTTTGAGGGTTTGCTCGGTCGAGTCTTGTGCCGTATGGTGAATGACCACAAAATTAGGCTTGCGCATCCCCATGTTTACGGTACCCACCCAAGATTGTTGCTGGCTATTCAGCGAATCGATCTGCTGATTTACCGGCGGAGCCGCTTTGATGACCTTGGAAAAATCTTTAGCCATATTTTTATAAACCTTGTCTGTCGCGGCATATTTGCTGCTGCTGCAATTGGTTAGCAAGAGTACACCGGCAACAAGGGCTGCTGCTTTAGCATGGGTTGGTCTGATTAACATCTTTTGTATTTTAAAGAGTAAGAATGAGTTAGGTGCCCGCCATTAAATCTAAATTACGCAGGCTTATATTTTTTGCTAATTTAGTAGATTGATATAAAACGACGAACATTTTTTACCAAACGATAAATCGTATGCGGATTAAACCTATACATCAAACCATGGGCCTATTGCTTGGCCTTTCTGTAGCTACCGGCCTTACCGCCTGCAACCAGACCGAAAAAGCAGGAACAGACAAGAGCGCCAACAAGGCAAAAGATACCCTGCAAGAATATGTAGACCAGCGCCTAGCCGGTTATGAAAGGGTTAAACTAACCACCAACCTGAACCAGTTGAGCGCCAACGAACGTCAGGTATTGCCTTTGCTCAT
The DNA here is from genome assembly GCF_036324255.1 of Pedobacter albus. Lineage (NCBI taxonomy): Bacteria > Pseudomonadati > Bacteroidota > Sphingobacteriia > Sphingobacteriales > Sphingobacteriaceae > Pedobacter > Pedobacter albus. The sequence continues at coordinate 104,191 of NZ_JAZDQT010000003.1, read as the reverse complement.
CCAAGCGGCAGAAATTATGGACGAGCTGTACTGGAAACAAGCCTATCCGCAACGCGACAGCCTGCTCAACACTATTAAGGACCAAAAAACCAAGGATTTTGTATGGATCAACTATGGCCCTTGGGATAGGTTGAACGGCGAAAAGCCTTTTGTGGCTGGTATTGGACCTAAATCTGAAACCGGCACTTTTTATCCAGCCGGCATGACCAAAGAGGAGTTGGAAAAATCTGATGTAAAAGACAAATTCGGGCTTTACTCGGTCATCAGAAAAGAAAAAGGCAAACTGATTTCGGTTCCCTACCACGTTGTTTTTGCTGCTGAATTACAGAAAGCAAGCGCCTTGCTGAAACAGGCCGCCTTGATTACTACCGACCCCGGCTTAAAAAAATACCTGAACCTGCGTGCCGATGCCTTGGTAACCGACGATTATACGGCCAGCGACTATGCCTGGCTCGACATGAAAACCAATGGCCTCGACATCATCATTGGGCCGATAGAAAATTATGAAGACAAGCTTTTCAACGCCCGCGCAGCCTTCGAATCGTATGTGTTGGTTAAGGACAAGGAATGGAGCAAGCGCTTGGCCAAATACGTGCAACTACTACCTGAGCTACAAAAAGGTCTTCCGGTTGCCGACAATTACAAAAAAGAGGTGCCTGGAACCGATTCTGAACTGAATGCCTACGATGTGGTTTACTACGCCGGCGACTGCAATGCGGGTTCTAAAACCATTGCCGTAAACCTGCCCAACGATGAAATCATCCAACAGAAAAAGGGAACTCGCCGTTCGCAATTAAAAAATGCCATGCAAGCCAAATTCGATAAGATCTTGGTGCCGATTGCCAAAGAACTGATTGACAAAGACCAGCAGCAATACATTAAATTCGATGCCTTTTTTGCTAACGTGATGTTCCACGAAGTGGCGCACGGCTTAGGCATTAAAAACACCATTAACGGCAAAGGTACCGTACGTTCGGCCCTGAAAGAGCAATATTCTTGGCTTGAAGAAGGCAAAGCCGATATCTTGGGCCTTTACATGGTTACCGGTCTGCTTAAAAAAGGCGAGCTTACCGGCGATATCAAGGATTATTACACCACTTTTATGGCCGGCATTCTGCGCTCGGTACGTTTTGGCGCCTCAGAGGCCCACGGAAAAGCCAACATGCAATGCTTTAACTTCTTTAAGGAAAAGGGAGCTTTTGAACGGTTGCCTAGTGGCACCTACCGCGTAAATTTCGACAAATTTGCCAAAGCCATGAACGAGCTGAGCGCCTTCATCATTATGCTGCAAGGCAATGGCGATAAAAGCGCTGTAGAAAAAGCCCAAAAAGAAAAAGGCATCATCCAGCCCGAATTACAGGCCGATTTAGACCGCCTGAGCAAAAAAGGCATTCCGGTCGACTTGGTTTTTGACCAGGGCGCCGATGTTTTGGGCATGAAATAACGAAAAAATATTTCTTCAATAAAGGCCTGTGTAGTTGAACTATACGGGTCTTTTTCGTTTAAAGAAAATCCTAAATCCAAAAAAAAGCCGATTTTCTTGTAACCTTTTAAACTTTGGGCTCGTCTATAAGACAACAAACTATAAAAAGAGCCTCCGGCTTTTTAAGCTAAATTAAAATTTATGGTAGGAGAAAAATTTGCGCGCGAGTGCAACAGGATTTTTTTGCCCTATTTTTTAAACCTTTAAACAACACAAAATGAAAACTATTTACTCTCTATTCCTTGTTTTACTAAGCTTTTGCTTGGGCAATGCAGCACTGGCGCAAGAAAAGCCGGCACAAGGCACCATTAACGGAACCATCCTCGACGACCAGAACAAACCGGTTGATTATGCTACCATTGGCCTTTTTAAAACCGCCGATTCTTCGCTGGTTAAAACGGCAATGACCACACCCGATGGCAAATTTCAATTCGTTAACATCAAAGCGGGCAACTACTACATCAAAACCAATATGATGGGTTTCGAAATCTATAAGGGAAAGCCTTTTAACGCTCCAGAAAGCGTGCTTAACCTCGAAAATATCCACCTGAAATCGAACAGCAAAACGCTGAACGCCGTAAGCATTACCACCACCAAGCCTTTAATTGAAAGAAAGGCCGATAAGTTGGTGATGAATGTAGAAAACAGCACGGTAGCTGTGGGTTCGAATGCGCTTGAAGTATTACAAAAAGCTCCTGGCGTAAGCGTCGATCAAAACGACAACATTTCGATGCAGGGCAAACAGGGCGTATTGATTATGCTTGATGGCAAACAGACTTACATGAGCAATGCCGATGTGGCCAACCTGCTTAGAAACATGCAGAGTTCTGAACTGGAAACCATCGAATTGATTACCAATCCATCGTCAAAATACGACGCTTCGGGCAATTCTGGCATCATCAACATCAAAACCAAGAAAAGCAAAAACGGAGGCACCAACGGCAACCTGAACCTAACCGCTGGCTACGGCAAAAACCTGAGGGGCAATGCGGGCATCAGCCTTAACCACAGAACCAAAAACGTAAACGTATTCGGTAACTACAACTATGGTCAGCAAGGCAGAGATAACCTCATTACCATCGACCGTATTTCGAACGGAACGCCTGATACCTATTTTATGCAGGTTGGCGAAATGTATCGCAAAAACCACAACAACAACTTTAAGGCGGGTGTAGATTTTTTCTTAGACAAAAAGAACACCTTGGGGGTGTTGGTAAACGGTTACTTTAACAACGGCAGGGAGTTTGACAACAACAATACCATTATAGGTCCTTCTTTTAGCCAAACAGATTCGACTTTGGTAGCCAAAAGCCTTCAAACCAACAAGTACAACAACGTTTCTTACAACCTGAACTATAAATCAATTTTAGATACCGCCGGCCAAGAGCTTTCGGCAGATTTAGACTACTCGAGGTACAACGGAAACGAAGGTTCTATGTACGATAATACCTATCGCTTTGCCAATGGCAACCTGATCAGGCCTACCGAGTACACCCGCAACGGAACACCATCTAACATCCAAATCAAAGCCTTTAAATTGGATTATACCTTGCCCATCAACAAAACCATGAGGCTAGAGGCCGGTGCCAAAAGCAGCTGGGTTAAAACCGACAACAACCTGATTGCCGAGGCTTATTTAAGCAATGCCTGGACAAACGATGTGCGTCGCAGCAACCGTTTTATTTACGACGAAAACGTAAATGCCGTTTATACCAACTTTAATAAACAGTTTAAAAACACAACGGTACAGGTGGGCTTAAGGATGGAACAAACCAATTCTAAAGGCAACTTGATTACCAGCAACAACGTGGTAGAACGCAGCTATTGGGATTTCTTCCCCACCTTTTTCTTGCAACAGAACCTATCTGAAAACAACCAGGTTGGCTTTTCTTACAGCCGCAGGATAGACAGGCCAAGCTACGACGCCCTCAACCCTTTTGTTTACTATCTAGATCAGTATACCTACAACAAAGGTAACCCTTTCTTGAACCCGCAATACACACATAGCTACGAGCTGTCGTACACCTTTATGCAAAAATACCTGCTCAGCTTGAGCTATAGCCGCGTAAATGATGTGATTACCGAAGTGCTCTTGCCGGATGCGGCGCAAAAAGCATTGTATCAAACCAATGCCAACCTTGCCAAAAACATTACCTATGCCGCCAACCTGAACGTGCCGGTTAAAGTGGCTAAATGGTGGAGCATGAACAACAACCTGAATGTGTTTTACCTCAGCTTTAAGGCCCCAGATCTTGCCGGACAAGCCTTGAGCACTGGCAAAACCTCGTTCCAGTTCAAGTCGCAACAAAGCTTTATCATTATGGATGGCTTAACCGCCGAATTATTTGGCAGCTACGAATCGCCGTTGGATTATGGTACCTTGAGCCTAGGCTCGCGCTACTCGGTTGATGCCGGCATCAGCAAATCGTTGCTGAAGAAAAAAGCCACTTTGAAATTGGCCATGAGCGATGTGTTCAACACTTACGAAACCAACCTGAAAAGTGCCTATCCAGGCTTAAAATATAGCGTTTATCAGAAAAACGAAACGCAAATTGGCAAAATCAGCTTTACTTACCGTTTTGGCAAGAACGAAATCAAACCAGCACGCCGTCGTTCTACTGGTACAGAAGACGAGCAAGGCAGGATGAAGAACTAAATGTATTGCGTACAGCGATGTGCGTATGGCGAGCGAAGCAATCTGTCCCAGCGATAGGTTGCTTTGCTGTTTGGGGCTAGGCGGAAAGCGTTGGACGTTTTGAGTTTGGCGAATGGCGTTAGGCGTTCTGCGAATAGCGCTAAGCGTTTGATTGTTATTGCTGCCAGACCGGCGCAAATCGGACGACGCCATCTTGCTCGGGGCCATTTGCTTGCCGACAGATTCTCCTTATTTGCCGATATAGCTGTCTACTATTTCTTCGAGCGCCTCGATATCAAAAGGTTTGGGCAGGTAAGTATCTGCACCAGCCTGCTGCGCCAAAGTCTTTACATCGTTATTGGCCGAAAAATAAATCACGGGAATATGCTTAAGGTCGGGATGGTTTTTGAGGGTCTGTGTAGCTTCTATGCCACCGATATCGGGCAACCAGTTGTCCATAAAAATCAAATCGGGCATAAAGGCCCTAACCTGGTCAACAATATGGTTCGAACTGGCCGAAGTCTTGATTTCGTAGCCCGCATCTTCCAGAATCACCGTGCACAGTTCTAGGATATCTGTGTTATCGTCAAAAATAAAAACCTTTTTATTCATCGTTTCGAACGTTTTAAGCCAACGCATTAATGTAAGTGGCCATTTCCTCTATTTTTAGTATTCGGGCTACCTCGGTTCTTGCAATGGCCTGTGCGGGCATGTACTCTACCTGTGCACTTTCCGGGTCTTGCACCGCGGTTTGTCCGCCATAACTGTTTACGGTGATCAGTCCGTTTACCCCATCGGCGTTAGAGCCTGACAGCAACAAGCATACCAAATCTTCTTGGTACACTTCGGCCGCCGACTGAAAGGTAACATCGATAGAAGGCCTCGAATAATTTACTTTTTCGGAATAATCCAAGGAAAAAGACCCGTCCCTTTCAATCAGCAAATGATAGTCTGAAGGAGCCAAATAAACCGTTCCGACCACTATTTTTTCCTTTTCTTCGGCTTCTTTGACCTCGAGTTTTGTTTTTTTAGAGATGAGGTCGGCCAGCAAAAAATCCGTTCCCTGTTTGCGGTGCACCACAATGATGATGGGAAAAGGCAGGTCTTCCCTAAGATCGGGAAAAACGCGGAGCAGCACTTCAAGGCTGCCTGCTGAACCTCCAATAACCAATGCCCTACAATTCTTCATCAACGTATGATCTGTTTTTTAGCTGGTTTTCCTCCATATTTTTTCGGTGCCCAGTCTTTTGTAGCGTTTGCTGATGGGCGAAAAATCTACCGTTTCTTTGGTGCCCAAGGCCAAATAGCCTAAATTATCCAGACTGCTGTCGAACAGTTGCAGCACCTTATACTGCAGTTCGCGGTCGAAATAGATGAGCACGTTACGGCACAATATAAGTTGAAATTCGTTAAATGAGTGATCCGAAACCAAATTATGGGTAGAAAAAATCATTTTTTCCTTCAAATCGCTATCAAACTTGGCCAGCGAGTAATTGGCGCTGTAGTAGGATGAAAAATCCTGCGGACCGCCAGAAGCAATATAGTTTTCGGAATATTGTTTCATCTGGCTTAACGGAAAGAGGCCTTGCGCCGCCTTTTCGAGTACGGTGGGGTTGATATCTGTAGCGTAAATCAGCGATTTTTGCAACAGGTTCAGTTCTTTGAGGATAATGGCAATCGAATAGGCTTCTTCGCCGGTAGAACAGCCCGCCAACCAAATGCGGATAAATGGATAGGTACCCAAATTAGGCAGCACCTCGGTCCGCAAGGCGCGATAAAAGCCCGGATCCCTGAACATTTCGGTTACGTTTACCGTAATCTGTTCTACAAAGCGTTTAAAATAGATGCCATCATTAATGATCTTATACCTGAATTCGGCAAAGCTCACCTGCTTGTCTAAGCCATACAACCGCAGCAACCTTCTTTTGAGCGAGGCCCTCGAATAGCCGGTAAAATCATAGCCGTACTGTTCCAAAACATCGCTAATCAGGATTTCAACCTGTTCGTCGGATATGGCAGTTAAATGAGGCACTAGATATATTTTTTTAATAGCACAATCAAGTCGTCTACGTTTACGGGCTTTGAAATATAGCCTGTTGCACCGGCATTGAGGCAACGTTCCCTATCGCCCAGCATGGCCTGTGCGGTAACCGCAATAACGGGGATGTTTTTCAGGGTTTCATCTGCCTTCATTTTGGCCATGGCCTGATAGCCGTCCATATCGGGCATCATCATATCCATCAACACCACGGCAATGTCGCTGTCGTTGGCCATCATATCGAAACCTTGTTGGGCACTGCTGGCCGCTACACAATTATATTTCTTCGCTTTTAAAACAGCTGTTAACGCAAATATGTTTCTGCTGTCGTCGTCAACAATGAGTATTTTTTTTGTCCTTGTATCCATAAAATACTAGCATACTATTTTACACTTTATCATATAACCAAACCCTTAACAAGGAAATCAGCTGATCAACATCAACGGGTTTCGAGATGTAATCGGATGCTCCGGCGGCGATGCATTTTTCGCGATCGCCCATCATAGCCTTGGCAGTAACGGCCAAAATAGGCAGCTGTTTGTAGCCTCCCATGGCCCTAATGGCCCGGGTGGTTTCGTAGCCGTCCAGTTCAGGCATCATCATGTCCATCAGCACCACATCTACCTTCGGGTTTTCGCCCAGCACTTTCAGGGCTTCCTTGCCGTCAATTGCCGGCAGTACTTTCATCTGGTGCTGCTCCAGGGCTTTGGTTAGCGAGAAGATATTGCGTACGTCATCGTCGGCAATGAGTACGGTTTTGCCCTTAAGCACATCGTTTAAGCCCCCCAGGTTATCTTTGAGCAATGGTTTTTGCTGTTTTTCCTTTTGTTCTACCAGGTGCAGAAACAGGCCGGCTTCATCTAAAATACGCTGGTAAGAATGGGCCGTTTTAACCACGATGGAATCTGCGTATTGCTTGATGCGGCTTTCTTCGCCTTTAGAGAGGTTCTTGCCAGTGAAGATAATGATGGGCAGGTTTTCCAGTCCATCGTTCTTTTTGATGGTTTCGAGTGTTTCGTAGGCATTTTTATCGGGGATGCCCATATCGAGGATTACGCAGTCTACTTCTTTCTTTTTCAGCGCTTCGATGCTTTCGTTCACATTACGGGCAACCATGGTATGGATGTTCGAGTTGCTGAGGAAATAGCTTAGTGCCTTAGCGTGTTGCTCGTTTTCTTCAACAATGAGCACTTTTTTAGGATAACGGCTCAGCGCATCTTCCAGTTTTTCGAAAATCTGTTTCATGTGCTCGAGCGCCACCGGTTTGTTGATAAAATCGACCGCACCTTTGAGCAAGCTTTCTTTTTTAACCGAAAGCGACGACATGATGTGTACCGGAATTGGACGTGTGGTAGGGTTCGATTTCAGTTCTTCCATCACCTGCCAGCCATCTTTTATCGGCAATTGGATATCGAGCAAAATAGCCAGCGGGTTGTATTGGTTGGCCATTTCTATGCCCACATCGCCCCTAACGGCCACAATGCCTTTGTAATTGCGCTTACGGGTAAAATCGAGCAGGGTTTTGGCAAAGGCGGTATCGTCTTCTATAATCAGGATGACCTTGTCTTTTTCGCCAATGCTGTTGCGGTCGTCGGCCACTTCACCTGGAATCACATCAACGGTATAGCTCGGCAAAGGTGCCACAACGGGCTCAATGTACCGGTTCTTATCCTGCATTTCGCGGTTAGCCAGCTGCCCTTCCTGATAAGCTTCTTTATCTACATAATTGAACGGAATGGTAAGCGTAAACTCGCTGCCCACGTTTTCTTCACTTTCCAAGTGGATATCGCCACCCAGCAATTTAGCCAGTTCGCGACTGATCGAAAGGCCCAAACCGGTACCGCCAAACTTGCGTCGGGTAGAGCCATCGGCCTGCTGAAAAGCTTCGAACACCATGCCCAGTTTGTCTTTGGCAATGCCGATTCCAGTATCTTTTACCTTAAAAACAAGTGTTTTATAGTTGAGGTTTGCTGCTACGGAAAGTCTTACTTTTCCTTCGTTTGTAAACTTAAGCGCATTAGAAAGCAGGTTTTTCAAAATCTGCTCCAAGCGCATTTTATCGGTTTCGATAAGGGCAGGTACCTCTTTCGCTACCTCTATTTCCATCGTCAGTTTCCTGTCTTTGGCAATTGGCGTAAACAAGGCGCGCATATCGGTAATCACTTCTTCCGTTTGCACTTCGGCAATATCGAGATCCATTTTACCGGCTTCGATTTTAGAAAGATCCAGTATTTCGTCGATGAGGCTCAACAGCCCCTGCCCCGAACTTTGGATAACTGCAGCATATTCGGTGTATTCCTTGTCGAGCTCCTCGTTATCGGCCATGAGCTTAGAAAGCAACAGGATAGAATTTAAAGGCGTACGCAGCTCGTGGCTCATATTGGCCAAGAATTCTGATTTATAGCGGGTGCTTTGCTCCAGTTCTGCCGCTTTTTGCTGGATATCGAGGTTACGCTCCTGGATCAGCTGGTTCTTTTCTTCGAGCAGGCTGGTACGTTCTTCCAGCTCCTGATTGCTCTGCAACAGTTCTTCCTGCTGTACGCGCAACTCTTCTTCCGAAGCCTGGATTTTCTGCGTTTGCGCTTCCAATTCGGCATTTAAGCCTTCGAGTTCCGAATGCTGGGCCTGCAGTTCTTCGGCTTGGGCCTGTGTTTCTTCCAAAAACTCCTGCAGCTTTTTCCGGTTCTGCGCCACATGGATGGCCGTACCAATATTGCCCGAAATGCTGCTTAAAAACTCGAGCTTACGTGGCGTATAGGCATTTAAGGATGCCAATTCGATTACGCCAATCAACAAGCCATCGCGATGCAAGGGAAAGGCGACTACGTTTTTGGGCTTGGTTTGGCCGGTAGCGTAGCTAATGGTGATTTCTCCTTCTGGAATTTCGTCGAGCAAAATGAGCTTATCCATCTCCATGCATTGGCCGATCAATCCCTCGCCCATGGCAAACTGCGCTTTCATTTCGTTGCCCATTAAGGCATAGCCTCCGGTGAGGTATAGTTTTTTGTCGTCTTCTAAGAGGTAAAGGGCGGCCACATGGCTTTTGGTATGTTCTACAATGTTGATGAGCATATCGTTTGCCAAGGTTTTGATGTCTTTTTCGCCCACCATCTGATCATTCAGCTTGGCGATACCCGATTGCAGCCATTCCTTGTCTTCTAAAAGCCCGAATGAATACTGCAGCGACTCGGCCATGTTGTTGAGCGAGCCGGCCAGACTACCAAGGCCATCCTTAACGGCATCGTCCATCCTGATTTTATAGTCGCCTTTAGAAATTTGCTGGGCAATGCCTTGAATAACGTTGATCCTTTCGGCAGTTTCGTAGTTGATGGCCTGCAGTTCTTGTTGCAGCAATTGGCGTTCGTCGAAATCTGAAGCTACCTTGCGGTAAAAGAAAATGGTAATGAGCAGCGAGAGAACGGCCGCCAAAATAATGAGCAGCGGCGTATAGCCCGCCAAGGTATTCATATCGGCGGTGCGTACGGCCAAGAGGCGCCTTTCTTCGGTCTGCATGTCTTTAATAAGTTGCCTCACGTTGTCCATGTACGATTTACCATCGAGCAGGGTCTTTTCGGTAACCGTACCCCCATTCATTTTCTGATCGACGGTTTTTTCGAGAATGGTTAACCGGGTATCCAGGATCTGTTTCAGCTCGCTTAGTTTGCGTTGCTGGTAGTTATTGTCTTTGGTGTTGTCTTCCAGTTGCCTAAACAGGGCATTTACTTTTTCTTTCGCGCCCACATAAGGCTGCAAAAAAACCTGGTTATTGGTCAGCAAAAAGCCTCGCTGACCGGTTTCGGCATCTTTAAGGGTAGAGATGATGTTGTCGAGGTTGTTCATCACCTCGTTGCTATGAGATACTAAATCTGACGACTTGATGAGGTTCCTGATGCTTACATACGAGGCCAAAGAGCTCAGGATGAGAATAATCAGCGACAAGCCCAGACCTAGTCGGAGGTTACTTTTAAGGGATAATTTCATTAAATAACAGTTTTAGCATTAAACTTCGGTTGTTGAATCGACAGGTATGATAAAGTAAAACTCCGAGCCCTCTCCATAGGTGCTGTTTACACCCACTTTTCCGCCATGGCGCCTAATAATTTCGGCCGAAATGTAAAGCCCGATCCCCAAGCCCTGAAAGCGCTGCGAGGTTTCTTCTACGCGGTAAAACTTATCGAAAACATGGGGCAGCTGCTCTGGCGAAATGCCGATGCCCGAGTCTTTAACGGCTACATAAAGCGCTCCTTCGTTTACATTTACCGTTAAATGGATTTCGCTGGTTCCGGGCGAATATTTGATAGCGTTGGTGAGGAAATTGACCAGCACCTGTTCAATCCGCATTTCGTCGCCGAAGATTTCGCAGCCTGCACTTCCTTTTTTATGCACCTTAAACTCTGGATTTGATTGGTGCATGACCTCAATAACATTATCGATGAGGCAATCGATGGCAAAATGCTGCTTGTTGAACTTGAGCTTACCACTTTCGATTTTAGAAATATCCAAGAGGTCGGCAATAAGGCCATTGAGCTTTTCGAGCTGTACCTGGGCCTTGCCCAAATGTTTTTTAACGGTTTCGATATCGCCTTTGTTTACGCTGCGTTCTAAAAGCTGTACATAGCCTTTTACGCTGGTAAGGGGCGTTTTGAGTTCGTGGCTGGCAATGCTGATGAATTCATCCTTTTTGCGTTCGGCCTCTTTCCTGAACTCGATTTCTTCGAGCAGCGATTCCTGCATCTCGTTCAGCTTCCGGTTCTGCTCGTAAATTCGGTAAAAGGTTTTTACCTTGAGCAGCAAGAGGTTCATATCAACCGGTTTGGTAATGTAATCAAGCCCTCCCGAAGAGTAGCCTTTGGCAATAAACTTGAACTCGGTATTAACGGCCGACAAGAAAATAATGGCGGTTTCTTTGGCCTTGCTGTAGCCCGATATGGCCTCGGCCACTTCGAAACCATCCATGCCCGGCATCTGCACATCTAAAATAATGAGCACATAAGAGTTTTTGAGGACTTTTTTAAGTGCTTCTTCGCCAGATGAGGCTGTATCGATTTCAAAATTGTGTTTCTCCAGAACCTTTTTTAAGGAAATCAGGTTCTCGGGCGTATCGTCGACAATAAGGATCATTCCCAAAAATAGTTAAAGCTAGGTAACATTTGCTATGGCGTTGTACCGATTTTTTGACAACAACCAGTATTAGGCAAAGAGAACAAAAAATGGGCTAGCTTTGTTTGAATAGGCTTGTAAAATATTTGGTCGACAAGCTTTTAATCCATAATCACCCCTACTAGACTTTAAAATCTCGAAAGTGTCTACAGGTTACGGGCGTTAAAGGTATCGCCTTGTTTTATATCGCCGGTATCGAAGCCCTTCTTGAACCAGTATACTCTTTGGGCTGATGTGCCATGGGTAAAGGCATCGGGCACCACTTCGCCCTGGGCCTGTTTTTGCAGCTTGTCGTCGCCAATGGCATTGGCCGCGGTTAAGGCTTCTTCCAAATCGCCTGGATCTAGGCGAAAGTCTTTGAGGTTCTGGGCATGGTGGGCCCAAAGGCCGGCATAAAAATCGGCCTGAAGCTCTAGCTTAACGGATAGCTTGTTGTATTCTACTTCGCTCAGCCTTCTTCGGGCTTGCTCCATTTGAGCCGATACGCCCAACAGGTTCTGTACGTGGTGGCCCACTTCGTGCGCAATGACATAGGCCTGGGCAAAATCGCCGGCCGCGCCGAAACGGTTTTTAAGGTCGTCGTAGAACGATAAATCGATGTATACCTTATGATCGCCTGGGCAATAGAAAGGGCCTACCGCCGAAGTAGCGCCTCCACAAGCCGATTGAACAGATCCAGTAAACAGCCTTAGCTTAGGGTATTCATATTGTGCGCCAAGTTCTGCAAACTGCTGGTCCCAAACCTGCTCCGTCGATTTGAGCACGCCTTTTACAAATTTAACCTGCGGATCATCGTCAGAAGCCTTGGTTGCAGTTTGTTCTGTTGCGGGCAACTGGCTCACCAAGCCGGTTAAGTCTTTGCCAAAAAGCAAGCCTACGATGACGATGATGATACCTACGCCACCACCCAAAGCTATTCGTCCACCGCCGCCTCTGCCATCTTCTACATTATCGCTTCCTTTACCGAACCACTGCATAATTTCTGTTTTAGGTTAAAAAAAATGATGAAACAATTTTGATACCAATTTACTGATTATATCTATATCCCAAATAAGGTTGGCAGATTTTTAAAAAAGAGATTTCCCAATGGCCTATTTAAAGCTCAATCCGCGAATCCGTAGCTAATGATAATTAACAAAAAGGCCTCAATTAATGTTGAGGCCTTCTTTATAAGTCTGTTAAACTGTGACTAAACTAACTAAACGCTTCCACGCCTAGTGCAATTCTGCGTTGCGTTTCGGTTTTGCCCAATACGTTGGCGATATCGAATACACCTGGGCCAAATTTGCCGCCCACCAGCATTACGCGCAAAGGCAACATCAGTTCGCCGGGTTTAAAGCCTTTGTTTTCGGCCAAAGCCTTAAATTGGGTTTCCCAATCCATAGCTGTTGCGCCATCTTGTAGTCCTGTTGCAAATTCTTGGAAAAACTCACCCTTTTCTGCCGACCATTTTGGCTTTACTGAGGCTACGTCGTATTCAGCCGGAACCGCAAAAAAGTAAGCCACCTGCGTAGCGAAATCGCCCAAAAGCGTGCAACGGTCTTTTACCATATCGATTACTTTAAATAGATACGCTTCGTCGGCCACCTGAATGCCCAAGGCTTGCAAGTCGGTTTTAACACTTGGTGCCAAACGTTCGGCACTGGCGGTTTTGATCCACTCGTGGTTGTACCATTTGGCTTTTTCGAAGTCGAATTTAGCCCCGGCTTTGCTGATCCTGTCTATCGAGAACGAAGCAATCAGTTCTTCTAAGGTAAATATTTCCTTATCGGTGCCATCATTCCAGCCCAGCATAGCCAACAGGTTGACGAATGCTTCGGGCATGAAGCCCATTTCCTTAAATCCTTTGGTTACGTCGCCGGTTTTAGGGTCGGTCCAGTTCATGGCATATACCGGGAAGCCGAGGCGGTCGCCATCGCGCTTGCTCAGTTTGCCGTTGCCGTCGGGTTTTAAAATCAAAGGCAGGTGTGCCCATTGGGGCATGCTGTCTTTCCAGCCCAGGTACTCCCACAGCAAAATATGGATTGGCGCCGAGGGCAGCCATTCTTCGCCTCTAAAAGCATGGCTTATTTCCATGGCCTTATCGTCAACTACTACTGCCAAATGATAGGTAGGCATGCCATCGGCCTTTAGCAATACTTTATCGTCGACCAAATTGGTATCAAAGCTCACTACGCCACGAATCATGTCGTTAAAAGACACTTGTTCGTCGGCAGGCATTTTAATGCGGATGGTATGTGGCGTACCGCTAGCCAACAATTCGCTGATCTCGGTTTGCGAAAGCGTTAGCGAATTGCGCATTTGCATGCGGGTTTGCTGTCCGTACAAAAAGTTAGGTTGCGTGCTGCGCCTTTCGTTAAGTTCCTCGGGCGTATCGAAAGCATAATAGGCATAGCCACTGGCCACCAACTGTTCGGCATATTGCCTATAGCTGGGTTTGCGCTCGCTTTGGCGATAAGGGCCAAAGGCACCCGGCTGTTGCGGACTCTCATCGGGCCTTAAGCCGCACCAGTTTAAACAATCAACGATATATTGTTCGGCCCCCTCTACAAAACGGGTCTGATCGGTATCCTCAACCCGGAGTACGAAGGTGCCATTGTGCTTTTTAGCAAATAAATAATTAAATAAAGCTGTGCGTACACCGCCTAGGTGCAAGCCTCCTGTTGGGCTTGGCGCAAATCTTACTCTAACTTTCTTTTCCATTACAGCGCAAAGATATATTTTTTAGTCCGTTTACGTTTCTGTAGGTATATTTTTGATTGCTATTTTGTAATTTGCCTCCACTCCTTTATGAACCCGTATCAAAAAAAGCGCCGCTGGAAATTGTTTCTCCTTGTTTTTGCCATTGTAATTGGCGGAGCCTCTGTGGTTTATTCGAATTTTTTCGTGAAGAAAATGGAGCGCGAAGAAGCGGCACAGTTCCAGTTACGACTCAAAGTGCTCGAACAACAGATGCGGGTATACGAAAACGAACGGTTGACCGGCATTTTTGAGACCATCAAGAAAAACAATACGATGGATATCATCATTACCAAAACCGATGGTTCCATTTACCTCTGGTACGGCCTTGATACCACCAAAACCCTCTACCCGGATATCAAAACCAAGGAATACGATTCGCTTTACTTTGCCAATCAACTGGCCAAAATGAAACGGCAACACAAGCCCGCCATGATGAAAGACCCCGACGATACGCCTCTGATTGCGTATTACAAGGACTCTTTTATCCTAACCCAGCTCAGGTATTTCCCTTATATTCAATTAGGTGTAATTTTCCTCTTTTTGTTAACGGCCTACGTGGCTTTCAGCTCGGCCCGCCGGGCCGAACAAGACCAGGTTTGGGTAGGCTTGGCCAAAGAAACCGCCCACCAGCTAGGCACGCCCATTTCTTCGCTCATGGCCTGGGTGGAGCTGATCAAATCGAAATTCGATGCCGAAGACGATGCGTTGATTGCCGAAATGGAAAACGATATCCACCGGCTGGAAATCGTGACCGACCGTTTCTCTAAAATCGGTTCAAAACCTATTCTTGAAGACCATATCGTGTATATCGTGATCCAGAATTTTGTGGATTATTTCAAGATCCGCACTTCCGATAAAATCAACTTCTCGGTTATTGGCGATAAACAGGTAAGAGCCATGCTGAGCATCCCTTTGTTCGACTGGGTGATTGAAAACCTGCTTAAAAACGCCGCCAACGCTATCGAAAACGAAGGCAACATTACCATCAATATCATCGAGAACCTGGCTAAGGAAGAAGTTTTTATCGATGTAACCGATACCGGCCGGGGCATTCAGCGTTCGAGGTTCGATACCGTTTTCCAGCCGGGCTACACCACCCGCAAAAGGGGCTGGGGCTTAGGTCTTTCGCTAACCAAGAGGATTATCGAAAACTACCACCGCGGACAGATTTTTGTAAAGGATTCGGAACTCGGCAAGGGCACCACATTCAGGATTGTATTAAAAAGCAGCATAACTTATGAACCGACCACAAACACAGGAGTACCCCGAGTGGTATGACAAATACATCAGTCTAGTTGAAGGCGATGTAATCGAGATTTTGGAAAAACAGGTAATCGAATTTTCAGACTTCATCAACAGTTTGGTAGGCAAAGGCGATTATGCTTATGCACCCGGCAAATGGACAATCAAAGAGCTGATTGGCCACATTATCGATACCGAACGCATCATGGTGTTTAGGCTGTTGTGCTTTGCCAGGGGCGAAAAGGCAAGCATCCCGGGTTTTGACGAAGACGAGTATGTGGCGGCCGCACATTTCAACGACCGCAGCTTGTTGAGCCTCTCGGAAGAGTTTTCCCTGTTGCGAAAATCAAACCTTTACCTCATTAAATCCCTCAACGACGAGGAATTGGCCAAATCGGGCACGTCTAATGGCAACAGCATGACGGTAAAGGCTTTTGTGTATGTTTTGGCCGGCCATATTATGCACCACGTTAACGTAATTAAAGAGCGCTACCTATGATCTGGTTTAAGGAATTTACGCCAGCCATGCTCAACGACAGGCCCAAAAACCATATCGGGGCTTTGCTGGGCATCGAGTTTACGGCAGTGGGCGAGGATTACCTTGAAGCCACCATGCCTGTTGACGAGCGCACGCACCAACCCGCCGGCATTTTACACGGCGGCGCATCGGTAGTATTGGCCGAAACTTTGGGCAGCATTGCTTCGTACATGTGCATCGATCCACAGCAATACATTGCCGTTGGTTTAGAGGTTAATGCCAATCACCTGCGTTCGGTAAGTTCAGGGTTGGTTAAAGGCATTTGCAAGCCCCTGCATATTGGAGGCAAGACCCACATTTGGGAAATCAAAATGTACAACGACAAAGGAAAAATGAACTGCGTAAGCCGTTTAACGGTAGCCATTTTGCCGAAACCGTTATAGTTCACTGGTTCATCAGTTCATTGGTCATTGGCTCATTGGTTCATTAATTGATTGGCTGATTAGTTGGGTTGTCCATTAACTCAACCATGGGCTATAGACCGTTGGCCAAAACCAGCGTTGCAATATCTTTGGTTACCTGCGTGGGCGAGTTGCATTCGCAATTGCTTAAACCGATTACGTAGATATCTTTGCTCGGTATATACACGCCCATCGTTTTGAAGCCGAAAACGCTACCTCCATGCTCTCTGGTAGGCACACCGTTTATTGCTTTCAAATGCCAGCCGTAGCCATAAGTAAATTCTTCCCCGTTGTTCAGTTTGTATGTGGTAAAAGCCAAATTAGCGGTACTGGCCTTAAGCAAGAGGTTTTGGTTCAAGGCATTTTGCCACAGCAGCATGTCATCTACGGTAGACATCAGTGCGCCCGATGAAAAAGGAATGCTAAAGCTGATGTTTGGCTTGTTGAAGTACACCTCCCCTTTTTTACGATAGCCATAAGCCCTTTTGTTAATCACGGCAACATCGCTTGCATAGCGCGAATGGCTCATCCCTGCTTTGTCGAAAATATGCTTTTGGATATAGTTTTCATACGTTTCGCCCGAAACCAATTCGATGATGTAGCCCAAAACCACATAGCCCGAATTGTTGTAGTCGAACTGCTCTCCCGGCGCGAAATCAACGGGTTCGTTCTTAAAGAAATCGACCATTTCCTTGGGCGATAAATCTTTTTGGGCGATGCTGTTGAGTGATTTCATTTTGGTAAAATCCTTAATGCCGGAAGTATGCGTCAGCAAATGGTGGATGGTGATTTTATTGCCACCAGGATAATCAGGAATATAGTTGGAAATAGGAATGTTGAGCTTCAGTTTCCCCTGTTCGGCCAGCTGCAGTATGGCTACGGCGGTAAACTGCTTGGTCATCGAGCCCAACTGAAATACATGGTCGGGCTTTAAATCAACATCCAGTTCTACATTGGCCCTGCCAAATGCCTTACGGTAAATGGGCTTGCCGTTTTTGGCTACCAAAAAGGCAGCTCCGGGACCGTTTTTATCTTTGAAAACGCCGCCAAGCAAACTGTCTATTTGTTTTTCTAGCTTTTGCGCCGAGGCCAGCAACGGGATGAACGCCATCAAGAGCAGCAACCAAATTCGTTTAGAATATTTCATATAGGAATCGTTTTTACAAAAAAGTCCGATAATCGTTTTGACTATCGGACTTTCCATTTTAATTTTCGGGATTATTGCTGCTCGTCGAGCCATTTCTTTTCAATGGCATAGGAAACAATCAGGCCCAAGCCTCCAAAGATGCCAATACAACCAAAATAAATGGCTACTGCTTGCCCTTGTTCGTTATGGTTCATGTCGTTACTGAACATCGCTCTCGACAAAAACAAGGCAACAATTAGTCCGATGCCCAAGCCCACTAGCAAAAGACCGAATTTTAAGCTTAAAAAAGGTTTGGGTGTAGCTTTGTGGATGCCTGGATCGATGCCACGCTCAATCATGGCCATTTTTTCTTTGTTAGAAAAATACCTGATGCCGAATACCATTGCAAAGGCACCTAAAAAAAGTGATATTGGGATTAACTCTTCCATAATTTTATTTCTTTATTCGATTTATAATCTTTTAATTCTTGAACCGTGTTCCGTATCCTATGACAACATCATTTTTTTTTAGGTTACACCCTTGGCGAAAAAATTTTTAGCATTTGTTATCTTTAGCCAATGCAAGCCGAATTAGCGCCAATTACAGCCAAAATAAACAGCATCTATCCTTTGCCACAGGCAGAGTTGCAATTGCTTGTCGATTCGCTGGAGCGCGTAACCTATCCTAAAAACCAGCTGATTATCTGTACCACCAAAGTAGAGAACCATCTCTATTTTATTGCCAAAGGTATCGCGCGCGCTTATTGCCATGGCGAAAACCAGCAGGTTACCTTTTGGTTTGGCCAAGAAACCGATATTATTCTTTCTTACCATAGCTACATTAACCAACAACCGGGCTACGAAAACATCGAGCTGCTCGAAAATGGCATCCTGTACCGCATTTCTGATCAGGCTTTGCAGGCACTTTACCAAAACCATATCAATTTGGCCAACTGGGGCCGCAAGTTTGTAGAGCAGGAACTCATCAAAACCGAAGAAAGGCTCATTAACCGTCAGTTCAAGTCGGCTTCAGAAAGATACCAGGAGCTGTTGGCTCAAAGCCCAAGCCTGCTTAAGCGTGTGCCCCTTAAGCACATTGCTTCCTACTTGGGCGTTACGCAGGTTACGCTAAGCCGCATCAGGGCCGAGCGATAAATGCAATTATTTAACATTTGTTAAAGGATGCCCGTTTAGAGATCTCGACCTTTGTCAAAAAATTACACAATGAGTTGGTTCTATTTAATTATCGCCGGACTTTTAGAGATCGGCTTTACGACCTGTTTAAAATTATCAGACAATTTTACTAACCTGAAATGGGGTGCAGGTTTTTTGGTTTGTGCAGTGATGAGCTTTGTTTTTTTGAACAAGGCCACCGTAACCCTGCCTATGGGCACGGCCTACGCCGTATGGACAGGCATTGGCGCCATCGGTACCGTATTGGTGGGCATTATCTTTTTTAAAGAGTCTTATAGCTTCTGGCGCATCTTCTTTTTAACCACCCTGATCATTTCTATTTTGGGCCTCAAGTTTTTTGCCGAAGCCAAAGCCTAATATTTTTGTAAATTGCTGTAACCTGTCGGCAAAACATCGCGTCATAGCCGATAACGTATGCAGCAAAAGGAAACAGATTTAGCGTTAATCAATGCCGTTTTGGCGGGTAATACCTCGGTTTATGCCGATTTGGTAAAACGCCATCAGCGCTTTGTGTTTACCTTGGCCCTACGTTTTGCCAAAAACAGGGAAGACGCCGAAGAGATTGCGCAAGACTGTTTCGTAAAAGCCTACAAGGCACTGGGTGCATTTAAGCAGGATTCGAAGTTTACAACTTGGCTGTATACCATTACCTATACTACAGCCATGACTTTTTTGCGCAAGAAAAGACTGGCCACCAGTTCTATCAACGACGAAGAGCAGGTATTTCAGGTAGCCAACAGCGATGCCAGTTTCGATGCCAATCTGGTAGAGAAGAAGTCGAGCTATGTTTACCTGAACCAGGCCATCGACTTGTTGCTGCCCGACGATGCCGCCATTATTACCTTGTTTTACAAAGGCGAACAGAGCCTGGAAGAAATTGGCCAGACCCTGCACATGGAGCCCAACACCGTTAAGGTTAAGCTGCATCGCGCCAGACAAAGGTTAAAAGAGAAATTACAATATTTGTTAAAAGACGAAGTTAAGGAGCTGATATGAATACAATAGAAGAACAACTTTGGAACTACATCGACAACAACTGCACGCCCGAAGAACGCGCAACTGTTGAAACCAGGCTAGCCTTGGACAAAAGCTACCAGCAAGTTTATGAGGAATTGTTGGCTGTACACCGCGAATTGGGCAGTATAGAATTAGACGAACCGTCGATGTCTTTTACACGCAATGTGATGGAACAGGTAAAACTTGAGCCCAGGCCCATTGCCTTAAAAACCAAGGTAGACCAGCGCATCATCGGCTTTATTGGGGCATTTTTTGTGCTCTCTATCTTAGCCGTATTTGTACTGGCTATTGCCAACAGCAAAGCAAGCTTTGATTTCAGCATGCCTAAATTCAACTGGGATCTCGGCGCCGGCAAATTGGCCAATCCAACCGTTTTAAACGTATTCCTATTGGTCGATCTGGTACTGGCTTTGATTTATATAGACAGCCTGCTCAGGAAAAAAAGGATACAAAAAAAGGGAGTTTAAGCTCCCTTTTTTTGTAAATTTCTGTTTGGAAATTTTATTTTTTGAACAAGATAGGCAAGCTTACCTGCGTAGTATCCCAAGCCATAATCAGGTTGGCACCGTCGGTACGGTCGGTAAATGTCATCGAAAAAACCTCTAAAGGCTTATCCAGCTTGGCTATTGGTACCTCTACCCTTACCACGTCTTTACTTTGGTCGTAGGTAAAAGCGCCCCACCTATCGGTTTGTTTGTTTACAATAATGGTCCATTTGTCTTTGCTAGGGATAGCGAAGAGGCTATAACGGCCTTTTTTCACTTTCTTGTCGCCAATGGTTACGTTTTCATCGAAATAGATTTCGGTGTTTTCGTTGGCTCCTAAGCGCCAAACCTTGTCAAACTGCTCTAAGATGCCGAAAATTTCTCTTCCTTTTTTCTGCGGACGAGAATAAAGCACCTTGATCAAAGGCATCGAATTGTCTTTAACCTTGGTCGCATTTAAGGGATAGTAGAGCGCGTCCATCGGGCTATCGTCTGGTTTCGGAAACTTAATTGCTGCTTCCTGGGCATTGGCTGCAAAAGCGAACAAGGCCAGGCATAGGCATAAACTCCATTTTTTCATACTCATCTAAGTATATTTTTTGCGGAAGACTAGTACTCGCGTCCCTTTACGATCTTGTTTAGGAATAAACCTGCGAAAATCAGGCCTAAGATGCCACCTAAAAGGATCCAGCCCAAGCTAGTGGTTACGGCAATAACAGCCAACATACCGGTTAATAAACCTAAAACGTAGTAAACCCACTCAAAACTGTTTTTATTTTCTTCTGTGCTCATTTTGCTATTATGATTTGCGCCAAAGGTAAATATTTTATTTTAAAATTTTTGTGCTGTTTATGGCTCCGTTTTCAATAAATCGTTGACCCTGACCATTTCATAGCCTTGTTTTTTCAGGTATTTAATCAAGGTCGGCAGCTGTTGATAAAACTTGTCCTTTCTTTTCGGGTCGGTTCCAATATGCAGCAACAACATAAAGCCGTTCAGTCCGTTGGCCTGCTTCTGGTCGTAGTCAACTATCGATTGGTAAATTTCTTCGCTGCTCCGGTAAGATTTACCCATTTCAGGATAGGTATAATCGGCATTGGAACGGGTTCCGGGGCTAAAATTAACCAATTGCAAACCCATTTCGCTGGTCCAGCTGGCAATGGTTGCATTGTACCACTCGTAGGGAGGCAAAAAGAAAGGCGCGTCTTTTTTCGCGATTCCAAACCGGGCCATGGCTTGGTAATTGGCCGTCAGATCGTTTTTAAACTGCGTTTTGCTGACCAATAAACTATCTCTTTTGTTCCAATCGTTGTACAGCAAATGTTCGTTAGAATGAGCGCCCAAGTAATGGCCATTAGCCTTCAGCTTTTTAATGAGCGGTGTAAAAGCAGGGGTGCTGTAAAATCTGCCCGTCAAAAAGAAAGAGCCTTTAACCTTGTTTTGCGCCAGCGTTTGGGCAATGCTTTGGCCTCCATCGGCAAATTCATCGCCGGTAAAAACCAAGGCTAATTTCTTTTGCTTGCTGTTGCCCCGAATAATGCCCCCAAAGGATTGGGTAACATTCGGCTTTTTGGCTTCGGCTTTCGAATCGAATGCGGCCAACAGGTAAACCAAAGAAGCCGTACCGTCCATGGTAGGTTCGTTGGTGCTGTAATCGCCATAATCATCGTGATAAACGGCCAAATCGCTCTGAAATTCGGCATATTCGTCGGGCTTGCTTAGTTGTATGCCAATCAAGCCTTTGTAAATATTGGTATAAACCGGTCCGTCTACCAAACCGCCATCAATGGGATATTGTTTAAGATGGGTAAAGGCCGAATGGGGATCAACCGGTGTATCGCCCCAGCTAGGCAGGCCGTATACCATGCTGGTTCCCCAGGGGTTGCAGCCAAACAGCCAGTCGAAATTGGCCTGCTCCAATGCCGAAAAGCTCGCATCGCCACTCAATTGCTTATACCAGAAACACTGCATGGCAAAGGCTACCGTAAGGTTGTTGCTGCACCAAATAAAAGGCACGCCACGGTAAAAAGCATTTTGCCTGGCCCTGTCCCATACCTGTTCAATGCCTTGTTTGTAATAAGCAATCAGCTGCTGTTTATTGGCACCGCTACTTTGTTTAGCCAATTCGTAATGTCCAATGTTTATAAAAGGATACCATTGGTAATGCTTGGCGGTATCGTCTTTGAGCCAAGGTGTAACGGGTTCTTGTTTGGCATAAAAAAAGGCTGAATCTAGCGTGCCTTTGCCCTGTTGAGGACTGTATAAATCGGTAACTTTAGGTTGGGGGTTCAACATCGCCAAAGCCAATTCCATATCGTCAACCCAGTTGTCTTCGGCGTAAATGTAGGGCGATTTTACAGAAACCGTTTGGGTTACCCCCTTTTTACGCAAGGCAAACTGGTAAGCGCTGTTCGATTTGGCATGAAGCAATTCCGAAAAACTGGTATTTAACGGATAAAAAACCCGACTGCCCAACGCAAAGGCACTGGCAAACTTGGCGGCCGTAGAGCTGGTGCCGGTAGTATTGTTCATGAACTTACCTCTTTGTTGGGGCTCGCCATCAATAAAATACAGGGGCCTTTCAAAGCCTTTGCCGTATTGGCTGTCTTCTTTCGGGATGCGCATGGTCAGGTGGTCGCGGTCGTCGGCCAGCTGGTTAAACATCACCTGGGCCGAAGGGTGCATTTTCAGCAACCAATCTAGGCCCCATTTGGCTTCATCGAGCACATCGGGCAAGCCGTTTTTGCCATCCAAGCCGTTGGCCTGTTTCTCGTCGCCAAAGACCTGCGGAAAATCGCGGTAAGCCATCAGCAAATGGTACGTGGCATTAGCCGAAGTGGTCGAGTACTGCAAATAATCACTGGCGTCGTGCCAACCGCCCGAGGCATCGAAATGCGTACTGTCTTTAATTCCAGCCTTGGCACCGTAAAGCGCAAAGCCGTCGTGCGTATGGCAGCTGTCCCTTAAAAAAGGATTGAAGCCGCTGCGTTGCTGGCGCAGGTAGCGCAAAGCGAAATCGGCCGTATGCCGATAAACTTCGTTATTGATGATTACCGTAGGCGAAACAATGGTTCCTACCCTGATCAAATAGCGCCCAGGCGTTTTAAAACTCGAAAAATCAAGCCTCGCCGTACTGGTAAACGGACCATAGGCGCCAAATTTGGAAATTTTAGCAGAAGAAAAAACAACTTTGCCGCTCTGTTCGTCAAGCAATTCGAAACGATGGGGTGGCGACTGTTCCTTGCTGGCCCACACTGCTACTTTTATCGCGTTTGGCAAATAGCCCAACAGATTGATGCGTATCCAGCTCTTGGGACTGTCATTTGCCGATTTTTTGCCGCTAAACGAGAGCAAAGGCAAGCAAAAGGCAAGCGAGAACAATAATAGGGCGATTTTTTTTCTCCTCATAAAACCTCTTTTTAGCTATGTCAAGGGCATTAAAGGTAATCAATTATCATCCATTTGTAAAACCGGAAAAACTATATTTGGAAATTAATCAATCGATTGATTAATTTTGCTCCGTCAAAACAAGAAATGGAAAAAACAGATAAAAGAACTGATATCCTGAGGGCGGCCGAAAAGCTGTTTGCCGAATTTGGCTACGAGGGTACTTCTACCCGTCAGATCTCGAAGGAATCGGGCGCCAACATGGCGATGATTAATTACTATTTCGGTAGTAAGGAGGGGGTTTTCTTGGAAATTATGGAAGATAGGATTTCTGGTTTCAAATCGCAACTGAATTTGATTGCCGACGAGCAGATCCCAGCCAAGGAAAAATTGCTGAAAGTGGTAGAACAATATACCAACCGTATTTTTTCTAATGTATGCTTCCATAAAATGATGCACAGGGAACTGTCGCTAACGCAACGCCCCGAAATGTTTACGCAGATTAAGGAGGCGATGGCGCAAAACCTCAACGTGATCGAAAACATCATTAACAGCGGCATTAAAGAAGGCCATTTTAGGCCGGTCGACGTGCGCATGAGCATCGTGAGCATTATGGGCACCATCAGCATGGCCGCTACCTCACCCAATAAGGTAAACCCCGATATAGATTTCGACATCAAAAACGACGAACAAAGAGCCGAACTCGAAAAGAGATTGGTCAACCATTTAAAAGATCTCATCATTACCCATTTAACAATCCCAAAAAATGATAAACAATAAATTCAAAATCCTGATTGCGACGTTATTGCTGCCCGCGGCTTTACAGGCGCAGTCGCTCAGAAAGCTCAGTTTGCAGGAGGCTATCGATCTAGGCGTAGCCAACAGCAAAAACCTGAAGCTGGCGCAGAACAAAATAGACGAATCGGTGGCTAAACTGGCGGTCATCAAAGACAATTCGCTGCCAACAGCAACGGCCAGCTTTTTGTACAACCATGCCGAAATTCCGACCAATACGCTGAGCATTGGTGGCGGCAACCCCATCCATTTACCTAACCGTGCCGATGCCTTTGTAGGTACCGCAGCCGTACAGGAATTGGTTTATGGCGGCGGCAAGTACAAATTGGCGCAAGAATCGACCAAGCTTTTAACCGAAGTGGCCAAATTGGATGCCGATAAAAGCAAGGAAGAAATCAGCTACGCCGTAATCAATACCTATTTTTCGCTGTACAAGGTCATGCAGAGCAAAAAAGTGGTGGCCCAAAACCTCGAAGCTATTGCCAGTCAGCTGAAACAGGCCCAACGCTTTTTTGAGCAGGGCATCGTCACCAAAAATGACGTGTTGAGATTCCAGCTGCAACAAGCCAACATCTCTTTAACCGACATGGAAATTGAGAACAATCGCAAAATTATCAACTACAACCTGGATATTCTGCTGGGCTTGCCCGAAGATACCGAGATTGCCTTGAGCGAAACCGAATTGCCTTTGCAAAACGTCGAGCCCTTGTCTAGCTACATCAGCCTGGCCATGGCCAACCGTCAGGAATTGCAACAGCTAGATCTGCAAAACAAAGTGGCTGGCGTCAACATCAAATCCATCAAAGCCAATACCTTGCCTACTGTAGGCGTAGGCGCCAATTTGTATTACATTAACCCGAGTGGCAAATTTATTCCGCCATCAGAGCAGTACATTATGCCGGTTACCGTAGGCGCTACCATTTCGTGGAACGTGGCTTCCTTGTGGACCAACAAGAATAAAGTATCGGAAGCCAAAATCCAGCAACAGGAAATCGGCATACAGAAAGATATTTTGAGCGATAACGTGAAAACAGAG
Source organism: Pedobacter albus (assembly GCF_036324255.1). Taxonomy (NCBI): domain Bacteria; kingdom Pseudomonadati; phylum Bacteroidota; class Sphingobacteriia; order Sphingobacteriales; family Sphingobacteriaceae; genus Pedobacter; species Pedobacter albus. The sequence goes on along the minus strand of NZ_JAZDQT010000003.1, from coordinate 78,913 downwards.
CTGAACAAAAACTACCAGAACTATAAGTTGGCCGTTCAGAAGATCGGCGTATTGGAAACTTCCATTGCCCAAGCTACTGAAAACGACAGGTTACTGGAATCGAAATACAAAAACAACATTGCTTCGGCCACCGACAGGATCGATGCCGAAACCTTGCTTTACCAAGCCAAAATCAACCTCGAATTGGCCAAGGCCGATGCCCGTTTGGCTTACTATACCTTATTAAAATCAACAGGAAAAATTTCTCAATAAAATCTTAACCCAACAAATAATGACAACACCGAAAAAAAAGAAAAACAAAGTTATTCCCATTATACTTGGCGTACTGATCTTGATTGGTGCCATCTTCGGAATTAACGAATACCTGTATTTCAGCAAGCACGTGGATACAGACGACGCCCAAATTGACGGCGATATCAGTCCGGTGGTAGCGCGCGTTGGCGGCTATGTAAAGGACATTAACTTTGAAGAAAACACCAAAGTTAGCCAAGACCAGGTTTTGGTTACCTTAGACGACCGCGATTATAAAATCAAGGTAGAACAGGCCGAAGCTGGCCAAGTTGGCGCCCATGCAGGCGTTGGCGTATCGCAGGCGCAAATTGTAGCCACCCAAGCCAATACCAGCACGGCCAAAGCCAATATCGAAGCCGCCAAGGTAAAGCTTTCCCTAGCTCAAAAAGACTACGACCGTTATGCCAACTTGATTAAAGATGGTTCGATTACTCAACAAGCCTTTGACCAAGCCAAAGCCTCGAAAGAAACTGCGCAAGCGGCCTATACCGCAGCGGTAGACCAATACAATGCGGCTGTTAAGCAAGTGGGCACTACCCAATCGCAATTGACCGTAAGCAGCTCTGGTGTTACCCAACGCCAATCTGATGTAGATTTCGCCAAGTTGCAATTGTCGTACACCCAAATCAAAGCCCCAGCTACAGGTATCGTTTCCAAAAAGAATGTGCAAAAAGGCCAATTGGTACAAGCCGGGCAATCGTTGTTTGCCATTGTAAACGAAAACAGCCTTTACGTAACCGCCAACTTTAAAGAAACCCAGTTGGAAAAACTACACTCGGGCCTAAAAGTTAAAATCGTGGTTGATGCTTATCCGAAAGACGAGATTGAAGGCGAAGTATACAATTTTGCCCCAATTACGGGTGCAAAAGGATCGCTTTTACCTCCTGATAATGCTACCGGCAACTTCGTAAAAGTGGTACAAAGGGTACCTGTAAAAATCAAAATCCAAACCAAAGACAAAGCAATTTTAGAAAAACTTCGCCCAGGCATGAGCGTTAAAGTTTCTGTGTCTATTTAAAAAATCATCAGATGCCTGAAGTAGGTTTAAAAAAATGGGTAATTACGTTTACCGTGATCACGGCTTCATTGCTGGAGCTGATTGATACCACAATTGTAAACGTAGCCATACCCCAAATACAAGGTAACCTGGGCGCTACGCTTGAAGATGTGGCCTGGTTATCTACAGGATACGCCGTTGCGAACGTTATCGTACTGCCCATGTCGGGTTGGTTGGGTAGCCGCTTTGGCCGAAAAAATTATTTCCTCACCTCTATTATTGTTTTTACCATTGCTTCCTTCCTCTGCGGCAACGCAACCTCGTTAGAAGAACTGGTGCTTTTCCGTATCCTGCAAGGCTTGGCCGGTGGGGGCTTGATTTCTACTGCACAGGCTATTCTTTTAGAAACCTGGCCTAGGGAAGATGTGGGTATTGCCACGGCCCTGTTTGGCTTGGGTGCCGTTGTGGGCCCAACCGTAGGCCCAACCATTGGAGGTTATATTTTAGAGGTAAGCGACTGGCCTTGGATTTTTTACGTGAATATTCCTGTCGGGATACTGGCTGCCTATTGTACGTACACCTTTGTCAAGGCCACGCCTAAAGACGGCAAGGGCCTACCTGTCGACTGGTGGGGCATTGTCCTCTTGGCCATTGCCGTAGGCAGCTTGCAAACCGTATTGGAAAAAGGCGAAAGCGAAGACTGGTTTGCCACCCCTTACATTATCGTGCTTACCGTTAGCTCGGTACTGGGGTTGCTGCTCTTTATCTGGCGCGAGCTGAGTACGAGCCATCCTATCGTGAACTTTAAGATCATGCGACATCGAAGTTTCTCCATTGGGATGTTCACCTCCTTTATTTTAGGCTTTGGACTGTACGGTTCGGTATTCGTGTTTCCGGTGTTCTGCCAAAATTTGTTGGGCTTCTCGCCCCTCCAAACCGGCGAGCTCTTGTTCCCGGGTGGTTTGTGTACCATTGCCATGATGCCGTTTATCGGGATGTTCCTGAAAAAGGGAATCCCAGCACAGTTTATGGCGACCATCGGGATGTTCCTGTTCTTTGTTTTCTGCGATATGTTGAGCAAATCGACCCTATCGTCGGGAACCGGACAATTCTTCCTGCCATTGGTGATTAGGGGTATCGGTATGGCACTTTTGTTTGTGCCTTTAACCACTTTGGCCATCCAGGATTTGAAAGGTCCTGAAATTGGACAAGGTTCTGGCTTGAACAACATGATGCGCCAATTGGGCGGTTCGTTCGGTATTGCCGCACTAACCACTTTGATCCATACCCGTCAAGGTTTCCACAGAAACAATCTTTTAACCAACGTTAACGAATACAACCCTGCGTTTACTGAACGCCTCAATGGTTTGATTCATACCTTTATGGCGAAAGGCGCGAGCTTTTTAGATGCCAAGTTAATGGCCATGAAAGCCATAGAAGGCGCCGTTGTTAAACAAACGTTGCTGTTAACCTACAGCGATGCCTATTGGGTAGCTGGAATGATCCTTTTATGTTCAATTCCTTTACTGTACCTGCAGAAGTTCAAAAAGAACGTAGAAGTGCCTACAGATGCCCATTAATAAACAAAGCCGGTCGATTGACCGGCTTTGTTTTTCCCAAAAAATTAACAATTAATTACAAAATTTTTCTTGCGAGAAATTCTGCTGATACTTTTAAAAGATTTGATTAACCTTTAATGAGATACAAGGTACGGATTTTTTACATAAGTCCAAAATTTATCCTTGTCATCTTTTTCCGATTTCCGATTTTTTTTGTTCATAAGGTCTAATATGTGTACCTTTTCAGCATGCAAGCACTTCAACCTACCAGTCAGCGCGAAACAATTTTTAATAACGAAGTTATTTCCCGCTTCGAATTATACAATAGTTTATTCCTTACCCTTCCTTTTTATAAAGTAAAAGATACGGGCACCTTATTGCCTTTGTTTATCAAAAGTTGCGAGGATGGCGTAAAAAACCACGAAACGCCGCACAAGCTTATTGAAGAGTTCTTTGCCAAGTATACACCCAACACCAATCCTCAGGATATCATCGACCTGCTGTTCAGGTTTATCCAGTACATAGAGCGTCAGGTTGTGCTTTTTGATGCCGTTGAAGACGCTTCTTTCAACAAGCTGAACGTGGCCGACGAGCAGACTTCCTTAAGGGCGCTGTTCCTCAAAGCCAACGACGATAAAAAACTGCACCGCAAGGTCGACCACCTGATCGAAGAATTTTCGTTGCGCCTGGTGCTTACCGCCCACCCAACCCAGTTTTATCCGGGCAGTGTGTTGGCCATTATCAACGACCTTACCACCGCCATCAGAAGCAACGACATCAGTACCATTAACCAGTTGTTGCAACAGCTAGGCAAAACACCGTTTTTCAACAAGAAATCGCCAACTCCGGTTGATGAAGCCCTAAGCCTGGCTTGGTACCTCGAAAACGTGTTTTACTTTGCAGCAGCCAATATCCAAGCCGGACTGAACCAGCTGCTGAGCGAATATCATATCGATCCCAAAAAAGTAATCGAACTGGGCTTTTGGCCGGGTGGCGACAGAGATGGCAACCCGAACGTGCACCCCGAAACCACTTTGCAGGTTTCGCGTATGTTGCGCCAAATCTTGTTCCGTTGCTATTACCGCGATTTCAGGAACCTGAAACGCCGCATTACCTTTAGGGGCGTTGAAGACCATATTGCCACCCTGCATGATGTGCTGTACAAAAACGCCTTCGACAGTAATATCGAGCTGAAGGACATTTCGCCATTTATCATCGAAAACCTTAACAAGATTAAAGAAACCTTGGTTAATGACCACGGTGGCTTGTTTAGCGATTTGGTTGACGATTTGTTGCGCAAGGTAGAACTGTACCGAAGCCATTTTGCCTCGCTCGACATCAGGCAAGACAGCCGTATCCTGCGCAAGGTACATGCCTATTGCCGGGAGCAAAAACCGATTAACTCTTTGTTCAGCAAAGATTATGATCAATTGCCCGAAGCCGAGAAACTCAAGGCGCTCACTTTTAAAACCGCCAAAATCATTTATAGCGGTCAGCAAGACAACCTGATTGAAGATACCCTGCAAACCATTGCCCAGTTGCAACAGATGCAGGCCGAGAACGGCGAAGAGGCTTGCCACCGCTTTATCATCAGCAATTGCCAACAAGCCAGCGATATTTTGCAGCTGATGGAGCTGTTTTTATGGAACGGTTGGGAAGCCGACAACCTCACCATCGATTTTGTGCCATTATTTGAAACCGTAAACGATTTGGCCGGTGCCGATCGTATCATGGAAGCACTTTATACGCATCCTTTTTACCTGCAGCACCTGAAACGCCGCGGAGGCAAGCAAGACATCATGTTGGGCTTTTCTGACAGTACCAAAGACGGCGGTTACCTCATGGCCAACTGGTCTATTTTTAAGGCCAAGGTGGCATTGACCAAAATATCGGAAGAGCATAACATTAAACTGGCCTTTTTTGATGGCCGTGGAGGTCCGCCTGCCCGAGGTGGAGGCAAAACCCACCGCTTTTATGCTTCCATGGGCAAGGAAATTGCCAACAAGAATATCCAGCTGACCATACAAGGACAAACCATCAGCTCGCAATACGGTTCGGTAGATAGTGCCGCCTTTAACATCGAGCAGCTCATCAATGCAGGTATTTCTTCGGGCGTAAAGGAAAAACACAATGTATTGCTCGATAAAGCCAACTACACCATTTTAGACAACATGGCTAAAGACAGCTACGATGCCTTTTTGGCGCTACGCCAACATCCTTTGTTTTTGCCTTACCTCGAAACCTTATCGCCATTGAGCTTGCTGTCTAAAATCACCATCAGCAGCCGACCTGTCAAAAGAAATGCCGGCGAAGCCCTCAAACTCGACGATTTAAGAGCTATCAGCTTTGTAACCTCCTGGAGCCAGCTGAAACAGAACATTCCGGGATTTTATGGCGTGGGTACGGCTTTGAAAAACCAAGAAGATGCCGGAAACTGGGAGCAGGTTAAAAATACATATCAGGAATCGGGCTATTTCAAAACCATTGTTGACAACTGTATGATGTCGATGAGCAAGTCTGATTTTGCCATTACCGCTTACTTGGCCAAGGACAAAAAATTCGGCGAATTCTGGAAAGTACTGCACAACGAATTCGAATTGAGCAAGAAAATGCTCCTCAAACTGTCGGGCCACCATGCCTTGATGGAAAACTATCCGGTTGAGAAGCGTTCTATTGCCATTAGAGAGAAGATTATATTGCCTTTGGTGCTGATCCAGCATTTTGCATTAGAGAAGCTCCAGCACGACCTAAACGACGAAAAAAGGCAAGCCTACGAAAAGCTGGCCATCCGTACGGTTTATGGCATTGTAAACGCAGGGCGGAATTTGGCTTAATTGAGGCGGAAGGCGGGAAGGTTGAGGGTTAAAGGGGATGAAAGACTAAAGACCAAAGCTTAAAGCTATATCTGGCTATGGTCTGCCCATTGCCCTTGTTGGTGTTTTGCCTTTGTTAGTGTTCTTCACCAACAAGATGAAGAAAAAAAGTTAAACATCATCATGAACCACCCCGCCTTGCAGGCACCCCTCCAAGGGAGGGGAATTAAGCATGATTTTTTGTAGCTTTCCATTAAAACGCTATGATGAAAACATTGCACCATTTGCCCTTGTTGGTGTTCTTCACCAACAAGCCAGAGAAAAACTTCTATGATGGACCATCCCGCCCAGTGAGCATCGTACACCGGAGGGGAATTAAGCATCGTTTGCCAACGTTAGTCTTCTTCGCCAACAGTTAAAGGCAACATGGCGAAGTTTTAAAAACGTGGCAAACCGCCTATTGTAAATATCATCAGTGCAAAAGCAAAGTGTAACAATAAGTTAGTAAATTTATCTTATAGTTAACCTAAAACTAATAAACCGATGAAACACTACAAATTTTTGATAGCCGTTGTGCTATTGCTTTTATGCATAACCAATATTGCCTGGTGGTTTGCCATTACCGACCGCGACATTAGCTACGAAGCGATGCAGGCCACCTATGTTTCTGTTTTCCCATCGTTTTTACAAAACCTCTCGTTGTTGACCTGGCTCATGTTTGCCGTCCTGGTTACGGCTGCTGTTTTGTTTATGCAGTCGAGAAAAGAAAAGAGCCTAAAACTGATCGCCAGTAGCGGCATGATCTTAAGCTTTGTGCTGGCCTTTTGGCAATTGTTTTCGCTGATGTAGCCTGAAGCCCGTATCTTTAGGGTTCAAGCCTAAACCATGGAGCTAAACTGGATCTATAAAAATTTTGACGACTTAAGCGTAACCGAACTGTACGCCATTTTACAGCTGCGAAGCGAGGTTTTTGTAGTTGAGCAAAATTGTGTTTACCTCGATATTGACAACAAAGACAAGAAATCGATGCACTTGATGGCTTGGCAAGGCGATGATTTGGCGGCCTATACACGCTTGGTACCACCGGGCGTTTCTTTTGCCGAAGCCAGCATTGGACGGGTGGTTACTTCGCCACGCTACAGGGGCACAGGCATTGGCATTGAACTGATGCAAAAAAGCATTGTGCATTGCCTGGCCACCTACCAAACCCAAAACATCAGGATTGGCGCACAGCTTTATCTTCAGAAATTTTATACCAACCTAGGCTTTGTACAAAACAGTGAGCCCTATGATGAAGACGGCATTCCGCATATCGAAATGATACTTTCGAAGCCTTAACCTGTTCGATTAACATTTGCAAAGTTTTTAGAACCCCTTCCTGTGGCTTTCGTTGGTGTTCTTCACCAACGGGTTTAATTAAATAGCTTTCCATAGCTTGTTGGTGAAGAACACCAACAAGTGCACTGGGCTTTGTGCAAAGCAGTGAGCCTCGTGATGAAGACGGTATTCCGCATATCGAAATGATACTTTCGAAGCCTTAACCTGTTCGATTAACACTTGCAAAGTTTTTAGAACCCAGTAAGCGTCATTGTTCTTTTGGCCTTCGTTGGTGTTCTTCACCAACGGTTTAAATAGCCTTCTATGGCTTGTTGGTGAAGAACACCAACAAGTGCATAAAACTAACAAGTGCACAAAGAAATGTACCACACATAAAAAAGGTCCAATCCTTACGGATCGGACCTTTACGGGATAATACAAAAATCTTTATTTGTCTATAGACCCCATTACACGTTGTGCAAAGGCATTTAGGGCATCTTTTTCGGCCATGCCTCCGTTTACTTGTGCATGTACTTCGAGTGCGCCACAAATATTGGTGATCAGTTCGCCCGCCACATCAATCTCTGCTTCGTGTACGCCCCTAAACTCGCAGAAAGCCTCTAGTACTTCTAAGGTAGCTTCCAATTGCTCAGGGCTGCTGCTTTGAAACAGCTGTCTTATCACTGGAACTTTCATCTTATTTTATCTTGTCGAACAACTCGGTTAAAACTTCTGCTTTATTGGTTTGTACCTGCCCTACCAAAGCTCCGCCATCAAAGGCTGCGAAAGTTGGCAAGTTATCTACATTGGCCAATTTGCGCGAGTCTGGTAGTTTTTCAGCATCAACAATCAAAAAAGCAACGTCTTCGTTTTCGGCCGCCAACTTTTTGAACTTAGGCTTCATGATCCTGCAGTTGCCGCACCAAGATGCTGCATACTGAACCATTACCTTTTTGTTGTCGGCTACGTATTGCTGCAAATTATCTTCTGTTAATTCTAAAAACATGTGATCTGATTTAAATTAGTTAGCGCTTAAGTACTCCGCTACGCCGGTTCTGTTAGCATTCATGGCTTGTTTGCCTTCTTCCCAGTTTGCTGGACAAACCTCGCCGTGTTTTTGTACGTGGCTATAAGCATCGATCAAACGCAAGTACTCTCTTACGTTTCTGCCCAATGGCATATCGTTTACGCTTTCGTGGAATACCTTACCCGTTTCGTCGATCAGGTAAGTAGCTCTGTAAGTTACGTTTGAACCTGAATAGGTTTCGTTGCCTTCTTCATCATACTCTACCTCTTGGTCTAAAATACCCAAGATGTTGGCCAAATGTCTGTGTGTATCGGCCAAAAGCGGATAAGTTACGCCTTCGATACCGCCATTGTCTTTTGCGGTGTTTAACCAGGCAAAGTGTACTTCGTTGGTGTCGCATGAAGCGCCAACTACGATGGTGTTTCTGCTTTCGAACTCAGGCAAAGCCGCTTGGAAAGCATGTAGTTCTGTAGGGCAAACAAAAGTAAAATCTTTAGGATACCAGAATAATAAAATCTTGGTTTGTTTATTTACCGCTTCTTCAAATAAGTTGATCTTTAAATCGTCTCCCATTTCTGAGATCGCATCGATACTAACGCTCGGGAATTTTTTACCTACTATTGCCATAATTTTTGATTTTTTCTAAAATTTGATGGCGCAAAGGTACGGCTATTCGGCTTCAAAAACAACCAAGTTCAGCTTATTGTGCATCTATAATATTGATGGCCATATAGAAGAAAACTATATGACCATCAAAACAAATTAGAGGATGTCTATTTTGAATAGCCGCGCTGTTTAAAGGCGGTCAAACTCATTGAGCTACTTTTTCAAGGTCGTTTCAAACAGCTTGAAAATACGCTTGTACTCGTCGGTCCAGCTGCTCGGTTCAACAAAGCCATGGTCTTCTACCGGATAAACGGCCAATTCCCAATTGTCTTTGCCCAGCTCGATCAGGCGTTGGCTCAGGCGAACAATATCCTGAAAATGTACGTTCACATCAACCATACCGTGCAACATTACCAAATCGCCTTTCAATTTGTCGGCATAATAAATCGGCGAGCTGCGCTTGTAGGCATCTGGATCGTTGAAAGGTTCGTTCAGGATATTTGCGGTATAGCCGTGGTTATAATGCGCCCAGTCTGTAACCGAACGCAAGGCCGCTCCTGCCGAGAAAACCTCCGGTTCCTTAAACATGCCCATCAAGGTAATGAAGCCTCCGTACGAGCCTCCGTATAGGCCCACATGCTTAGGATTCACGCCGTATTTCTCTACCAGCATCTTCACGCCATCTACCTGATCGGTCAGATCCTTACCACCCATGTTGCGGTAAATGCCCGTGCGGTGGTCGCGACCATAACCCGAACTTGCAGTATAATCAATATCGATTACGGTATAGCCATTATCGGCCAACAGGTTATTGAACATGTACTCGCGGAAATATTGGCTCCACCAGTAATGCACATTCTGTAAATAGCCCGCGCCGTGTACAAATACCACGGCCGGTTTGTTGGGATGTGGCTTGGTGGCCGGATAAACCCTGGCATACACATCGGCGCCATAACGGTTCTTGAACGAAACCAAGTCTGGCTGACGCCATTTGTAGCTATCAAATTCGGCGCTGGTTGATTTGGTGATCTGTACCGCTTTAGCGCCCGGCTTGTTCGGCTGGATGTACAGTTCCCAAGGCTTGTCCATGTACGAATAGTTGATGGCAATCCATTTCTCATCGGGCGACATCGTGATTTCATTGCCGCCTTTCATCGAGGTAATCTGCACCAAATCGCCACCATTTACGCTCAGTTTATAAAAATGGGTAATACCCGGATGCTCTTTGTTGGCCGAAATGTAAAAAGTGGTCTTGTCTTTCGAAAGGTCAACGCGTTGCACCTCCCACTTGCCTGAAGTCAGCTGTTTTTTCTCGCCCGTAGCTACGTTGAAGGTATACAGGTGCGAATAGCCCGTAGCTTCGCTTTGGAAGTAGAAGCGGTTGTTGTCTATCCATTGGATGCCACGGCCTATGCCAGGTCCGCCAATCCAGGCTTCGTCGCGCTGACGATCAATGATGCTCACACTACCTGTTGCGGCATCAAGTTTCAAAATCCAAAGGTCTTTGTTGTCCTGCGCATCGGCCACGATAACCGCGGTAGAACCTGTTTCGTTCCAAATTGGTGCGCCTAGACTCACTTTACGGTCTTCGTTTTTCTTGGTGCGTTCTTCCAGTTCTTTAGGATAATCCTTTACATAATCTGGCAAATCTTTAATGCCTGGTATTTGAGCGGTTTTTACGGTGTAAACACTGTCTTTATCGGTGTTGTAGATAAAAGTTTCCGATACGTTAAGGTTTTCGCCCACTTTGCTGCGCCCCGGAATGTCTTCAGTATAACCCGAAGCAGTAACATAGTTGGGTACAATGGTATTGTGGTTGGTGGTAGGCGTAGTGAGGCGATAGCTCACATATTTGCCATCGGGACTTACCACAATCGCCGAAAGGAATTTATCGTCTAAATAAACCGGCTTCATCACGCGCTGGCTGGCATCGGCACCGCCAAAAGCACGACGCGGACCGCCTCCGTTAAACCCGCCTCTTGGACCTTGTTTGTTTCTTTTTTTAATGATATCGAACAAATCGGTCTGTTCGTTTCGTAGCCAGGTATCCTGAACGCTTGGTGCCGTACTGCCCGGCGTGCTGCCCGGCGCACCCGGCCCCGGTCTTTTGCCCTTTACAAAATTGGTGAGTTGCTTCAATTCGTTCGTGGCCATGTTAAGCTGGAACATATTGTCGCCACGCTGAAACACCACGTCGTTGTTGTACAGAAAACGGGCGCCATTTTCGCGGTCGACCGTATTGGTTAGCCTCGATTCTTTTTTGGTTTTGAAGTTATAGAAATAGATGTCGCCACCTTTTTCATACAAGCCCAATGATTTGTCTTTGTTGTAGGCATAATTGGTTTCGGCCGCTTTTTCGGCGGCGTTGTCTTCTGTTGTTTCTGGCTTATTGGTTAATACGCTAACCTTGTAGGGCTGGTCTTTTTCCTTGTTTTCCGGGTTCCAGCTAAAGAAAACGGTTTTGCTATTGGCCGACCAACGGTAATTGCTGGGCGAAGTGCCCATCCACTTAGGGTCGCGCATGATTTTTTGCACGGTTAACGGAGCCAATTGCTGCGCCTGTGCAATAGTAGCTCCCGATAGTAAAAAGAATACGAAATACTTTTTCATTTTTATTTTTTTGTGCCCCAAGCCGAACTCAACCTGGGGCGTTTATGCTTAATTTGATTTGCTGGCTACGCCACCTTTTTTGCTGCTTACGTTTACGGTAAATTTGCTGCCACCTTTTACCAACCAACGTACAGTTACGTAAGAATTGCCCGCAATGTTGCCTACCTTGATATTGGCCGGATCTAGTTTTTGTTCGGTAGTTATCCCCAAATCGCGGTTGTTTACCACCATGCCCGCTACGACGGTGCCACCGGTTAGCGAAATGATATCAGGGGTTTCGATATTGTTTTTCACATCTTGGCTCGAGTGGGTAGGAATCATCCTTTCGTTGCTTACTACGGCCGTTACTTGTGTTAATCCGCCGCCAATTTCTTTCACCTCAATTTCGCCAACACTTAGCTTAGGGGTGTTGTAGGCATGAAAAATACTGAAAGCCATGTTGCGGTGCGCATCGCTTTCGAGCAGGAAGCCTGGGTGTAAGCGTGTGTAGGTTTTCTTGAATCCGCCGATTTCGATATCGCCGTATTGCGGGTGCTTAAACGGATGCCAATCTACAAAGGCATCTTTCATCAGCAGGTCTTTATCAAAGCTGTACAGTTGTGCCTGGCTGTCTTCGCCATCGGCTTTGTTGTACATCGAATAGCCTGTCCACAACTCGTTAGAGAACGTGTAGATGCCTCGGCCTCCGTAAAACCAATCAAGCTCGCCACCAAAAACCGAATAGAGGTCTTTGTAAACCACCAAATACTTATAACCTGGTAGCATTTCTTCGCCTTTTTTGCCCAAGGCATCGTATACGCGAACGTCTAAGGCATTGTAGGTGTCTAAATCTTCCAATGCGCCCGGGCCTCTTAAAATCATACCACCATTGTTGTGGTACGACTGTGCCGCAGCGATGTTCGGATGTTTCATCACAAAATCGACAATAGCCCTGTTTTCAGGCAAAGAGAAAGGATATTTGTAGGCGCCACTTTGGATATAATTAGGTTGCCAGTTCCAGCCCCAGTCGCGGTTCGGGTCATAGGCACCTTCGCCGTCTTCGTTCACGAAACCGTCGCCATCATTGTCAATTCCTTCTGAACCCAAGAGTTCATAAAAATCGCCTTTTTCGTCGTTGCCTACCATAATCATCCGGCGTGGATCGCTTGGATCTACCTTGAAGCGTCCGGTTGGACTTTTGCGACGCATCATTACAATGTGGCCGTCGCCATCCAAATCGTCGAAACCATCTTCGTTGGTCGCCCCATCGCGGTCGTTATCAATTGGGATCATACCCGAGCGTGGCGAGTGCGCGGTATTGGCTTGGTGGATAAAGTTATCCCTCGCATCGGGGTTAATCGTTGGTGCGATGTAAAATGTTTTATCGGCCAATAGCGATTGAATGGTTTTATTGCCCGCATTGAACATCTCAGCCAAGTACCAAGCGGTGTACAAGGCAAATTCGCTACCCTGAATTTCGTTAGAGTGGATATTACCATCGATGTACATGGCCGGTTTTTTATCGGCATTGCCTACTTTGGTATCGGTAATGGTCATCACCCAAAGGTCTTTGCCCTGGAACGATTTGCCCATCGATTCGAGCTTAACCAAGTTAGGGTGCGCGGCCGCCAGTTTTTTGCAGATATCGGTAATAGCCGCATAGTCGTTATAGCGGTTCCAGCTTACGGTTACTTTGGGATTGGGCGGCGTACCTACCGCGGCCAATATATTTTCGGGCTTTTGGGCCCTCGAAACTCCGGCACACAAAATCATTGCAGCCAGAAGAATAGTCTGTTTAATTCTCATTGTGTTTTGATTATAGTGCTACCTCAATTGATTTGCTGCCTGTGGTTGGACTACCGGCATCGATGGTTACCTTGCCTGTACCTTTGATTAACCAGGTCAGTTCTTTAAAATCTTTGCCGGCAATGCTTTCCAAGGTTTGCGACTTACGGCCACTCACCACGGTTTGGTTGGCATTGGTATTTACTTTTACGGCAATTTTTTTGAGGAAATAGCTGCGGTCGCCCACTTTGGTATAGGTTGGCAAATCGCCATTGTTCATCACCTTTAGGGTTACACGGGTCAAGCCATCAGCCAATTTTTCGGTTTTGAGGCCGATCAGTTCAAGCTGTGGCGCCATAGCCGCCAAGCCGATCAGGAAATCGGTGTGCTTGCTCACAATACCATCTACCATTTTGTAGGGCGGATTATTGAGTACAAACGGATCAAGACCACCTACTTCGACGGTCTGTCCCGGAAAATCTGGATGTTTAACCTCTTTCCAAGGGGTAAAGGTATCGGTAATGCCTTGGCTGGCTGCCCAACGCAGGTAAGAAACTACGGCATCGTCGTTAGTCAATTTCTTTTCTTTTTTAGTTGAATCCGGGGCTACTTTGGGCACCCACCATCCTGGCGTGCTCAGGCTCAACCTGCCATAATGGAAATAGGCCCATTGCGAAAAATCGCCACTTTCGGCTTGTGTTTTGGGCGCATCTTTGGTCTTGGTGATTTTATTGTAGCGTTCTGAAACCAGCGCGTTGCTTTTCACATCGGCATCAAACCAGCTGGTGATTACGCGTTTGGCCACGCCAGCAGGGTTAAACGTTACCGGAGCCGAAAGGTTGTTTACCGGGCCGAAGGTAACCACGGCATATACGTTAAAAGCATCGAACAGGAAATCGAATAAAGCCCTATTCTCTTTTTCTGAAACGGCATATTCGCCGGCACCTGGGATAAAGTTTTTGTAGTTATAGCTCGAGTTTTTGTTGAAATGCACTCCTCCTTCGCCGTCTTCGTTAAAGTCGCCGTCTTTATCATTGTCGATGCCTTCTGGCAACAAAATGTACTTGCCGTTTTCGCCTTTGTTAGGGTCGGCCAAAATCAGCGAACGCGGATCGTCTGGGTTGAGTTTGTATTTGCCGGTTGGATCCAGCACGCGCATCCAGGTAATTTTGCCATTGCCATCCAAATCGTCAACATCGTCTTCGTTCAGTTTGCCGTCGCGGTCGTCGTCGGTTTTGGTGGCATTGCCGCTACGCTCCCATTTTACCTTGGCAAAATACTGCTCGGTAGCATCGGGGCTCATATTCGGAAAAACATAGAAAGTCTGTTTGCCAAGTAGGTTTTTGATGCTGTCTGTTTGACTTGACGCCATTAGTTTTTCGGCAAAGCCGATGGCCATTTCAACACCCAAGAGGTGCTTGCCTTCTACGCCGCCAACTACGGCAATAGCCGGCTTCTGATCGGCATTTGCGCCACCAATGGTGAGCATCCAGATGTCTTTGCCACCTGCAGTTTGGGTAAGCGATTTTGATTTAACCCATTGCGGGTACTTTTCGGCCAAGGCTTTAACCCTTTGGGCTAAACGGGCGTTGTTACTGTAATCTTGGTTCTGTGCAAGGACAGGGCACAGCAAAGCCAGAAAAAACAGCTGAAAAAGGTAAAGTTTCTTCATATTTGTTTTAGGTTATGCGTGCAATTTATAGAAAAAAGCATTGACCTAACCTAAAGTACGGCAAGATTTTACAAATGTTACAGTGTGGCTTTTTCTAGCGCACTACTTTGCCTTTGGGGTCTACGTTTACATTAAACGGAGGCATGTAATCCTGTAGCAAAACCGCAAGCTCCCGGCGACTGATCTGCCTGGCCAAATCGAGCGTGGTGGCGAACTTGTAGGTGGCGCTCCATTTCTTTTCCAGTTCTTTTTTGGTGGTTTCTGGCGATTTATTGCCCACGTAGCAAATCATTTCGATGGCCGCGCCAATGGTCAATTGGCTCGACCTGTAATCGTCGAACCAAATTTGGGCCTTGTAATAGAAATCCTTGATGGGTTGCTTCACTTCTTCGGTGCTCACCAGCTCATTGGGCAAAAATTTGGCGCCTGTGCTTCCGATTTTGGCTTTTAGCACACCAGTGAGGCCCACCATTTGGATGGCTTTCCAGTTCGGATCATTATTTTTGATATCTTCGAATGGCATCAGGTTCAATTTGTAGCCGATAAGTTCGCCTTGTATCTTTTTTAAATCGGAAAGCGAGGTTTTGGTTTTGAAAAAGGCCGCATAGGCTGCGGTTGCGCCACCAGCCTGTCCGAGCAACATGCTTTGCTCGTCCTTAATCCAAATCAGGTTTTCCTGTTGGGGCACCAACAGCTGATAGAGCGAAAAAATATGGTCTGTGATATCGCCAAGGCTTTTGCCAGCGGCGATGTTTGTTCGGTAAATGGTATTCGAATAATCGAGTTTTTCCCAATATTGGGCCGGAGCCGTAATTTTAAGGGCAGCATTAAGTTTGGTGTCGCCGGGATTGATGAGCACTTGTGGCTTTACCGTGCGACCATCGCTCAGCTTAAAATACCAGTTATTACCCGAGCGTTCGGCTTTGGTCCACATCACGTTTTTGATGACCGTTAAATTCTTGATGCTGTCTGTCCACTTAACCAGCACTTCGTTGGCGGTTTGCTTATCGAAAGCAACAGTTTGGGTGCTGTCTGTTATTTGTTTGGCTGTACGCAGTTTTTTAAGGAAAGCGGCTTGAATGCCCGAACTGAGGTCAGATCCGATTGGCGAAATATCAAAACCTCCGGCCTGCAACAAAATAGTGGTTTTTACACCCGAATTGGCCGATTGCACCGCGGCGGCTACCGCAGCATTGCCATTGCCAACCACCAATACATCTGGCTTTAGCGTCTGCGCTTTTACGGTAACGGTGGTGATCAGCAGGCCAAAGGCAAAAAATAAAAGTTTCTTCATGCTCAAAAGGGAGTGTATTATTTATGCAATATGCTGTAATAAGATGTATTTTTCATGAATTTACTACGCGTTTAACTATATTTAACAAAGTCAACCCCTAGCTATAAGGTATGATGCACCAAAAAATAAATTTTGTTTTTGAAGCACAACAAGTGTACAAATATACGCTTAGAAAGCAAAATGCGGCCTCGCGAATGGCCAAACTTAAACTGCTGAAAGAAGCCATAGCCAGGCACGAAGACGAGATTAACCTGGCCCTGCACAAAGACCTCAGAAAAAGCCAGTTCGAAACTGCCGTTACCGAACTCCTTTTTGTATACGGCGAACTCGATTTTGCCATTAACAACCTTCGCGATTGGATGCGCCCCAAACGGGCAGGCAAAACCCTGAGCAATCCCTTTTCAAAAAACAGGATTTATTACGAACCCAAAGGTGTTTGCCTGATTATGGCGCCATGGAACTATCCTTTTCAGCTGACCATGGGCCCACTCATTTCGGCCATTGCCGCCGGCAACTGTGTCATGCTGAAACCTTCCGAAATTAGTCCGGCCACCAGCGCCGTGGTGGGCAAAATCATAGCCGATGTTTTTGAAGAACAAGAAGTGGCCTGCTTTGAGGGCAATGCCGATTTGGCTACGGCGCTGCTTAAGCTCCCATTTGATCATATTTTTTTTACCGGAAGTACGGCTGTCGGCAAAATCGTGATGGAAGCGGCCGCCAAAAACCTGTGCTCGGTTACGCTCGAGCTAGGTGGCAAATCGCCAACGCTCATTGACCGGGATGTTGACCTGCCGAAAGCGGTGGAGAAGATTGCCTGGGGCAAACTGATCAACAGTGGCCAAACCTGTATTGCGCCCGATTATGTTTTTGTACCCCAAGAACGCGTTGACGAATTTATTGGCCTATACAAAGCCGCTACCGAAAAGCTGTTTTTCAAAAGTGAGGCGCAAATTGAGCCTAGGGCTTATGCCAAAATCATTAGTCCCAAACATTTTAGGCGTTTAAAAACCTTGGTTGACGAAGCCGTTGAAAAAGGGGCAAGAATTAACTGGGGCGGTACTTTCGACGAAAAAAGCCAAACCATTTATCCAGTACTGCTTAGCCAGCTACCAGCCAACACGCAAGTCATGGAAGAAGAAATTTTTGGACCTATCCTTCCTATCATCTCTTACCAAGATATTGACAAGGCTATTGAACAAATCAATGCAAAAAGCAAGCCTTTGGCACTTTATATTTTTAGCAGAAACGCTAAAAACATCAAGAAAATCATTAAAAGTACCAGCTCGGGCGGGGTATGCGTAAACGATGTGTTGGTACATATCGCCAACCCCAAACTGCCTTTTGGCGGTGTAAACAGCAGTGGCATAGGCAGCAGCCATGGTTTTTTCGGATTCAGGAATTTTTCGCACGAACGGGCCGTTGTTTTTCAGTCGAAGCTCGATTTTAACCGCCTAGTTTATCCGCCCTACCAAGGCAAGGAATGGGTGCTTAAACTCTTACGGAAAATTATGTAATTTGGCTTTATGCAAGATTTAGAGCTTCTCAGGTATCCCATCGGAAAATATCTGCCACCAGCAACAATAAACACTGGACATATTCAGTTATGGATAGAAGATTTAATCGAATTGCCACAATTGATTGTACAAGCCACTATTCATTTAAGCGAAGAACAGCTCGAAACCCCATATCGCCCAGGCGGTTGGACGGTTAGGCAAGTGGTGCATCATTTGGCCGATAGCCACATTAATGCCTACACCAGGACAAGGCTTACGCTAACTGAAGATAATCCAGCCATCAGGCCGTATTTTGAAGAGCGTTGGGCCGAATTGCCTGATGCCAGAACCGGCGATATCGAGCTTTCTGTCGCTATTTTAAAGGCCATCCACCAAAGATGGGTTGCGCTTTTAAAAACTTTGTCGCCCGAAGATTTTGAACGTACGTATTTCCACCCTGAAACTAAGCATCAAAATACCTTAGGCTACCTGATAGGCAATTATGCTTGGCATGGCAAACACCATTTGGCTCATATTCAAGCAGCCCTAAAAAATTAACTATCCACAAAATATAACCCGATGAAAAAAAGCTTTTCTATTGCCCTTACCGTATTAGGCCTTTGCATTTGCCAGCTTGCCCAGGCACAGACGTCTTCGCTAAAGCAGTTTAATTTTATGCTGGGCTATTGGCAAACCAAAACGCCAAAAGGCAAAATAACCGAAAACTGGCAGACAACGCCCGAAGGCCTGATTGGCAAAAGCTACCGCTACGACCTAAAGGGCGACAGCACGATGATGGAAAGCGTGGAGCTTAAAAAAGCAGGAAACGATATTGTTTTTGTGGTTACCGGCATGGAGAAAGACAACGAAGGAACCACTAGCTTTAAATTGATTTCTAGCGCAAAGAACCGCTTTGTTTTCGAAAACAAGGCCCACGATTTCCCGCAGCGCATCGTATACGAAAACCAGGGAAAAGACAAGCTCCTGGCCTGGATTGAAGGCAGCGTAAGCGGCAAGCTGATCAAATCTGAATTTAACTACAAAAGGAAAAAGTATTAAGACGAATCTCTTTCATGGTCTGTGGCTCACAGACCATTTTTATTGTAACGTCCTGTGCGACACAGGACATGGATGGGCCGTAAAAAACCGCTTCGTTTTTAAAAATAAAACCCACGATTTTCCGCAACGCATCGTATACGAAAACCAGGGAAAAGACAAGCTCCTGGCCTGGATTGAAGGCAACGCAAGTGGCAAGCTGATCAAATCTGAATTTAACTACAAAAGGAAAAAGTATTAAGACGAATCTCCTTCATGGTCTGTGGCTCACAGACCATTTTTATTGTAACGTCCTGTGCGACACAGGACGTGGATGGGCCGTAAAAAACCGCTTCGTTTTTAAAAATAAAACCCACGATTTTCCGCAACGCATTGTATACGAAAACCAGGGAAAAGACAAGCTCCTGGCCTGGATTGAAGGCAGCGTAAGCGGCAAGCTGATCAAATCTGAATTTAACTACAAAAGGAAAAAGTATTAAGACAAATCTCTTTCATGGTCTGTGGCTCACAGACCATTTTCATTATTCCAATTTATCGTAACGTCCTGTGCGACACAGGACTTGGATGGGGAAAGGCTAACCAAATGGAGAAGCCCCCTAATCGACCCCCGGTATGACGAATCTTCCCTAATAGCTCAACGCCAGTCCGGCTCCAAAGCCCATATCGCTATCATAGTGCGCACCCACTGCAATGTTCCTGGTGGCAATAAAGCGTAATCCGCCCATATATTCTTTATCGGTATTGACCATAAAGCTTGCCCTTAGGCGTTTAGAAACCGGAATATCTTCGCGCATCAGCTGCAGGCGTACATTTCCATCGTGGTACACTTCGGCCCTGGCCTGCAACAACATAGGCAATGTGTACTGAACACCGAGGCTCACCACCGCCCTGTTGTCTTTGGTGTTTTTTTGGCCAAAAATGTTTTTTTCCTCTTCATCTTCACCCATCCTTCGGTAACGCCAATCAAAGCCTACAAAAGGCATCAGCCATTGCATGCGATCAAGATACCGGCCAATGTGGGTTTCCGTTTCGAAGCCGTGCATTTTGTTATAGCCCAAACGCCATTCGGTGCTGATGTTCCAGCGGGTATTAGCCAACATGGCCATCCCGTCGTTACCGTTGCTGGCAAAATCGTTTTCGGCCATAAAATGGAACATCCTGTCGTCGGCAAAAAGCTTACGCTGCGCCAGTTTGGGGTTTGGTATTTCCGGATTAGGTGGCGAGTTTTCGTAGCTGAAAACCCGTCCCATGCCACTCATCATGTGGTACAAAATATGGCAGTGGAAAAACCAGTCGCCACTTTCTGAAGCCGCAAATTCTATGGTATCTCTTTCCATCGGCATAATATCGAGCACGTTTTTCAACGGCGCATACTCGCCCTGCTTGTTCAATATCCTGAAATCGTGGCCATGCAAGTGCATCGGGTGGCGCATCATACTGTTGTTATAGAGCACAATGCGTACGTTTTCTCCTTTTTTAATCAAAATCCTGTCTGATTCGGAAACTGTTTTATTGTCCATGGTCCACACGTACCTGTTCATGTTGCCCGTGAGTTCAAATTTGAGCTCTTTGGTAGGCCCTTTGGGCAAGGTGGTTTTAACCGGCGACCGTAACATTTCGTAATTGAGCGTAACGATGTTCGAATTGCCCATGGGCATATCCATGCCTTCCATGTCGTGACCAGCCATGGGTTCATCCATTTCGGGGTACATCACGGTATTCATGTCCATGACCTGATTCTGCATTTTCATGCCCTTCATCTCGATCATGTTGCCGTTCATGTCCATCATGTCGTTCATCATTTTCATGCCTTCAAAATACTTGAGCTTAGGCATTTTTTTGGCGCTTACTTTTTCGCCCTGCCCCAGCCAAAGCGAAGCCGACTTGGTACGATCTTCGGGGGTAACCAAAAACTCGTAGCTTTTATTTTCGGGTATGGTAACGATTACATCATACGTTTCGGATACGGCAATAATCAAGCGGTCTACTTCAACCGGCACCACATCGTTGCCATCGCTGGCCACTACGGTTATTTTGCCACCGGCATAATTGAGCCAGAAATAGGAAGAGGCGCCAGCATTGGCAATGCGCAACCGAACCTTATCGCCAGCCTTAAAGTTTTGGGCATTAAATTGTTGCTGGCCATTGATGAGGAAGCGATCGTAGTAAACATCGCTCACGTCCATGGCGTTCATGCGTTTCCATTCGTTGGTCACTTTCGTGCCAAAATGGCCTTCCCTGATGGCTTCGGCATAGCTTTGGGTGGTTCCTTTTTTAATGGCAAACCAGTCGGTAGCATTGTGCAGGCCACGGTCTATCTGCTCGGGTTTCATATCGGCCCACTCACTCAGCACAACTGGAAGAGTCGGAATATCGGGTTCTTCGCGCTTGTTCAAAATCATGGCGCCATACATCCCTATCTGTTCCTGCAGCTCGGTGTGGCTGTGGTACCAATGTGTACCACTCTGAATAATCGGGAACCTGTACACATAAGTGCTATGAGCCTTAATGGGCATTTGCGTTAAGTTGGGCACGCCATCGTAGCGATTGGGCAAAAATAAGCCATGCCAATGCAGCGACGTTTCCTCGTCGAGGTTGTTGTGCACATAAATTTCGGCGGTATCGCCTTCGGTAAAGGTTAAGGTGGGCATCGGGATGCTCCCGTTTACGGCAATGGCGCGCTTAGGCTTGCCAGTAAAATTAACGATGGTATCGGCCACATACAGGTCGTAGCGAACGGTACGGGGCTTATCGCCGTTCTTCACCGTTTTAAAGGTTAACGGCGGCGATGCCACCGTTTCCTTTGCTGTTGCTTTTTCAGGCACCAGCTTCATGCCGCACTTCGGACATTTGCCGGGCTTGCTTTCCCTAACTTCGGGATGCATGGGGCAGGTATATATTGATTTTTCTCGCGCAACAGCCTGTTGGGCCATCGCAAAGACGCTGATAATAGAGATTAAGCTTAAAAAAACGAGCTTTTTCATATACAATTGAACGCGCAAGATCAACCTGCCGCTATGGATGTTTTAGTTAATGGTATCGGTTACTTTGCCACAGGTAAGCATGCTTTTTCCATAATACGGATTTTTGATGGTTTGTTCGCTGCTTAGCCAGTACATTTTTTTCATGGGGCAATATTCTTGGTAAATAGGCTGGCCCGATAATTTAACGGCCTTGGCCAAAGCATACAAGTTGGTAGAAAAAGCAGCAAAATGATCGCGCTGATGGGCAATGTCTTTGCTTTCTGAAATGTGTTCGGCATCAAAGGCTAGTTTTTCTTTCAGCTCCAGAAAGGCTTTTCGGTTAGGTTCTGCCAGGCTTTTGCCATCAATGGCCTTAACCACAGCCAAAAATTCGGTTGCTTTGGTACCTGCCTCAGCAGCATTACCATTTACCAGGGCATCTTTAACACCATAATAGCTACTTAGCAATTGGGCGGGTTCGTTTTTAACCTGTGCAATGGCATTAATCAGGACCATGCCTACTAGTGCCAGGGTGAATGTTAGTTTTTTCATGATTTTATTTTGGGGTTTATGGGTTTGCCAAAAAGACGGAGCCTCCCTAAAGCGTTTCGCTTGGGGCAATGGCCGAAATCTGATATTTAGAGCTGGGTCCGCCCAAGGCACCCTGCAGAACCTCAAGACCAACATGCTTATCCATGGTGATGATAGCCGTATTATCGGTTTTAGAAACTTCTACTTCGGTAATTTCGGGTAATAAAAGCAGGTTGCTTTTTACTTTGTTTTCGCAATGCGAACAGGTCATGCCTGTTACTTGATAGGTATGTGTCATTCTTTTTTTTGATAGACAAAATTACCTACAAGCCAAGCCTTTGCTGTTATATCCTGACCAAAAAGATTTATAAAATTACGGGTGTTTAGGCACCAATTTTTACCGAAGTCATGGTGAGCGATCCACCTACGGCCTTGTCGTTAAACAGGCTTGCTTCTTCGTTTGCCTGTTGCAGGCCCAAGGTGTACATCAAAGGCAGGTAGTGTTCGGGGGTTGGGATGGCCAATAAGGCCGCGCTGCCCATTTGCTGGTAATTGATTAGCGGGTTATGGTCTTTGTTCAGGATCAGCGATTTGAACTTTTCGTCCATTTCCAAAGCCCAATCATAGCCGCCGCCATTGATCATTTCCCAGCTCATCATCCTCAAATTGTGCACCATGTTGCCGCTGCCCAAAATCAAAACGCCTTTGCGTCTCAGCGCGGCTAATTCTTGGGCTAGTTCGTAATGGTAGCGGGCATCTTTGGTATAATCGATGCTGAGCTGGAGTACTGGAATGTTGGCTTCGGGATACATATTTTTAACCACCGACCAGGCGCCATGATCCAAACCCCAATCGTGGTCGAGGATTACCGAAGTACCCTTGATCAGTTCGGCAGTTTCCTGCGCCAACTGCGGATTGCCGGGTGCCGGATATTGCACATCGAACAAAGCCTGCGGAAAGCCACCAAAATCGTGGATGGTTGGCGGAAAATCCATCGCGGTAATCCTCGTGCCACGGGTAAACCAGTGGGCCGAAACCACCAATACGGCCTGTGGCACGGGGATGCTTTTTGCTATTTCGGCCCATTTGGCACTAAACTCATTCACCTCAATTCCGTTCATGGGCGATCCATGGCCCATAAAAAGTACGGGCATCAGTTCGGTTGCGCTTAATCCGGAAGTGAAGTTTTTAAATTGGCTTAAAGTGTTCATGGGCTTAAAAATTTAGAGGTTATTTTGCTTGCACAAACTCGAGGTTTAGCGTAATTTTTACGTCTTTGGCTATGCCGGCGCCCGTTGGGTCGTATTTGATGTTATAGTCCAAGCGGTTGATCGTGGTTGTGGCCTGAAAACCTACCTTGGTGTTTCCTTGCTGGTCTTTGGCAGTGCCACCGTAATTTACCAAAAACGTTACGTCTTTGGTCACATCCCTAATGGTCAGTTTGCCCTTCAGTACATATTTGTTGGTTTGTTGTTTCGGCGATTTTGTCGACACCTTTTTGAACGAAGTGCCCTCAAAAGTCATTTTCGGGAATTTCTCGGCATTGAAGAAATCGTCGGTTTTCAAGTGATTATCGCGCATCTCTACACTGGTGCTGATGCTGGCCACATCGACCGTAAAATTGATCTTGGCATCGCTAAAATCGGCTTTACTGGCCGTAAACGAACCGTCGAATTTTTTAAACGAGCCTTCTACAAAAGAAATGCCCATGTGTTTGACGTCGAAGCCTACAAAGGAATGCATCGGATCAACCGTGTATTTGGTTTGGGCGAAAACAGCCATGCTGATGCTGCTTGCCAATAGAAACAGGAATAACTTTTTCATTGTATTTAAGTTTATGTTTTGAGAATAAACAAAAGTACAACCTGTTCTGTTCGTTGTGGTTGACCTATGGTAAGAAAACAAAAAACCCTAGATTTCGTCTAGGGTTTTGCGCGATGTATGTTGAGACTGCTTATAGGCTGATGGCGTTTGTCCGCTTATTTTCTTAAACTGGGCCGACAAATGGGCTACGCTGCTGTAATTGAGCAGGTAGGCAATTTCGCTCAACGAGCTTTCGCCGTAGGTAAGCAGCTCCTTTACTTTTTCTATTTTTTGCTGGATGACATATTTTTCGATGGTATTGTGCTCCGTTTCAGAAAAAACTGCACTCAGCGAGCCATATTCTACGCCCAACTTTTGGCTCAGGTAATCTGAAAAGTTAACTTTTAAAGGTTCGGTAGCATAATGCACCTGTTCAATAATAGCCGTTTTGGCCTGCTCTACCAATTGCTTCTTTTTATCGGCCAGCAACTCAAAGCCAAATTTGGCCAGCGCATCGGCAATCGTGTTTGTTTGTGCAGGCGTCAGGCTTTCTTGCGAGAGCTCTACTTCGCCCAAATTAACGGCAATAGGGTTAAAGCCCAACTGCTCGAGCTCGGCCTTAACCACCATTTTGCACCGGGTGCACACCATATTTTTGATATACAGCAGCATCTATTTTTTGGCAATAGTTTCGGTTACTTCGCCACAATCGTACATTTTGCTGCCGTAAAACGGATTTTGTACGGCTTCTACCTCGTTTAGCCAGCTCCTTTTTACCATCGGACAGTATTGCACGTAAACTTCATTGCTATTTAAATTTACGGCTTTTACCAATTTAATCATGGCCGAAGAAACATTTTCGAAGCTTTTTCTTTGGGCTTTCAGGTCTTTTTCGGCCACAATTGGAGTTGCATATTTCTTCAGTTCGTCGCTTTGTTTTTTCCACTCGGCCTGTTGCGTGGCTGGCAATGTTTTTACCGGAAAAGCGGCCAAACCGGCCAACAGGTTTTTGGCGCCAGCACCAGCTTTGGCCACATTATCGGTAGCCAAGGCATTTTTGGTTTCGAAATAAGCCTGCAAGGTTTTGCCAAAGGCCGTTTGGGTTGCACTTTGTGCCTTCGCGGCAAAGATGGTTACGCTGCATACTGCGATCATTAAAAAAATTCTTTTCATTGTTGTTTTATTTTAAGATGTTAAAAAAGTTAAATTCTACTCGGGCCATGTACATGTTTTTGAGGTACCTGTTCTCTAAGTTTCCGGCGGCCTGAAACCGGTAACCGAGGTCGATGCGGGTTTGGCTGTTGATGATAAGCTGTACCGCAGGAGCCAAATCTACATAAGAGTGCCCATTGGTCGGATTGGTTTTGCCCAACACTTCCAGATACAGGTTAAAATTAGGCTGCTTATAGTTCTTGTATACAAAAGGCAGCAACAAATAACCCGACGACAGGCTGTAGTTGAGCATCTGATCGGGTGCGGGCATGCCTGCCACCTGCTTGCTGGGCCTATCAAAAGTCTGGCTATAGCCCAAAGTGGCCGAAAGCGCCAATTTATGCAACAGCTGCGTAAAGATCAGTCCGCCCTGCCAGCCGCTGTTATCGCCCTCTAAATTGATGTCTTCGGTAAACGTTGGCCTTTTGCTGGTACTGATCCTGCCGTAGGCGGCCGCACGGAAATGGCTGTGCGCCTCGTCGAGCGACAAGAACCTGTACTTGGCGTAAAAACTGCCTCCTTCTAAACGGTAATTGCCATCCATATCAGACAAAAAGCCCTGTGCATGAAACATCAGGTTTTTGTTGAAACCCAACATCACCTCGCCTATGGTACGGCTTCTGAAATCGGGACTGAACATCCCTTCGTTGGTTAGCCTTACGCCGATAGACTTGGCAGGCATATTGCTGGCCGGCTCGGTGTAAACATATAATTCTTGCGCAAACAGGCCCTGTGCACTGCATAAGCAAAGCACAGCAAAGATGATTTTCTTCATCATGCCAATTAAATGCTAAGGTGGTAAATCCTGGTTTTTTTGCCGTTAACCACGCCCATGCCACTGGCATAAGAATCGAACTTAACCGTGCTGGCTTTTTGTTTGAACGCGCTGTTCGAAATAAAGTTCTTGTCGATTACGCTTACCTTAACCGGACCGTTAAGCACCTTGCTTTTGGCATTGGCAAAGCGATAAACGTTGGTGCCCACAATGGCTTGTCCGTTATCGTCTATTTGGGCCTGGTTAAAATTGATGGTGGCTTCTAGTTTTCCAACCGAAAAGCCCGCATCCTGTACTTTTTTGTTCAATTGGTCAAAGCTTACCGCTTCGCCTTTTTTAAAGGTCAATACAAAAAGGTTTCTGTTCAGGTCGGGCGTTACCTCGCTGATGTAGGGCAGGGTGCGTAATGATTTTTCGGTAGCCTGAGAGCACATCGAGCAGGTTAATCCTGTTACTTGCATCTCTACGTTGGTAATTTGTTGGGCCGATGCTTTGTTTATCGCCAAAAGCATCAAAAGAGCGATCATGATTTTAATTGTTTTCATGTCTGAATTTTTATAAATGAACGGAATACATCATCCCCTTGGGGGAAATCAATAGACATACCACGGCCATGCCGTTGCAGGTCGGGGTTCATTTAGGCTAATTCCTGAAAACGCAGTTGAGCAAATGCAGAGAAATCCGCGTGGATTTGGGCGGGGCTTTGTTCTCTACCTTGTTGAAGAAGCTTGGGAAATACGGTCTGAAAAAATCGGCCAGCCGTTGGCCAAGAATGGTTTCCAAGCTAAAAAGCTTCGGCAGTTTAAACGAGCTTTCGGCTTTGTGGTTATCTTTTACCTTAACCTCTACCTTAGTGTTCTTGCAACAGCCGTCGTCTTTTTTGGTTACCGGTTCGGCTTTGCAGTACTGGCAGGCCACCTCGTTGTTAAACATCGAAACCGACGCCAGTTTGCCTCCGCAAAAGTGCATGCTCAAAGCCACACCAATTACGCTGAACACGTAAAAGGCGGAAAGACCAAGGGCAAGTTTTTGCTTTAGCTTCATGGCAGCAAAGCTATAGATAAATTTTTGAAACAAATGGAGAATAATTGTTAAAAAATGGTAAATATAGCTTGGCGCACTTATTTCGATTGTTTTTAAACATCAGACTAACAACTATTTAGCTTATATCTCGAGCACACTTGCGAAGTTTATTAAACTTCGCAAGTGTGGCGCTTTGGGCTAACCTAACCTTTCAACTTTCCAACATTTAACCATAGGCAGAACTAAAGAACCAATTATTTAATTTTATAACTTAGCGCCAACCAAGTCCAAACATGAAAAAGCTTTTTACCTTATTGCTCAGTCTTTGCTTTGTGCAGGCTTTTGCCGCCAAGCCCAAAAACCAGTATATCAGAATAACGACTTCAAAAGGCGAGTGTATCATCAAACTGTATAACGAAACGCCTTTGCACCGCGATAATTTTATCAAACTGGCCAAAGAAGGCTATTACAACGGCACCTTGTTTCACCGGGTCATCAAAGCCTTTATGATCCAAGGCGGCGATCCCGATTCGAAAAATGCCAAACCCGATTCGCTTTTAGGCAACGGCGGTCCGAAATATACCATACCCGCTGAATTCCGCGATAGCCTTTTCCACAAAAAAGGTGTTTTGGCCGCCGCCAGGGAGGGCGACAATACCAATCCGGAAAAAGCATCGAGTGGTAGCCAGTTCTACATTGTACAGGGCAAGGTTTTCACTGATTCGATGCTCAACGTGCTCGAAGAAAAACGACTGAAATTCAAAATCCCAGCTTGGCAGCGCGAAGTATACAAAACCATTGGCGGCGTACCGCATCTAGACCGCAACTATACCGTTTATGGCGAAGTAGTGAAGGGATTGGAAATGGTTGACCAGATTGCCGAAGCGGTTACCGACAAGAACAACCGCCCAAAGGAAGATATCAAAATGACCGTTTCGGTACTCACCAAACGCGAAACCAAAAGACTAGAAAAAGAGCTGGCCAAAAAAGCCCGCCAAAAGCATACATAACACATGAAAATCATTTCTTATAACGTTAACGGCATCAGGGCCGCCGCCACCAAAGGCCTTTTCAACTGGCTACAGGCCACCGATGCCGATATGGTTTGCCTGCAGGAGGTAAAGGCCCTACAGGAACAAATTCCAGATATTTTAGCGCTCATCGAGCAATTGGGCTATCACCATTACTGGTTTCCGGCCGAGAAAAAAGGTTATAGCGGCGTTGCCATCCTCACCAAAATTAAGCCTAACCACATTGCCTATGGCTGTGGCGAACCTTGGATTGATGCCGAAGGCCGGATTTTAAGAGCCGATTTTGACGATTTTTCGCTGATGAGCCTCTACATGCCTTCGGGTTCGAGCGGCGACGAAAGGCAGTTGAAAAAATACGAATTCATGCGCTTTTTCGATGTGTACATCGACGAGTTGCGCAAGCTTCACCCCAATTTGATCATTTCGGGCGATTACAACATCTGCCACAAACCCATCGATATTCACAACCCTAAATCAAATGCCAACTCATCGGGATTTTTGCCCGAAGAACGCGAGTGGATGGAGCTGTTTATGAACAATGGTTTTATCGATTCGTTCAGGCATTTTAACAAGGATCCGCACCACTACACCTGGTGGAGCTACCGTGCTGGTGCGCGTGGCAAGAACCTGGGTTGGCGCATCGACTACCATTTGGCTTCGATGCCAATGGAACATCGCTTAAAAAACGTAAGGATTTTGCCTGATGCCCTGCACTCCGACCATTGTCCGGTTTTACTAGAAATTGATTGATAAACAGGCCGGCTCATGGCCAGCTACTTGATTTTGCGCTATGCTGATTACAAATATTAAAGGCCTTGTTGGCGTTCACCCCAAAGAAAAACTATTGCTCCGCGGACAGGAATTGGCCGATTTGCCTGTTTTGGAAAACGCGTGGATCTTATTGGAGGATGGCCTGATCAAAGATTTTGGCACGATGGATTCGCTGTCTGAAACCATCAAATCGCAATACGCAACACACGATAAGCATAGCGCCGAAGGCCGTTACGTTTTCCCTTCCTGGTGCGATAGCCATACACACATTGTCTTTGCCGCTCCTCGCGAAGAAGAATTTGCGCTCAAAATTGCCGGTAAAAGCTACGAGGAAATTGCTGCCGCTGGTGGAGGCATCCTCAATTCGGCCCGCAAACTACAGGATGCCAGCGAAGACGAACTTTTTGAAAGTGCCAGCGCAAGGCTGCGCGATATGATCAGGCAGGGAACGGGAGCAGTAGAAATCAAGAGCGGTTATGGCCTGAGCGTAGCCAGCGAGCTGAAAATGTTGCGGGTAATCCTGCGCCTCAAACAGGCTTTCCCTATTCCAATCAAAGCCACTTTGCTGGCCGCACATGCCTATCCGCAAGCCTATAAAAACGACCATGCCGGTTACATCAGACTCATTACCGAAGAATTGTTGCCTGCCGTAGCCAAAGAAAACCTAGCCGACTACATGGATGTTTTTTGCGAGCAGGGCTTCTTTTCCATCAGCGAAACCGACGAGCTACTCAGTGCCGCCGCACAGTATGGCCTCAAACCGAAGATACACGCCAACCAGCTTTCTGTTTCGGGCGGCGTACAAATCGGGGTACAGCACCATGCCGTATCAGTCGATCATTTGGAAGAAACCGATGGCTCGGTACTCGCTTGTTTATCAAGCAGCGACACCATCGCTACCCTCTTGCCTTCATGCTCGTTTTACTTGGGCATTCCGTTTGCCAATGCCCGTGGCTTGGTCAATGCCAATGCCATTGTGGCTTTAGCCACCGATTATAATCCGGGTTCTACCCCATCGGGCAACATGAATTTCGTGGTTTCATTGGGTTGTATTAAATTGAAATTGCAACCCCAAGAAGCCATCAATGCCTGTACCTTAAACGGAGCTGCCGCCATGGAGCTGAGCCACGAAATCGGCAGCATCGCCATTGGCAAAAGGGCCAATCTTTTTATTACTAGACCTATGCCTTCCTTGGCATTTTTGCCTTACAGCTTTGGCCAAACACAGGTAGAAACGGTTATTTTAAACGGAGAGATTTACCATGGATAAGCTCCGAATCTATACGCAGGGCGATGTACTGGAATTGGTCAATACCCGTCCCGGCGAAACCAAACTGGGCGAAAAAGTGCTGGTTTATCATCATGAGCCTACATCGGAAGATCAAACCACTTTAGCAAACCTCAAAAACTCTCCAGCAAAATTTGTGTTGTTGGGCATCCCCGAAGACATCGGCGTAAGGGCAAATTACGGAACCGGCGGTACAGCCAGTGCTTGGCCAGCAGTCTTAAAAACCTTGCTCAATACCCAAAGCAACCCGTTTTTAACTGGCGAAGAAATTTTGGTGCTGGGCCATTTTGATATTGCCGAACCCCTGGATCAGTCCATAACGGCCTTACGAGATAAAACTGCAGCGATAGACCTTTTGGTTTATCCTGTAATCCAACAAATTGTGGCTGCCGGTAAAATTCCGATGGTAATTGGTGGCGGACACAACAATGCTTTTCCGATCATCTGGGGCACATCTTTAGCGCTACAAGAAGCGCTTAACCTGGTTAATATCGATGCCCACGCCGACTTGCGCAACCCCGAAGAAGGCCGGCACAGCGGCAACGGCTTTAGTCATGCGCTGGCCAAAGGCTATCTAAACCAGTACCGCGTTTTTGGCTTGCATCAGAATTATGTAAACCAGGCTCTGCCCCACTTCATCGCAAAACATACCAATTTACAAGCCTGCTATTTCGACGATTTGCTGCAACAGGCTTCCCTTAGCCAAAGCTGGTCATCGTTTGTAGAAGACCTCGATTCGCCTTTGGGTCTGGAAATTGACCTCGACAGTATCGAAAATGTATTATCGAGCGCCAGCAGCCCGTCTGGATTTGCCTTGAACGACATCCGCAGCATCCTTTTGCACAACCGCAAAAAATGGAGCTATTTGCATATTTGCGAGGGAGCCACTAAATTGGCCAACGGACGCGAAGATTTGGGCACCGGCAAAACCATTGCCTACTTGGTGACCGATTTTGTTAAAAACTACCTGAATATTAAAGTTTAACCTAATATACATCTCCTATGAAAAAAATCACCCTGGCTTTTGCTTTTGCAGTAGCCTTAGTTGGGCATGCCTTAGCCCAGCAAAAAACCGTGCAGACTAAGCCCAACGTTATTTACATTTACGCCGACGATTTGGGCTACGGCGACCTGAGCTGCTATGGCGCCACCAAACTGCATACGCCCAATCTTGACAAATTGGCCAAGCAAGGGCTACGCTTTACCAATGGCAATGCCACCTCTTCAACCTGCACGCCTTCTCGCTATGCCTTAATGACGGGCCAATATCCGTGGCGCAAACAAGGTACCGGCGTATTGCCCGGCGATGCGGCCCTGATTATCCCGACAGACAAAATGACCTTGCCCAAAGTATTTAAACAGGCGGGTTACGCCACAGGGATTGTGGGCAAATGGCACTTGGGGTTGGGTACACAGGTAGCCAAAGACT
The DNA here is from genome assembly GCF_036324255.1 of Pedobacter albus. Classification (NCBI taxonomy): domain Bacteria; kingdom Pseudomonadati; phylum Bacteroidota; class Sphingobacteriia; order Sphingobacteriales; family Sphingobacteriaceae; genus Pedobacter; species Pedobacter albus. The sequence continues at coordinate 47,588 of NZ_JAZDQT010000003.1, read as the reverse complement.
GGAACGGCGAAATCAAGCCCGGGCCAAATGAGGTGGGTTTCGATTATTCCTTTATTTTTCCGGCAACGGCCGACAGGGTACCTACCGTATTCTTGGAAAACCAAAAAGTATTGGCGCTCGACTTGAAAGACCCGATCGAAGTAAATTACAAAACCAAGGTGGGCACCGATCCAACAGGCAAAGAACACCCCGAATTGCTTAAAATGAAGTCGTCGCCAGGCCAGGGCCACGATGCCACCATTGTAAACGGCATTGGCCGCATTGGTTTCATGAGCGGTGGCCAAAAGGCGCGTTGGGTAGATGAAGAAGTATCGACCACTTTTTTAACCAAAGCCAAAAATTTCATTGTCGAGCACGCAACGAAGCCTTATTTTCTTTATTTCTGCCTAACCGAACCTCATGTGCCGCGCATGCCTGCCACGATGTTCAAAGGCAAAAGCGGTTTGGGTTACCGTGGCGATGCCATTTTGCAGCTAGATTGGACCGTAGGCGAAATCATGAAGCAATTGGAAGCCAGCGGGCAAAGCAAAAGCACCTTGATTATTTTCAGCAGCGATAACGGTCCTGTATTAGACGATGGTTACCAAGACGAGGCAGTAACCCAACTCAACGGACATACACCAACAGGGCCTTTGAGAGGGGGCAAATACAGCTCGCTGGAAGCCGGAACCCGGGTACCTTTCATCGTAAACTGGCCCGGAACGGTTAAACCCGGCGTTTCTTCGGCCATGGTTTGCCAAATGGACCTGATTGCCTCTTTTGCCAGTCTGCTTCATGTAAAAATACCTGCCGGCGAAGCTACAGACAGCGAAAATACGCTAAATGCCTTGCTAGGCAAGAGTGATAAAGGCCGAACAACATTGGTTAAGCACTCTGGCTCGTTGTCTGTGGTAAAAGATGGCTGGAAATACATTTCGCCAAGCAAAGGGCCCGCCCTTGATAAGCTGGTTGATATAGAAACGGGCAATTTGGCTACCCCGCAGCTGTATCACCTAACTGAAGACATTGCCGAGAAAAGCAACCTGGCCGATAAGTACCCCGAAAAGGTAAAAGAACTGGCCGATTTGCTGGAAACGATTAAGAAGAAGTAGCCACACTTTCGAAGTTTTAAAAACTTCGAAAGTGTCTTATTTGGCGTTAAGCGCTAGGCGTTTTTACCGAACGCCCGATAAGCAAACAACGAATGAACCAATGAGCTAATGAACCTGTAGACTTGATGAAGTTAAAAACCTTCATCAAGTCTACAATTCTTCCGCTTCGTAACGGTCGGCGGCTTTCATCATGATTTCCATGTCGGCCTTTTGCTGGGCGCTAAGCGGTTCTTCCTGCTCCTGCATTTCGAAAATGGTAATCATGGTTTCTTCGTACTGCTTGGCAGAGGTAATTCTAAAGTCCTTGTCCATGGTGATTAGGCGTAAAGTCGATAATTCGTTCGGGGGTAATACATTTATCCAAGCGGATATCATTCAAATGTACATCATTAATTTGTGCTGCCGCATCAAAAAAAGATAATCCTATTTTTTGGGCAGCTAAATTCTCCAAAAAGCGGTCGTAAAAGCCCTTGCCGTAGCCCACGCGGTAACCTCGCTCATCAAAAGCCAGCAAAGGCACAAGCACCATATCGGGCGTTCCTTCAAAAGCCTCGGCATTTTGTGGTTCGGGGATATCAAACTGGTTAAGGGCCAAATCAGACTGGCCCCGGTAATGGAAATGGCTCATCAGGTTCGACTCGAAATCGGCCTTGGGCACAATTATCTTGATTTCCGGATGGTTTTGGAGCAACCAATCGATCAGCAGCAAAGTATTGGGTTCTTTGTGCCTAAGAATGGGCAAAAAGATATGAAGGCTTTGTATATTGGAAAAATCGAGCGTTTTAAAGCGCTCCAGCAGCTTTTCATTCAGCTTGGCGAGTTCTTGTTCGCTCAGCGATTTTCGTTGCAGTAAGGCTTGTTTACGGAGGTCGGCTTTGCGCATGGCGATGGAGGTTTGGACCAATATAAAAAAAATATGGCTTCGGGAACCACTCCGAAGCCACAATCAACCTAAACCTAAAACTAAACTATGAAAATTTATTATTTTACTCTTTCAATATAGTCTCCAGTGCGTGTATCAACCTTAACTTTGTCGCCTTGGTTAATAAACATTGGGACTTTAATTTCTACCCCTGTTTCTACAGTTGCGTATTTCATCGCATTGGTAGAGGTGTTGCCTTTTACTGCAGGCTCAGAATAGGTAATTTCCAACTCTACGTTCGAAGGCAATTGCGCCATGATCGGCTCGTCGCTTTCAAAGGCTACGATTACGTTCAAGCCTTCTTTCAAGAACTTTACGCCTTCGCCAAATAAGAATTTAGGCACAGTGTATTGTTCGTAACTTGTGTTGTCCATTACCACCAACGAATCGCCATCTTCGTAAAGATATTGGAAGTCGTTGGTTTCCACACGGCAAATTTCCACCTCTTCGTCAACACGGAAACGGTATTCTACCGATTTTCCAGTTTTAACATTGCGCATTTTAGCTTGATAAAAAGCTCTTAAATTGCCCGGCGTACGGTGAATAAATTCTTCTACTTGTACCAAATCTCCGTTGAAGCGAAGAATGTTGCCGTTTTTAATGTCTGATGCTTTTGCCATTTGGTTTGAAATTGCGCCTATTCCTATGCCGCTTTTTCGTGGCGCAAAGGTATAGACTATTTTTTAATTATACAATAGTAATTTTAAAATATTTTTTAATGTTGCTTTTAAACAGAAATAGACCGTTTTTTGACCAAAATTTCTAGCGTAAAGGTATTTATTTCTCGGCAATTACAGAAGATGTTTTGTCGCTAATGCGCCATAAAAAAATCACACACGCTAAAAAACCGCTAAGCAAAAGCATATTTGTTACAGAGTCCGAAGATTCCTGTCTGTGGATTTGCCTTATCTCATTCAAGTATTCCTTAGCTTGCCCTTTAAGCTTGTTGACATCATTTTCTTGCGCTATTTCCAATTGTTTGGCTATTATTAAACCATTATTCTTTGTGGCGGCCAAATCAAGCTTGCCAAAGAATCGTAAAAACAGACAACACAACAATACAAACGCAATCAATTTAAAAAGCAAGGCTATCGTTTTCTTCATGCCGTCCAACTTACTTATAGTCCGTAATACTTAACCTATGGTCACAAAAATCGTATTCGTGCGCCTGATTGGAACCAATAACCGTAATTCTGTTGCCCGCAAAACGGCTCATCAGCTCATGATACCAGGCTACGCCCTGCTCGTCGAGGTTGGAAGTAGGCTCATCCAAAATCAGGATCGGCGTATCGGCGCAACAGGCCAAAGCCAGCTTGGTGCGTTGCTTCATGCCCGACGAAAAATGCTTCAAGGCTTTATCTTTGGCTTTTTCGAGGCCCAAAATACCAATCAATGCCTTCGCATCGAGGCCTTGGGCATAGTTTTTAAACTGGAAATGGAAATTGATGGTTTCGGTTAGGGTAAACTCTTCTACCAAATCGAGGTAAGGTCCGGCAAAGCTCAAATGTTGGTATACTTGCTCTACCGGCGTATCGGGGTCGCTGTATTTCAGCTCGCCTTCAGACGGAGTGAGGTTGCCCAGCAAAATGCTCAGCAAGGTCGACTTTCCGGAGCCATTAGGCCCCAAAACCGCATATTTTTGCCCCGAAACAAAGCGATAATCTACATTTCTGAAGATCCATTCTTTGTTAAAGCGCCTGCCAATATGATCGAGCTTGATTTCCATTAATGATTTACGCAGGGATTGGCAAAGCTTTGAGCGATTTAGCTGCTGGTTCCGAAGCCCCTCATGACGCCACGGTTCGAGTTGCGGATAAAATCAACAATCTCATCGCGGATTTCGGTTGGCTGAAACTCGGCTTCAATAATGTCTAATGCCTTGGTTACGTTGTTGTTCTTTACAAAAAGTACGCGGTAAATCTCTTGTATCTCGTTTATTTTTTCTGGCGAGAAGCCTCTGCGGCGCAGGCCTACCGAGTTGATCCCCACATAAGAAAGTGGCTCCCTAGCCGCCTTTACATAAGGAGGAACATCTTTACGCACCAACGAACCTCCGGTTACAAAAGCATGCGAACCCACTTTTACAAACTGGTGGATGGCCACCAAGCCTGCCAATACCACATAATCGCCAATGGTGATGTGACCGGCCAAGGTAGTACTGTTAGAAAAGATACAGTTGTTGCCCACTTCGCAGTCGTGCGCAATGTGCGAATAAGCTTGAATCAGACAGTTGCTGCCAATTACCGTTTTCCATTTGTCTTTGGTGCCACGGTTAATGGTTACGCATTCGCGAATGGTGGTGTTGTCGCCAATTTCTGCAGTGGTCACTTCGCCGGCAAACTTCAAATCCTGCGGAATGCCCGAAATAACCGAACCCGGGAAAATACGGCAGTTTTTGCCGATACGGGCACCGTCCATAATGACTACGTTAGACCCAATCCAAGTTCCTTCGCCAATTTCTACGTCTTTATGAATGACCGCAAAGGGCTCAACAACTACATTGTCTGCAATTTTTGCTTGGGGGTGTATATAAGCTAGGGGTTGTATCATTATGCTGTTTCGCTGTCTTTAACTTTTACTATTTGGGCCATCATTTCGGCCTCTACTACTACTTTATCGCCAACCATGCCCACGCCTTTCATTTGTGCAATGCCTCTGCGCATCGGCTCCATCAAATCGCACCTAAAGATAATCGTATCTCCGGGCACTACTTGGGCCCTAAAACGTACATTGTCTATTTTAAGGAAGTAGGTTAGGTAGTTTCTCGGGTCTGGCACGGTACTGAGCACCAAAATACCTCCCACTTGGGCCATCGATTCGATTTGCAGCACGCCCGGCATTACCGGTGCGCCCGGGAAGTGCCCCTTAAAGAACTCTTCGTTCATGGTTACGTTTTTTACGCCAACCACGTGGGTTTTCGAAATCTCGATTACCTTATCTACAAACAAGAACGGCTGCCTGTGTGGCAACATGTCCATTACCTGCACTACATCAAAGATAGGTTTGGTATTCGGATCGTATACTTTTTGTATTTTTTTGCCTTTTTCTTTTTTAATGGCCGCTTTTATCCTTTTGGCAAAGGCTACGTTGGCGGCGTGGCCTGGTCTGGCCGCCATGATGTGGCCTTTCAGGTGAACGCCTACCAAAGCCAAATCGCCAATCATGTCTAACAGTTTATGACGGGCTGGCTCGTTTTGGTAGCGAAGCTCCATGTTATTTAAAATACCTTGTGGCGCTACTTCAATGGCTTTTCTTTTAAAGATCGTAGCCAAATGGTCGAGTTCCTCGCGGGTTACCTCTTTATCCACAATAACGATGGCATTGTTCAGATCGCCACCTTTAATCAGGTTATTTTTAAGCTGATACTCCAGTTCGTGCAAAAAGCAGAAGGTACGGCACGAAGCGATTTCCTTCTTAAACTCGGCGATGCTCGAGATCCCGGCGTGCTGGCTGCCCAAAACCGGCGAATTGTAGTCGATCATGCAGGTAAAACGATAATCATCAAGCGGCATGGCCACAATTTCTACCTTTCTGTCGGCTTCAGTATAGGTAATGTTATGCGGAATGGTAAAATATTCTCTGTCGGCATTTTGCGAAATTACGCCCACTTCTTCCAAAGCCTCGATAAACTGAATGGCGCTGCCATCCATAATCGGGGTTTCTGGGCCGTCGAGCTTCAGCAACACGTTGTCGAGGTCCATACCCACCAACGATGCCATCACGTGCTCTACGGTACTTACGCTTGCTCCGTTTTGGCTAATGGTAGTGCCACGGGCCGTATCGGTTACATTATCGCAGTCGGCTTCAACAATCGGCTGACCAGGAAGGTCGATCCGCTGAAATTTAAAACCGTGGTTTTCTGGAGCAGGACAAAATGTTAACGTCACATTTGCACCGGTATGCAGGCCTACGCCTTTAACCGATATCTCGCTCTTTATCGTCTTTTGCTTAACGTTCATTTATCTATTTTGTGTTGTCGTAATCTGTTCGATGAGCGCATTAAGTTCAGCAATTTTGGCTTCTAATTCGCGTACGCGCTTTTCTACATCGGGCAGCTTCTTAAATATAACGGTAGAACGCATCCATTCTTTTAACGGCTGCGCCGGACTACCGTGCCATTGTTTATTGTCTTCTGTATTGAAATTGATTCCGGCTTGTGCACCCACTTGCGTGCCCTTGCCTAAATTCAAGTGGCCGGCAATGCCCACCTGGCCTCCGATTACCGAATTATCGCCAAGTTTGGTGCTGCCCGAAATACCGCTTTGCGCAGCTACCACCGAGTGTGCACCAACATCCACATTGTGCGCAATTTGGATCAGGTTATCGAGTTTGGCTCCTTTGCGGATAAAGGTAGAGCCCATCGTAGCCCTATCAATGGTGGTATTGGCACCAATTTCTACATCGTCTTCAACCACCACGTTGCCAATCTGGGCAATTTTGTTGTAGGTACCGTCGGGCTGAGGCGCAAAGCCAAAGCCATCGCTACCAATTACCGCATTGGCGTGTATGGTAATGCGGTTGCCCAAAATGGTACGGTTGTATATTTTAACGCCAGGGTAAAGCATTACGTCGTTGCCAATCTTGGTGTCGGCGCCGATATAAACCTGGGTATGGATCTTGCAGTTATCGCCAATGACCACATTTTCTTCGATGGTACAAAAGGCACCGATATAAACGTTTTTGCCAATTTTTGCCGAAGGATGGATGAAACAAGGCTGATCGATGCCCGGTGTGGTGCGGTCTTGGTTAACCACTTCGTTGTATTTTTCTAAAAGGATAGAAAACGAGCTGTAAGGGTCTTTTACCTTAATCAGCGTACAATTTACAGGCTGTGCGGGCACAAAATCCCTCGATACGATTACTACAGAAGCCTGTGTAGTGTACAAGTAGCTTTCGTACTTGGGGTTGGATAAAAAGCACAGCGACCCAGCACCTCCACTTTCTATTTTGGAGAGCTCTTTGACCGTAGCGGTCTCATCTCCTTCAATAGTTCCATCTAAAAATTCGCTTATCTGCTTGGCAGTAAATTGCATCTTACAAAGTTAAATGTTAAATTGATATGAACAAATAAACAACGGCGGTTAATTGTTACAAGGATAAGACAAAAACGCCTTTTGTGCCCTTAAATTTTGTTAAAAAATGCTAAATGCCTCTCACGTAACAAAGAATATGTTTTTTTACCGTCTTATCCAAAGATTCTAAGTTAGATAAATCCGAGGCTTTTGCAATATCTACCAGCTCATTATTCTTCATCAAGATGTTAATATTGCTATTGCCTGCATTGTAGGCCCTGTTTCTTATGGTATCGGTAAATACAAAATAGGCGACGTCGTCTTCGTCCAAATGCAGGGCCAGCATGGTGTTGTCGGCCAGCGCGGCTATCCTTTCGGGGGCAGGTTCGGCATTGCTGATCTCTACCTTATACAGCTTGCGGGCATTGAGCATTTGACACAAACGCGACAAAATCGGGTCGTCGTGATCGGCCCAAACCTTTACCGAAGCGTAAATATCCTGGTCGTCGAGCTTCGCAAACTGCTGCAAATGGATTTCATCTTCAAAGAAATTGAGCTCGGTAATGTCGTTCTGCATAAAATGCTGCAAGGCCGGCGTGGCAAAAAGCTCAACACCGCCAGAGGCCAGCTCTTTGGCTCTTTCCAAGATCTTAACCAACAGCTGCTCGCCGGCAATTACAGTTTTGTGCAAATAAACCTGCCAGTACATCAGCCTGCGGGCAATCAGGAATTTTTCGATCGAATAAATGCCTTTCTCCTCAATCACCAGCTGATCGTCTACCACGTTGAACATTTTAATGATGCGGTCGAAACTGATCACCCCTTCGCTTACCCCCGTAAAAAAGCTGTCGCGGTTCAGGTAGTCCATGCGGTCGAGGTCTAATTGGCCAGAAATCAACTGGCAAAAGAAGCGACGGTGGTAATTGCCCCTGAAAATATTGATGGCGGTAGTCAATCTTCCTTCAAACTCCTCGTTCAGCTGGTCCATCATCAGCATCGAAATGTCTTCGTGCATCACGCCCGTAATGAGCGTATGTTCGAGTGCATGCGAAAAAGGACCGTGTCCTATATCGTGGAGCAAAATGGCGATGGTAGCCGCCTCTTCCTCTTCAGCACTGATGTGGTGGCCCTTGCTACGCAACACTTCTATAGCCAGCCCCATCAGATGCATGGCGCCCAGCGCATGGTGAAAACGGGTATGCAATGCGCCTGGGTAAACCAAATGGGTCATTCCCAACTGCTTAATATACCTTAGGCGCTGAAAATACGGATGGGAAATGAGGTCATAAATCAACGCCGATGGGATGCTGATGAAGCCGTACACCGGGTCGTTTATTATTTTCTTTTTATTCAATTCTCAAAATTAAATTATACGGTACAAAAATTGCTATTTTTATCGATAGTAAAAAGCCTAGCGCTTTTAATGGAATTAATTTACATAAAAAATAGATATAATGCAGGAAACCAAAATTCTATGGGCCGACGACGAAATCAACTTGCTGAAGCCACATATTCTGTTGCTGAACGAAAAAGGCTATCAGGTAACTACGTTTACCAATGGCAACGATGCGTTGGAAGCCTTTGGAAAGGAACATTTCGACCTTGTTTTTTTAGACGAGAACATGCCCGGAATGAGCGGACTGGAAACACTTTCTGCCATTAAAAACATCCGGTCTGACGTACCTGTGGTGCTGATTACCAAAAGCGAAGAAGAAAACCTGATGGAAGACGCCATCGGTTCGAAAATAGACGACTACCTGATCAAACCGGTTAATCCGAAGCAGGTTTTGTTAACCATCAAGAAAATCATCGACAACAAACGTCTGGTGAGCGAGCGCACTTCGTCGGCCTACCAACAGGATTTTAGACGCCTGGGCATGACCTTAAACGATAAGCTGAGCTATGAGGAATGGGTAGAAGTTTATAAAAAATTGGTTTTTTGGGAGCTGGAGCTGGAAAAGCTCGATGATCCGCAGATGCATGAGATTTTGACCATGCAAAAATCGGAGGCCAATATGCAGTTCTCCAAATTTATTGAAAACCACTACCTGGATTGGGTAAACGGCAAGGGCGAATCGCCATTGTTGTCGAACGAGCTGTTGAAAAAGAAGGTTTTTCCGTTAATCAACAGCACTACCCCGGTATTTTTTATTTTGATAGACAACCTGAGGTACGACCAATGGAAAATCATCAATCCGCTGATTACCGAATATTTCCGTTTGGAAGAGGAAGATACTTATTCGAGTATTTTGCCTACGGCTACGCAATATGCACGTAATGCCATTTTTTCGGGATTAATGCCTTTGGAAATGGAGAAACGTTTTCCGGCGCTATGGCAAAACGACGACGACGAGGGGGGCAAGAACCTGCACGAAGAAACATTCTTGGGCGAACAGATCAAGCGCAGCCTGCGTAAAGACTGTAAATTCAGCTACCACAAGGTGCTTACTTTTGACCAAGGCAAGGAACTAACCGAGCAGGTAAACAACCTGATGCAAAACGAGTTTAACGCTTTGGTTTACAACTTTGTGGATATGCTTTCGCATGCGCGTACCGATATGCAGATGATCAGGGAACTGGCCAACGACGACGCAGCCTACCGTTCTTTGACTTTGTCGTGGTTCGAGCACTCGCCTTTGTTAGACTTGCTTAAAAAAATCTCCCAAAAACGGGTAAAACTGATTATTACAACGGATCATGGCACCATTAGGGTAAAGCATCCAAGCAAGGTTATCGGCGATAGGAATACCAATACCAACCTGCGCTATAAACAGGGCCGTAACCTTAATTTTAATCCGAAGGAAGTGTTCTTGATCAAAAACCCACACGAGGCGCAATTGCCGAAAATCAATATCAGTTCTAACTACATTTTTGCCAAGGAAGACCAATACTTCGTTTATCAGAACAACTATAACCAGTTTGTGAACTACTACAACGAAACCTTCCAACATGGGGGTATTTCGTTGGAGGAAATGATTATTCCGGTGGTGACGTATAGTTCGAGGTAATGTGTAGGATTAGTTGAGTTTTTACCGTCTTAGACGCCTAAGAAGCTTATTGGTCAATTGTTAAATTGTTTTTAGTGTTCGTGGCTTTAGCTATCGAACGATGGACTATCAGACCATGGGCTATTGACTTCCGACTATCGACTTTAAGCTTTGGTCTTTACGCTTCGAACCTTAAATTTGCACCATGAACTCCATCACCATCAATAGCCTCAACGAATTACCTAACGTGGCCGAAAAGTTGCTCCATTTTGCCAATGGCGAACGTTTTTTTGTTTTTGAAGGCGATATGGCCGCGGGCAAGACCACTTTTATCAAGGCCCTTTGTCAAGCGTTGGGCATCACCGATGTGGTGAGCAGTCCCACGTTTTCTATTGTTAACGAATACGACAGCGTGGCGGGTCCGGTTTACCACTTTGATTTTTACCGTTTAAAAAACCTTCAGGAGGCCTACGATATCGGCTATGAAGAATATTTTTATAGCGGCAGCTATTGTTTGGTAGAGTGGCCTCAAAAAGTAGAAGAGCTTTTGCCAGACCGTTACATTAAGGTAGCCATCTCCATTACGGGCAGCGAACAGCGCCGCTTCGATTTGGAGCATATTGGCGCCTAATCGGCTTTACTGGTTTTGTCAACACCGGCTCTTTTCTATGTATTTCATAGTGAGCTATTCGCAGATTTTCCGTAACTTCAAGCACCTAAATAAAAACTACCCAATTTATCATGGCTACAGGATTACGTGAAGGCATGGCTGCCATAGCCCAAAGAGGCTTGATGCAACCCCAAGAGTCAATGTTAGAAACGAACAAGAAGAGCAACAGTTTATACATCGGTATTCCCAAAGAGATTTCTTTTCAAGAGTGCAGAATAGCACTTACTCCCTTATCGGTAGCTCTTTTGGTTAACAATGGGCATCAGGTGGTTATCGAATCGGGCGCTGGCAACGGCGCCAACTTTACCGACAAAGACTATAGCGAGCAGGGCGCGCAGATTTCTTTCAGCAAGAAAGACGTGTATGCAGCCGATATTATTGTAAAGATCGCTCCGCCAACCTTAGAAGAAATAGGTTTGATGCACAAAGGGCAAACCCTCATTTCGGCCCTGCAAATCGGTACGCTTAAAGAGGCCAACCTCAAGGCCATCCTCCATAAAAAAATCAATGCGCTTTGCTTTGAAAACCTGCGCGACGAAGGCAATGTGCTAAGCGTTGTGCGTGCCATGGGCGAAATTGTAGGTGCGGCTTCTATTTTTATTGCGGCCGAATACCTCAGTGCCGCTTTTGGTGGCAAGGGCCTGATGTTGGGCGGATTTACGGGTGTTCCCCCTACCGAAATCGTGATTTTGGGTGCCGGAACCGTGGGCGAATATGCCGCGCGCACGGCGCTTTCGTTGGGTGCCGAAGTTAAGGTTTTTGACAGCTCGATATTTAAGCTTCGCCGTTTGCAAAACAATCTGGGCAGTCGCGTTTTTACCTCGGTTATGCAACCTATTGTGTTGGCTAAGGCCATTACCACTTGTGATGTGGTGATTGGCGCTATCCGTTCGCAACATGGCCGCAGCCCTTGTTTGGTAATGGAAGAAACGGTTAGTCGCATGAAACCTCATTCGGTGGTAGTTGATGTTAGCATTGACCAGGGTGGCTGTTTCGAAACTTCGGAAGTAACCAACCACAAGGATCCTGTTTTTATCAAGCATGACGTGATCCATTACTGTGTGCCTAATATTGCCTCGAGGGTACCAAGAACGGCTTCTTATGCCCTGACCAACATTTTTGCGCCTATTTTGATTGATATTGGCGAAATGGGAGGCTTGATGAACATGGCTTGGAACAGGCCGGGCATTCGCGAAGCACTATACTGCTATCATGGGCATTTAACCAATAAAGACCTGGCCAATATGTATAATTTGCCATTCAAGGATTTGGAATTGCTGGTGGTGGCCAATCAATAATTATGAAAAGACTTTTATCCCTGGCCTTGGTGGCTGCCTGCTTGAGCTCCTGCGCCCAAAAAAATGCGCAAAACCCTTACGGACTGGCCATTGTGAGCGACTATAAAACCTACAAGGCCGATTTAAGGACTCATCCCAATAACGAGCTGGTCGAGATCAAGAAGGCCATTCCTTCGGTTGTGCTCGATATCAGGTATGCTACCACCAACAATTTTATGCAACAGGTGATGTATAAGCAGGCGCGTGCTTTTGCGCGCAAGCCGGTTGTTGAGCAATTGAAAAAGATACAGGCGGTTCTTAATCAAAAAGGCTATGGTTTAAAGATTTTCGACGGTTACAGGCCTTATGCCATTACCGTGGCTTTTTATCAAAAGGCAAGCGATAAGAATTTTGTGGCCAACCCCAATAAAGGCTCCAAACATAATCGGGGATGTGCCGTTGATTTAACCATTATCGACTTAAAAACCGGCAAAGATGTTCCTATGCCCACGCCTTACGACAGTTTTGCACCCGAGGCCGCCCCACATTACCAAAAACTGCCTGCCAACGTAATTAAAAACCGCGATTTTTTGATTGCTACTATGCAGGCTAATGGCTTTAAGGTAATTTACAACGAGTGGTGGCATTTCGATTTTAATGGTTGGCAAGAATATGATTTAATGGATATTCCATTTGAAAAGCTTTAACGGGTTCAACCACCTTAGGCGCCTAAAAATAACGACGGCTTAAACAACCCGTGTTTATTTAGCAATAACGCGAAAAAGCAAATCTTAACTTAAAGCAATGACTAAGGTGTCTGAGGTGGTGAAACTAAAATTTCGGCCTCTAATCCATCGACTAATGTAGTTTCGGCGTTAATGGGGTTAACCGCCTTAGACGCCTAAGAACGGCTAAGACTTGAGCTTCATCGGCTTACCAAGTTAAACTCGAGAAAAACAAACCTCAACTTTAAGCAACAGCTGAGGCGTCTTAGGTGGTGAAACTAAAATTTAGGCTTTAATTGTGTTACCGCCTCAGACGCCTAAGAACAGCTAAGGCTTGACGCATCAGCTTGACAAGTTTAGACGAGGGAAAAACAGCCTTAACTTTAAGCAATAGCTAAGGTGTCTTAGGTGGTGAAATCAGGTTTGATCTCGGATGTATAAAAAACTGAGAAACTATGATTTGGGTTTCGCTGCGACTTCCTGTTTGGTATGATGTTCGGCACCGTAATGATCTACGCTCACATCGGCTTTGTCGCCCTTAACGGTGAGGGTAAAGATATAGTCGTAATCGTCGTCGGTAAGCTCTTTTATTGGCCTGGTGCCCCCAAAGGCTTCAATCAGTTCGAGCAACGTGTTAGAATGGCCTACAATTAATATTTTCTTGCCCTTGGCGTTGGCCATCAGTTGCTTGGCCAATTCTTTCTGATAGTTAGGGTTATAGGTTTTAAGCGAAATACCTTCCCTATCGGCCAATTGAAAAGCCGTTAACTTGCTTCTTTTATAGGCCGTAGTAAAAATCGAATCGAGTTTTTGTCCTTTTAGATACTTGAAAAGGTCGCTTGCACGCACTTTTCCTTCGGGCGACAAATCCGGATCGTTGTCTTTCGGGTTGTCCGTTTGTTTTTCGGCATGCCTCACTATCCAGATCTTCACAGTTTTTTGAGCACTCAGGTTCTGTTGCCCCAACAAAACCGCTAAAAATATCAATACAAAGGTTCTCATCTTCAAAATTATAATGCGTTTATCAATTCTTCAATGGCTGTTTCGCTATGCCAACTGCTCAGCACAATCCTATTGATGATTTCGCCATCCTTATCGGGATAGGGAAACGAAGAAATCAGGATGTTCTTGGCCAATAACTGTTGGCTAAGTTCTGCATTTTTGCAGAAAAAAACAGGAAATTCGGGGATAAAATGCCAGCCTTTTTTACCGGCCAGCGCAGTGGCCATACGTTTGGTCAGGTGTTGAAGCTTATTGAGTTCTGTTTCATAAATTTCGTCGGCCTGCATCAAGGCAAAAAGCCCAGCTGCCGCAGGCGGCGAAGCGCCCAGAAACTCGTTGCTTTGCTTCAGCTTGCTGATGATTTTTTCAGCCCCCAAAACCAACCCCGCATCTACCCCCAATGCCTTGGCCATAGAAGCCACCACAACCGTTTCGATGTGATTGGCTACAGGCAAGGCCGAAAATGCGCCCAGCCCTTTGTTATTGAGCCCCAGGCCATGCGAATCGTCAACAATCAGCAACACTCGCTTGCTTGAGCTGATCTGCTTTACAAACGAAAAGTCATAAATCTCTGGAAAGAGGTTGTTCATCGAATTGCTGATGAGCACCCATTGCTCCTGCTTGCTTCGGTTAATGGTATCGACAATAGTTTCAGCCCAAGCGCTAAATGTCCCTGTTGTTTGGGGTTCTTGGTCCAACCATAATGCCGGATGGCAAGCCGGTGCATAGCAAATCTGGCCCCAATTCCTCAGGTTTTTAACCACGAGCTGCGCGGCCAGGTAACCACTCGAGCTAAGCAAAGCGGCTTCGGCACCGAATTTTTTAGCCAAGTGTTTTTCGGCTTCGTTGTAAATGCCCAGCTGGATGTTATTGTTCCTGCTGGAGCCGTTGTTCAAGCCAAATTGTTCAAGGCCCCGTACGTAATTGCGCAAAAAGGCTTCATTATTCGGGATGCCCAAATAAGCCGTTCCCCCAAAATAGAGATAGCTTTTTCCGGCTACTTCAATGCTTGGGGCCAATGCGCCCTGCAACTGATTAAACACGTTTTGGTTTGGCATTAATAGGTTCTTCCCAATTGGTCGTTTGCCGCCCTGATCAATGATTTGGTCGTATTCGAATCGAACGAAAACTCCCAAAACATAATGCCGTTGGCCCTGTCTTTGGCCAGCTGCGTTTTTTGTTTGATAAGGTTGATACCATTGAACCAATACTCTACACCAGCTACCATGCCACTATTGCCCGTTACATCAACTCCGGCCGCTTCGATATCGCGGTAGGATTTGGCCGAACCTGTTGAATTTTCGCCATACAAAGGCAAGCCCACAATGGCTTTTTCTTTAGGCAGTCCTTTTACCCCTAGCCATTGGTCTAAACTGGCTACGCTCATTTTGTATGAAGCGTGCTGATAAGGCTCGGCCTGATCGTAACCTGGGCCATCGTACTGCATGATGTTAAAAAAATCGACATATTGAAAAACTTCTGGCTTAATGCCCTCTCTAATGCCACCGGAATATACCGCCGGAGTAACCGCAGCACTCAAAAACTTGTTGATTTTATGCAGTTCGGTAGAAAGCTCCTTCATCAACAGGGTAAAATTGTCGGCCGAAGGTGCGGAACCAGAAGTGCTTGGATATTCCCAATCGATATCTACTCCATTAAGGTCGTTGTTTTTGGCAAAATTAACCACGTTGGTTACAAATTTGGTCCTTGCGGTTGCCGAACTGGCCATCGTGGCAAAATAGGCGCTGCTACCCGAAACCGAAATGCCCACTTTTACATTGTTGGCCCGGGCCCTTTGCATTACCGTAGCAAATCGACTTGGCTGCGACAGGGCTTTTAGCGTACCATCGGCCGCGGCATCGATTTCTAAAAAGGCATAAAACAAATGCGTAATCATCTTATACTTGCTAATGTCGACCGTTTCTGGATCTTTATAGCTCGGCATATAGGCCACGATCTTAAAGCTGTTGTCGGGTATGTAAGGTGTTGGGGTAACGGCTGGTGGCGTATTGTTGTCCGATTCGGCTGGCTGGCTATCGCTTTTCTTACAAGCGCCAAATGCAAAAAGACCTAGGGAACAAATGAGGAGTAGATTTTTTAATTTCATGCGGTTACTTCAATTGATTTTTAAAAAACTCAAACTGCTGGCGGATAGATTTTGCCCAGTAAGCTTTATGATGTGCTCCGGGTTGAGAAATGTAAGTAGCATTTAATTTCAGGCTGTCGCATTTTTGCTTGAGCTCGTTGTTTGAGGCATAGAAAAAATCGTCGGCGCCACAATCGAAAATAATGGGCTTGGCATTGCCTTTTAATTGCCCGATATTATCGATAACCGAATATTTTTTCCACGCCTCGTCTGTTAGCGGCGGGTTTCCCAATAAATCTCCCAAGCCAAACTTACCAAATCCATCTGACAATTTTATCCCCCCGCTGGTACTACCTGCACCGGCAAACAATTCGGGCCGCTGGATAAACAGGTGCAAGGCGCCATGCCCACCCATACTCAGGCCGGTGACGAAGACGTTTTGGCCGTCTGTTTTATACTTTTTATGAATATCGGGATACAATTCGTTGAAAAAGAACGTTTCGAACTGCCAGTCTTTTTTTACCGGACTATTGAGGTACCAGCTGCTGAACAGGCCATCGGGACAAACAATGATAAAGCCATACTGATCGGCGTATTTTTGGGCATCCATAATGTTGTTCCACTGCTTATAATTGCCTGAATAGCCGTGCAACAGGAAAATAACGGGAAATCGATCTTGCTGATTGTAATTTTTGGGCTTAAACACCCAGGTCGTATCAGCCTTGGGCAGGTTTTTGCTTTGGTAAATGAGCTGGTCTTGCGCCGAAACCTTAAGGCCCAACAACAGCAACAGGCCCAATAAATAGCTTTTCATCTTTTCGATTCTAAAAATTCTCATGGATATAGGTCATCAGCCGCACCATTTCGTTCCTCACCTCTGACGTTGGTTGCACAAAATTATTGTTCATGAAAGAAAAAATAAGTACCCGACCTTTTTTGGTTACCACATAACCGCTTTGGTTATGGTTGTTAGACAGGCTGCCCGTTTTGCCAAAAACAAAAGGATTATCGGTTTTGGGATAGGCATTTTTTAAAGTGCCCGTTTTGCCTCCTGCGGGCAATAGACCAAACAGCTTTTCCTTATTGTTTACTTCGGTGTAAATCAGTTCGAGTAGTTTCACCATATCTCTAGGCGTAAACAGGTTCCCTCTCGATAGGCCCGAACCATCAACCCATTTCGGCTTGTCGGGCAAGCTGGTTAAGTAGTGTTGGTCGATGTAGGCGATGATTTTGGCCGTATTCAGTTCTTCACCAACCCGATCGGCATAGGTAAGCAGCAACTGTTCGGCAATAAAGTTATCGCTGGGTTGCAGCATTTGCTTAAACACCGAATCGCTTTTCACATTGTAAATGGTTTTGGCGTTAGCTGGCATTTTGAGGTTAATTACCCCCACATATTTATTCAACGTATCCGCTAAAAGGTTTACCGTAGTGGCGGTATTCACTTTAAATGGCACCTGTTGCGCGGTTTTGGTGGTGATAGGCACTTTAGGATAAGTGAAATGGTTGCTGTTAAAATCGCGGGTAACCTTAAAAGCCTTGGCCTGGCTTGCGCTGTCGACAGCAAAGCAACTGGCAAAAATCTCGGGCGTGATTTTGATTTGGCCGTTGGTTGTTGTGCTCACAAGCACCATATTGTCCATCAAGGGCAATTCGTTAATCTCTGCCTGGTAATATTCGTTGTAGTCATCCCATTGCCAGCCGTTGCCATAAAAATTGCCGGTATACCTGCCTGGGGCGAAGAACAGTTTTTTGCTGCTGTTTTTTAAAAAATTATAGGCTTTGGTTCCCTTCAGTTGCGAGTGCAGGAAAGAAGGATCGCCGGTTCCCCAAAAAATAAGCGAATCTCCCCTTTCTACATAACGCAGCGAGGGAATGGAATCGGGAGCCATTTTCAGGCCGGCATAAAAAGTATAGAGCTTGGTATTGGAGGCCGGTGTAAAATACTTATCGGCATCTTTCTGAAAAAGCAGCTCTTTTTTGTCCATATCGTACAAGGCGAAGCCAACCTGGTATTTTTTGATCAATTCGGAATGCTGAAATTCTTTTTTTACTTTTCTTGAAATAATCCGGTTTGGCGTGCAGGCCAATTGGCAGGCAACAAAAAAGAACAAGAGGTAGGTAAACAGCTTTAAACTGGTTTTTTCCATTAAGTATTGGGCTATAGCAAAAATGTGCGTCCTAATTTATTAATTTAGTTTTATGAAATATTGGCATCGGGCAATAAAAATATACCTACTATTTGCTTTTTCTGGCTCAATTCTACTGCAAACGTTGTTGGCGGATGCCTGTTATGCCCAAAATTTTGTTTTTGAAGGGAAGCGCAAAAAAGACGCTTTAACCTTTGAGCAAATCAAAAACCTGATTGTGGTGCCGCTCTACCTCAACGGCAAAGGGCCTTACAATTTCATTCTTGATACCGGCGTAGGTTCGCTGATTATTACCGATCCGGGGCTATTAGATACTTTAAAGATCAAAAATCCAAGGACCATTAAAGTGTATGGCTTTGGCCAAGGCGAAGAAATAGATGCCTTTTTAACCAACGATGTCAGCGTAAAGATTTCGGAGGCCAGCGCCGCACATGTACCAACCGCTATTTTAAAGAAAGATATTTTTGACCTCTCGAGTTACCTGGGGCAGAAAATATACGGCCTCATCGGCTATCCGTTTTTCAACAGCTTTGTGGTCAAGGTAAATTACAGCGCCAGCAGGCTCAGCTTCTCGTTGCCTAGCGCAAACGTGAAGAAAAGAGGGCAGCAAATCCCGATATTCATCGAAAACAACCGGCCTTATCTTTTTGCAGACCTTGGAGGAGCTCAGCAACAACCTTTAAGGGTAAAGCTGATTATAGATTGCGGCGCCAGCCACCCCTTATCGATGTATGCCTTGGCGGGCAAGCCTTTTCCGATCCCGAAAGACACCATTTCGGCCAATTTGGGCGTGGGTTTAAGCGGGGTAATCAATGGCAGCATGGGAAGGCTCTCCTCGCTTACTTTGGGCAAATATTCCTTTAAAAATATCCTTTCGGGCTTTCCGGCCTATGAGGCTTTAGCCAAACAGGTGGGCTACGACAAAAACGACGGCAATTTGGGGGCCGAAGTGCTCAAGCGCTTTACCGTGGTTTTCGATTACCCCGGCCTTTCGATGTACCTCAAACCCAACGCCAACTACAACACTCCTTTTGAGCACGACATGTCGGGCATTGAGGTATACATGGACCCCAACAACAAAAAGCATGTTTTTATCGGTCGCATTGAACCCGGGTCGCCCGCAGAAAAGGCTGGATTTTTAGAGCAGGACGAGATTGTTTCGCTCAATATGCGCTTTATCCAGGAGTACTCATTGGAAGATATTTCGAAGCTGTTCAAGTCTGACGATGGCCGCACCATTTTGGTAGAAATTGTGCGCAACAACCGAAACCTCATCAAGCTGCTCAAACTTAAACGAAGGATTTAGTTTTGTCATCAGAGTGTAACATTCGCCTTTGGCGATTTCCTTTGCAAGGACACAATTCTATTTTAGCCTTTTATCACCAAACTAACTTTTTATAAAACATGATCAAAAACCAAAACTTATTAGCGGCAGCTAGTTTGTTTTTTTTATGCGCATTGGGCAGCACAGCCAGTTTTGCACAACAAAAGAAAACCACTACACCTCCAACTACCGCAGCTCCAGCGGCAGCAACGCCTCCGGCGGCCCCTAAAAAAGAGGGCATCAAGCCTTTTGCCGAGGTTATTACCGCTAAGGCCAAAACCAAAAGCGGCCTATTCAAAACGCACCGTTTAGACGATAAATGGTATTTTGAAATCCCCGATTCGATTTTAAACCGCGAAATGCTGGTGGTAACCCGTTTGGCCAAAGTGCCTTCTGGCGTTAAAGTTGGCAACCAACAATATGGCGGCGAGCAGTTAAACGAACAAGTTTGGCAGTGGGAACGTCGTGGCAAACAGATTTTTATCCGTGTACCGAGCTATGCCGTAAGAGCCGAAGAAAACACAGATATGTATCAATCTGTTAAGAATTCGAACCTTTCTACCATCTTGGCTTCTTTCGATATCAAAGCCTACAATAAAGACACCACAGGCGTAGTTATTGACGTAACCGATTTCTACAATGGCGATATTTTGGCTATTGGTGCCAGCGATGCCTTGAGAAAAGCCTACAAAACAACGGTTTACGACAATACCCGTTCTTATATCGACACCATCAAAACCTATCCATTGAACATTGAAGTGGGAACCGCTAAAACCTATCGCTCGGCCGAATCGCCAATTGATAACAGCATTGGTGCCGTTACTTTCGAATTCAACACTTCGATGTTATTATTACCAAAAACACCGGTTAAGCCTCGTTTTATGGATGCCCGTGTGGGTTTCTTTGGTCAGTCGCAGATTGATTTCGGTACCGATGCTCAAAAATCTGAGCGTACCGTTTATATCCACCGTTGGAATTTGGTGCCTAAAGATACCGTTGCCTACAAACGCGGCGAATTGGTTGAACCGGTTAAGCCGATTGTGATCTACATCGATCCGGCCACCCCTAAAAAATGGGTGCCATACCTGATTGCAGGTATCAACGACTGGCAAAAAGCTTTTGAAGCGGCTGGCTTTAAAAACGCCATTATTGGCAAGGAAGCTCCAACGCCTCAGCAAGATCCTGAATTTAGCGTAGACGATTCGCGTTATTCGGTAGTGCGTTATTTCGCATCCGACATTCAGAATGCCTACGGTCCGCACGTTTCAGATCCACGTACCGGACAAATTCTAGAAACGCACATCGGCTGGTACCACAACGTAATGAGCTTGTTGAGAAACTGGTTCTTTGTACAAACCGCTGCGATTAACCCAGAAGCCCGCAAAGCCAAATTCAGCGATGCGCAAATGGGCGAATTGATCCGTTTCGTTTCTTCGCACGAAATTGGCCATACTTTGGGCTTGCCACACAACTTTGGCTCTAGCTATGCTTACCCAGTTGATTCGTTGCGCTCAAAAGCCTTTACCGATAAATATGCTACAGCACCTTCTATCATGGACTATGCCCGTTTCAACTACGTGGCACAACCTGGCGATGGCGTGGTAAGAATGTATCCAGGCATCGGCGAATACGATAAATGGGCCGTTAAATGGGGTTACACCTGGTTTCCGGGCAACCTAACCGCACAACAGGAAAAAGATAAATTGGATGTATGGACCAAGGAAAAAGCAGGCAACCCGATGTATTTTTATGGTCGCCAAGGCAATGCCTACGATCCACGCGACCAGAGCGAAGACTTAGGCGACAATGCCATGAAAGCCAGTGGCTATGGTATTGCCAACCTGAAACGCATTTTGCCTAACGTAGAAAAATGGACTTTCGAAAAAGGCAAGGACTTTAGCAACCTGAGCGAAATTTATGGCGAAATTGTAGGCCAGTTTAACCGCTACATGGGCCATGTTACTTACAATGTAGGTGGCTTGTACGAAAACTTCAAAACCTACGATCAAGCTGGTGCCGTTTACAAATACCTAGACAAAGCCAAGCAAAAAGAAGCCATTACTTTCTTAAACCAACAATTGTTCACCACGCCGTTATGGTTGATCAACAGCGAGCAATTGAACAAATTCGATAATGGCGCTATGCTAACCCGCATCAAAGGCGTACAAACTTCAACCATCAACAACATCTTCACTTCGTCGAGGTTGTTGCGCATGTTGGATAACGAAGCCAAAAACGGCGCTACCGCTTATACTATTCCTGAGTTGTTTACCGATTTGCGTGGCACTATTTTCGCCGCCGGCCGACCTGATGCCTTTAAACGCAACTTGCAAAGAGGCTATATCGATCGTTTGGGAAGCTTAATGGTTGATGCCCCTGCACCGCAAGGCTTGCCTCCAGGCTTTACCTTTACCCCGGTAAACGTTTCGGTAACCGATATCAGACCATTGGTTAGAGCCGAGCTTAAAACCTTATTGGCTACCGCAAAAGCCCGTGGCGTTGCTGGTGATGCCAACATCAAGGCACACTACGAAGATCTAGCCGTTAGAATTAACGATATTTTAGATCCGAAAAAATAATACAAGCTAAGCCCCGAAAGTTTCGGGGCTTTTTTATTTTAGTACCATGCTTAAATCGTTCCTATTTTCCCTAGCCTTTGTGGTCGGTGGTTATGTCGCTTCGGCCCAAAACGCCGATTCGCTGACCCTTGTTAAAGCCAAATGGCAAAAACAGCGCATTGCGCCCAAAACCAAGCTCTATACCTTCCATTTTACGCAAAACAGTCTGTTTCAGGCCAATGAGCAACTTTCGTTTATCGAAGTAAAAAACAGCAAAAGAGCACCGGTTTTTGCGCTTGGCTACGAGGCCCAGGAGCTTAAAACCACGCCCACATTTGGAAAAGCCAACCAAGCCATTGCCGCCATTAACGGTACTTTTTTCGATGTAAAAAATGGTGGTTCTGTTGATTTCATCAAAGTTAACGGACAGGTGATTAACCCAAACCGCTTGGAAAAAGGCAATAAAAGAGCCCGCCACCAACAAGCCGCGATGGTGATCGCAAACGGCAAGCTCAGCTTAAAAAAATGGGACGGAACGGCCAACTGGGAAGAGAAACTAACTGAAAACGACGTGATGCTCAGTGGCCCACTTTTGCGATTTAACCAAATTGACGAAAGTTTAGACACCGCAGCCTTTAATCGTTTGCGCCATCCTAGAAGTGCCATTGGCCTTAAGCCCGACGGTACCGTGCTGTTGCTTACCGTAGATGGCCGCCACGAGAATTCGGCCGGAATGAGCCTGTTCGAGCTGACCAAAGTCATGAAATGGCTGGGCTGTACCAGTGCCATCAACCTCGATGGTGGTGGCTCCACTACATTATGGTTGGCCGATATGCCCGGAAATGGCATTGTAAATTTCCCATCCGATAATAAAAAGTGGGACCACGAGGGCGAAAGAAAAGTAGCCAATGTGATTATGCTCAAACCCAGAAAATAAAATTCTTACCTAGCGCGACACTTGTGGAATTTCGAAAGCTATGCAAGTGTTTTTTCCGTTAGTCGGGAAATGCTTTCCCAAAACTATGATATATTTGTTCCCACAATTTGGTGCCCTTTAAAATGAAGTCGAAATACCTTTTAGTTCCCGCTTTTGTTTGTTCCCTGTTTTTGTTGGCCTGCAATTCTGATTCGAAAAAGCAAGCTACGGCTGGTTCGAAATCCGGACAGCAAACCGAAGAACTCGGCTTCAGCGATGTAAACGGCATCCGGTTCTACGAAGTAAAACGACGCTTTAAAAACGGCCTTTCCTTTAACAAAATCGGCTTTCAGCAAGAGCCCACCTGGATTATCCAGTTTAAGGCACCCGACACCATGTTGGCCTACAGCCCCGAAAAACAAGGCATGGAAGCTTTTTACCTACAATTCGACCACGGCCAAGTCTACAACTTTGCCCGAGAATTTTTCAGGGCCATTACCATTACCAAAGACAGCCTGATTTTGCAACGCCTACAGGTTGACGGACGCATAATTGCCGGCGACGATGATGAGCGCTCTGACGTTTTCTGCACCTATTATACCCGCGATTATATCGAAAACAAGCTGCATACTACCGTTGGCGAACTGCAGCGCCCCACCAAGGCCGATACGCTTTTTATTAAATCATTAGCCGAAAAGGCCGCCAAAGATCCCGCCAACCCTGAAACCGCATTTGCCGCCCGACAACCGGTGAGCTTTAAGCCCAAAGGACCTTTTGTAACGGTTGAAAAAATAAGCAATGTAGACCCGCTCAACAACAGAACCCTATCTTACGATTACCTTTATCCGGAGTACCGTTTGGTTATCGAGAAGTCGTATAAAGCCTTTGCCTATCGTTTCTCGGTAGTGGTCGACACCAAAGGCAAATTAACCGTTAACCGCGTAGAAGGCGTAATGAAAGAGGATCTTGAACCAAGAAAGCGACTGATCCAGGGCATTTTGGATGTGTATGTACGCAATCTTTACCAGATAAGCCCCGGCACTACGCTAGGCATACCCCATTCTAGCGAAATTACCCTGAACCTGGTGGGCAAACTGGCGAAATAATCTGTTCTATTTTTTGACCATATTGCTCAAACATTTGTTTTGTTGATTTTTAACTGTACCTTGCAGCTCATTTAATTACAATACAATGCAAGAAGGAACAGTAAAATTTTTCAATGTAACTAAAGGTTTCGGCTTCATTATCCCTGCAAATGGCGATAGCGAAATCTTTGTACATTCAACAGGCCTTATCGACGAAATTCGTGAAAACGACAAAGTTCAATACGACGTTGAAAACGGTAGAAAAGGCTTAAACGCCGTTAATGTGAAAGTAATCTAATTATTATCATATTTTACCAAAAAAGCCCCGGCAAATGTCGGGGCTTTTTTATTGCTTGGGGTTTTCTTTATTGCTGATAAACCCTTACATAATCTATTTTCATGCTTGCCGGAAAAATAGATTCGTCTATTCCCTTGGCACCGCCCCAGTTGCCACCTACCGCTACATTGAGCAATACGTGGAACTGCTGGTCAAAAGGCCAATCGGCCATACCTTTGCCGCTGTTTTTAAAAGTCAGGTATTTCTGATCATCGATAAAGAAATCGATACGGTCGGCAAACCACTCAATGGCATAAACATGGTACTGGGTATAAATATCGTTCACTTTTAAAGCTTTGCCCACCTGAGTGCCTTTTACGTGGTTAAAGGCTTCGGTATGTACCGTTCCGTGCACGGTATCGGGTGCGTAACCCACGTGCTCCATGATATCAATTTCGCCACTTTTTGGCCAGTTTCCATATTTCCAATCGGTAGGCAACATCCAAATGGCCGGCCAAATCCCCCTGCCTTTGGGCAAGATGGCGCGAACTTCTACACGACCGTATTTCACATCGAATTTGTTTTTGCTCACCAACCTTGCCGAAGTAAACTTCATTTGCTCCTTGTCGGCTTTGCGGGCGGTAATGTTCAGCGAGCCTTTTTCTACGTTGGCGTTCAAGGTATCGGCCTTGGTATAAAACTGCTTTTCGTTATTGCCCCAGCCGGTGCCACCCACATCATAACCCCAATTATGCGAATCGGGCAGTCCTTTTCCGTTAAACTCATCGGCCCACTTTAATTTCCAGCCTTTGGCTACCGGTGTTTTTTTTATGGTTTCGAACAATAATTCGGGTTCGTTGGTGGTGATGTAATCCACCTCGTTGGCCAACAACCATTCCATTTCGGGAACTGTATTTACCGTCCAGGCATTGATGGTCAGTCCGAGTTTTTTAGACGGCTCGAACCAGTTGTTTTTCTGAAAAACCGAATAGTGGTAATCAGAACCGGCAAAGCCATCTGCCTTTAGTTTTTCTGGGGCAACTTCGCCTGCCAAATAGGCAACTTTGGCGTTTGGCATGTGCTGGATAATGTAGGTGCAGATATCGTAACCAAAGCTGATGTACTCTACCCAGGCCTCGGCTTTTAGTTTTTTAATGAGCTGCAGGGCGCTTTCGGTTAGAAACAGATCGCGTTCCTTGCCCATATTTTGGGGCTTGATCTCTAAAATAAGCTTGGTTTTCTTTTGGGTCATCCCTGCTTTGAGGTAGCTTTCCAAAGTAGGAATCGACTCGCCGTTCGAAAGTTTCTTACTCAGCAATTGTGCATAGGTCGATTTTGAAATCGGCATACCCAAAAAAGTCGCATCGTGGTTGACCACCATTACGCTATCCAAAGTCATGTGCACATCAAACTCGGAGCCAAAGCATTGGATCCGGATGGCTTCTTTGAGCGAAGCAATGGAGTTTTCGGGCAGGCCGTTCTTCTTCCAGGCGCCACGATGGGCAATAACCTGGTTCTTGTTCCAGCTGGTGATGGCCTTTTGGGCTATGGCCTGTGTTGAAATCATGGCGCTCAGCAAAATTACAGTTGTAAATTGTTTCATTGGTGTAGTTTAATCGACTAAAAGTAGGGCTTTGAGACCAAAATTGTATTGATTTTTTGTTAACTTATCCCTGTCAATTTTAAAACTATTAAATTAGGGCAATTATTGGCCAACTAGCACACATTTTTACCTTAATTTTCGTTAACAACGATATGGGCAGCAGCTACGATCTTCTCATCGACAAGATTAATGAGTTTACGCGCAAGTTTTACCTCAATCAGCTTTTGCGTGGAAGCATTTATGCAGCGGCCAGCATTTTGGGGCTTTACCTCGCGCTGTTTGTGCTGGTTTACTATGCCCATCCTGGCGTTGGCGCCAAAACCGCACTCTTCTTTTCTTTTGTGCTCATTGCCTTGGCCGTGATTGGTTTTTGGATTGTAAAACCGGCATTGGCGTACCTGAAACTAGGCAAAACCCTAAGTTTGGAACAAGCCGCCAGCCTGATTGGCAACCACTTTTTTAACGTAAAAGACCGCCTGCTCAACACTTTGCAGCTCAAGGCCCTCGCCGATACTTCGCCACAGCAAAGCCAACTGATTTTAGCCGGAATTGACCAGAAGATAAACAACCTCAGGCCTATTCCCTTTGCCAGCGCCATTAACCTGGGCGAGAACAAAAAGCACATCAAATACATCCTGGTTCCCTTGGGCATAATCCTGACCATCGGCCTCATTGCGCCGGCCGTATTGCGCGAAGGCACCAATAGCTTTATCCGCTACAACCAGGAAATTTTGCCCAAAGCGCCTTTCGATTTTGTAGTGGCCAATAAAAGTCTGACCGCCACGCAGGGCGACGATTTTAAGGTCCAGCTCGAACTTAAAGGCGACGAATTTCCGCAAGATGTTTACCTCGAAGACGGGCCCAACACCTATAAGCTGGAAAAAGAAAACATCAGCCATTTCAACTACACCTTTAAAAACCTGCAGCAAAACAAATCTTTGCGCTTTTTTGGTGGCGGCTTTAACTCGGCTACTTTCGTTATCGAAGTGAGGCCTCGTCCGTCCTTGCTCAACATGAGTGCCCAACTGGTATATCCGGCCTATCTGCAACGCAAAAACGAAAACCTGAACAATGTAGGCGATATGCTCATTCCCGAAGGCACCAAAGTGGTTTGGCAGCTGCATACCGAAAACAGCGACGAGCTTTCTTTTATGCTGCAAAACCAGGCCTTTAACCTCAAGGTAAACGATAATACCGCCAGTTTTACCTCGGTTATCCGCAAAAACAGCACTTACCGCGTAGTGCCCAAAAATGCCTTTGTGAGCAACAGCGATTCGCTCAGTCACCAAATCAATGTTATTGCCGATCAGTTTCCCAGCATTTCGGTTGTCGAAACTCCCGATTCGCTGAGCAGCAAGGCGCTTTATTTTTCGGGCAACATTGCCGACGATTATGGCTTTTCGTCACTTAAATTCAAATACAGCATCAAGGAAAACGGCAAAACCCTAAGCGAGCAGAGCAAGCCCATCACCATTAAAAACAACCAAACTGAAAATGCCTTTTTCTACCTGTGGAATTTGAACAACATCAGCACCAAGCCGGGCCAGCTTATCGAATACTATTTTGAGGTGGCCGACAACGATGGCATAAACGGGGCAAAGGTTTCCAAATCGGAAATCAAAACCTACCAGGTGCCTACCCAGCAGCAACTGGCCGAAAAACTGGCCAAAGGCAGCGAAACGCTCAAGCAAAAAATGGAATCGACCATTAAACTGGCCAATACCATCGAAAAAGACAGCAAAAAACTGAGCCAGAACCTGCTCGATAAAAAGCAGCTTTCTTTTGAAGACAAAAAGCAGATCGAACAATTGCTCGACAAGCAAAAACAACTGGAAGAAGCCGTAAAGGACATTAAACAGCAGAACCAGAAAAACACTTTCGAAAAACAGGAAAACAATGCGCTGAACGAGGAGCTGAAGGAAAAACAAAAGCAGATTGACAACCTTTTCAACAACGTGCTCGACGAAAAAACCAAAGAACTGTTGCAAAAACTGCAGCAGCTCATGGAAATGAACAACAAGGACCTGACCCGCGACGAGCTGTCGAAAATGCAAATGGACAACAAAACCCTCAAAAACGAACTCGACCGCATTTTAGAACTTTACAAGCAACTGGAATTTGAGCAGAATTTGCAAAACAAAATAGACCGCCTAAACGAAATGGCCAAAGACCAAAAGGATTTGAGCCAGCAAAGCAAGGATAAAAACAGTTCGCTCAGTGATGTTAAAGACAAACAGGACCAGCTGAACAAGGATTTTAAAGACCTGCAAAAAGAATTGAAAGACCTGGCGGCCAAAAACGAGCAGCTCGACAAGCCCAACAACTTTAAAAATCCCGAAAAGGAAACCAAACAGATTGAGCAGAAACAACAAGACAGCAAAGAGCAACTAGACAAAAACGACCGCCAAAAAGCTTCCGACAACCAGAAACAGGCAGCCGAACAAATGCAGCAACTGGCCCAGCAAATGAAGGATGACCAGCAACAGGGCCAAGAACAGGAATCGAAAGTGAATGCACAAGAATTGCGCAAGCTATTGGAAAACCTGTTGAACACTTCTTTTGAGCAGGAAAAAGTGATGCTGGCCTTAAGGCGGATGAACAGCAACGATCCTTCGTACACCACCAATGTACAGCAACAGAATACCATTAAAGACAACATGAAAACCATTGCCGACAGTTTGCACTCGCTTAGCAAGCGCGTACCGCAGATTGAAAGCGTGGTGAATGCCGAGGTAGACAAAATCAACTTCAACATGGGCAAGGCCCTCGAATATTTGGGCGATAGGCGCACGCCCGAAGCCAATCGCTCGCAACAGTTTGCCATGACCTCGCTCAACAACCTGGCCTTGATGCTTAACGAAGCCCTAGATCAGTTGCAAAACGCCAAAAAGAACGGCAAGTCTGGTGGCAAAAGCAAGCAAAGCATGCAACAGCTGCAGCAAATGCAAGACGAGCTGAACAAAAGAATGCAGAATGCCCGCGAAAAAATGAAACGCGAAGGCAACATGGGTACTGTGCCCAAAGGTCAACAAAGCGAAGAATATGCACGCATGGCCCAACAACAACAAATGATTAGGGAGGCCCTGCAAAAAATAAACAAAGACGAGAACAAAGATGGCAAGGGCAGTATGGGCGATCTGAACCAAATGGTGCAGGACATGAAAAAGACCGAATCGGATTTGGTGAACAAGCAAATCACCGAAGAAACCATGAACAGGCAGAAGAACCTGACGGTTAAACTGCTCGATGCCCAGAAAGCGCAACGCGAACAGGATGAGGATTCGAAACGCGAAAGCAATGCCGGCAAGGATTTTCCGCCATCGTACAAGCAAATGATGGACAAGTTCAAAAAGCAGCAGCAAAGCGAAACCGAGCTGATCCAAAAATTGCCTCCAAGCCTGAACTACTACTACAAAAACAAGATTGCGGAATATTTTAAATTGCTAAATTCGCCGAAATAATTATCGTCAGTGCGATCCAGAAATGCGTGGAGCGATTACTTTGCAAACCCGCCTATATCCGCCATGACGAACATCAAGACAAAAGCAAATGGCAAAAATCAATTTCTTTACTGAAGACATCACTTATACCCTTAAACAGAAGACCCTGATTAGGCAATGGATCGAAGCCGCCATTGTGGCTGAAGGCTACCAACTGGAGGAGCTCAATTTTATTTTGTGTTCTGACGCGTATTTGCTGCGTATAAACCAAGATTACCTCCAACACGACGATTATACCGACGTGATTACTTTCGACAACTCAGGGGCCTTAAAAACGATTGCCGGCGATATCTTCATCAGTTTGGAACGAATCCGCGAAAACGCATCGGCTTTTAATGCCAATGTAGTCGACGAGCTTTGCCGCGTGATGATCCACGGAACTCTACATCTTTTGGGCTATAAAGACAAAACAAAAGCCGCCAAAACATTAATGACGGCCAAAGAGGATGAGTATCTCGCATTGCGAAGTCTATAGTCCGGATTCCATGGCTTGTTAGCTTATTAGTCAATTGTTAACTGCCAACCGAAAACTGCCAACTGAAAACCGCCAACATGTTTGTCGTTCCAACGCCAAGAGGCATCTGTCCATCTTGACTATCAACTATGGACTATGAACTAAAGACTGCCGACTTCAAGACTAGCCCCTAAGGCACCAGCCAAACATAAAGCAGGTAGCACAGCAACAAGCCAATAATGGCCGAAACCAGGCCAGAAACTCTTTTCTTTTTCAAGAACAGCATCAAGATCAGGCCAGTTAGCGAAACAAGCGTTAAAAAAATCGCCGAAATATCGATTACCCAACCCCAACCCTTTCCCGAGTCGCGGCCCTTGTGCAAATCGTTCATGATGGCTACAATGCCCATCTTGATTTCAGAAAGCTCGTAAGTGCCTTTTTCACGGTCAATAAAGGCATCGGCCGAATAAGCCGGGCCCTTAAACGTCACCGTTACTTCCGAATCGTCGATCCTGAATTCGCTTACTGCACCTTTTACCTGGTGTTTGCTGCGCATCCACTCTACAATTTCGAGTTTGGCAACCTTGTTGGTATCAGGATTGTTTACCCATTTCGCATT
This sequence comes from Pedobacter albus, assembly GCF_036324255.1. Taxonomy (NCBI): domain Bacteria; kingdom Pseudomonadati; phylum Bacteroidota; class Sphingobacteriia; order Sphingobacteriales; family Sphingobacteriaceae; genus Pedobacter; species Pedobacter albus. The sequence goes on along the minus strand of NZ_JAZDQT010000003.1, from coordinate 17,330 downwards.
CAGCGTGCCTTTCAGTTTGCTTTCAATTTGCTTATCGCCACCAAGCCAGCTCGGGTGGTTCAGCGTTAGGCCGGTTACGGCAAAGAAAAGCACGATGGCAAAACTGGCCATCGAAAGGTAGATATGCAGCCAGCGTGAAAGCTTGGCTACATCCTTTTTTGCACTTTTTCCTGATTTTTGGGCTGTTGCCTTCTTGGAAGTCAGCACCCTTGGCGTTGGATTATTTTTTGTAGAAGTCAAAAGTTACGTTTGAGATTTCAACATTGCCTTCTGCCGTGGCTTTCTTGGCAGCTTTCTTTAATTCTAAGGTTTGACGCAAGATTTCGTCTGTTCCGTGTTCTTTCGAAGTTTCGATGATGATGGTGTATTTGCCTTGGGCAACGTAATTGCCTTTATCGTCTTTTCCATCCCATTTAATGGTGTATTTGCCCGGATTGCGCGTTGCGCCGGTTACCGAAGCAAAATTGGCTTTGTCGGCTTTAAAGCTTTCGCCGTTAATGCGGTACCAGTTTTTTAGATCGGGCACCCATTTGGTTTTGTTGTACCACAAAGCCAGGTTGCGAACCGCTTCTTTTTTCTCGTTTTCTACCCAAATCGCCGCAAATGGCCTGTGGCTGTTGCCTTGGATGGCATTAAACTCGAAATTGATGGCCAATTCATAGTTAGGATCCCAAGGTTTGTCTTTTCCAAAGGTAACTGGAGCTAGGTTATTGGTTTTGCTTTCTTTAACCGTTGGATCAACCAAAGCATCCCAGCCTTCGCTTTCTATGCGTTTGCCATCTTTGGTAATGATCAGATACTCGGCATCCTTTACGGTTTTGGCCAAGGCTTCGCTTTCTTTTAGCGACAATACGTTAAATGCGGTTGCCAAAGCGCCGGCATCTGTTGCGCTAGGCGCGATAACCGTAGCACTGATTACGCCTTCAACCGGTTTGCCGGTACGCGGATCAACGATATGCGAGTACCAATGCTTACCAATTTGCTCGCCTCTGCGGTAATTGCCACTGGTGGCTACGGCCCTGTTGCTAACCAGCAAATGAGCCAAAGGCGCATCGTTTTCGGCATTAGCCAATGGATTGGTTACGTTTACATGGTCTTTTACATCGCCTTTGATCACCAAGTCGCCACCAATGTTTACCACAACGGCATCTACTTTGGCGCCGGCCAAGGCGGCATCGCAAGCCAAATTAATGATATAGCTTTTGGCGAACGTATTCATCACCAAAGGCACGTTGTTCAAACGCGTTGCAGTTAGATTTTTAGCGTCGAGGGTATAATGAGCCTGTTGCATGGCCACTACTGCGGCACCGATTTCGGCTTTGCTTGGCAACTGTTGCTTTTTGGCAGCGTCGCTCCACAATTTGCCGGCTACGGCTGCCGAAGCATCAAGCGCGCCATTGGTACGCGATTTCCAGTCGGCAAACAGATTCAACATGTCAAAAAGCTCTTTCGAAACTTTTACGGGTTTGTTCAAATCCTGTTTCATCCATTGGCTAAATTCACTTTTTGCATCATAAGCACTAAAAATAGCCGAAAGGCGGTTGATTTCGGCCAAGGCCGCGGTTTCGGCTTTCTCGGCTTCTGCCTCCGAAGTACTGGTCATCTTAAATTCGAGCGATGTTCCCAATACATTTTCGTAATGCGAAACATACAACTGTTGGTTGTTTTTTTTAGGACTTTCGTTACCTGGCTGACCGCCGATCATCAAGAAAGCCAAGCAAAGAGAGGCAAATACTTTCATATCGTTATTAAGTTTAATTCTAAATAATGTGCAAATGTAAAATCTAATTCTGAATTTCTTCTTTTTTGTGACTGTATTTTTTACAATAAGGTTTAACCCGGCCCGCGATTAATCTTTTTAGGCCTTGGCAAATGCAAGAGCTTCCTTAAACGATTCAAAGATCGACTGGTTACCTCTCCTCAACAAGGTTAAATTGATTTTGATCTTTACCAAACCGTCTTCTTTAGGCATCCCAAATACAATATTGTGCTCGGCCCGCAGTCGCTTGTTTAGTTTTTCGGCATCAATTCCCTTATCTAGGCTTACGTTAAAAAGATTGGTTCCATTAGTCAGCGCGTTTACTTTTATTCCTTTCAGGCTGTTAAGTTGGACAAACAGTTCCTTGGCCTTTGCCTTGATTTGCTGCATATCTTCGTCGATGGTATTTAAATGGTGCAAGGCGATGGCCGCGCTTGGCCAGTTGGTAAAAATACCGCCACCATGGATTTTAATGAGGTGGTGCATTTGGTCTATCAGGGCTTTATCACCACACAAAACCGCGCCTCCGGTAGCGCCCAGGTACTTATAGAGGCAGAGGTAAACCGTATCAAAATAAGAGGCATATTCCTTGACCGTCGAATTAGTAAAGGCTGTAGCCATGTGCAATCGCGCGCCATCCAAATGCATTTTATAGCCCTGTTCCTTGCAATAGGCCGAAATCCGTTTGATCTCTTCCAAAGGAAAAAACTGGCCATCGCATCTTCTTACCGGTGTTTCTATCGATACCGCCCCTACGCCACCCACAAAATATTCGCCCTGCTTATGGTACGCGATGGATTGCTGAAGTTCTTCTAGGGTAAAATGAGCCTTTTCTTTGGCCAAAGGGATAAGCCTTTTGTTGAAAAGGGTTTGTGCGGCATCGCCCTCATCGCGGTAAACATGACTGGTTTCTTGCACAAAAGCCTTGGTATTTTGGCCACAAAGCACGCTAATGGCCAATTGATTGGCTAGGGTTCCGGTAGGCAAGTATACTGCGGCCTCCTTTCCGGTAATGGCTATAAATTTCTTTAGCAGCTTGTCTATCGTGCCGCCTTCAGCATAGCTATCTCTTTCGATGGGATTGGTGCTATTGATTTCCTGTAGTTTGGCTATCAAATCTTCCGGCCGATAAAAAATGCCGTCGTTGATAAAATAAACTGCTTCCGAATCCTTCGAAAACTGTTGCGGGGTTGAGGCCATTGCCTGAAAAGGGGCTGCCGAAGCCAGCAAGGGCAAAGCCGACAGGCTGGATAGCTTTAAAAAATCGCGACGCTTGAAATTTGACATGCCAAAGGGATTGTTGGTTTCGATAAATTTGGGCTTTTCTTTTTTCAAATCCAAAAACGCTTCCAACTTCGTTAATTGACCATATAAGGCATAGAAGTTCATTTTTGCTAGGCTCTAGAGGCTTTGCCTTGGCCCAATTCTTCCAAGAAATTCTTTAGCTAGGCATCTTGACCTTTTACGATTCTTTATGGCGACAAAACGCTTAATCTTCGTCTTCTTAGGTTTCTAAGGTGGTAATTATTTAAAAGGTTGTTAAGCTAATCAACTGATTATTAAAGACATTTCGCTGACAATTTCTTCGCGAGTTTGCTTCGGCATTTGCCATTTCGTCGAAAAATTTGATGCCAGTTGGTCGAAAAATTACAGGCGTTCGTCGAGAGTTACCCCTTGCTGGTATAATACGGGCATTTCTGGTGCAACCTTTTTAAATTCTTGTAGTCTTATTTACGAAACCAGCCTGATAGGGGCGGTTCAGCAAAACCAAAAAATAACAATTATATAAACAAAGATTTTAAAAAAATAAGAATATGAAAACTGCTATCAAAACTTTATTCGCCATCGCTTTAACCACCGTATTATCAGCAACAGTTGCTTCAACCGTTAAAGCCGCCGACAACAATACCGTTACCGTATTATCGGAAGTTAAAAAAGTAAATAAAATCAACGTATCTGGCAACGTAGAAGTAATCTTGGTACAAAGCCCTAACGAAAGCGTAAAGGTGTACGACAACTACTATGCTAAAAATGCATTGGTACAGCAACAAGATGGCGAATTGCGCATCAGCTCATTCAACAAAGAAACCCTAACCGTAGTGGTTTACATGAGCAACTTGTCGTCAATTACGGCTTCTGATAACGCAAAAGTGAGCACTTATGGCAAATTCAATACTTTGAGCTTGGATGTTAACCTTAAAGACAGTGCGGTTGCCAATTTGAATACCAACACCATCAACCTGAACAGCAACCTGAACGGACAAGCCAACTTAACCTTGGCTGGTTCAACTTCGACCTACAATGCCACAATGGGTAGCGTAGCCAAAGTAAACCTAGATCAGTTTGCTGCCGAAAGCACCAACATTCAATCGCAAAATGTAGTGATTGCCAAAACCGTTGCTACCCTAAACGATATTGAAACCGCTGATTTAGTTACCCTATAAAATTCATAATCCATCATAAATTTAGTTTAGTTTTTAGTTTAGTTAAGTAAAAAAGCGGATGGATGTCCGCTTTTTTTATGCCTTCTCTTGTGGCTCGGCCCCTTTGCCATAAATAATGCCTATCTTTAGCTATTTTGTTTCTATTCCCAACTAACCAAATAGCCATGAAATTTTCTTATTCGCTTAAACAAAAAACCAAGATTGCCCTGTTGCTTTTCTGCATTATGGCCTGTACCATTCTGATTCGGTTATTGGAAGACAAAAGCATCAAGGATATGGGCACTTCTTTTGTTTCGATGTACAACGATCGTTTGGTACCTGCAACAGATCTTTTTATGGTGGCCGAAAAGGCACACGCCAAACGTCATTTGTTGGCTAGTCAAACTGCCTTGCATACACCTGCAGGCCTGCAACAATCGAAAAACATAGACCAAAGCATCGACTCGCTATTGGGCAAATACGCCAAAACTTTTTTGGTTAACAGCGAAAAAAGCCAATTGCAAAACCTCAAAAACAGTCTGGCCGAAAGCAGAGCGATAGAAAAAAGGCTTGAAGGCAATCCGGCCAACCCACTCGACCTCGAACTGGCCAAGAAATCTTACGCGCAAATATCCGCACAGTTGCTGGCCTTAACCCAGATCCAACACAAGGTAGGCAACGAGCTGATGAGTGAATCGAAGGAAATCTTAACGGGAAGCCAACTTTACTCTACCATCCAGTTTGCATTGGCCATCGTTATCGGTATTCTGATTGTGTCGATTATTTTCGCTTCCAATGTATTGAAGGTAAACCAGGAGAAGTTTAATTTGAATTAGATGCTCGGGTCAAGTATTTTTAACCCTTTTGCTCTGCGATTATTTGCTTATTGATTGGTATATGCCTTCAGTACTTTGCGTCCCATGTTACGTTCTGGCCAAATTTCCATTTTGTAATAATCGTTTCCTTCATCGCCATCTACGGTCGCTAAACCGGTGTTATAGACCCTAATCCGATAAAATCCTGGAGCCAGTTCACTCTCCAACTCTACATCAGGGCTTGGACAGCTCAATACCTGCAGTGTTCCAGATTTCAAAAATATTCCGCCCTCAACAATATGATCGTATTGGCTTATGTCTATTTCAAGCGGTTTGCAAAATTTCTAGCTCTCCCTTGATTGGCCCATAGCATTCTGTCCCTACACCAACTATGCCTTCTTCCATCGCCAACCTATCATGATACGCCTCATCAGTCCAAAATGAAGCCGAAGCCGTCCCTCCCCAACTTAATTTATCCTGAACATAAAATTGATTGTATTCCGTATAAAAGTCTAGTTTATATTTCATTTTCGTTCTGCTTTAGCCTCGTTTGCGCTTTGGGGTTGTGGCTAAGCACCTAAAGACTTCATTAAATCCAACGCAACAAAAAGGGATCGAATTTCTCAAATCTTAGTTTCTGAAAAATAATTAGGTAGCTTTTCGTAATACCATTTTGGCAACTTATCTAATTTGTCTCCCGTCAAATGTACGCTATAACTAAAAAGTTTAAAATCGAATGTAAAGGGGACCTCTTTGTCTAGGTACTTCTTATGCTTGAGATACGTTTTCTTCTTAATTGCATATCCCATTCCCTCGTCAAAAAGGAAACGCTCCTGCTTAACCTGGTCTAAAAACATTTCTTCAAACTTCTCAAATGGAATATGAGAGATATTGATGAAGCCAAAGACAAAATCAGCTCCCTTGAGAACCACTTCCAAATGTACTTGGTAATAATATTTTTCTTTTTTCATTAGATTGTAAGTAGCTACCCAAGATTGCTCGATCTGCCGAATTTAACCCGTTCTCCTCAAACTGTAGACATCGGTGTGATGGGCGGAGTTTACGTAGTCAGTCGTGGCGCAATCGTACTCCCTTAAGGTCGAGATTGCAAATCCCGACCGACGGGCAAGTAACTCCACTTCCACTTATGGCTAAAATCAAATTTTAGTAAGTAGTGTAACAAATATCATCAGCTATTGGATATTCTTTATTCAGTATACTTGTCGCCTACTTAACAGCGATACCGAGGGTTAGCCATAAAGAGCGCCTTCAATAGAGTTGCATAATATAAAATCGTTGTCGTCTGCTGAGATAGCTTCCATATTATCGCCTTCTGGATCAAAGCAGATATAGTATAATCCATCTTTTTCAATCAGCTTGTACTCTTCAATATTGTAAAAAGCATAGTTAGAGCTATGATAAAAAGCATACTCTCTTATGCCTGAACATATCAGCTTTAGCCGTTTGCCTTTCTTTTCCCCCAGGAGTTTTATCCCAACTTCTATCATTAATCCATTGTTTCCTCTATAGATATTTATGTACTCTATCTGGGTACTAAGAATACTAATTTCCGTATTTAGAATTTTATATAATTCGCTATTCCTTCCTAAGTTTTCCATTTAATTTGTTGATTCGCTTCTTCTTTTCTGTTTTTCCTCATCTTTTTGCCTCTCATTTGGCTTTGGCTTCCTTCCGGGTTGGCGTTCTGTTGCATCGGGGTCATTTGGATTCGGCTTTGGTTTATGGTCATGGACGTGGTCCTCTTGTTCGTTCTCTGGTGCATTAGGCCCATGACCTTTATTATGTTCTTTCTGAACTCGTCCATTTGGCCCATATACTTTTGTTGAGGTTCCTGGAGGATTTGTTTGCATTGTATTAGGTTCAGCCACATCGGGCAGTCTATTCTTTCTTCGTTTACCTCCTCCTTCTTTGGATGTTGTTTGGTCACTCTGAACTTGTTTAGTCCTACTTGGATCCAAGTATTTGTCATATGAACTCTTAACAGAAACATTATCTTGAACGGATTCTATTTCACGGGTTTTTTTATAGTTACTATACCCTTTAAATACGGTATATGTTACTCCTGCAGCAACGACACCAGTCCCAATAGCAACAGTCTCCCCTGCGGTAAGGAGCTCGGCAACAATTATACAGATGGGGCAGTTTTCATCAGGGTCAGTAAGCATAACTGGATTGTTCCACACATAGGCATATGGAGATTTATCGATCTGGTTATCATGATCCGCTAACTTATCTACGGCGATAAATCTTCCAATTATCGGGTCGTAGAACCTGGCCCCGTAATCGTACTGTTCAAGTTCTTCCTGCAACTCCTTGCCATTATAAAGGTATCTATTATTTCCTGCACTAGCAACCCTGCGCAGGCCGAACGGATAGTAGTCGTCCTCCTGCAGTTTGCGTACCGCGCCACAATAGATGTCGAAAACATAGCGTACGTTTCCAAGGTTGGAAAAACTACAAGCTATTGACCCCTCTTCGCCAAAAATAATCAAATAGCTAATTAATTGGAAACCAAACTATTCTGCAAACTTCTAAAATTGGCTGGAAGGGATTAATCAAATTGGATTGTCCAATTAATAGGGTAAATCTTCTAAATCTTAAGGCACAAGTCAGCTACACGCACTGCCCTCATAAAACTTACACCAGATGTGTGTTTTCCTTTAGTCTTTGAGACCTTTAAGAAACCCTTTTAGCTTCTCGTCCTTTGGCTGACTTTCATGTAGTCTAAGTGCTTTTAGTATTTTCTTCAATTTTTCTGAAAGCATCTTTTCTATCTTAGGATTTTTACTAAAATCCAAATGTCCTAAAAAAGAAATAACTAAAGAGTTTTCTATCTTGAATATAACTTGTTCAAAATTTTCATCAACAAATCCAAAACATCTCTCAATCGTAATGAGATCGTTTAAATCAATCGCATTTTGGGTAAACCGTTTAAAACACCCCACTTGTAGACTTAATAAGTCTGCGATGTCTTCATCTAGAACCTCTTCTTTTATTTCGGGAAAATTATTAACCAAATCATTAATGAAGGTCTTTTCGTCTTTTTTACTTATCATTTGCGGCTTTTTCTGCTTTATTTAAAATATTTTGTAATCTATTTTTTTGTTTTTGAAGTGCGTTTCGAAGTTTTTCGGCTTGCGTAAGAACCTCATCAGAGAAGTTTCCCTTCTTCAAACCTTTATTTAACCCTTCAATTTGATTTCCTAGCCCCCTTAACGCATCTTTAACTTCTCCCAAATGATCATAAGTATAACCACTTATTTTTACCGGGTCGCCGAATATATCTCTAACCGCTCCCGTCATATCTTTTTCAGTTAGATGCTCAGCAATATTTCCAACTTTTCCGACGACTTTTTCTAACGCCTCTTTCAACTGTAATAGACTTATCTTTATCTACGTTCCCTTTGTTATCTGTTGCGTAAAGTTTGTCATCTTTATCATCCGTCATCCGAATCAATTGTATTTCGCCATCTTTATTAAGCTTATAATCGTCCAGCGCACCTGTAGGATCAACTCTTATAATTGGATTATTTTGGACATAATTATATTGAGAAAGCCAATTTCTCTGTTCTGATAACGGATCTGACGTTATAAAACGTCCGACCATCGGGTCGTAGAACCTGGCCCCGTAGTCGTACTGTTCCAGCTCGTACTGCAGCTCCTTGCCTCTTTACAACTCCAAGTTAAAATGTTCCTTGACTATTAAAGGGATATCATTTAGATGCGGTCTTCCTTGAAGCTCATGCAGTATGTCATCTTCCGAATTGATATTTTCTATCTTTTTTATCAGCTTTTCAATAAGAATTTCTTTTAGCCTAGTTGTTCTGTCTTGGTCTGGGATGGGGCTATCCAGATCCAATAGCTCCGTGATTTCCTGTTGTCCAACTATATCTTTTGAAGCAACTCGGTTATAGATATGCATAGTTCCGTCGAAAGAGATTGAACGCAAAATATAGCCATAATTTACATAATAGCTATTGCTATACTGCGATTTTTGCAAGTTAACCATCTTGACAAGCTCATTTCCTTTAAAGGTCCAATTATTGCCCTTTGATTTAAAGGCAATTGGCATGAGGAGTTCGTCTAAGATTTTTTTTAAATCTCTTTTTTCCATTTAAGTTATCATTCCCTCTTTCATCAATAATACATGCGATAATATTTCTAATGACCTATCTAATAAAAGTTATCTCACCGATAATCAGTAACTAAATCTCTTCTAAAACAAACACTACATCATTCATCCTCACGACCCTTTCTATACCTATATTTTCATCATTGAGCAGCGCATGATTGAATTCTGGTTCTAAAGCATAAAAACCATCTCGAAAGCCTGTTAATCGATCAAAAACTAAATCAGGCATCGTTACAACTTCTTCGTTCAAGACATCAAAAATACTGTTGCCTGTTTTTGGTATGGCTTTTATCCTAAAATTAGCAACAGAGTTTGGGTCGGTAATTCTGCTGCTAGCTCCATTGAAATCTGCGCCATCGCCATATACTTCTAGGTAATTATTAATTTTCAATACTTTTCTCTCTATAAGAAGCTCCCAATTTGATTGTAGCCAATCGTTCATAGCGCTTTCATCAGATGTATAATCCCTATCAACAAGTAATTGGCTAACTTCTGCCCAACTATTATCCATAAAGGCTGCAAATGTTTTAATTGCTTTATCTATATCTATTAGCATATTGTCTTTTATTTTTTTAGAAGTTTTTTTTAAGTAATCAATCTCCGCCTGTGTTGCAACACGCTTATATCCTTTAGATCCAGGCAATGAATTTTCGAACTTAACTTTTTGAAGGGTGCCCGCGGGAGCCTTTGGATGTGTGTTTGGCACCCATTCTTTTACTCTCGCCGCATTTATATCTATTTTACTTCCGTCTTTAAATATAATTTCAACCGCCTCTCCATCTCTTCCAATTCGAGTAGCAACTTCTGCCACCTCCTTGCCAAAAGCCTTCGTAGCTGCCTTCGCAACTTTATTGCTATTCTTAAATTCGGAAACCAAGGGTATTATTCCCGCGAGCCTCCAACCCCAAGATAAATGATTTCCAGCTCTGTCTTTGCCTTCTATCAAATTGGCAAAATCAATTACAACACCAATAGGGGTAAATCCAAATCCCAATTCCATAGCATCACTTAGCCCACTTCCCCCATCCCCTTGTTTCACCTGACCTATAGAATACCCGTCCTGAGTTTTTCGAATTATAGCTCCCGGTTTATTTATTATATTTTTGCCTTTTTTCGTTGGTGGGTCTTTCTCTGCGCTTTGTTGAGAATTGCTTTGCCCCAAGAATGCCGCAATTTCAGCAGTATTACTTGTCGAATACCCTCCCGCTGTTTCTACCCACATTCCATTTGGGTCTAATTTTCCAATAGGATCGTTCAGTGCATAGTTATATGGTGAATATGCATGGTAGCTTTCGGCCAAAGGATCCACCACGTTCCACCTGCCTATCATCGGGTCGTAGAACCTGGCCTCGTAGTCGTACTGTTCCAGCTCGTACTGCAGCTCCTTGCCGTTGTGCAGGTACTTCTTCTCCAACGATACCGGGCTACCCGCCGGTTTCCTTAAGCCAAAAGGATAGTAGTCGTCCTCCTGAAGCCGCCTCACCGCTCCCCCGTAAATATCGAAAACGTAGCGCACATAGCCTTTTTATCAGCTATTCTCAGATTATCGCCTATTCAATATTTTATTCATTTTCTACATATGCTAAAATAAATGAGGACATGTTCTCAATAATCAATTTCTTCGAACATTACTATATTTTCCTTAATCTGATATTTAATCTGTTTTTTATATTGACTTTCATTTTCAATAAATCTCACTTCAACAGCATTATAGCTGTTTCCTGAAGCATTAACTGTAATATCAATAGCTATTGCCCCTATTATAAATTTGTTGTCATTTATCATTCTTAATATATGGTTTTGAAGCATTTCTATCATCTTCAATGAATCTATTTCTTCTTCATCTATGTAAACTCCTAATGGTTTTATTTCTCCATCTAAGTTAATAGCTGAGCCAAAAGGGGCAAATTCATGTAGCTCAGTAAGGTAAGCTTTTGCCTGTTCTAGTATATTTTCTAAGATTATTTCTCTTTTCGTTTTCATATTTTGCTATTAAGTTTTGGTCATTTCTCTAATTATAGCATCCCATTCTTGAGCCTGTTTTGAGGACTGCGAGGGAACTTGTTTCGTAGCCGGCTTTATTTCCGGACTTACTACCTTAGTATTGTCGCTTGGAACGGTAATAATTTCCTGATATGTCTTTATCTCGAAACTGGATTTTTTTAGTGGTTCAGATAATTTTGCTCCTTTATTTATAATAAGCTCAGGGTTAAATCCATTATCATTAGAATATTTTTCTTGTATTCTTAGCTGTCTTGTTAAAGATTGTCTGCTAACATTTTTTATTTCTGAGGTTTTTCCTCCTCCTGATAATGCATCTGGCACAGTAGTGCCCTTTTGGCCGGTTTTAGGATCTACTGCCTCTATTGGTTTAGTGTTTTTTTCGAGCCCATTTTTAGCCAGCTGTTCAGCTTCAGCGGCATTTCCTCGTCTAAATGCCTCAAGAGCTCCTGGTTTGAAATCCCCTCCTGCCTTACCAATATTTTCAGAGGTATATTTGCTTGCTGTTTCAACAAAATTACCAACTTTGGGAACGGCTGAGTTATTTCCAAGCAAAAAATTTATAGGAATTCCCTCTAAACCATCCAAATCAATGTTCTTGATTGTGTCGTTAGATGCATATTGATAACTTGTCATCCACGGGAAATGTTCTGCGACTGGATCTATTGTACTAAAACGCCCGGTTATCGGGTCGAAGAACCTGGCCCCGTAGTCGTACTGTTCCAGCTCGTACTGTAGCTCCTTGCCGTTGTACAGGTACTTGTTGTCCAGCGATACCGGGCTTCCAGCCGGCTTCCTCAGGCCGAACGGGTAGTAGTCGTCCTCCTGCAGCCGCCTCACCGCTCCCCCGTAAATATCGAAAACGTAGCGCACATTTCCAAGGTGGTCCGTCAGGTGGTAGATATATGTGTAGGTGCCCCCGTTGTTCTGGGCCTTGCCCGCCTCGGTCTGGATAAAGTCGATCGTACTGTTCACGTACTGGATGCCGTCCACGTAGTCGGTTACCGTGCCGCTCGCCGTGTTCGACTTCCTCAGCTTGGCGCCGGTGGCGTCGTACAGGTAGGCCAGGCCGATGCCACCGCCCGATACCGTCGCCGGAAGGTTCAGGTAGTTGTACGAAAGGCTTACCGAAGTCCTCGAAAGCCCGACCGTGGCCGTGGTGGCATTGCCGTTGCCGTCGTAGGCGTAACTCTCCTCTTAGTGGCTCTATAGCTTATAAATAGTAAAGGCCGAGATTATAAATTCCGACCAACGGGGGCAAAAAACGGGAAATTGTCTATTTTAAAATGTCCGCCCTCCGGCAAAGCCCAAACGAGATCTTCTGCCAGTTCCCCTTTAGAATCATAAATAGGTTAATATGATTTCGTCTTTCATTTTTAATCATTGCTTTTGGTCTTGCCTTAACGGCTTACCTATATGCCGATTCTTGTCATGGTAAGATTTAAAGAAAGCTAAGTATATGAACGAAATCGAATTCCTGTGTACTAGATTGCAAAATCTCATGCCATAATTTATAGTTCAATCGTCTTTAGTACTTCTTTGCTGATCCAAAACTTCCTTTTCCCAATTTCTACCTTTTGGCACATTTTCTTTATAAACCGGACAAGTTCCCCATAATACTCTCTAAGTTCATTTGGTGCCTTAAACTCTTCATAGCTATCATAGTGTATGAATTTTTCATAATAGTCGATTATGCTAACTTTGTAGGGTATTGTAGCATCATCTGCATAGCCCAAGTAGAACGAAGCATCAATATAAGGTCCGCCTTTTCTTTGGTAAACTGAATATTTGGGTTCTTCGAAGAATCTATTTCTTGATACGACCAAAGGCTCTATTGTGAACCTGTCATCTATTAAAAAAAAACCTATATTTTTATCTTTCAAATATTTGAAGAATCCTATTGTATCTCTTAGCACCTCGTATTCTTCTGTTTCATACAAAAGGTCTGGGATTATCTTTGTTCCTTTTGAAAGGATATGATTAATCACCGTTGCTCTTTCTGTGTCGCTGATGTAAAACTCAAATCTTGCCATGCTAGTTTCCTACTTTGTGGGTTTCATTTGGTATATTTAACCTATTGTATTCCTCTTCTCTTTTTTTGTTTCTTTTACTATTAGGTCTTCTCTCTGCTTCATAAACTTTTGTTGTTTTATTACTTTCAGGATCTACAACTTGCACATCTGGCCTTCTATTAGATTTTTCATTATGAATCTTTTTTTCTGTCTCGACTCTTTTTCCTGGATTTTCTTTTTTTGCCTTTTCGGCTAATTCTTTTACCTTTTCTTGGTGATCTGGTTTGCCTTTTGCTCCATCAGGATTTGGTGGTTTTTTACTGCTATCAGTACTAGCATAGCCTTTTTGCTTGTTTTTCAAAGCATTTGCCATTATAAAAGACCCCGCGGCAAGTTCTACAGTACCTTTTCCCAACAATACGCCAGAACCTGTTGCCGAAACGCCAGCTACTGGAGCACCTACTCCTGTTAAAGCCAATCCGCCTGAAGCAAGCAGCCCCGTCCCTCCGGCGGCTACATTTATAGTTCCATCTGCCATAAGGCCGGCGGCTACAACCAGAGAGATATTGTCTGCATTTCTAAGAGCCTGATTATAATCATTTACATTCTTTGGCTTATATTGCGCCCTAAAGTTCGAACCCAAAACATTATCTGCAAACCCATTAAGATAACCCATAATTTTGTCCCCAGGCCCCTCACCGTTTTTATCTTCGTATCTCACGGGATCATTCCCCGCATAAAGATAACCCGACCAATTCACATAGGTCTCAGCCTGGGGGTCAATGGTGGTAAAACGCCCTATGTATGGATCATAGAGCCTAGAACCATAGTCATACTGCCCCAGTTCTTCTTGTAATTCTTTACCATTATAAAGATATTTATTATTACCTGAAAAATCTATCTTTCTTAATCCAAAAGGATAATAGTTATCTGCTTGTCTCTGCTGGAGATTTCCAGCAGTTGGATGTTTGTAAAAACTATAGCGAACGTTGCCAAGATGATCAGTCAGGTTATATTCATAACTATAGTTGCCTCCATTGTTTCTGGCAATACCATTCTCGGTCTGGATAAAGTCTATACTACCGTTAAGATATTGAATGCCATTGATATAGTCAACAGTCTCTGAAGTGATATTATTTATCTTTTTTAGCTTAGTTCCAATGGCATCATATATGTAATTTAGATTTGCACCTGTTTTTACCACACTTGTTGGAAGATTCAAATAGTTATACGTAATGGTCGCTCCATTTCTTCCATCAGTGGTGGTATTTCCATTACCATCATAAGTATAAGTCCCTGTAGCTAATGGCCCTCCATTTATAGAAATCAGCTTATTTCCGATATAACTATAAGAACCAGCCATACCGCCATCTCGACTTAATGAGGTAATATTTCCCATATTATCATAGCTAAGCGTTTCGCTCATGGCAATTCCAGAACTAGATCCATTAGTTAAACGGTTCAATTTGTCATAGCTGTAAACAAATGAGTTTGGAAAACTATTTCCTGAGCCCCAAAGTTGGCCAGAGATATTCCCATTATATTGCGGCACAGTACCATCTTCATATTTCAACAACATGCTGAACTGGTTTGATATCGTGCTTTTAGGCCAATCTCGTTCATTAAAAGTAAAATCGCTATGTTGCAAGAAATTCATACCTCCATCGGTGCTATGCATGCTTCTTCTGATTAGTTGGCTGATTTCATTATAATCATCCTTGCTCAGTACAACTTCGCCTTGAAGATTGATGTTCTCTTTTGCCAATATTTTACGTCCCATATGATCATAAGTATAGGCATTGGCAATAACGGTCGTGTTGACACCTTTTATATGCGCACGCTCCGTGCTAGTCAGTTCGCTAGCAAAGTTCCAGGTATTTGTTACTCGATCGGTGCCTCCCAGGTGGTTCTGGGCTATGGTTTCCTTTACTCGCCCGTCCTCGTCGTAATAGGTCAACGCCCATTCTGAGCCTGCGCCATCGTCATGGTATATCCTGTTGCCTGTCTCCAGTCCCCTTGTCTTCGTGCTTATTGAGGATGACGGAGGTAATGTAGCGCCCATGCCCAAGAACGCATAGTCGTCGTAATAGCTCAGCACGGCCCATTTGGATATGCCTGCTGCCGGAATGGCATTGTTGGTATAGTCGGTGCCGCCGTTACTTTCCCTGTTCTCCCAGAGCACGGGATGGATGTCCACGCTGTACTGCCAGGAATCCCTGGCAACCTCGCTCCCCAAAATCCCGGTCATGATTGTCCTGCCCAGCGCGTCGTACTTGATGAACGACCACTGTGCATTGCTACGCTGCACACTGTCCTGAGTCAGCACTATTTGGTCAAGCTTGTTATACACCAAATAATCCCATCCCTTACCTGGTATTTTCTTCTCTATCAACCTATTACGCCCATCGTAATGGTAGCCATAGATGTAGTTTTTAAACACAGCGTCTGACTCAGAAAAGCTAGTCGCCAAAACCGCAGGAGGGATTACATAAGCTAAGTTACCGTAAACATCATAAATGTAGTAAGTGTCTAAAGATGTCGTTTCGTCTTGCCAAACTCTTTTGAGAATCGGATTTTCTTCCGTATCCTCAAACACTTCTGTCGTACCAGAAAGGCCACCAATCCAGTTTTCGTTTCGATCAATTGTTTTATACAAACTTCCCTTCGTATAGAAAGAAGATGAAATGGCTCCAGAAGTAGTAACATTCCACATACGAACCTCATTGAGGCCATTAATAGCCCTGACCTTCTTCGCTGTATGGCCCGAGCCCGCTATGCCGGCACTGTAGGGCTGCCAGGCCGCACCAGGGGCACCCTGCTCCAGCACCCTGCCCAAAGGCGAGGGCTCCATCACCGAGATGCCGTACGGATAGGCCGTCTTGGCCACATTGGCGTCCCAGCCAGACCCCGCGCCGTAGAAGCCGGCCTGGTTCGCCACAGCGTTCGCCTTGAAGCTCCCGTCGGCCGAGCTCTGCTCGGCGTAGGGCAGGTATTTCTTCGTTTCACGGCCCAGGGCATCGTATTCGGTTACCTGTACCAGGTCCCTCTGCAGGGGGCTGGCCTTCCACTGCACGGTCTGGACGGGCCTTCCCAGACCGTCAACGTACTGTATGGTCCGGTTCGCCTGCCCCACGGGCAGGCCTATCAGCATGGACGCGTCGGTCTTGCCGGCCACCTTCACGATGGTTTCCATCGTATAGTTTTTGTCGCCGCTAGGGCTCTGGGCAAGACCCTTCAGCGAGCTTAGCACCAATATAGAGAAGAGGATATTTCTTATTTTCATGGAGTTGCGTTTAGAGATATACGATGTTGTCGAGGTTGATGGTGGCCGTGGCTCCGTTCAGCGTTACGCCGGTAAGGGTATAGCTGGACGTGGTATTGTCGAACCCTGCCGAGTAGGCCCCCGAAATGACGTAGCAGCTGGCCCAGCCCAGGTCGGTCGATATGTCCCACGGCATGCCCGATACCGTAATCACGAAGCTGTAGGTACCCTGCGGAACGGTGATGCCCGCCTGCAGCTGCGCCGTGTTGTAGGTGTACAGCGTTGTGCCGCTGCCGTCCTTGATCACCAATGAAGATATATTGGCCGAAGGCGTGCCGCCCGGGGTATAGGGCGTGGTAAAGTTCAGGTAGCTGACGGCCGTTGTGGCCACGCCCGAACAGGTGCCGTTGGCATTGGCATAGGCCTGGCCGCCGTTGGCCAGGGCCGTGCCGGCCAGGGCATTGGCCGCCACCTTTGAAGAAGCCGAGTAGGTATTGGCTGGTATGCTATAGGTTACCGAGGTTCCAATGCCCGAAGAACAGTCGTTCTTGGTAAAGCTGCCGCTCACGGCATCGTTGTAGAAGGTTTCGTGCGCCAGGTTGTACTCGTAGCTCTTCACGATGTTGCCGTCCTGGTCCTTGATGTTCTTCAGCCTGTTGAATTCGTCGAACTCGCTGTACGTGGTCAGCCCCTTGGCATCGGTAGAGGCCGAAATGCCTACCCCGCTTTTGTACACGTAGGTGCCCAGCTGGGCATCCTTGGGATGGATGCGCACGTCGTCGATGGCATCGCCCAGGGCAAGCGTAACAGCTCCGGTGTAGGCCTGCTCATGGTATTTCCAGATGCCCCCGTCCCGGTACCAGTAGCCCAGCACGTAGGCGCGCACGTTCGGGATGCTCCACGAA